>DASRGT010000001.1:0-192803 GCA_035650895.1 Vicinamibacterales bacterium
GTCGAGGATCATCCGCGAGATCTCGTCCTTGATGTGTCGCGCCCCGTGCGGGCGCGACAGGAACCGCAGGTTCAGCTCCACCCAGTTGTCGGTGAGCGCGCAGAACACCCGCGGCTTCAGCGCGCTGAGGTCGATGAAGTACTTCTTCTCCATCGCCCGCTTCACGTCGCTGCCGACCGTCTCGATCGACTCGGTCACCTCGCCGGCGCACTCGAGGAGGATCTGCTCGGCGCGCTGCCGGTTGCTGCCGTAGGCGATCGGAATCCGGAGCTCTTCCCAGATGAACGGGAACTCGCGCGTGTAGTTGTAGATCGGCGTGTCGAACACCTTGTCGTTGGTCACCGTGACGACCCGGCCGGTGTACTGGCGCGCGTGCACCCAGCTCGCCTTGTCGTCGGCCTGGACGTCCGGCGGCTCGCCCATCTCCATGATCCGCGTCTGCAGGAAGCCGAGCGCGATCACGTCGCCGCGCACGCCGCCCATCGTGATGCGATCGCCGACGGTGAACGTCTTGCCGCGCAGGATCACGAGGTAGCCCGCGAACGCGGTCACCACCTTCTGCAGCGCGAACGCGAGCCCGGCGCCGATCAGCCCGGCCGCCGTGCCGAGCCGCGTCGGATTCTCGAACCACACCGACACCAGCGCCACCGCCGCCACGATCGTCGCGGCGAGCGCGGCGCCCTGCCGCGTCCAGAAGACGGCGCGCTCGTTGGGCTCCTCGCCCGTGGCGAGACGGACGAGCCAGACGATGACGTAGCGCAGCAGGAAGGCGCCGCCGATCACCGCCAGGCTGATCAGCAGCTTCGTCGCGTTCTCGGCGTTGACGCCCAGCAGGCGGATACCGAGCAGCTGCATATCGACGGGCATTGCAACCGACGCGCCGACATGACATTTGCAGATGGCAGCCGCGTGGCGACGTCACCAGTTGCGGAAGTTCAGGAGCGCTCGTCTCCGACCGGCACGATCGTCTATCACGCCGTCAGGAAAGAAGGCGAAGACGAGCTCGAGCGTACATCCGCGTCGCTGGCGTGGTCCGGCCTCGCGGCCGGGCTCTCGATGGGATTCTCGTTCGCCGCCGAAGGGCTCCTCCGGAGCGCCCTACCGGACACGCCGTGGCGGCCGCTGGTGGCGAAGTTCGGGTACACGCTCGGATTTCTCATCGTCGTGCTGGGCCGGCAGCAGCTGTTCACCGAGAACACGCTGACGGTGATTCTGCCGCTGCTGCGCCGGCGCGACCGCGTCATGGTTCAGAACGTGGGGCGTCTGTGGGCGATCGTGCTCGCGGCGAACCTGGTCGGCGCGGCACTGTTCGCGATCGTCGCCGCCTGGTCGCCGGCGTTCGAGCCTTCCGTGCGAGACGCTCTGCTGGCGATCGGCAGCGAGGCGATGTCGAACCCGTTCGCCACGACCCTCTTGAGAGGCGTGTACGCGGGGTGGCTGATCGCGCTGATGGTGTGGCTGCTGCCGTTCGCCGAGAGCGCGCGCGTCTGGGTGATCGTGATGCTCACCTACATCGTCGGTGTCGGCCAGTTCAGCCACGTCATCGCGGGATCGGTGGAGTCGCTGTACGCGGTGGCGGTCGGCGCCCGATCGTTCCAGGCGTACGTGACCGGCTACCTCGCGCCGTCGCTGCTCGGCAACATCGCCGGCGGCGTTTCGCTCGTCGCGGCGATCGCGCATGCGCAGTTCGTCGCCGGGGTCAGCGAAGCGGAAGTGTAGGAAACCGGGGGACCGCTCAGTCGTCGGCGACGCTCAGCCGGTCGATCGCCAGCGAGAGCCGGCGGCGGTCGTCGCCTTCGCCCGCGTCGCGTGGAGACATCGCCGACCCGAGAAAGAGCTCGAGCTCGTTCACGCCGATCTGCCACGCCCGCGCCGGCGCTCGGAACGAGACATCCTGCCATCCCTCGCCGATGTCGACGGCACCGAGCACGACGCCGTTGAGCGCCGCGGTCAACTGCTGGCGCCCGCCGCGCGAGGCGATGTACGGCTGGCACGTGATCCGGATCGCGGCATCGCGTCGCCGCAGCGAAGGGACGAGAACCGTCGCGCGCGTGCCGTCGATCCACGAAAAATCGCGGTCGACGGCGCGTTCGTCGCCGGAGAAGCCGGCGTACAGCAGCGGCCGCGCGTTCGCGCCGCCCACATCGATCGAAGCGCGCGGCGCGACCACGACGAGCAGCGTCAGCGCGAAGGCGACGACCGCGGCGGCTGCTGACGCCGCCCACGGGATCCGTTCCGTGCGGACCAGCGCGGCCGATGCGAACAACAGGAACACATCGAAGTACACGTAGACGACCGGCCACAGCGTCGTCATCGAAAACACGAGCAGCCCGCATGCGGCCCACACGGCGGGATCGTCCCCGCGGCGCAGCCGCGCCCACGTGAGCGCGATCACCACGGCCATCGCGGCGATCTGCACCGGCTCGACGGCGCGGCTCCAGCCCTGCGCGAGCAGCAAGCCGGTGATGCCGATCGTGTGCTGCGCCCAGTCGGTGGACGTCCACACGAACCCTTTGATGACGCTCTGGTAGCTGCCGTAGAACGCGTACGCGAGCGACGAGGGGCTCGCGATCGCAAACGGCAGCAGCGGCAGCGCGATCGATGCGCCGAGTGCGGCGACGGCGCGTCCGAAGTCGGGCCGCGCGCGCTGCCAAACGGCGATCAGCAGGGCCGGCGCCACGGCGACCATCGTGGTGCGGCCGACGATCAGGAGACCGCACACCACCGCGGCGGCGACCCAGCGCCGCCGGCGCAGGCACCACGCGAAGATCGGCAGCAGCGGCCAGTACGTCGGCGTGTGGCCGATGGCCATGAACGTGCGAACGTCCGTGGCGAACGCGATGGCGGCGGCGACCACGAGCCATTCGGGACGCCTCGGGGCCGCCAGCGCGCACAGCGCCGTGACGAACAGCGCCGCGAGCACGGTGACGAACCGGATGTCGGCGTGCAGCAGGTGCGGCGCGATCATCGGCGCCCACATCACCGGGCCGTACGGCAGCGTCGCCGGCCACGGCACCTGGTACATCGCGTACGGCGTGTGCCCCTGCAGCAGGCGGCGGATGCCGAGCTGAATGACGATCAGCATGTCGGCGCGCTGGGCGTCGAGCGGGACGGTCAGGATTTGCGCGAGCCACGCGTGCGCGGCGATCAGCAGCAGCGCGATCCCCGCGGCCGCAATCGCCGCGCGCCCGGCGCGTGTCGGGGCGAATTCGTGTCCGGCGTCGGCGCGGCGCAGCAGCCCGACCAGTCCGGCATTGTTGGCGACGACGAGCAGGGTGGCCAGCCAGAACGGCCGGACATCGAGCAGCGGAAAATTCAGCGCGAGTGACACCCCATACAGAAGTGATCGTCCTGACGCACCGCTGAAAGGTCCGCGAGCCATGCCTGCGCCTTGCGATCGTAGACCGTTCCGGGCAGCTCGCGCGCGATTTGACGCAGGTAGGCGCTCGCGCGGTCGGCGTTGCCGCTGATCCGGTAGGCGGTCGCGAGGCCGCCGAGCAGCTCGCCGCGCGGGTGCTCGGCGAGCGACGCGACCACCGGCGCTTCGATCGCGAGCACCCGTTCGTAGTCGGCCGCCGCTGCCGCCGCCATCGTCCGCGCCTGCGCGGCGGGCGCGAACCGGGCGCTGGCCAGCAGGATCGCCGCGCGCGGAATCAGCACCTGGACGTCGTCCGGCTTCATCGCCGCGGCGTCGTCCATCTCGCGGAGCCCCTTCGCTCGAAGCGCCAGGCCTTCGTCGGCGCGGCCGCCGCGGAACGCGATGCCGGAGCGGACCATCAATCCGGCTCCGTGCCACACGAGCGCCGCCGCGTTGTTCGGATCGGCGGCGAGCGCCTGCTCGCAGAACGTCATCGCCCGATCGAACCGCGCCATGTCGCCGGACATGCCGGCGAAGAAATCTTCCCGCACGGCGTCGTCGAATCGCTGCGCGCGCAGGCCGGAGCCGATCGCGAGGATGTAGACGAGAGTCACCAGCGCAATCGCGGTTCTCATGCGGCATTGGACGGGAACCGGCGCTCGAGCGTTGCTTACTTGAAGAACGGGTAGGGATCGACGGCTTTGCCCTGCCACCAGCGGCGGGCGGGCGTCAGCTCGAAGACGGCGAAATGCAGATGGGGCGTGTTCTTCGGGGCGTTGCCTGACGTGCCCACGTAGCCGATGACCTGTCCCGCGGCGACATGCTGCCCCTCCTTCAGCCCCTCCGCATACCGTTCGAGGTGCGCGTAGTAGTACGCGTAGGTGACGCTCGGATCGAACTCGTAGATCGTGTTGCCGCCGCCGCCCTTGCTCCAGAACAGCCTGGCGATCGTTCCGTCTTCCACCGCGTGCACCGGCGTGTTGCGCGGTGCGAGGATGTCGACCGCCTCGTGGGGATGGCCTTCGCGCGCCTCGTAGAATCCGCGCTTGACGGTTTCGGGGTCGACGCCGTCGATCGGGATGCGCAGCCGCGTGTGTGCGTGGAGGCCGACGCTGCAGGCGAGCGCGACGGCGACCCGCCACTTCATTTGAAAATCACCGGCGTGCCGCGCGTCACCAGCGATGCGACGCGCGCGGCATCCCAATTGGTCAGCCGCACGCATCCGTGCGACTCGACGTGGCCGATGCGCCCCGGTTCGGGGGTGCCGTGCAGGCCGTAGTGTTCGAGGTCGAGCGAGATCCAGACGACACCGACCGGGTTGTTCGCTCCCGCCTTGATCGTCGCGCGCGCATCGTCCGCCTTCGCGTCCCAGAACAGCTTCGGGTTGTAGTGGAACACCGGACGCCACAGCACGCCGGTGACCTTCCACGTGCCGGGCGGCAGCGGATCGTGTTCGCTCCCCGTCGTCACCGGCGCGAAGAACGCCAGCGAGCCGTCGGCGCGGATGGCGCGCAGCGCCGATTCCTCGCGCGAGACCTGGATGGTCAGCGCTCCCTCGTCGGCGGCGGCCGTCGCCGTGGCCGCGCCGCGCTGACGATCGCCGCGGCCGTGGTCGAGCGCCGGCTTCGCCTTGGCGTCGAACGGCGTCACGGCGGGCACCTGGATCTCGCGTCCGGCCGCGAGTCGCGCGCCTCGATTCAGCCGTTCGAGCAGCGCCGGCGACGCATGGAACCGCTCGGCCAGCATCTCGAGCGGCGAGCGGTATTCGAGCGAGGGCAGCTTCGCCTGCGCCATCAGATCGCCGGGAATCGTCTTGACGAACGGCCCCTTCATGTCCTGGTCGGTGACGCGGTAGGACGTGATCGCCGGCTGCATTTGATCGCCGCCGAGCGCGCGCCACGTGTCGCAGTCCGGCTGGGTCGTCAGCGGGAGCTGTCGCGACTGCTGCAGCGCGACGATCGCGTGGGTGAAGTTGTCGCCCGGCTTGCCGTCGATCTCGCCGGGCGAGAACCCCGCGCGATCGAGCAGCACCTGGAACGCCAGGTAGTCGCCGCATGCGAGCCGCGGCGGCGTGCGGCGCGGCGATTTGGGGACCGGTTTGCGGGCGCGGCCGGGCGGCGCGGTGCGGACGCGACCGGCGAGCGCGCCCGCGGTCTCGACGGCGGCAGCCCTCGCGGCCGCGGCAGCCCCGGAGGACTGCGCGACGGGAGCGAGGGTCAGCGCGAGCGCAACGGCACAGGTCGCGCGCATCTCACCGACGAGATGTGCAGGACGCGTGCCTATCAGCTGTTGACGACGGCCGGAACCGCTTTCTTCTGCCGCGCCTGCATCCACCCCTGCAGCTGCGCCATGTAGGTGTAGACGACCGGCGTGAGGTACAGCGTCACCAGCTGCGAGAACACGAGGCCGCCGACGACCACCAGGCCGAGCGGCTGCCGCGCCTCGCCGCCGGCGCCGTAGCCGACCGCAATCGGCACCGCGCCGAGCAGCGCGGCCATGGTCGTCATCATGATCGGCCGGAACCGAATCAGGCAGCCCTGGTAGATCGCCTTCTCCGACGTCATGCCGCTCCGCTCCGCTTCGAGCGCGAAGTCGATCTGCATGATCGCGTTCTTCTCGACGATGCCGATCAGCATGATCATGCCGACGAAGGCGTAGATGTTCAGGTCCATCCGGAACAGGATCAACGTGACCAGCGCGCCGAACGCGGCCGACGGCAGGCCGGAGAGAATCGTCAGCGGGTGGATGTAGCTCTCGTACAGAATCCCGAGGACGATGTAGACGACCATGATGGCGATGACGAGCAGCACGGCGAGGTTGCCGAGCGAGCTCTGGAACGCCTTCGCGGCGCCTTCGAACTGGCCGCTGACGCCGTCGGGCAGCGTCGCGTCCGCCACTTCGCGCACCTTCGTCAGCACGCTGCCGAGCGACGCGCCCGGCGCGAGGCCGAACGACACCGTGACCGCCGGCAGCTGCCCCTTGTGGTTCACGGTCTGCGGACCGATGACCTGCGTCGTCTTGGCGAGCGTATCGAGCGGGACGACGGTGCCGGCCGCGGCCGACGCGCTGGGGGCGAGACCGCCCAGGTTCGCGCCGCCGGCGCCGCCGCCCACACCGGTGGTCGTCGTGCCCGCCGCCGGCCCACCGCCCAGCGCGGTCGCCGCCGTCTGCGACGAACCGAGGTTCGGCGTCGCCTTGAAGTAGAGCATCGACAGCGCGGCCGGGTCGGCCTGGAACTGCGGCGCGAGCTCGAGGAGGACTTTGTACTCGTTGACGGGCGCGTAGATCGTCGACACCCAGCGCGGACCGTACGCATCGTAGAACGCGTTCTCGATCTGGTTCGCGGTGACGCCGAGGGCCGCCGCCTTGTCGCGGTCGATCTGCACGTCGACCTGCGGGCTCGTCACCTCGAGATCGCTCGTCAGATCGACGAGCCCCTGCACCTGCGATCCGAGGGCCTTCACCAGCGTCTGCGACGCGGCGTACAGCGCCTGGCGGTCCGGCGACACGAGCGAATACTGATACAGGCTCTTGCTCACCTGTCCGCCGATGCGGACCGTCGGCGGGTTCTGCAGGTACACCTGCATGCCGGCCACTTCGGCGAGCTGCGGCCGCAGCTTCTCGATGATGTCGTTCGCCAGCTCCTTGCGGTCGCCGCGCGGCTTCAGGTGCACGACGATCTGTCCCAGGTTCGGCCCGCCGAGCGTCTGCGACGCCGTGCCGCCGATCGTGGAGACCAGCCCCTCGACGTTCGGATTGTCGCTGATGATCTTCGCGATGCGTCCCTGGTACTCGACCAGCTTGTCGTACGCCGTGCCCTGCGCGGCCTCGGTCGTCACCGCGATCTGATCGGTGTCCTGCTCGGGGATGAACCCTTTCGGCACCAGGATGAACAGCAGCGCCGTCAGCGCGAGGACGACGGCGAAGGCAATCATCGTCGCGGGACGGTGGCGCAGCACGACCTGCAGCGTCCGGTCGTAGCCGCGCAGCATCGCCTGGAAGGCGCCCTCGGTGATCGCCTCGAACCGCGACACCTTCGACGGCGCCGCGTGCTCGCCGGCCTTCTTGCCGTGCGGATTCTTCAGGAAGCGGCTGCACAGCATGGGCGTCAGCGTCACCGACACGACACCCGAGATCAGGATGGCGACGCAGATCGTCACCGAGAACTCGCGGAACAGGCGCCCGAGCACGCCGCCCATGAACAGCACCGGGATGAACACCGCCGCGAGCGACAGCGTCATCGACACGATCGTGAACCCGATCTCCTTGGATCCGACGAGCGACGCCGTCAGCGGGTCCTCGCCCATCTCGACGTGCCGGAAGATGTTCTCCAGCATCACGATCGCGTCGTCGACGACGAAGCCGACCGAGAGGATCAGCGCCATCATCGACAGGTTGTCGAGGCTGTAGTTCAGGAGGTACATCACGGCGAAGGTGCCGATGATGGAGAAGGGGAGCGCGAGGCTGGGGATGACGGTCGCCCAGATGTTGCGCAGGAAGACGAAGATGACGGCGATGACGAGGCCGAGCGTCAGCGCCATCGTGAACTGGACGTCGCGGTACGACTCGCGGATCGTGTCGGACCGGTCGTAGAGGACGTCCATGTGGACGCTCTGCGGGAGCTCGAGCTTGAACTGCGGCAGCAGCGCCTTCACGGCGTCGGCGACGGCAATCGTGTTGGTGCCGGGCTGGCGCTGGATGCCGAGGGTGATGGCGCGCTGGCTGTCGCCGTTGGCGTAGAACCAGGACGCGGTGCGCTGATCCTCGACGCCGTCGATCACGTTGCCGAGGTCGCCGAGCCGCACCGGCGCGCCGTTGCGGTAGGTGACGACCATGTCCTTGTACTCGTCGGCGTTCATCAGCTGCCCGGTCGCCTGCAGCGTGAACGCCTTGTGCGGCCCGATGATGCTGCCCGTCGGCGTGTTGACGTTCCAGTTGCGCAGCGCGTTCTCGACTTCGTTGATGCCGATCTGGCGCGACGCGAGCTGGTGCGGATCGAGCTGCGCGTGGACCGCGTACTTCTGGCTGCCGAGGACCTGCACCTGCGCCACGCCGCTGACCATCGAGATCCGCTGCGCGATGCGCGTCTCGGCGTACTCGTCGAGCGTCCACGGCGGAACGGTCGTCGACGTGATGACGAGATACAGAATCGGCTGGTCGGCCGGGTTCACCTTCGTGAACGTGGGCGGCGTCGGCATCCCCTGCGGCAGCAGGCGCGCCGCCTGCGTGATGGCCGCCTGCACGTCGACCGCGGCGCCGTCGAGGCTGCGATTCAGGTCGAACTCGAGCGTGATCTGCGTCGAGCCGAGCGAGTTGACCGACGTCATCGACTCGAGCCCGGCGATCATCGAGAACTGGTTTTCGAGCGGGGTCGCCACCGACGAGCCCATCGTCTCGGGGCTCGCGCCCGGGAGCTGCGCGGTGACCAGCAGCGTGGGGAAGTCGACGTTCGGGAGGTCGCTGACCGGCAGCGATCCGTACGCCACGAGTCCGAACAGCGCGATCGCGGCCATCAGCAGCGACGTCGCGATCGGGCGTTTGATGAATCCTTCGGAAATATTCATGAACGTAAGGCAGGCCTCAGGCCTGCGAAGTGGCGACCTGCGGAATCTTGCGCGTCTTGAACAGCGTGGCCATGTAGGTGTAGACGACCGGCGTCAGGTAGAGCGTGATGAGCTGCGACACCATCAGCCCGCCGACGACCGCGAGGCCGAGCGGCCGCCGCGCCTCGCCGCCGGCGCCGTAGCCCGCCGCGATCGGCAGCGCGCCGAGCAGCGCCGCCATCGTCGTCATCATGATCGGGCGGAACCGGATGATGCAGCCTTCGTAGATCGCGTCGGCCGGCGCCTTGTTGTGCTTGCGCTCGGCTTCGAGCGCGAAGTCGATCTGCATGATCGCGTTCTTCTTCACGATGCCGATCAGCATCACGAGGCCGACGAACGAGTAGATGTTCAGCTCGTTGCCGAACAGGTACAGCGTGATCAGCGCGCCGAGGCCCGCCGACGGCAGGCCCGAAAGAATCGTGATCGGGTGGATGTAGCTCTCGTAGAGCGCGCCGAGCACGATGTAGACGACGCCGATCGCGACGAACAGCAGCAGCCCGAGGTTCTGCATCGACTGCTGGAACACCTTCGCCTGGCCCTCGTAGCTCGTCGTGATGTTCGGCGGCAGGACGCGGTCGGCGACCTGCTTGACGTGCGCGGTCGCCGCGCCGAGCGAGACGCCGGGCCGCAGACCGAACGAAATCGACACCGACGGCAGCTGGCCCGAATGGTTGATCGACTGCGGTCCGACCGTCTCCCGGAAGTCGACGACCGATTCGAGCGGCACGAGGTTGCCGGACGTCGTCTTGAACGCGACGTTCTTCAGCGAATCGGCGTGCGTCTGGTACTTCGGATCCAGTTCGAGCAGCACGCGGTACTGCGCCGTGTTGCCGTAGATCGTCGACGACCACTTCGGCCCGAGCCCGTCGTAGAGCGCGTTCTGCACCTGCGTCGCGTTGAGCCCGACGGCCGCCGCCTTGTCGCGGTTGATGACGAGGTTGATCCGCGGGCTCTTCATCTCCATGTCGTTGGAGACGTCCTGCACCTCGGTGACCTCCTGCTCGATCGCCGCCTGCAGCCGCGGACCCCACGTGTAGAGGTCGTCGGTGTTCATCGACTGCATCATGATCGAGTAGTTCTGGTTGCCCATGCGGCCGCCGATGTTCAGCGACGGCGGCAGGCCGACGAAGCCGCGATAGCCGGGGAAGCGCAGGAGCAGCGGCCGGATCTGCTGCGCGATCTGCTGCGCCGTCGTGGTGCGCGTGCGGCGCGGCACGAGCTGCACCATGATGCGGCCGTTGTTCACGCCGCCGCCGCCCCCGCCGCCGCCCGGACCGCCGCCGACGCTCGCCATGAACGAATCGACGTTCGGGTTGCGGATGACGATGTCGGCCACCTGCTGCGTCCACCGCGCCATGTCGTCGAACGCCGTCCCCTGCGCCGCCTGCAGGTTGACGAACATCGAGTCGTTGTCCTGATCGGGAATGAACCCGGTCGGGATGATGTTGAACATGTGGATCGTCGCGTAGAGGACGATGAAGAACGTCGCGAGCATCGCCAGACGGAAGCGCAGCACGAAGCGGAGGCTGCGCTCGTAGCCCGCCAGCAGCGCGTCGAACGCCCGATCCATCAGCCCGGCGAAGCCGCGCTTGCTGTGCACGACGCGCAGGAACCGGCTGCACAGCATCGGCGTCAGCGTCACCGACACGATGCCCGAAATCAGGATGGCGGTCGTGATCGTGACGGCGAACTCGCGGAACAGCCGCCCGAGGATCCCGCTCATGAACAGGATCGGGATGAACACCGCCGCGAGCGACGTCGTCATCGTCAGGATCGTGAAGCTGATTTCCTGCGATCCCTTCAGCGAGGCGTCGAGCGGCGTCTCGCCGTCCTCCATGTGGCGGACGATGTTCTCCAGCATCACGATCGCGTCGTCGACGACGAAGCCGATCGAGAGGATCAGCGCCATCATCGAGAGGTTGTTGAGGCTGAAGTGCAGCATCTGCATCACGGCGAAGGTGCCGAGGATGGAGAAGGGCAGCGCGAGCGCCGGGATGAGCGTCGCCGATCCGTTGTGCAGGAACAGGAAGATGACGCCGACGACGAGCACCAGCGTGACGAGCATCGTCACCTGGATGTCCTGGAAGGCCTCGCGAATCGTGCGCGAGCGGTCCTGCCGCGGCGTGAGATGCGCCGACGGGGGCAGCTGCGACTCGAACGACGGCAGCAGCCGGCGGACGGCGTCGGTCACCTCGATCGTGTTGCTGCCCGGCTGACGCATCACCATCAGCATGATCGAGCGCTGGATGCGCGGCTTGCCGTCGGCCCCCTTCGTGTAGAACCAGTTGCCGTTGTAGACGTTCTCGACGCTGTCGCGGACCGTCGCGACCTGCTCGAGGCGGACCGGCGCGCCGTTGCGGTAGGAGACGATCACCGGCTTGAACGCGTCGGCGTTCATCAGCTGGCCGGCCGCCTTGATGTTGAACGTGGAGTGCGGCCCGAAGAGCTGCCCGGTCGGCAGGTTGACGTTCCACTGCGTCAGCGCCTGATCGACTTCGTTGATGCCGATCTTCTGCGCGTGCAGCTTCTCGGGATCGATCTGGACGCGCACCGCGTACTTCGCCGCGCCCTGCACGTTGACCTGCGAGACGCCGTTCACCATCGAAATGCGCGGCGCGATCATCGTCTCGGCGTAGTCGTCGAGGACCGACAGCGGCAGCGTGTTCGACGTCAGGTTGATCGTGATGATCGGCTGGTCGTTCGGGTTGTTCTTGCGGAACGAGGGGGGCGAGGGCATGCCCGCCGGCAGCAGCGGCATCACCGCGGCGATCGCCGTCTGGACGTCGACGGTCGCGCTGTCGATGTCGCGGTCGAGCGAGAACTGCAGCGTGACGTTCGAGCTGCCCGATCCGCTGCGCGACACCATCGAATCGAGGCCCGCGATCGTCGTGAACTGACGCTCGAGCGGGCTCGCCACCGACGACGCCATCGTGCCCGGATCGCCGCCGGGCAGCCCGGCGCTGACGTTCAGCGTGGGGTAGTCCACCTGCGGCAGGTCGCTGACGGGCAGCGCCTTGTACGCCAGGACGCCGAACATCGCGATCGCCAGCATCAGCAGGCTCGTCGCGATCGGGCGGCGGATGAAGATTTCGGAGACGTTCATCGGTTCTCGGGTGCTCGCGGTTCTCGGGTTCTCGGGTTCTCGGGTTCTCGGGTTCTGAAGGTTCTGAAGGTTCTCGAGTTCTGAAGGTTCTCAGGTTCTCAGGTTCTTAGGTTCTCAGGTTCTCGCGTTCTCGAAACTAGCTCCGGCCGCCCGCCTGGCCCTGGCCGCCCTGGTTTTGGCCACCGCCGCCGTTGCCGCTCCCGCCGCCTCGACGTCCGCCGCCGCGCCCGCCGCGTCCGCCCATCGGGGCGTTGAGGTCGGTCGTCACGCGCGAGCCGGGTTCGAGGCGCAGCTGGCCTTCGGTGACGACCACTTCGCCCGGCTTGAGCCCCTTCTCGATCACCGTGTCCTGGTCGACGTGCTGCGTCGCGGTGACCGCGCGCTGTTCCACCGTCGAGTCCTGCTTGACGACGAAGACGTACTGGCCGTCCTGGCCGGTCTGCACCGCCTGCGACGGCACGACGATCGCGTGCGGCAGCGTCGTCAGGCGCAGCGACACGCGCGCGAACTGGCCGGGCCACAGCCGGCGGTCGGGATTGTCGAACGTCGCCTTCAGCTTGATCGTGTCGGTCGTCATGTCGACGGCGTTGTCGACGAACGTGAGGTGGCCGACGGCCGGCTGGGCGGCGACGTCCTGCGGCGTCGCGGTCACCTGCAGCTGGTTGTCGGACATGTGCTGCTTGACCGTCGGCAGGTGCACCGCCGGCACCGTGAACGTCACGTACACCGGCTGCACCTGCGCGATCGTCATCAGCTCGGTGTTGTTCGCGGTGACGAGGTTGCCGACCTTGACGCTGAGATTGCCGGTGCGGCCGTCGATCGGCGACTTGATGGTGCAGTAGTCGAGCTGCACGCGCGCCGTGTCGACGGCGGCGATGGCCGCGTCGAGCTGGGCCTGGTTGCTGACGACCGCCGCCTTGTCGGCTTCGACGAGCGCCTTGGTGGCGTCGGCGTTCGCGCGCGCCTGATCGGCCGCGTCCTTCGACAGAATCCCGCGCTGCTGGAGCGCCGCCTGGCGCTCGGCCGTGATCTGCTGGTACTCGGCGCTGGCGGCGTCGCGCGTCAGCTGCGCCTTCGACTGCTCGAGCAGCGCCTTGCGCGTCGCCTGGTTCGCCTGCGCCTGCTGCAGCGCGGCTTCGAACGGCCGCCGATCGATCTCGAAGAGCGTCTGGCCCTTCTTGACGTAGTCGCCTTCGTGGATGAACGCTTCCTGCAGCTGTCCGGTGATCTGCGCGCGCACCGAGATCGACGTGTAGGCCTCGACGTTGCCGATCGCGGCAATGTCCACCGGCACGTCTTTTTCGGAGACCTTCGCGGTGACGACCGGCGCCGCGCCGCCGTCGCCGCGACCGCGACCGCCGCGTCCGCGACCGCCACCGCCCGCGTTCGCCCCGGCGGCCGAGGTGTCGCTGCCACAGGCGGCCGTCAGGGCCGCGAGGAGGCACACCGAACAGAACAGAAGAGCACGTCTCAACACTGATGTAGGCTCCAAGGAGTCCAACGAGCGGATGGCCCGCAGTAGTACAAAAGATACGGGTTCGGACGCCCCCTTATTTACTCAGAATTCGTCATTTAATGTCTCTTTGCGAGATTTTAACCTCTGAAATGCCGGCCGATTCGACGGCTCGCCTCGAGCGGGGCGATGTCATCGTTCTGCCACATTTCCGGGTGCCGATCGAACCGGACGAACGGGGGCTGTTCAGCCCGGCGATTCTCGGGGCGGCCAAGAACGCGAGCTTCGACCCGGCCTCAGGGCGCCTGACCGGGACGGCCCTCGACGCGACCGGATCCGGGCAGCTGCTGGGGATGATGCGGCGGTTCAGCGAGACAGCCGCCGGTCTCCTCGACCGGCTCTTCCCGCGGTACGCCGGCCGGGTGGTCCGCGCGCGCGCCAGCTTCCGGCCGGCCGAGATCGCCGGCCGCGAGACGTCGTGGCGCAAGGACGACACGCGCCTTCACGTCGACAGCTTTCCGGCGACGCCGTCGGCGGGCCGCCGCATTCTGCGCGTCTTCTCGAACGTCAATCCGGACGGGCGACCGCGCGTGTGGCGCGTGGGCGACGGTTTCGACGCCGTCGCCGCCCGCTTCGCGCCCCGCCTCCGCATGCCGCTGCCGGGGAGCGGTCACCTCCTGGCGTGGCTGCGGATCACGAAGTCGCCGCGGACGCCGTACGACGCGCTGATGCTGCAGCTGCACGATCGCATGAAGCAGGACCGGGAGTTCCAGTCCACGTCGCCGCAGGTCCAGGTGTCGTTCGCGGCCGGGACGACGTGGCTCTGCTTCACGGACGAAGTGAGCCACGCCGCGATGTCGGGACAGTATCAGCTGGAGCAGACATTCCTGCTGCCGGTGGACGCGATGGAGCGTCCGGAGCGGTCGCCGCTCCGGATTCTCGAACGGCTCAAGGGCCGGCGCCTAACGTAGAACGGTCGCCTTCACCTCGATCGTCACCTGACGGTCGCCGACCGGATCGGCCGACTGCGCCGCGACGAGCGGCTTCCCGTTCTCGAGGACGAGCGACAGGTTCTCCTGGATGTCGGTCAGGCGCAGCGCGCCGGCGCCGGGCACGTCCGGCTGGTGTGTCGTGCCGACGTTGCCGGGCAGCGCGTACTGCAGGTTCACGCGGACGCGGATCTTGCCGTCGCCGAGGATCTCGGGCTCCGCGTCGACGTTGAGCGGCGTGGGCGGAAGGCTCGCGTAGCTCGCGCTCGAGCGGATGCGCCCGTTCAATCCGTCGGCGGTCACGACCGACACCGTCTTCTTGATCGAGGCGGCGCCGCCCGACGTTTGATCCGTAATCGTCACATCGACGCGGATGTTGACCGGCTGTCCGACGCGCCGCGGCGGCGCAGGCGGCGGTGGCGGCGGCGCAGGTTCGCCGGGAGCCGCCGGCGCGGGGGGCGGCGCCGGCGGCGCCGGCGCGCGCGGCGTGGTTTGCGTCCGGGGCGCGGCGGGCGCGCGCGGCGCGGTGGCGGGGGGCTGCGGCGCCGCGTCGGCGGCCAGGGCGGTGGTCAGCGTCAGCGCGATGGCGAGCGTACGAATCCTCATCTGCGGTCTCCTTCGCTGCGCGGATCGATCGCGATCGGCGCAATGGGGTCGAGCGGTGGCACGTCGAGCGCCGCGGCGTCGAGCGGATCGACCGCGAGCGGATCGACGGAAAGCGGTGCGACGGCGAGCGGCGGCGGTGCGAGCGCGTCGATCCGCGACGGCGGAATCGCGACGCCTTGCGGCGCACGCGTGTTCGTCGCGTTCGTCGCCGTGCGGTCGCGCGCCGTCGATCGCCCGATGTCCGCAGGCGAAGGCGCGGCCGCGCTCGATGCGTCCGGTCCGACCCGTTGCGGCGTCCGAACCGCCGCCGTCGGCGTCGCGTTCTGCGGCGGGGGCGGCGAGAACGTCGGCCGAATCGCGCGATCGCCGAACGTCGCGGTCCGCGGCGGGGCCGGTGAGGACGTCCGCCGGATCGCGCGATCGACGATCACGGCGATCAGGACGATGGCCGCGGCGGCCAGCGCGGCGCGCCGGATCGACCGGGCGCGCTCCGGGCGCGCGCCGATGCGCGCCATCACGCGCGCGCGCAGGTCGCCGCCCGGCTGCCCGCCGGTCATGCCGCGGGCCACGTCGTCTATCGCGCGATCGAGTTCGGCGTCATCCCACATCGGCGTACCCGCGTTCGCGCAGCTGCCGTTTGACGATCCTTCGCGCCTCGGCGACGCGCCACTTGACCGTGCCGACCGGTGCGCCGACGATCGCGCCGATCTCCTCGTAGGTGTAGTCGCCCGACTGCGCGAGCAGCAGCGTGCCGCGCAGCGTCGGCGTCAACGCCTCGATGGCGCGGCGGACGTGCCGATGCAGCTCGCGGTCTCCGGCGAGCTGCTCGGGTGTGCGATCGGCGGAGGGCGCTGCGGCCATCTGTTCGTCTGCGTTCCCATCGGCGCGCTCGACGAACCGCTTCCAGATGGCCGTCAGGCCGCGGCGACGGTTGATCGCCTCGCGCCATGCAATCGTCAGCAGCCAGGTGCGAAACGCGCTCTCTCCGCGAAACCGATCGAGGTGGCGATACGCGGCGACGAACGCGTCCTGCGCTGCGTCTTCCGCGTCGGCGTGCGACCGGAGCACGGCGAGCGCGGCGCGATACACGGCGCCGCGATGCCGATCGACCAGCGTGCCGAACGCGGCGGAATCGCCGCTCCGCGCCCGGGCTACCAGGTCGGCATCGTCCACACAACATGTAGACACGCGAGCGGGCGTCGCGGTTGGGGCGCCGAACCGGGAGGGCGGCGCCGAGGCGCCGGCACCGATGTTTATTGCTTGGCGGCCTTGATGATCGCTTCCATGTGGGCGAGATATTTCTCGAGCGCACGCCGGCCCGCAGGGGTGAGGCGATACTCGGTGCGAGGCGTCCGGCCGTCGAACCCTTTTTCGCACGCCACGTAGTCGGCTTCCTCGAGCTTGCGCGCGTGGACGCTCAGGTTGCCGTCGGTCGTCTGCAGGAGGTGCTTCAGGTCGGTGAACGTGAGGCGTTCGTTCACCGCCAGCGCGCTGACGATGCCGAGGCGCAGACGCTCGTGGATCAGCCGATCCAGCTCGAGCGGCGACTTCCTGGCGGCGACGTCGGACTTCAGCCCTTTGACGTCGGACTTCTGCGTTCGGCCTTCAGGCTTCCGTACGGGTCTACCCGCCATGCTTCCTCGCGATCACGAGTCCGAAACCGATGTGGAGGCCGCCGAAGCCGGCGGCGAGCATCCAGTGCCCCCACGCCGCCGGCGCCGCGAAGGCGACGAGCGACAGCGCCATGAACGCGACGCCTGTCAGCGGCACGATGCGCACCGCGTTCGCGCCGCCCGACGCGAGCGCCGTGCCGTACAGCAGCAGCCAGCATCCGGGCAGGCGCGCCATGAGGTCCAGCGTGACGAACACCGGCGTGAGGATCATGCCGGCGACGAGCGGCGGCAGATACGCCAGCGCGAAGCGGTGCGCGGCGGCCGTCGAGAACAGCGGCGTGCCGACGCGATTCGCCTTGCGCACGGTCGTGACGAAGCCGATCGTCGCGGCGACCGCCGCGTCGGCGAGCCAGACCGCGACCCAGCGGACGGTGCCGTCGGGCGGGCCGCTGATCGCCGCCGCGGCCACGGCCGACGCGCCCATCGCGACGCCGCCCCAGCCCGGCACCGCGGTGAACTCGCTGGCGCGCGACATCGCGTCGCGGATGTAGCGGAGGTTGTCGGCCGCGTGCGCCTGGATCGAGTCGGCCACGAAGCGCTTTATAGCACAGAGGCGGGGCGCGGGTGGGCGTGCCCTATTGCGCGCGCAGCAGGAGCACCGGCACCTTCACCAGATGGCGCACACGGTCGGCCGTCGCCCCGCGGACGACGTCGGACAGGAACCGGTGGCCGTGGGTGGCCATCGCGATCAGATCGGCGCGGTGCGTTTCGGCGCTGCGGACCAGTTCGGTCGCGGGATCGCCCATCGCGAGCTCCACGTCGACGTGCAGTCCCTGCGCGCGCAGGCCGCTCCGCAGTTGGTCGAGGTAGGCGCGGTCCGCCTTCATTTCCTCCGACTCGCGCAGCTTCAGCTCGTCGAAGTGGCGCGCCGCCCAGCCGTCGGCGACGTGGACGAGCAGCAGCGTGGCGCCGGTCAGCTTCGCCAGGTCCGACACGTGCGTCAGGATGGTGCGGTCGGCCGGCGAGTTCTCGATCGCGACGAGGATGCGGCGGTACATCACCGGGCCCAGCCGCGCAGCGCGTAGTATCTGTCGCGGGGCTCGGCCGTCCAGGGATCGATCCCGTGGCGCCGCAGCACGACGAAATGGACGGTGAGGCCGAAGGTCAGCGCGCCGGCGATGAAGGCCCAGGCCCAGACGCGACCGCCGACCGCGTCCACGAGCGCGGTGGCGCCGAGCGCGATCGCGAGCTTCAGCACGCGGCGCCATTTCGGCACACCCGCCTCGAAGTGGCCGAACACGATCGTCCCGACCGCGAACAACGATGCCATCACCGCCACATCGATCGCCATGTCCGCTCCGCTTTACGCGGCCGCCCCACCGACGAGCATCTGGTAGAGCAGCCAGAGATTGAGCACCAGAATGACGACCGCCACGATCCACGCGAGCGCCTGCATCCAGCGCGGCGCGACGAACGCCCCCATCTTATGCGGATCGCTCGTGAACATCACGAGCGGGAACACGGCGAAGGGCAGCTGCAGGCTGAGGACGACCTGGCTGAGGATGATCAACGATCCGGTGCCCCGCTCGCCGTACAGGTAGATGACGATGATCGCGGGCACGATCGCGACGAGGCGCGTGATCAGCCGTCGGAGCCACGGGCGGATGCGCAGGCTGATGAAGCCTTCCATCACGATCTGGCCGGCGAGCGTGCCGGTGAGGGTGGCGTTCTGCCCCGAGCAGAGGAGGGCGATTGCGAACAGCGCGCTCGCGGCGCCGGTGCCGAGGAGCGGCGACAGGAGCTGATAGGCGTCGCCGATGTCGGCGACGTCCTCGTGCGCCGTGCCGTGGAAGACGGCGGCGGCCATGACCAGGATGGCCGCGTTGATGAAGAGCGCCGACATCAGCGCGACGGCCGAATCGATCGACGCGAAGCGGATCGCCTCCTGCTTGCTCTCGTGCGTGTCGACGTACTTCCGCGTCTGGACGATCGACGAGTGCAGGTACAGGTTGTGCGGCATCACGGTCGCGCCGAGGATGCTGATGGCGATGTAGAGCATCTGCGGATCGCTGAGGATCTGCGCGCGCGGCACGAAGCCGAACGTCATGGTCGTCAGGTCCGGGCGCGCGAACCACAACTCGATCGCGAACGAGCCGGCGATGGCGAGGATGAGGCCGACGACCAGCGCTTCGACGTAGCGGAAGCCGCGGTGCTGGAGAAAGAGGACGACGAGCACGTCGGCGGCGGTGAGCAGGACGCCCCACACGAGCGGCAGGTGGAAGAGCAGGTTGAGCGCGATGGCGGCGCCGACCACTTCCGCGAGGTCGCACGCGGCGATCGCGATTTCGCACAACAGCCACAGCACGATCGTCGTCGTCCGCGAGTAGCTGTCGCGGCAGGCCTGCGCGAGGTCGCGGCCGCTGGCGATGCCGAGGCGGGCGGCGAGCGCCTGCAGCAGGATCGCCATCAGGTTGGAGAGCATGATCACGCTGAGGAGCGTGTAGCCGTAGCGGGCGCCGCCGGCGAGGTCGGTGGCCCAGTTGCCGGGGTCCATGTAGCCGACGGCGACGAGATAGCCGGGGCCGGCGAAGGCGAACAGCTTGCGCCAGAAGCCGGCGCCGTGAGGGATGGCGACCGAGCCGTGGATTTCGGGGAGGCTGACGTCGCTGGCGGGCAATCGCCAGCCGCGGGAGGGGTTTGGGGGATTTTCGATGGCCACAGCTATGATTTTGACTACTCAAAATCATAGCACATCTGTGGGGGCAGGAGCCAGGTGTCAGACACCGACCGTGCGGGTGTCAGACACCGACCCGGCTGGTGTCAGACACCGACCCTGCGGGTGTCAGACACCGAGTTGATACCCCTTGAACCGCTGTCGCAGCTCGCTCTTCTTGAACTTGCCCGCCGACGTCCGCGGAATCGCGTCGATGAACTCGAACGCATCCGGCAGCCAGAATTTGGGAAACTGCGGCGCCAGAAACGCACGCAGATCGTCCGCGGTTGCGTGCGCGCCCGCCTTCAGGACCACGGCTGCCAGCGGCCGTTCCGCCCACTTGGGGTGATCGACCGGGATCACCGCCGCCTCCGCGACCGCGGGATGACCCATCAGCGCGCACTCGAGCGCGACCGAACTGATCCACTCGCCCCCCGACTTGATGACGTCCTTCGATCGATCCTGCACCTGGATCGTGCCGCTCGCGTCGATCGTCACGATGTCGCCCGTCCTGAACCAGCCGTCCTTCGTGAACCGATCGCCGCAGTCGTCGCGCCGATAGTACGCGCTCGCGATCCACGGGCCGCGCACCTCGAGCTCGCCCATCGACTGGCCGTCCCACGCGACGAGCCCGTGTTCGTCGCGCGCCCGGATCTCGACGAACGGCGCCGGCCGCCCCTGCTTCGCGCGGTACTTGAACTGCGCCTCGGCCGGCTCGGCGCCGAGCGACGGCGGCAGATGGCCGATGCTGCCGAGCGGCGCCATCTCGGTCATCCCCCACGCCTGCACGATGCGCATGCCGTGTCGCCGCTCGAACGATTCGATGAGCGACTGCGGCACCGCGGATCCGCCGACGAACATCGCCCGCATCGCCGACAGGTCGTACGCGGCGGGATGGTCGTCGAGCAGCTGCAGCACGCCAATCCAGATCGTCGGCACGCCGCCGGTGACCGTGACGCGCTCGCGCGCAAAGAGATCGACGATGCTCTTCGCGTCGAGATGCGGCCCCGGCATCACGAGCTTCGCGCCGACCATCATGGCGGCGAACGGCATCCCCCACGCGTTGGCGTGGAACATCGGGACGACGGGGCACACCGTGTCCTGTTCGCAGATGCCCATCACGCCGGTGAGCGCGAGGCCGAGCGTGTGCAGCACGAGCGCGCGGTGCGAGTAGACGACCCCCTTCGGCGCGCCGGTGGTGCCGGTCGTGTAGCACATCGCCACGGCGCTGGTCTCGTCCGGATCCGGTCCGTCCGCAAGCGCCGTCGCCGACGCCAGCAGCTGCTCGTAGTCGAGGGCGCCAGGCGGCGGCGCCGACGCGCCGATGACGATCTCCCGGACCGGCGTCCGCAGCAGCGCCCGCACGCGCTCCCACAGCGGCAGCAGCGACGCATCGACGATCACGGCGCGATCCTCCGCGTGGTCGACGATGTAGGCGAGCTCGTCGGGGTGCAGCCGCAGGTTCAGCGTGTGGAGGACGCCGCGCATCAGCGGAATCGCGAAGTACGCTTCGAGGTGCGCGCCGTGGTTCCACGCCAGCGTCGCGATACGATCGCCCGGCCGCAGGCCGAGACCGGCAAGCGCGCTCGCGAGACGCCGCGTCCGCTGCGCCCACTCGGCGAACCGATAGTCGTGGAACGACCCGTCGGGCCGGCGCGACACGATCGCCTGCCCGCCGAAGAGCGTTTCCGCGCGGCGGAAGATCGTCGACAGCGTGAGCGGGTAGTCCATCATCAAGCCGTTCATGCGTGCTCCCCCGTGAGGCGCGGATTGTAGCGGAACTGCGACACGCGCGGAACCGCGGGAAGAATCTACCCGCGCGAGTAGGCGCTACCCGGGTCGTTGCGACAGCAATGCGCGGTTTGCACGCAATTTCCGCCCGCGGCGGCTGGAATCCCTCCTGCTCGTCGCGCGGCATGGCTCAATCGCTGCTGATCGATCAGGCGGCGGCGCGCCTCGGCGTGTCGCGCCGCACGGTGTATTACTGGATTCGCGAGGGGCGTCTGCGGACGGTGTCGACGCGAACGGTGACGCAGCGCGTGACCGTCGAGTCGGTGGAGCAGGCGCTGCGGCGACGGCGGGTCAGACGCCGAGCCGCTGGCGCTTCAGGTACAGCCCCTTGCGGGAGATTCCGAGCGCCTTAGCCACGAGATCGACGCGCCCGTGATGCTCGCGAAGGGCGGCCTTGATCATTTCGGTTTCGATGCGGGCGACGGCGGACGGGAGCTTGTCTTCGAGCGACACGCTGACGGCGATTTCGGATCGCCGCCGCGGCGTCGGGCGAATCAGCGGCAGGGCGTCGAGGATCTCGTCCGAAATCATGTCGGCCTCGAGCGTGCCGCTCGGCTCGACGAGCGCGACCATGCGGCGGATTTCGTTCTGCAGCTGCCGGATGTTGCCCGGCCACCGGTAAAGCAGCAGCCGCTCCATCGTTTCTTCGGCGACGCGGATGTAGCCTTTGCCGAATTCCTTCGCGGCCGCGGCGACGAAGTGCGTGACCAGGTGCGGGATTTCGTCGCGGCGCTCGCGCAGCGGCTTGAGCATCAGGCGGACGACGTTGATGCGGTAGAACAGGTCTTCGCGGAACAGCCCCTGTTCGACGAGGCTGGCGAGGTTGCGATTGGTCGCGCACACGATGCGGACGTCCACTTTGATGGTCGTCAGCTCGCCGAGCGGCGCGATCTCGGACGACTCGAGGAAGCGGAGCAGTTTCGGCTGCAGTTCGAGGCCGAGCTCGCCGATTTCGTCGAGGAAGAGCGTGCCGCCGGCGGCGGCGCGGATCAGGCCCGGGTTGTCGCGGTCGGCGCCGGTGAAGGCGCCGCGCTTGTAGCCGAAGAGCGTGCTCTCGAGCAGATGGCCCGGCAGCGCGGCGCAGTTGACCGGGATGAACGGCTTGGCGGCGCGGCCCGAGAACACGTGGACGGCGCGCGCGACGATTTCCTTTCCCGTGCCGCTGTCGCCGAGCAGCAGGACGAGGACGTTGGTCCGTGCGACGCGTTTGACCATCGCTGCGGTTTCTTCCATGTGGCCGACGAGGATCGCGTCGAGATCGGCGTCGGCGCCGTGCTCGGCCGGCCAGACCGCCGCCTGCTGTTCTGCCGTGAGCCGCGCGGCGCGCGCGTCCTGGACGCCGGCGAGCAGCGCGGTCGCGGCGTTGAGGCTCGCCGCGGAGGCGATGTCGGCGCGGCCTTCGACGGTCAGCTGGATCCGGTCGTCGAGGCGGAGCGTCGACACCGCGGGTTGATCCGACAATTCCGTCGCGAACCAGGTTTGCGGATTGCCGAGATCGGTGACGGCGACGTGGGCCACGGCGTCGGCCGTCGTGAGGACGGCCGAGAGTTCGGCGGCTTGGATGCGCGCGTCGGTGGCGTGCGCGAAGAGTTCGGCGACGGCGTGCAGCGTCGCGGCCGATTGCGACGGCGCGTGGTCGGGATCGGCCGCGCGCGCGGCGCACTCGGCGCGCAGGCGCGCCATCGATTTGGTGACGGTGTCGACGCCGAGCTGATTGCCGGTGGCGGCGAAGGTCTGGATGGCGCGGCGGGCGTGCTGGTCGGCTTCGGCCGGGCGGCCCTCGCGCAGGGAGGCGCACGCGAGGACGCGATGATATTCGCCGCGGACGCTGGGCGGCGCGCTCACGATCGTGGTGGCGATGGTGGCGAGGCCGAGCGCGGCGCCGCGGGTATCGCCGAGGGCGGAGAGGATGTCGGCGCGGGCGAGGGTGGCGAGGGTTAGGAGCAGCTGATCGCCGCAGTGGGTGGCCAGGGCGATGGCGTCGTCGGCGCAGGGGAGGGCGTCGTTCAATCTGTATTTTCGGGCGAGGAGCTCGATTCGAGTGAGGATCGCATGACGATAACCATAGAGCGTACGATCCTCCGGTTTCCGGATTGATTGCGCGATGCTGCTGAGAAGGATCTCTGCGTCATCAAGTCGGTCCTGCGCGATCCGAATGCGCGCGAGCGTGTCGATGATCCCAAATCCGTTGTCATTGTCCGGTCGCAAGGTTTCCGCCGCTCGGTGCATGTGCTCGGCCGCGCTGTCGAAGTCTCCTCGAAGGTACAGTAAGTTGCCGATATTGCCGAGAACAGCACGAATGATGTCGGCAACGCTAGACTGTCGACACGCGGACAGCGCCTCGGCCTGCCAGCGTAGACCGCGCGCGACGTCGCCGCGGCCGAATGCGCTCGCCAAAAGCGTATTTAAACACACAGCCTCGAGCCACGCGTTTGGCTCACTCTTCAGCAGACTCAGAGCGAGAAGAGAATGGCGTTCTGCACTCGCAAAAAGACCCGCCATTCCTTCAACGAGCCCAAAGTTGACATGGAGAGCAGCCGTCAACTGTAGGTCGGCAACGGCTGTGGTTATCGACCGCAGTTGCGAGAGAATGGGTGGGATAGCTTCGCGACCCGAGCGCTGCGAAACAATTCGCATAACGCCGACGCGGGTCCAAAACAGCCAGCTCAATTCCCGTGATTGCTCGGCCGCTGCCTCAGAGCGTTGAAAATGGTCAAGCGCATTATCGATCTGCCCGCGTTCAAAGGCGATGCGACCGAGAACGCACTCAGCACCGGCGACATCCCTTCGCGTGGCATCTTTTCCTGAAACGACCATTTCCGCCGTTGAACGTGCTTCAGAAAGACGCCCGAGCCGCTCACAAATCCAACTCTTTAAGACAGCGACCCGATGGCGGAAAGGTCTCCGGTCTGGCACTTGTCGTACAAGTTCCAACGCATCGGCGTACTTCCCCGTCCGCATCTGTCGCGCGACGTTTTCGAGCGGATCCACCCGTTACCTCGCGTTGAATTGTCGCAGAACATTGACACTTCGACGCATTTCGGCAATGAAGATCAGCGTTTTGTGTGCAACAAATCCGCAGCTAGCCTGCAAGTTCACTCGGAGATCAGTGGATCGTTGAGTCTCCCGAGACGTGTGCCCGCTCGTGGGCTGCTGCCACTAGTTCGATCCAAGTCCGCCCATCATAAGGTGCGGACGCCAAGCCGATGACGACGGATACTGGGAGCACGCGACCGTCAGACAGTCTAGCGGGGTGCTCAGCGACCGCCGTTCGGATCTTTTGCGAAATCAGCGAGGCGGTGTGTTTGTCGGCGCCGTTTAGCACGGCCAGAAGATCGCCGTTCGTTTGGCGACAGAGCGTGTCACCGGCCCGCAGTTCCGCTCGGATTTCACGGACGACGTGCTGAAGCACTTCATCTGACATGCTGTCGCCGACCACTGAACTGATCTCTTTCGGCTGCAGGATATCTACGAACATCAACGTGAACGGCGTTTCCGCGCCACGACGTGAAGGGAGCAAGCCTTCAAGTTGACTTGCGTCAGGCAAGGCAGCCAGAACCTCCCTGCGTGCACTCGCCTCAAAATCGGCTGCACTCCTGAGTGTCTGCGCGATTTGGTGTGCGACCGCCTCGATGATCCTGCAGTGGTCGTCGGTGAATGCTTCCTCGCGATTTGAGTAAATCGTAAGTGTTCCCACGGTCGAGTCTTCATGTGTCCGCAGTGCGACACTCAAACAGCTTTTAAGTTCTCCCGTTTCCATCTGAACAGCCTCGCCAAGATCTAGAACCGGATCGGAGTTCGAGATGGTTTGGCCGTGTGCGGCAACCCATCCGCTCAAGCGCTGACCCACTGGAATTCTCAATCCGACGATGGCATCGGAGTTGGAACCAACTGCGTGCCTTGCTTCGAGTTCATTGACACGGGTATCCACAAGAAAAAAGACGTAAAGCGTTCCAGGAATCAACCGTCTAAGGTGATTTGCGATCACGTCTCCTATGTGCGCGATGCTCACCTGTCCAGCGAGTGAGCGCGACAAATCAAACAACGTCAACATTTCGTCCGCACTTGCCGCGATTTCATCAAACGACGGCTCGGCCGATTGAGGAGCGCTCGTGCGCCGCGCGATGGCAATTTTGTCGAGGGCGCGTTCAGGAACACCAGAGTTGCTGCGCTCCGGTCCAATCAGCCGGTAAACCCGTGTGAAGGTATCGACAACTAGCGGGTCGTACATCGAGCCTCGTCGCTCGCTCAGTATTCGGAGAGCTTCCTCGTCTCGGAGACGCGGCCGGTACGGTCGGTCAGATGTCAACGCATCGAAACAGTCCACGACCGACAGAATGCGCGCTCCAATTGGAATGTTCGTGCCTTTAAGACCATCTGGATATCCGGTCCCGTCCCAATTTTCGTGGTGATGTCGAACAATCGGAACCACCGGATAGGGAAAGTCAATAGCCGACAAGATGTCGGCTCCAACGCTGGCGTGTAGCTTCATCCGCTCAAACTCAGCCTCGGTCAACTTTCCGGGTTTATTAAGAATGTACTCGGGCACCGCAAGCTTGCCCATATCGTGCAGTAGTGCCGCCGCCTCGATCGCGCGAATCAAGTTCTGCTCGCGAATTCCGATTGCTTTTGCGAGATTCACCGCAAACACCTGAACGCGCCGAATGTGCCCGTGTGTCACCTGGTCTTTGGCATCGATTGCCATGGCCAATGTCTCAATTGTCGATAGGTACAGGCGGTTCACTTCCTCCAGATGTTGATTGGCATCTTCGATGCGGCCGACCGTTGTCTTGTAGGTCAGGTACGAGACGAGCAATAGAGGGATGATGACGCCAATAAACGTGAGATCCACATCACGGGTGTAGACCACCAGCAGAAGCGCCAGTGCAGCACCAAACAGGTAATTGAGAGACAGTAACAGCGAACTCTCGCGCCACACACGGAATGGCGATAAACCGCGCTGGGCGGCAGTCGGGAATGCAATCAGCGAGCTATTCAGCCCGAAATAAACAAGTGCGCACGTTGCAAGAGGCAGCGCGAGAGCATTCGCCGGAGAAGGTCGATTGAGTAGTGGCTCTAAATGTCCTGCTGCAAACAAGACATGTGATGCGATCCAAAACGATATTGCTGGTGCCGCCATGTTGAATAACGGCCGGTACCACTCTGGACGTCTGCGCGCTACCCAGAAGGACATGACCAGCGCGTCCAAAGCGACCATTACGGTTCCAGCCGCCGGCCCGAACAACAGAACAGAAAAGAAAACGAACGTCTCGGAAACTGATATTGAAATTCCGATTGAGGGAAGGCTGACCGTCGCCGACCCACTGATTAGAGTCAGGGCGGCGAGCATGTACCACTGGTACCCGGGCGGGTGTTGTTGAATTTGCCAGAGCGAGAGCGCGACGAAACCAACCCCAGCCGCAATCACAATGGTGAAATAGACCTTCACCCAACCTGTGAGCGGCCAGGGCTCGCGGGCTCGATCGGACATAAACGTCCTTGGGATTATCGGTCGTTCAGTCCCAAACGATAATGGTTCGCATCGTCACTCCTTCGTCGAATTCATTAACGACCTCGTGATGCGTCAGCCGCAAGCTGAGGCATTCAGGTTTTCAATCGGCCAATCCAACACTATCGCCCCAGATCACGGTGTCACCCCAGATCACTGTGTCGCCCCAGATCACCGTATCGCCCCAGATCACGGTGTCACCCCAGATCACCGTATCGCCCCAGATCACGGTCGAACCCCAGATGACGGTCGACCCCCAAATGACGGTCGAGTTGCGGACTCGCAGCGTGTTGGCTATCGATGTGCCCAAAAAGGTGCTCAGGCTGGAAATGCCGGCGGCATTCCAGCGCTGATATAAGGGCGAGTGAGATCGGTTGATGATTGAGGACAGTTGTCTCGAATCCACAAGATCCGCGGCCGCCAACACATTCAGATTCCCCGCCCCCGCCCCGATCAACCCCGCTTCCGCCATGAACGTCGCCGTCACCTGCAGCGCCGCCTTCACCTCCCACGGCCGCAGCCCCGCCCGCTCGTCCAGGAGCAGCGCCGCGGACCCGCTCACCACCGCCGCCGCCATGCTCGTGCCCGACAGCTGGAAGTACGCCGTCGCGCCCTGACCCGTCACGTGGCGCGCCGGATACGTCGCCGGCAGATAGGCGTTCGACGCTTCGGCCGACACGATGTGATGCCCCGGCGCCGCGAGGTCGGGCTTGATCAGCAGGTCGTACGGCGTCGGACCGCGCGAGCTGTACGACTCGAGCGTGTCGTCGGAGCGATCGGCGGTCCCGTGCGTGTCCAGCGCGCCAACCGCAATCGCGTGCGCGCTGTTGGCCGGCGTCGTGATCGAGCCGAGCACGGTCTTCCCGTCGGCCGTGCGCCCGTAGTTGCCGGCCGAGGCCACGACCAGGATGCCGGCGCGCGTCGCCCGCTCCACCGCTTCGCACATCGGATCGTCGGCCGACGGCTGCAGCACCGGCGCGCCGAGCGACAGGTTGATGATCCGGATCCGGTACTGCTCGCGATGCGCGATCGCCCAGTCGATCGCGTCGACGACGTCGGCCACCGTCCCGGCGCCGTTGGCGTCGAGCACGCGCAGGTTGACGAGCTGCGCGCCGAACGCGATGCCGCGATAGTCGATGCCGTCGGGCGTCGACACCTTCGCGCCCGCAATGATCCCCGCGACGTGCGTCCCGTGGCCGAACCGGTCCACGCCATCGCCGCCGGTGAAGTCCTTCGTCGCCAGGATGCGGCCCTTCAGCGCCGCGTGCGTCGGATCCATGCCCGAGTCGACGACCGCAACGGTGACGTGCGCCCCGCTCAGCGCCGGCAGATCCCGCGAACCGGTCCACACCTGATCGGCGCCGGTGGACTCCGCCGTCACCAGATCGCTGACGCGAATCGGCGTGTTGCCCGACAGGTGGTCCAGCGCATCGTCCTGCTGCAGCGCCGCGAGCTGACCGGCGGTGACGCGCAGCACCCCGCCGCTCGCCAGGTACTTGGCGACGACGAGGTTGTAGCGCGCGGCGACGGCGTCCACCGTGGCGCGGTCGCCGTGGACGATGACCTCGATCGCCTGCGAACCGGCGTTGAGGTGGTCCTGCAGATCGGCGCTCATCCGCGCGCGGTGCGATCCGGCGGCAAACGCCGCGGGAGATCCGGCGAGCAGGAACGCGAGCACGAGAGTGAAACGGGTACGCATTGGGGAGTCTCCGTGTTACGGAGGCGTGTTGTCCGGCTACGCCTATGGCCGCCGAATGTCGTTCACCGAGTCGAGCAGTACTCGCTGCGAGCCGCCGATCGTTCGAATCGTCTGCAGCCGTCCTTCGCGAATCCGGTTGTAGATCGTGCGCCGCGACACTCCGAGCAGCTCGGCGGCATGGTCCAGCGAGACGCTTCGGCCGATACGAGGTTCGAAGCCGGCAGTGTCGTGATCGGTCACGACCGTGGGTTCGATCGGGTCCATCCTTCGTGTGCCCTCCGCCCGTGGAGAGGGCACGGCGGGTACCAGCGGAGCTTGGGCGGCGAACGCTGCGGCGACGTCGCGGTAACTCATTGCGCCTTCGAGAGTTGCTGTACTAGGATGGGAACGGACGGGCCGGCCGCAGACGCGGTGGCCCGGCCAAAATCCTGACCGTTTCGGCGCGGCGCGCCGGCAAGCACGATGATTTTGCACGCAAAATCGATTTTCACGGTCAGTCTGCATGCAATTTTCGTCGGCCAATTTTCTGGCCGGCAGGCCAGCTTTTGACCGGACACGCACGCATCGTTCGGCGCTCGATCGCCGGGCTCCTCCTCGCCGGCGCGACCGTCGTGTCCGCGGCGTGCGGATCGCCGAATCGCGCCGGCTCTGGATCGACGCCGCCGGCGGGTCAAAAGTCGGCCCCCACCCGCGGCGGATCCATCGTCGGCTCGGTCCGCGCCGATCCCGCGTCCTTCAACCGCCTGGTCGCCGCGGACCGCACCAGCGAGCTGGTGTCGGTGCTCACGCAGGCCAAGCTCGTCCGGGTCAACAAGACCACGCAGCAGGTCGAACCGTGGCTGGCCGAATCGTGGACCGCCGATCGCGACGGCCGCCGCTACACGTTGACGCTGCGTCGCGGCGTCACCTTTTCCGACGGCGTGCCGTTCACCTCCGACGACGTGGTGTTTACATTCGCGGCGGTGTACGACGCGAAGGTCGACAGCGTCCTCGCCGACGCGATGACGGTTGCCGGCCGGCCGATGGAAGTCGTCGCGCTGGATCCGCAGACGGTCTCGATCGCATTCGCCGCCCCCTTCGGGCCGGGTGTGCGCATCCTCGACAACCTGCCGATCCTGCCGAAGCACAAGCTCGAGCCGGCGCTGCAGGCGGGCACGTTCGCGAAGGCGTGGACGACGAGCACGCCGCCCGCGGATCTGGCCGGCCTCGGCCCGTTCGTGCTCCACGAATACATGCCGGGTCAGCGGATGGTGTTCGACCGTAATCCTCACTACTGGCGCACGACGACGGACGGCGCCGCGCTGCCGTACCTGGATCGCCTGACGGTCGAGCTGATCCCCGACCAGAACGCCGAGATGCTGCGGCTCGACGCCGGGCAGCTCGATGTGATGAACGAAGACCTGACGCCCGACGCGTACGGACAGATGAAGCAGGCGGCGCGCGACGGCCGCATCCAGCTCGTCGACATCGGGACTGCGATCCAGGCCGACAGCTTCTGGTTCAATCTGAAGCCGGGCGCCTTCGACGGCGATCCGCGCGCCGGGTGGCTGCAGCGCGACGAACTCCGCCACGCGATCTCGATGGCGGTGGATCGCAAGGCGTTCATCGACGCGGTGTTCCTCGGCGCCGCCGAAGCGGTCTACGGGCCGACCTCGCCTTCCAACAAGGACTGGTACTGGACGGGCACGCCGACGGTGCCGTACGACCCGGCGCGCGCGAAGGCGCTGCTCGCGTCGATTGGCGTGCCGCCCGGCGCGCGCTTTTCGGTCCTCGTGCAGCGCGGTCGCCCCCGCTTCGAGCGCGGCGCGGCATTCATCCGCGACGAGCTGAAGAAGGTCGGGCTCACCGTCGACGTCGTGGCGCTCGAAGGCAACGCGGTCGTGCAGCGGCTGCTCAAGGCGCGGTACGACGCCGCGTATTTCGCCCCGACCATCACCGACACCGACCCGGTCAACCAGCAGGACTTCTTCATGAGCGCGGGCCCGTTCCATCTGTGGAACATGGCGCAGGCGAAGCCGGCTACCGACTGGGAGCGGCACATCGACGAGCTGATGCAGCGCCAGAGCGCGTCGACCGACGCCGCCGAGCGCAAGCGGCTGTTCGACGAGGTGCAGCGCACGTTCGTGGAGCACGAGCCGGTGATTTACTTCGCGGCGCGTCACCTGTACGTCGCCGTCTCGTCGCGAATCGCCGCCATGAAGCCGGCCGACGATCTGTTTCCCGTGCTGTGGGCGCCCGACGAAATCGCCGTCCGCCGGTGACATGCGCGGTTACATCCTGCGGCGGCTCGCGTTCGCGCTCTTCCTCGTCGTCGCCGTGTCGTCCGCGTCGCTGATCCTGACGGAGCTCGCGCCGGGCGACTACGCGAGCGGCGCGCTCGGGATGCGCGCGCGGCCCGAGGCGATCGAGCGCGCGCGCGAACGCTACGGCTTGAACCGATCGCTCGGCGAGCAGTACCGCGACTGGGTGGCGCACGCGGTGCGGTTCGACTTCGGCACCTCGCTCCTGTACGACCGGCCCGTCCGCGAGCTGATTCCGGAGCGCGCGGCGAACACGGCGGTCCTCGCGCTGACGGCGCTGGCCATCGCGACGCTCGTCGGGCTGCCGCTCGGCGTCGTGTCCGGCAGCCGGAGCGGCGGTGCCGTGCCGCACGTGATCCGCGCGGCATCGGTCGTGCTCCTTTCTATGCCGCCGCTGCTGACGTCGTTGTTCCTCGTCTTCGTCGCCGCGCGCACCGGGTGGGTGCCGATCGCCGGCATGCGATCGGCCGCCGTCCCCGAGGGCGGCGCCTTCGTCGATCTGCTCAAGCACCTCGTCGTGCCCGCGGCGGCAATCGCGTTGCCGCTCGCGGCGATGTTCGAGCGGCTGCAGGCGCAGGCGATGCGCGATGCCATCGTGCAGCCGTTTGTCGTCGCGACGCTCGCGCGCGGCGTCTCGCGGCGGCGCGTCGTGTGGCGTGACGCGCTCAAGGTGGCGCTGCGACCCGTCGCCGCGGTCTACGGTCTCGTCGTCGGCACGCTGCTCAGCGGCTCCTTCGCGGTGGAAGTGATCACCGCGTGGCCGGGGCTCGGCCGGCTGATGCTCGACGCGCTGGGCGCGCGCGACGTCTATCTCGTCGCCGGCTGCGCCGGGACGGGCGCCGTGTTCCTCGCGTGCGCGACGCTCGCGTCCGACGTCGCCCTCGCATTCGTCGACCCGCGGGTGCGCGAGTGATCCGCCGGGTCGGCATCGCGCTCGTGGCGCTGTGGGCGGCGGCCGCGATGGCTGCGCCGGTGCTCGCGCCGCACGCCGTCGACGCGCAGTTCGTGGACCTCCAGAACGCGCCGCCGTCCCGCCTGACGATGGCCGGCGCGCGGATCGCCATCCATCCGTGGAGGCTCGTCAATCGCCTCGAGCAGCAGTACGCCGTCGACGACGCGATCGCCGTGCCGCTGCGGTGGTTCAGCGGCGGCCACCTGGTCGGCTCGAGCGACGAGGCGCGCGCGCCGCTGCTGCTGCTCGGCACCGATGCGTACCGGCGCGACGTGTTCACGCGGCTCGTGTTCGGCGCGCGGACGTCGTTGGCGCTCGCCGCGGTGTCGGCGCTCGGCGCGATGGTGCTCGGCGCCGCCGCGGGCGGCGTCGCGGGCTACGCCGGCGGCGGCGTGGACGACGTGCTGATGCGGACGGCGGATTTCGTGATGGTGCTCCCGGCGATGTACGTCGCGCTGGCGCTGCGCGCCGCGATGCCGCTCGTGCTCGCGCCGGCGACGGTGTTCGCGCTGCTCGCGTCGATCTTTGCGATCGTCGGCGCGCCGTTCGTCGCGCGTGGAGTGCGCGCGATCGTCCGCTCCGAGCGGCGGATGGACTACGCCGTCGCGGCAGAGGCGCTCGGCGCCGGTGCCGGACGGCTGCTGCTGCGCCATCTGCTGCCCGCGGCGCGCGGCTACATCGCCGTTCAGTTGACGCTGCTCGTTCCCGCGTTCATCGTGGCCGAAGCGACGCTGTCGTACGTGGGCCTCGGCTTTCCCGACCCGGTGGCGAGCTGGGGCACGATGCTGCACGACGCGTCCGCCAACGTGCGGGTGTTCGCCGACTTTCCGTGGCTGCTGAGCCCCGCGGCGGCGATGTTCCTCGTCGTCCTCGGCTTGAACCTCGCGCTCGAGGGGAGCCCCGGAGGGCTGCGCTACGACACGCCGCGGTAGGCGGCCGCGCGCGGTGGCGCGGGCCTTCGGGCCTGCCATAGAATCTCTTCGATGAAGCTGTCCGGTGTGTTCGCTCCGATCCCGACGCCGATCGACGACCACGATCGCGTCGACACGCATCGCCTGCGCGCCGCGCTCGACAAGTGGATCAAGCGGCCGCTCGCGGGCTTCGTCGTGCTCGGCTCCAACGGCGAAGCGGCGCTGCTCGACGAGGTGGAGGCGGACCGCGTGATCGTCGCCGCGCGCGAAGCGATTCCACGCGAGCAGACGATGATCGTCGGTACCGGACGCGAATCGACGCAGGCCACCATCCACGCGACGAAGCGCGCCGCCGAGCTCGGCGCCGATTACGTGCTCGTCCGCACGCCGGGCTTCTTCAAGTCGCAGATGACGACCGACGTGTTCGTCCGGCACTACACGGCCGTGGCGGACGCGTCGCCGGTGCCGGTGCTGCTCTACAATTTCACCGCGGTCACCGGCGTCAACCTGCTGCCGGCCGCGGTCGCCCGGCTTGGCACCCACGCGAACATCGTCGGCATGAAGGAGTCGGGCGGCGACATCGCGCAGATCACCGAGGTGATCGCCGGCACGCCCGCCGATTTCCAGATGATCGCCGGCAGCCTCGCCACCTTCTACGCCGCGCTGTGCGTCGGCTGCGTCGGCGGCATCCTCGCGCCCGCCTGCGTCGTCGCCGAAGCGTGCGTGCAGCTCTACGAGTTGACGCGCGCCGCGCGGCACGACGAGGCGCAGCGGCTGCAGCAGGAGCTGCTGCCGATCGCCAGGCTGCTCGGCGGCGGCGGCTACGGCGTCGCCGGTCTGAAGGCGGCGCTGTCCGTGATCGGGTACGACGTCGGGATGCCGCGTCCGCCGCTCGTGGCCGCACCCGACGCGGCGTACGCGGCCGTGCGCGACGCGTTGTCGCAACTCTCACACTTCAACTCTCAGCTGTCCATCCACTATGAGCCTGCTGCCCGATAACGATCGCATCCTGCTCGGCCCGGGGCCGAGCCTGACCTCGCCGCGCGTGATGCGCGCGATGGCGACGCCGACCATCAGCCACCTCGATCCGCTGATGCTGAAGCTGATGGACGAAATCCGCGCGCAGCTCGGGCGCACGTTCGGAGCTGCCGACGGGTCGTTCTCGCTGCTGATCTCGGGGACGGGCACCTCCGGCATGGAGACGTGCGTCGCGAATCTCGTGAAAGACGGCACCCGCGCGACCGTCGTCGTCACCGGGTACTTCGGCGATCGGCTCGCGCAGATGTGCGAGCGGTACGGGGCCACGGTCAGCCGGCTGAACGTCGAGTGGGGACGCGCCGCCGACCCCGAGGCGCTGCGGCGGCAGCTCGCGCAATCGGGCGCGGACGTCGTCGCGATGGTGCATGCGGAGACGTCGACCGGCGTGCTGAATCCGGTGCAGCAGCTCGCGGCCGTGGCGCGCGAGCAGGGCGCGCTGACGATCGTCGACGCGGTCACCTCGTTCGGCGGTCATCCGCTGAAGGTGGGCGAGTGGGGCCTCGACGCGGTTTACAGCTGCACGCAGAAGTGCCTCGGCGGCCCCGCGGGGATGGCGCCGGTCGTCTTCGGTCCGCGCGCGCTCGAGCAGCGCGTCGCGTGCCGCAGCTTCTATCTCGACCTGTCGCTGCTGCAGGACTACTGGGTCAACCGCAAGTATCACCACACGATGTCGTCGGCGCTCGTCTACGCGTCGTACGAGTCGCTGGCGATCGTCGAAGAGGAGGGGCTGCAGGCGCGGTGGGCGCGGCACGAACGGAACCACCTCGCGTTCCTCGATGCCCTCAAGCCGATGGGGCTCGGCGTCCTGCCGCCGGCCGGCGAGCGGCTGTGGACGTTGAACGCCGTGCGCGTCCCCGACGGGATCGACGAGGCGGCCGTGCGCAAACATCTCCTCGACGAGTACAACATCGAAATCGGCGCCGGCCTCGGACCGCTCGCCGGCAAGGTGTGGCGCATCGGGCTGATGGGCGCCAGCTCTTCGCCGCGTTTGATCGTCTTACTGCGTGGAGCTCTGGAGCGTGCGCTCGCCAGGCAGGATCGTCGCGCTCACGCGTAGGCCAGTCGGCATCGGCTGCGCGGTCGCGCTACTGTTCGCCGCGGGGTGCGCGACGAATCCCGTCACCGGCCAGCGCGAGTTCTCGCTGATGAGCGAGGACAAAGAAATCCAGATCGGCCAGGAACAGGACGCCCAGGTCCGCAAGGAGATGGGCCTGTACGGCGACCAGGCGCTCCAGCAATACGTCAACGACGTCGGCCTGCGGCTCGCCAGCGTCTCCGAACGTCCCGGCCTGCCGTGGCACTTCGCGATCGTCGACGTGCCGGCCATCAACGCGTTCGCGCTGCCCGGCGGATACATCTACATCACGCGCGGCATCCTGCCGTTCCTGCAGGACGAGGCCCAGCTCGCCGGCGTGCTCGGCCACGAAATCGGCCACGTCAACGCGCGCCACTCGGCGCGGCAGTACTCGCGCTCCACGGCCTCGAGCATCGGGCTGATCGTCGGATCGATCCTCGTGCCGCAGTCGCGTCCGTTCGCGGAGCTCGGCGAAACGGGGCTCGGCCTGCTGATGCTGAAGAACGGCCGCGACGACGAGCTCGAAGCCGACTCGCTCGGCGCGAAATACGCCGCCCGCGCCGGATGGGATCCCGACGGCATCCCGCAGATGCTCACCACGCTCGCGCGCATCGAGGAGGCGAGCGACACCAAGGGCATTCCGAACTGGATGCAGACGCACCCGGTCGCCGAGGATCGCGCACAGCGGGTGCAGGCCGCGGTTCGCGATGCCGAGCAGGGAGCGACGAAGTTCACGACCGATCACGACGGCTACCTCAAACGGATGGACGGACTCACCTACGGCGACAATCCCGCGCAGGGGATCGTCCGCGGCGCGACGTTTCTGCACGGCGGGCTGCGGTTTGCCGTCGATTTTCCCGAAGGCTGGGAGGTGGCGAACGGCACGTCGCAGGTGGTCGCGCGGCTGCCGGGCGGCAAGCCGCTGATGGTGCTCGAACCGGTTCAGCGCCCGGTCGGCCGGACGATCGATGCGGTCGCCGTCTACGGCATGCAGCGCGCCGGCTTCACGGAAATCAGCGGCGGGCGCACGTCAATCCACGGACTGGACGCGTTCGTCGGCAGCTACGCCGGACCGATGCAGAACCTCGGACGCGTTCGCATCCGCGCGGCGCACATCGTGTACGACCGGGCAATCTACCTGCTCGCCGGCATCGCGCCGCTCGACACGTACGACGCGAGCGAACCGGCGTTCTCGAACGCGATCGATTCCTTCCGTCCCCTCACCCGCGCCGACGCGGAACGGCTGCAGCCGAACCGGATCGATCTCTACACCGCGCGCCCGGGGGACACCTGGCAGGCGATCGCCGCCCGCGCCGGAAACGGCGTCGTCAAGCCGTCCACGCTCGCGATCATGAACGGCCATCCGGTCGACGATCAGCCGCGGGCGGGTGAACGGCTGAAGATTGTTGTGAACGGGTGAGCGGTTCTGCAACCTCGTACGCCGGCGTCCGTCCGATAAGACGATACGCGTGAAGAGAGCCCTGCAGGTGATTGCGGCGCTCGTCGCGGGCGGCTTCGCCGTCGTCGCGTACGCGTACCTGACGCTGCCCGACGTGCGCCCGCTGCGGACCACGAATCCGACGACGACCGCCTTCATCGAACTGCGCGCGCGCGACGCCCGCGCGCGGGGCGAGCCGGTTCGAAAAGTGATGCGATGGCAGAGCTATTCGCGCATCGCCCGCGATTTGAAGCGCGCCGTGCTCGTCGCCGAAGACGATGCGTTCTGGCAGCACGAAGGCGTGGACTTCGGGCAGCTCCAGGATTCGCTGCAGACCGACTGGCAGCGCGGGCGTTTCAGCCGCGGGGCGAGCACGATTACGCAGCAGCTCGCCAAGAATCTCTACCTGTCGCCTTCGCGCAACCCGTTGCGCAAGTTCCGCGAGTGGATCATCGCGCGGCGCCTCGAGGCGGAGCTCCCGAAGGCGCGCATCCTCGAGCTCTACCTCAACGTGATCGAGTGGGGCGACGGCATCTACGGCGTCGACGCCGCCGCGCGCACCTATTTCCACGAATCGTCGTCGGAGCTGACGCCCGAGCAGGCGGCGCTGCTCGCGGCCGCGATCATCAACCCGCGCGTCTACAGCCCGGCGCACCCCAACGCCCGGCTGCTCCGGCGCCAGCAGCTGATCCTGCGCCGGATGCACGTCGTCGTCGAACCGGAGCTCAGCGCTCAAGTTGTGCAATAACAAGCAATTAGCAGCCGCTCAGCTTGACGCTGCCGGGGGCGAGCGCCTACAATCTCTTCGCTCGAAATCGACAAACAGGGACCGCGTTCCGTCCACTCGAGGGCCCCATCCCCCGTGGCGGCGTGTGCGCACGGCTCGGTCGTAGGTAGTGGTGTCTCGGGATGATCAACTACACCGAACGTCTCACGCTGCTGATGCAAGACATCATCTCCCGCGTTCCAACCCTGTCGTTCATCGACATGGCCGACGTGCTGGTGTTCGCGCGCAGCGGACGCTCCGACGCGGAAGGCGCATTCGCCACCTGCCATTGTCTGACGCTGCCGCCGAGCGAGCCGGGCTACTACTTCTGGCGCGATCGGCTGACGAAGCGGATCACGCGGCGCTCGGAGTGGTTCGTCACGAAATCGCCGACGGTGATGCTCGGCACGCGGCCGGTGAAGTACATGCTGTCGTTCGCGCTGCCGCGCTTCTGCGATCAGTCGCTCGATCACTCGCGCAAGGAGCGCTTCTATCCGGGCGCCGCGTCGTGGATCGCGAAGCTCGACACCGTCGTGCACGAGCTCTATCACATCGATCCCGATCTGAACGGAATCCGCCGCATCGAGAAAGAGGACGGCACCTACTCCGCGAACTGCCACGGTCAGCACTTCTTCGAGCAGGTGGCCGAGATGGTGCACACGTATCTCGACAGCCGCCCCTCGTCCGACGCCTACGAGTTCCTCACGAGAGACTTCGACGCGCTCGAATGCACCTACGGCGGCGTCGTCGGCACCACGTTCCGAACGTTTCCCTCCTTCCCGCAGCGCTACATCGAGCGGCTGCCCGAGCAGCTGCCCTGCGAAGCGGACGCCGACGACGTGAAGGTGGAGCTGCTGCGCACGAACGGCCCGGTCGTGAAGTACACGCAGGACGACCTGCACGTGCGCCAGTTCATGACGAAGACGTCGAAGCGCTTGATCCGGAAGGGCGCGTTCCGCGCCGCGTGACGATGCGCGGCGCAGCGTTGGCGCCGCTCGCGGTGTGCCTCAGTTGACGCGTCGCGCCCCGAGGAATCGCGGCGCCCAGTAGCTCGATCCCAGCCGCTCGACGCGCACGACGCCGGTGGAGCTCGGCGCGTGCACGAACTCGTCGCCCCCCACCGCGATGCCCACATGGGACGGCCCCGGCTCGGTCGTGGAGAAGAAGATCAAATCGCCCGGCTCGACGTCGTGGGGCGGGACCGACGCGCCCTGCTTGAACTGCTCGCGCACTTCGCGAGCCAGCGCGATGCCGTATTGCGCGAAAACGTACTGCGTGAAGCCGCTGCAGTCGAATCCGCCTGGATCGCTGCCGCCGTTGCGGTACGGCACGCCGCGGAACGACAGCGCCGTGCCCACCAGTGCGTAGCCGTCGAATCGGCCGTTGGCGGGCGCGCGCGGCGCCGCGACGGGCGCCGGGGCTGACGACGCGGGTCCGGGCAGCGGAAACGGTTTCGGCACCGCGCCGGTCGAGGCGCACGCGGAGGCGAGGGCGGCGATGGCGAGGACGAGGATCCGCTGCACGTTCGCTCTATCGGTTCGAGCGAGAGCGTACCATACCCGCCGGTAAACACCACGAAACAAGGCGCTTCTGGCACGCGCCGCCTTGACACCTCGGCAGCGGTCGGGCAAAATTTCATGCGATGGAGCAGACCCTTCTGCTCAACGCGTCGTACGAGCCGCTGAAGATCGTCCACTGGCAGAAAGCGATTACGCTGCTCTGCCAGGGGAAGGTCGAGGTCGTGCGCGAATACGACCGCGAGATCCACGCGGTCTCCATCACGTTCAGGCTGCCGTCGGTCATCCGGTTGCTCCGCTACATCAAGATCAAGCGTCGCTTCGACTACGTGCCGTTCTCGCGCGCCAACATCTACGCGCGCGACGAGCACACGTGCCAGTACTGCGGCGATCTCTTTCCGACCGGCGAGCTGACCTTCGACCACGTCGTGCCGGTCGCGCAGGGCGGACGCAAGGACTGGGAGAACATCGTCACGTGCTGCGTCACGTGCAATCGCAAGAAAGGTGGGCGCACGCCGGCTGAAGCCGGCATGACACTCTTGCGGATGCCGAAGCGTCCCGAATCGGCGCCCGCCATCCGCATCACGGTCGGCCTGCGCAACGCGCCCGAGAGCTGGCGTGATTACCTCTACTGGAACGTCGAGCTGGACGATACATAATCAGTCGACCGGCTGATGACTGCCATTACCGCCGCTCGTCCGACGAAGGCGATCGAAGGCGGCCGCGTTTCCATCCTCGGCGAACACTTCCCGATCGACCAGCCCAGGCTTCCGAGCGTGCGCGTCGGCGATGCGCCCGCACGCGTCGTCTTCGCCTCGTCCGCGCGGATCGACGTCCTCGTGCCGCCGGGCCTGCGCGCCGGTCCGGCGCCCGTGCGCATCGACGAGGTGCCGGGCCAGACCGTCGTCGTCGACATCGCCGCGCCGTTTGCGTCGGGTGTCCACCAGGTCGACAACCCGGCGTTCGATCGCAGCGGAAACCTGTACGTGACGTTCAGCGGGACGCGCGGCCAGCAGGTGCCGGTGTCGGTCTTCCGAGTGACGCCGTCCGGCACGCGCGAGACGTTTTCTTCCGGCATCGTCAACCCGACATCGACGGCGCTCGGGCCCGACGGCCGCCTGTACGTGTCCAGCCGCTTCGAGGGGACCGTCTACCGCGTGTCGCCGGAAGGGTACGCCGAGCCGTTCGCCACCGATCTCGGCGTCGCCTGCGGCCTCGCGTTCGCGCCGGACGGCACGCTGTTCGTCGGCGATCGATCGGGGACGATCTTCCGCGTCGATCCCGCCGGCAAGGCGACGACGTTCGCGACGCTGCCGTCGAGCGTGGCGGCGTTCCATCTGGCGATGGCCCCCGACGGCGCGCTGTTCGTCACGGGGCCGACGCTCGGCTCGTACGACGCGATCTATCGGCTGACGATGGAGGGCGGGATCTCGGAGTTCCACGTCGGCTTCGGCCGTCCGCAGGGGATCGCGTTCGACGCGCACGGCGTGCTCCACGTCGTCGAGGCGCTCGCCGGATCGAGCGGCGTGTATCGCGTGCGCGAGGGCGCGCCGCCGGAGCTGATGCTGTCGGGCCCCGGCCTGGTCGGCGTGGCGTTCGACGCGGCGGGGACGCTGGCGGTCTGCTCGAACGACACGGTGTACCGATTGCCGGTACAATCCGCCCCACATGTCGCAACTCTTCCAACGTAAGCCGATCGCGGATCTCGTCGAGGAGACCGAGGGCGTCCAGTCGTTGAAGCGGACGCTCGGCGCCGGCGACCTGATCATGCTCGCGATCGGCGCGGTGATCGGCGCGGGCATCTTCGGCGCGATCGGCACGGCGGCCGCCGGACAGCTCGGGCCGAACGGCGAGGTCGTTCGCCAGGGCGCCGGGCCGGCGTTGGTGTTCTCGTTTCTGCTCCTCGGCGGGGCGTGCGCGCTCGCGGGCCTCTGCTACGCGGAGCTCGCGTCGATGATCCCGCAGGCGGGCAGCGCCTACGCCTATTCGTACGCGACGCTCGGCGAGCTGGTCGCGTGGATCATCGGGTGGGACCTGATCCTCGAATACGCCGTCGGCAACGTGGCGGTGGCGATCTCGTGGGGCGATTACTTCAACACGCTGCTGCGCGGCTTCGGCGTGACGCTTCCCGCCTGGACGACCACCGGCTACCGCACCGCGCTGCTCAGCGCGGACCCGCAGATCCACGGCCTGCTGAACAGCGCGCCGCACCTCGCGGGCATCCCGATTCTCCTGCACATCCCGGCGTTCTCGATCGTCATGCTGATCACGTGGCTGCTGCTGCGCGGCGCACGCGAGAGCGCCACGGCGAACAACATCATGGTGGTGATCAAGCTGATCGCGCTCACGGTGTTCGTGCTCGTCGGCGCCACGCATCTGCATTCCGCCAACTACCATCCGTTCGCGCCCAACGGGTGGACCGGCATCCATCAGGGCGCGGCGATCGTCTTCTTCGCCTACATCGGCTTCGACGCGATCTCGACGGCGGCGGAGGAGACGACGAACCCGCAGCGCAACCTGCCGCTCGGCATCCTCGGCGGCCTCGCCATCTGCACGCTGATCTACGTCGTCATCGGCGCGGTGCTGACCGGCATGGTGCCCTACAAGGAGCTCGGCGTGACGGCCGACCCGCTGGCGCATGCGCTCGAAGTGGCCGGGTTCAAGACCGTGGGCTGGTTCGTCGCGCTCGGCGCGGCGGTGTCGATGTCGGCGGTGCTCCTCGTGTTCCAGTACGGCCAGCCGCGGATCTTCTTCGCGATGGGGCGCGACGGCCTCCTCCCGAAGTGGGCGGCGCGGATCCACCCGGTGACGAAGATTCCGGCGACGACGACGATCATCACGGGGGTGTTCGTCGCGCTGTGGGCGGTGATCGGAGACGCGGCCGAAACCTACGATCTGACGAACATCGGCACGCTGTTCGCGTTCATGCTCGTCAGCATCGGCGTCCTCGTCCTGCGGCACACCGAGCCGGAGCGGCCGCGCCCGTTCCGCGTGCCGCTCGTGTGGCCGGTGTGCGTGCTCTCGGCGGCCGGCTGCGTGTACATCATGTTCGGCCTGCCGCAGTCCGCGTGGGAGCGGTTCGGCGTGTGGCTCGTGATCGGGCTCGTGCTGTACTTCTCGTACGGCTTCTCGCACAGCCGCCTGCGCCGTGCCGCCGCTTGACGGCGTCCGCGTCCTCGATCTGACGCGGCTGCTGCCCGGGGCGTACGCGACGAAGCTGCTCGCGGATCGCGGCGCCGACGTCGTCAAGATCGAGGACCCGCGCGGCGGCGACACGATGCGCACGCTCGGGGCGCGCTACTTCGACGCGCTCAACCACGGCAAGAAAAGCGTCACGCTCGATTTGCGATCGGCGGACGCATCGGCCGTTCTGGACGCGCTTCTCGCACGCGCCGACGTCGTCGTCGACAGCTTCCGCCCGTCGACGGCGGCGCGGCTCGGCGTCGACGCCGCCACGCTGCGGCGCCGGCATCCGCGGCTGATCTGCGCGTCGATGATCGGCTTCCCGCGCGACAGCACGAGCGCCGAACGGCCGGCGCACGACATCAACTACGAGGCGCTCGCCGGACTGCTGCGGCCGCCCGTCGCGCCGGGTCCGCTGGTCGCGGACATCGGCGCGGCGATGCAGACGGCGATTGCCGTCCTCGCGGCGATCGTCGAGCGTCAGCGTACCGGCGTGGGTGCGGCGATCGACGTTCCGCTCAGCGAAGCCGCACGCGAGTGGACGCTGTTTCCGTCGACCCGCGATTTCGAGAGCGCGTGTTACGCCCTCTACGAAACGGCCGACGGCGAGTGGCTGGCGCTCGGCGCGCTCGAGGCGAAGTTCTGGCAGACGTTCTGCGCCGCGCTGGAGCGTCCGGAGTTCCTGCCGCTGCAGCACGCGCGCCGGTTCGACGAGATCCGCGCCGTGATGCGTACGAAGACGCGCGACGAGTGGCTCGCGCGGTTCGAAGGCGTCGACACGTGTCTGACACCGGTGGTGGGGCCTCCCGACAGCCCGGCGCGCGCCAAGGCACCATCCCTGGGCGCCGACACCGACGCGGTCCTCGAAGCCGCCGGCCTCGATGCGGCCTCGCGCGCCCGGCTCCGCGACCGGCGCGTGATCTAACCGCTCCCCGAACAGAAAGGCGCCGAAACGTCGGACTTCCGCGCCCGCGCGCACCGAAGCCGCGCGCCGATCATTTGAGCTTGTCTTTTCGTAAAACGCGCGTAAAGAATCTGCAGCCAACCGCGGTGTGGCCGACAGCCCGATGGAGCGAGCGATGCAGCTACGAATTCGGTCGAGTGCCTTGACTGGTGTCCCGAGACGGCGCGCGTCAATCGCCGCCTTCTGTCTGCTGGCGATTGCCGCGCCCGCGCTGGCGCAGGTGCAGCCGGAAGTGCTGGTCAATCTCAGCGCCGAGGGCGGATTGCCCGAGGCGAAGCTCCTGCTGGGCAGCGACGGCAATCTGTATGGCACCGCCTGCACCGGCGGCCAGTTCGGCGCCGGCTCCATCTTCACCGTGTCGCCGAACGGAACGAATTTCGCGACGCTCCATTCATTCAACGGCAACGACGGCGTGTGCCCGGCCGCCGAGTTGATCGAGAGCGGCGGCCTTCTGTACGGCACGACATCGTTCGGCGCGGGCCCCAGCTCGAACGGCGGCGGAACGGTCTTCCGCATCGGCATGTCGCCGGGCGACGCGCTCGAAACGCTGCACGTCTTCGATCCGTCCGATCCGGCGGACGGCGCGTATCCGTTTGCCGGGCTGATCGAAGTCAACGGCCTGTTCTACGGCACGACGGAAAACGGCGGCGCGCACGACAACGGCGGCACCGTGTTCCAGTTGGACACCAGCACCGATCCGCCGACCGTCTCGCTGCTCTGGTCCTTCGGCACGCCGGGAGACGGGCGTTTCCCGGTGGCCTCGCTCGTCGAGTCGGGTGGATTTCTGTACGGGACGACGCAGTTCGGTGGATCGAACGAGTTCGGTACCGTCTTCCGCATCGACACGAGCGGCACCAACTACAGCCAACTCTGGGATTTCGGTACCGGCTACGGCGCCTACCCGTACGCGGCGCTGGTGAAGGTGGGCACCGACTTCTATGGCACCACGCAACAGCTCTGTTCGAGCACCGGCGGCGTCCTGCAGGGATGCGGCGAGATCTTCAAGATCGACGCAGCCGGCGAGTTCACCCCGGTCTACTTCTTCTTCGACGGATTCATGTCGCCGGTGGCGCCGCTGCTCCTCGGGAGCGACGGCGCGCTGTACGGAACCGCGGAAAGCGGCGGCGCGCACAACGCGGGCGCCGTGTTCAGGCTCGACATCAGCACCGATCCGCCGGTCGGATCGGTGCGGCACAACTTCGATCCCGCCACCAGCGGCAGCCGACCGCGCGCCGGCGTGATCGAGATCGGCGGGTCGCTGTACGGCACGGCGTGGCTGGATGGCCCCGGCGGCGCCGGCACGGTCTTCAGCGTTCCGATGAGCGGTTCGACGGGGGCGCAGGTCGTCCACGCGTTCGGCCCGATTCTGCCTAACCAGGTGACGTCGGAGTTGACGCCGGTCAACGGCGCCTTCTACGGCACATCGCAGCGGGGCGGCCTGCACGACTCGGGCACCGTCTTCAGGCTGGATCCCGCGGGACCGTCGCTGACCGTCGTCCACGACTTCAATGCCGGCGTCGACGGCACCGCGGCGTACAGCGGCGTGACCGTCGGCATCGACGGCGCCCTCTACGGCGTCACGCCCTTCGGCGGCGCCGGCAGCGGCGGCGGCGTCGTCTACAAAGTCGATCCGTCGGGCGCCAATTTCCGCGTTCTCCACACGTTCGATTCGGGCACCGTGGTCAACGGATATGCGCCGTACGGGAAGCTGCTCGACATCGGCGGGACGTTGTACGGCACGACCACCGGCGGCGGGACGTCCGGAGCCGGCGCGATCTTCGCGATCAACGAAGACGGGACCGGCTTCCACGTCCTGCACTCGCTCGACGACGGGAATCTGCAACAGGGGAACTCGATCCAGGCGGGGCTGATCCGCGGCAGCGACGGCCTCCTGTACGGCATGGCGGCGCAGGGCGGCCCGTTCGGCGGCGGCACCATTTTCCGATTGGACACGTCGGGCGGGCAGTTCCTGGTGCTGCACGCCTTCTCGCCGACCGATCCGCTCGACGCCGCGTATCCGACGAACGGACTGACGGAGGGCCGGCCCGGAGTGTTCTTCGGCGTCGCGCCCAACAACGGCGTCAGCGGCGCCGGAATCGTGTTCTCGCTCGATACGAACACCACACCGCCGACGTTCACGACGGTTCAGGCGTTTCCGTCGTGCTGCCTCGTGCCGCAAAACCAGGGAGCGTTTCCCCATGGTTCGCTCGTCAAGGGCGCCGGCGGCTGGATGTACGGAACGACGACCAGCGGCGGCCCGAACGGGTACGGGACGGCGTTCGCCGTGAACGGGTCGTCGTTCAGGGTGATCGCAAGCTTCGATCTGACCCACGGCGCGGGCCCATGGGGCGGGCTGGCGCTCGGCGCCGACGGCGTCTTCTACGGCGCGACCGATTCGGGCGGCCCGAATCTGAACGGCGTGTTGTACCGCATCGCGATCGACACGGACCACGACGGCGTGCTCGACGGCCTCGACAACTGTCCGCTCGTCGCGAATGCCGATCAGCTCGACACCGACGGCGACGGCATCGGCGACGCGTGCCAGGTCCACGCCAACCACGCGCCGGTCGCGAACAACCAGTCGGTGTCCACGCCGGCGAATACGCCGCTTGGCGTGACGCTCACCGCTGCCGATGCCGACGGCGATCCGTTGACGTTTGCAATCGTCACCGCACCGGGCCACGGATCGTTGAGCGGCACGACTCCGAACCTCACGTACACGCCGTCGGCCGGCTACTTTGGCGCCGACAGCTTCACGTTCAAGGCGAACGACGGCACGGCCGACTCGAACGTCGCCACCGTGTCGATCACGGTCACGCCCAACAACCACGCGCCGGTCGCCAGGCCGGCGGGGCCCTACGTGACCGATGTCGGCGTCGCCATTCAGTTCGACGGCACTGCCTCCTCCGATCCGGATCCCGGCGATCACGTGGTCGCGTACGCCTGGCTGGTGAACAACACCATCTCGCTGAGCGGCGCCACGCCGACGCTGACCGCGGCGCAAGTGACCGCGCTCGGAGTCGGAACGTTCGGCGTAGAGCTGACCGTCACCGACACCTTCGGCGCGTCCGCCGGCGCGTCGACCACGCTGACGGTGAACGGATCGCCCACGACGACGTCGCTGACGACGTCGGCGTCGACGATCGGCCTCGTCCAGCCGATCACGCTGACGGCCACGGTCAGCGCGAGCGGCGGCGGCACGCCGACGGGCAACGTCACCTTCAGCGACGGCTCGACCACGCTTGGAACGGCGACGCTGTCGGGGGGCACGGCCTTCATCACGACGAGCTTCTCCGCGGCCGGCGTTCATGCGATCGTCGCGACGTACGCGGGCGGCGCCACCTTCGCCGGCAGCGCCTCCGCGCCGGTGCCGGTCACCGTGCAGCCGGCCGCCAACTCGACGCTGACGCAACTGATCCCGTTGACGAACCCGCAGGCGGCGGGCTCGCCGGTCGTGGTGCTCGCGCTCGTGGGCGCCTCCGGCGGGACGTCTCCGACCGGCACCGTCGAGTTCTACGACGGCGCGACGCTTCTTGGCACCGGCACGGTTTCGCCGACGACATCGGGCGGGTTCGCGTGGATCAGCACCTCCGCGGTCTCGACGGCCGGCGTGCACGTGCTGCTCGCGAGGTACCTCGGCGACGCGACGTACGCGTCGAGCGTCGCGTCGCCGGCCTTCATCACCATCTACTCGGGCGCGCGGCCGGGCTCGACCAGTATCACGATGACGGCGAACCCGAATCCCTCGGCGGCGGGCAGCACCGTCACGCTCACGGCGACGGTGACCGGCGGCGCCACGTCCGGAATCGTGCTCTTCTTCCACAACGAGACATTCCTGGGCGCGGCGCCGCTGGTCAACAACGGCGGCGTGTTCCAGGGCACGCTGACGAACTCGACGCTCACCGTCGGTGCGCACGTGTTCACGGCGTCGTATCTCGACGCCACGGGGCTCGCGGCGAGCAACTCGGCGCTCGTGGTGCATACGGTGCAGTAGGCGGGCGCCGCCGCGCGCGGCGTTATCGGGCGGGCACGTGACGGAGCGCGGCGAGTTTCCGCGTGGCGCTGACCGAGTAGATCCGCGCGATTCGGCCCGCGGCGTCGAGCTCGATCTGAAGGGTGGTGCGCGGCGCGACGCGGTCGGGCCCCGGCGCGACGTCGACCAGCGCGGCCGGCAGCGCGTTGAGCGAGAGCGGCTGCACCGCGTGCTGCTGTCGCACGCGCGACACCGCGAAGAAGAAGCGCGTCACCTTGTCGCGGCCGACGATCGGCCGCAGCGCGGCGCGGAACTCGCCGCCGCCGTCGGTCAGCGTCCGCACGTCTTCGGCCAGCAGCGCTTCGACGCCGGGCACGTCGTTGGCCTGGAGGCACTGCAGAAAGCGGGTGAGCGCCCGGCGCGTGTCGGCCTGCAGGTCCGCCGTCACCGGGCGGCGGTCGCGATGGTAGTCCGCCATCGCCTGCCGCGCGCGGTGATGCGTCGTCTTGACGTTCGACTCGGAGAGATCCAGCGCGTCGGCGGTTTCCTTCACCGAATAGTCGAAGACATCCCGCAGCAACAGCACGGCGCGCTGCGTCGGCGTGAGCCGCTCGAGCGCCAGCAGGAACGCAAACGACACGCTCTCGATCAGGTCGTAGCGGTCCTCGAGCGTGCGGCCGTCCTCCATCCTCGGCTCGTGCGACGGGGGCTGCTCGTGCTCGCTCTCGATCGGCGACGGGAGCCAGGGGCCGACGTACTCGCGCCGCCGGCGTTTGCGCAGCGCGTCGCGCGCGAGGTTGATCGCCACCTTGACGAGCCACGGCCGCAGCGATTCGGTCCGCGCCGGCGAATGCTCCATCGCGCGGACGAACGTGTCCTGGACGATTTCGTCGGCGTCCGCGGCGTTGCCGGTCATGCGGTACGTGAGGCTCCACAGGAACCGACGATGCTCCACGAACGCCTGTTCGAGCCCGACGGTCATGAAGCGACGGCAGCCGCGAAGGGCTGCGCTGCCCCTGTGCCGCGATCCGCCGTCGCCGCCTGCGTGCCGCGGTTCTGCGGAGCGCAGCGTTTGAGGGCCGCCTGCGCGGCGGCGATCGCACTTGCGGCTGCCGCGTCGGACAACTGACCGTGCGGTCCGACCCAATCGCCCGCGACGAACACGTTGTCGAACGCTGGGAGCCGTGTCGATGGACGGCCGGCGGTGCCGCCCTGCGCGGCCGTCAGCTCCGCGTTCGTGACGACGAGATTCGGCAGGAACTGTTTCGACTCGATCACGGTGCGCCATCCCGGCTGCAGATCGTCCAGGACGCCTTCGAGCGTCCGCTCGACGTCGCGGCCTGCATGCTCGTCCGGCCGCAGGTACTGTGACACGTGGATGACCGCGGCGCCAGCGGGCGCGAGCGCCGCCACCGCCGAGTGCACGGAGAAATAGACCGGCGCGTCGACGCCGAACGCGACGAGGCGCTTCGGCTGCGGCAGCGTGCGGAGCGCGACGTCGAGCGTGGCGAGTCGCACGGGCGGCGGCAGCGACGCGGCGAAGCGCGTTCCCGCGATTGTGTCGACGTCCGCCGGCGCGCCGGTGAGGACGACCGCCCCAGCGTCGACGCGCGATCCGTCCGCGAGGCGGACCCCTGTCGCGTCCGGCCCGATCTCGTCGATGCCGAGGACCGGGGCTGCGACACGGAACGCCGCGCCGTTCGCGGCCGCCGCCGCGCGGAGCGCATCCACCATCGTCTGCCACCCGCGATCGAGGTAGAGCACGTTCCCACTGGCCCCGAGCTGCAACTGCTCGAGGGCGGCGCCGGCGCTCTGGCGATCGGGATCGTTGGTGAACGTCGTGACGCGAACGAGCATCTTGACCAGATCCCGAACGAGCGCGTGGCGGACATTCGCCTCGAGCCAGGCCGTCAGCGTCTGTCGCTGCACCGCCTGGGCGTCGACGCGGCCGATTGCGGTCAGCAGTCGCGCGAACTCCAGCTTAGCCGACAGCGGGAGCAACCCCGTGGTCAGCAGCGATGCGAACCCCGCCGGCAGCGTGTGCCGCCGCCCGTGGTGTAGAGCGAAGCCCCCGTTGGCGCCGGGGACGGCGCCCTTCGGGTCGATGCCGAAGGCGCGCAAGGCCTGTCGCAGCGCGCCGTGGCGATAGAGCGCGTGCGGCCCGAGGTTGAAGGAGAACCCGCCCTTGTCGCGCGTCGCGGCCCGCCCGCCGAGCGACGCCGCTTTCTCGAGGACGAGGACCGGCGCGCCGGATCTCGACGCCTCGACAGCCGCGACCAGACCCGCGATGCCTCCGCCGACGATGACGATGTTTTTCATACCCGATATCACGTCTGCGGCGGGGGAAAGGTTACAGTGGCCCATGCCGAAGAGCTCGGATCTGACTCGTCGAACCGTGCTGCGGGCCGCCGCCGGCTCGCTCGCGCTGGCGGGCACGCGCGTCCTCGCGCAGCGTCCGCGTCCGCCCCACATCGTATTCATCCTCGCGGACGATCTCGGCTACGCCGATGTCGGGTGCTACGGCCGGCCGGACCTGTCGACGCCGAACATCGACCGGCTCGCGGCGAACGGCGTCAGGCTGCTGCAGGGCTACGCGAACTCGGCCGTGTGCACCGCGACGCGCGTGGCGCTGATCACGGGCCGGTATCAGTATCGGCTCCGCGTCGGGCTGGAGGAACCCATCGCGGTCGCCAGTGAAAACGTCGGCGTGCCGCCCGAGCATCCGACGCTGCCGTCGCTCTTGAAGAAAGCCGGCTACGAAACCGCGCTGGTCGGCAAGTGGCATCTCGGCGCCCTGCCCCGGTACGGACCGCTGGCGAGCGGCTACGACCACTTCTACGGCTTCCGGAGCGGCGCCGTCGACTACTACGCGCACCAGGGCACCGATCACAAGGACGATCTGTGGGATGGAGACGTCCCGGTCCACCAGAACGGCTACCTGACGGACCTGCTCGGCGACCGCGCCGTCGACGTCATCGACCGCGCCGCGGCCGGCTCGCGGCCGATGTTCCTCAGCCTGCATTTCAACGCGCCGCACTGGCCCTGGGAGGCGCCCGGCGACGAAGCGGAATCGGAGCGGCTCAAGACGGCGAGCCTCTGGCACTTCGACGGCGGCACGCAGAAGACGTATCAGCGGATGATCGAGCGGATGGACTTCCAGATCGGACGCGTGCTCGCCGCCCTCGAGGCGCATCGGATGATCGAGAACACGATCGTCGTCTTCACGAGCGACAACGGCGGCGAGCGCTTCGCCGACACGTGGCCGTTCACCGGCCGCAAGACCGAACTGCTCGAGGGCGGACTGCGGGTGCCGGCGATCGTGTCGTGGCCGGCGCGGATCCCGCGCGGCCGCACGAGCGACCAGGTGGCGATCAGCATGGACTGGGCGCCGACGCTCGTCGCGGCGGCCGGTGGATCGGCGGATCCGGCGTATCCGTTCGACGGCATCAACCTCCTTCCGCAGCTGACCGACGCGGCGCCGCTCGCCCCGCGCACGCTGTTCTGGCGATTCAAGGCGAACGCGCAGCGCGCGGCACGCGACGGCGACTTCAAGTTCCTGAAGATGCTCGACAACACGTTCCTCTTCGACGTCGTCGAGGATCCGATGGAGCGGGCGAACCTGAAGGATCGCCGCAGGGAGATCTACGACCGCCTCGTCGCGAAGTGGCTCGACTGGAACGAGACGATGCTGCCGGAGGTCGACGAGAGCATCACCGACACGATGCACGGCGACACGACGGCGGATCGGCCCGGCGAGAAACCGCCGAGCCAGAAAGCGGACAGGCCGAAGCGCGGCGGCCTATAATTGAAGATTCCCATGGCCCACGACTGGATCGCCGTGCGCGGCGCGCGCGTGCACAACCTGAAGAACATCGACGTCGACATCCCGCGCCACAAACTGGTCGTGATCACCGGTCTGTCCGGCTCGGGCAAGTCCTCGCTCGCCTTCGACACGGTTTACGCGGAGGGGCAGCGGCGGTACGTCGAATCGCTGTCGGCCTACGCGCGCCAGTTCCTCGAGCAGATGGAGAAACCGGACGTCGACCTGATCGACGGCCTGTCGCCCGCCATCTCGATCGAGCAGAAGACCACGGGATCGAACCCGCGGTCGACGGTCGGCACGGTCACCGAGATCTACGACTACCTGCGGCTGCTGTTCGCCAACATCGGCGTGCCGCACTGTCCGAACTGCGGCAAGGCCATCACGAGCCAGTCGCTCGAGCGGATCGTCGACATGGTGATGCTGTATCCGCAGGACGAGCGCATCAACGTCCTCGCGCCGATCGTGCGCGGCCGCAAGGGCGAATTCAAGAAGGAGCTCGCCGCGCTGCGGACGCGCGGGTACACGAAGGCGCGCGTCGACGGTCAGTTCCGGTCGCTCGAGGAAGAGATCAAGCTCGATCGTCGCAGAAACCACACCATCGAAGTCGTCGTCGATCGCGTGATCGTGCGCGGCGGCGTCGAGCGCCGGCTCACCGAATCGGTCGAGGCGGCGCTCGGGCTCGCCGACGACATCGTCGTCATCAACACGTACGAGGGGGGCGATCGGTTGTTCTCGCGCCGGCTGGCGTGCGTCGACTGCGGCCTCAGCGTGCCGGAGATGACGCCGCGCGCCTTCTCGTTCAACTCGCCGCACGGCGCGTGCCCCGACTGCCAGGGGCTGGGGACGATGATCGATTTCGATCCGGCGCGCATCGTCCCGGACGAATCGAAGTCGCTGGCGGACGGCGCGATCGCGCCGTGGGCGCGGGGCGACAAGAAGCTGGTCCGCGATCAGCTCCAGGCGCTCTCGCGCGACTTCGGGATCGATCTGCAGGTGCCGTTCGGCCGTCTCCCGCGCAAGTCGCGCGAGGTGCTCCTCTTCGGCGCCGGCAAGCAGTTCGAGGGATTGATTCCGAACCTGCGCCGCCGCTTCGAAGGCGGCAGCTGGTCCGAGCAGGAGGAGCTCGAGCCGTACCGATCGCTGCGGCCGTGCCCGACGTGCGGCGGCCACCGGCTGAAGAAGGAGAGCCTGTCGGTCCGGGTCAAGGAGCGCACGATCTCCGAATACGTCAACCTGCCGATCGCCGAGGCGCTGGACGTCTTCGACAATCTCTATCTCACCGATCGCGAGGCGATCATCGCCGAGCGCATCCTCAAGGAGATTCAGGAGCGCCTGCGGTTCCTCCACGACGTCGGCGTCGGGTACCTGACGCTCGGCCGCAGCGCGGCCACGCTCTCGGGCGGCGAAGGGCAGCGCATCCGCCTCGCCACGCAGATCGGCGCCAACCTCACCGGCGTGCTGTACGTGCTCGACGAGCCGTCGATCGGGCTGCATCAGCGCGACAATCGCAAGCTGCTCGCGACGCTCGCCCGGCTCCGCGATCTGGGCAACACCGTCATCGTCGTCGAGCACGACGAGGAGACGATTCGCGTGGCGGACTACGTCATCGACCTCGGGCCGGGCGCGGGCGATCTCGGCGGACACGTGATCTTCCAGGGGACGCCCGGCGCGCTGGCGGTGGATCCGCATTCGATTACCGGCGCGTACCTCACCGGCCAGAAATCGATTCCGATTCCGGCATCGCGGCGCTCGTCGCTGAAAGGCGACCTGGTCATCCGCGGCGCGCGCGAGAACAACCTGAAGGGCGTCGACGTGCGCATCCCGCTCGGCGTGCTGACGACGGTGACCGGCATCAGCGGATCGGGCAAGTCGACGCTCGTCAACGACATCCTGTACAAGTCGCTCGCGAAGACGCTCTACAACGCCGCGGACGATCCCGGCGCGCACGACACGATCGAAGGCATCGCGCTCATCGACAAGGTGATCGAGATCGATCAGTCGCCGATCGGCCGGACGCCGCGTTCGAACCCGGCGACCTACACCGGGCTGTTCACCTTCATCCGCGATCTGTTCGCGATGATGCCCGACGCCAAGGCGCGCGGCTTCAAGGCCGGCCGCTTCTCGTTCAACGTCAAGGGCGGCCGGTGCGAAGCGTGCCAGGGAGACGGCGTCATCGCGATCGAGATGCACTTCCTGCCCGACGTGTACGTCACCTGCGAGCAGTGCAAGGGGCGGCGGTACAACCGCGAGACGCTCGAGATCAAGTATCGCGGCAAGTCGATCGCCGACGTCCTCGATCTGACCGTCGACCAGGCGCTGCCGCTGCTGGAGAACTTCCCCGGCATCGCGAACAAGCTGCGCACGCTGCAGGACGTCGGCCTGGGCTACATCGAGCTCGGCCAGTCGGCGACGACGCTGTCGGGCGGCGAGGCGCAGCGCGTGAAGCTGGCGAAGGAGCTCTCGAAGCGGGGGACCGGCCGGACGCTGTACATCCTCGACGAGCCCACGACCGGGCTGCACTTCGAGGACACCCGGAAGCTGCTCGACGTGCTGACCAAGCTCGTCGACCAGGGGAACACGATCGTCGTCATCGAGCACAACCTCGACGTGATCAAGTCCGCCGACTACGTCATCGATCTCGGACCGGAGGGGGGCGTCGGCGGCGGCCGGATCGTGGCGGAGGGGACGCCCGAGGAGGTGGCGCGGAGTCCGCAGTCGGCGACGGGGCGGTTCCTCGCAGAATTGTTAGCCGGCGGCCATCGCGCGACGGAATCGTCAGTGGCCAGCTAAGCTGGTGTGGTAGTATTACCACAACTTGTCGAGATGCCGGTGTGGTACGCGTACCACAAATGGCATATCAACATCGTCAAATGCGCCGCCCGCATACCGCTCAACGTACTGAAAACAGGGTTGTTAGTGGTATCGGCGGCAGCGTCACCGTTCGGGCACCCGGTTTGCTCAGCTTATCTGTGCTCGCCCTTCGCCTGAGAGGCTAATGGACGCACAGCGGACGCTTCGTCGCCAAATCTCCTGCGTCGGAATCGGACTTCACTCCGGCAACAAGGTCAATCTCACACTCAAACCGGCGGCGGCCGATTTCGGCATCCGTTTCCGGCGCACCGATCTCGGCGGTCACGAAATCGCCGCGACCGTCCAGCACCTCGGGGGCATCCAGCTCGCCACGGGTCTCGCGCGCAACGAGGTGTCGGTCGAAACGGTCGAGCACCTGCTCGCGGCGTTGACCAGCACCGGCGTCGACAACGTGCTGGTGGAACTCAACTCGCCGGAAGTGCCGATCATGGACGGCAGCGCCGCGCCGTTCATCTATCTGATCCACGAGGCGGGCGTGAAGCGGCTGCCGGCCGCGCGCAAGTATCTGAAGATCGTCCGGCCGATCGCCATCTCGCGCGGCGACAAACGCATCGCGCTCTATCCGTCGGACCACTTCAAGGTCACCTACAGCGTCAGCTACGACCACCCGCTGCTGCGCCACCAGTCGCGCACGATCCGGATCACCGAGCACTCCTTCATCGAAGAGATCGCGCCGGCGCGCACCTTCACGTTCCTCAAGGACGTCGAGATGATGCGTCAGAACGGGCTCGCGCTCGGCGGCTCGCTCGAAAACGCGATCGTGCTCGGCGAGACCGGGATCCTGAACAACGCGCTCCGGTTCGAGGACGAGTTCGTCCGCCACAAGATCCTCGACGCGATCGGCGATCTGGCCCTCGTCGGCTACCCGGTGATCGGCCATCTGGTCGCGCACCGCGCGGGCCACGCGCTCCACACCGAGTTCGCGACGAAGGTGCTCGAGGCGACGCATGCGTGGCGCCTGGTGGAGGGAGCGGTCGAGGCTGGCGCCGACGGCGTCGTGCCGGTGCCCGTCGCCGCGAAGGACGCCGCGGCGCCGCGGCTCGCGAACTAGCGCCGGCGTCCGGATCTCAGCGCGCGCGTCGCGCGGCTTCGATGCGGGCAGCCCGTCAGGGCTGCCTCATTTCGTCAGCTTCTTCATGTACGCCTCGAGCTTGTCGTTCTCGTATTTCACCGTATTGAGAAACAGGCTCTCGGCGAGGTAGGCGCGCCGGTCGGCGTCGTCCATCTGCTCGATCAGGTGATGGATCTCCTTGACCATGTCTTCGAACGAGCGCTCGAGGCCACGCCGCGCGGTCACCTCCTTGTAGAGCGCTTCCATGATCGCGAGGAGATCGCCGTCGAGGTCGATCGTGGCGCCGCTGGTGGTCGTGATGCTGCGCATGGTCATGCCCCGAAGCTTTTGACGGCGCTCGGCTCGTCGGCGTGTATCTCGATGAAGTTCTGCGCGCCGGTCATCGTCAGCATCGTCTCGACCCGCTTCTGGACGCCCGAGAGCTTCAGATGCCCGCCGGCGCTCGACGTCTGGCGGTACAGATCCATCAGGCAGCCGATCGTCGCGCTGTCGACGTAGGTGACCGGCGTCAGGTCGATCAGGATGTCGCGGCGGCCGGCGGCGAGCAGGCCGGTGACCGCCGACGAGAAGTCGCCGAGAATCGGGTACATCAGCCGCGTCTCGCCGACGCGGACGATCGACACCGTGCCGGCCTGTTCGGTTTTGACATTCATGAGTGGGCTCCAGAGCGGTGAGGCGTGCGGCTGGCCGGGCTGAACTCGTCGCCGCGCAGCCGGCGGATCTGACGTGCGAGCTCGGTGCGTCCGCGGTTGATGCGCGACTTGACGGTGCCTTCCGGCAGCTTCAGCTGTTCGGCGATTTCCTGGTACGAGAGCTCCTGGATGTCGCGCATCAGCACGGCGGTGCGCAGCGTGTCGGGCAGCGCCGTCATCGCTTCGCGCAGCAGCGACACGCGATCGCGCTGCTCGAGCGCCGCGACCGGCCCCGGGTCGTGCGACTGCGGCGACAGCTCGTTCGCATCGACGTCGCGATCGATCGTCTCCCGCTCCTTCCGGACGCTGCGGTAGTGGTCGATGCAGAGGTTGCGGCTGATGCTGATCAGCCAGGTCTGGAAGTTCGCGCGCCGGTCGAACGTGTCGAGCGACTTGAAGATCTTGAGAAAGATGTCCTGCGTGAGATCTTCGGCTTCGTCGTGCTTGCCCACGAACTTGTAGGCGACGTTGAACACCTTGCGCCAGTACTGCTTGACGATCGCGTCCCACGCGAGCTGATCGCCCGTGAGACACCGCTGGATCAGCGCCTCGACGTCCGCGGTCGACGGGGAATCCGACGCCATGAGTAGTTGAGTAGAATAGCCTATCACGTTGCCATCAGCGCCCCCGGGATCCGGATTCCACCGCGCAGCCGACGATCTCGCGTGCGACGGCGTTCCGCTCGCCGACATCGCCGCCGCCGAAGGCACGCCGATCTACGTCTACAGCGCGGCCATGCTGCGCGCGCGCTACCGCGCCATCGACGAGGCGTTCGGCGGCTACCCGCACGCCATCCACTACGCGCTGAAGGCGAACTCCACGCTCGCGATCGCCGCGCTGCTGCGCGAGATGGGCAGCGCCGCCGACGCGAATTCGATCTGGGAGATCGAGGTCGCGCGCAAGGCGGGATTCGCCCCGTCGGCGATCGTGTTCACCGGCGTCGGCAAGACGCCGGCCGAGCTCGAGTGCGCCGTCGCGATGGGCGTCAAAGCGATCAACGTCGAGTCGGCGGGCGAGCTCGCGCGGGTCGAGGCGCTGGCGGCGACCGCCGGCCGCGTCGCGCGCGTCGCCGTGCGCGTCAACCCCGACATCGACGCCAAGAGCCACCCGCACATTTCCACCGGGTTGAAGGTGAACAAGTTCGGCGTGCCGCTCGACGATGCGGCCGCGCTGGTGGCGTCGCTGCCGTCCCGGCCGGCGCTGCGGCTCGTCGCGGTCCACGTGCACATCGGATCGCAGATCACGACGATCGATCCGATCCGGCGCGCCGCCGCCACGATCGCGCGGCTCGCGGCCGACGTGCAGCGCCGTGGCCTGGCGCTCGAATACGTCGACGTCGGCGGCGGACTCGGCGTGGAGTACGACGATCGCGCCGTGCCGTCGATCGGCGAGTACGTGTCGACGCTGGTGGATGCGATTCGCCCGACCGGGCTTCCGATCGTCGTCGAACCGGGACGGGCGATCGCGGCGCCGGCCGGCGTTCTGCTGGCGCGCGTCGTCGACGTCAAGCCGCGCACGGCGACGAGCGAGTTCGTGGTCGTCGACGCCGGCATGACGGAGCTGCTGCGGCCGGCGATGTACGGCGCGTTCCACCGCATCGAGCCGGTGCGCGCCTCTGGCGGCGGAGACCGTCATTACGAGATCGTGGGCCCGGTCTGCGAGAGCAGCGACGTGGTCGGCCGCGATCGCGTGCTGCCGGAGTTGGTCGTCGGCGACCTGGTCGCGATCCGCGACGTCGGCGCGTACGGCTCGGCGATGGCGTCCAACTACAATCGTCGTCCGCTGCCGCCCGAGGTGCTCGTCGACGGCGGCACGTGGCGCGTCATCCGCCGGCGGCAGACGGTCGACGACATGCTGTCGATGGAGCAGTTGTAGTGCAGGCGCTGCCGGGACACCTCATCGCCTTCGAGGGGCTCGATCAGAGCGGCAAGCAGACGCAGGCGGAGCTGCTGCGCGACCGACTGAAGCAGGCGGGTCGGAAGTCGCGGCTGGTGTCGTTTCCCGACTACGGCACGTCGATCGGCGAAGAGATCGCGCGCGCGCTGCAGGGCGAGCGTGACTACGGCCCGGACGTCATGCAGCTGCTCTACGTCGCGAACCGGTACGAGCGGAAGCCCGACCTGCTGCGGTGGCTCGAGGGCGGGCTGATCCTGGTCAGCGATCGATACATGGCGTCGAGCGTGGCGTACGGCGAAGCGTTCGGGCTCGATCCGGCGTGGCTGGCCGAGATCCAGCGATTTCTGCCGCTGGCGTCGCTGACGATCGTGCTCGACATCGCGCCCGAGACGGCCGTGCACCGCAAGTCGGTCGATCGCGATCGATACGAGCGCGATCTCGCGCTGCAGCAGCGCGTGCGCGACAGTTATCAGCGCCAGGCGGCCAGCGAGCCGAACTGGGTGGTCCTCGACGGCGAGCAGTCGAAGGACGCGATCGCGACGGAAGTGTTCACCGTCGTGACGTCACGACTCGCGCTGCTGTAAGCGCGCGCACCTCGGCGACGCCGCACGCCTTCAGCGTTCGCGCGCACGCGTCCAGCGTCGCGCCCGTCGTGCTCACGTCGTCCACCAGCACGACGATCGCGCCGCAGAGCCGGCGCGCCGCCCGCGTCGGCGCGAACGCGCCGCGCACGTTGCGGCGGCGTTGCGCCGCCGGCAGCTCCGCCTGCGTTGCGGTCGCCCGCGTCCGCCGCAGCGCATGCACGACCGGCACGCCGAGGTGCCGCGCCAGATCCGCCGATTGGTTGAATCCTCGATGGCGTCGCCGCGACGCGTGCAGCGGCACCGGGACGGCGCACGCGGCCCCGGCGAGCAGCATCGCGCCGCGGTCGCGCATCATCGCGGCGAGCGGTTCGGCGAGCGATCGCCGGCCGTCGTACTTCAGGGCGTGGACGATTGCGCGCAGCGGGCCTGTGTACTCGCCGACGGTGCGGGCGCGGTCGACGGCGTGGCGCGTGCGGCGGCAGCGGGCGCACGGACCGGCGTCCGTCGGATGCTGGCGCCAGGTCGGCAGCGGGTCGCCGCACCGGTCGCAGACGGGCGGAGTCATCGGAAGGATTGCGGTCCAGCAGGCGTGGCAGACGGGGCCGTCGGACGGGGCGTCGAGGAGAACGCCGCACGCCGCGCACGACGGCGCGAGCAGCACGGCGAGCAGTGCGTCGATTAGTGCGCGAGCTCGATGCGTTCGGCGCTGCCCCAGAGCCGCTCGAGGCCGTAGAACAGCCGCGTCTCCGGCGCGAACACGTGGACGATGAAGTCGAAGTAATCGAGCAGGATCCATTCGGACCGTTCGTAGCCCTCGACGTGCGCCGGTTTGGCGCCCTGCGCCGCGAGCGCTTCCATCACGGCGTCCGCGATGGCGCGGATCTGCCGCGGGTTCGTGCCCGAGCAGATCACGAAGAAGTCGGTGAAGCCGGCGGCCTTGCGCAGGTCGAGGACGACGAGCTCGATGGCCTGCTTGTCGTCGGCCGCGCGTACGGCGAGTTCGATCTGCGTCGGCACCGTCCTCGGTTTCTTGCGTCGTTCAGTTTTCGCCATGCAACCTGTCGGCCGCGGCGCTGCCGCGGTGCTCCTCCGGCCGCCGCTCGGGCGGCATCGGCGTGTAAAGTCCGTGCTGCTCAATGTGTTGTTGCACGCCGGGGGGGACCATCCCCGCGATGGATCGGCCTTCGGCGCGGGCGCGGCGGATAGCAGAACTCGACACATCCGCGGTGTCGGCGCGGATGAAAATCGCCCCGGTGTCAAAGATCGCCCCGGTGTCAGACACCGAGGAGCGCGCGGCCCCGGTGTCTGACACCGGGAAGCCCGGCCGCGACACGACCACGAACCGCGCGGCATCGAGGATCGCGGGATAGTCGTGCCACTGGTGGATCTCGCGGAACGCGTCGGCGCCGATCAGGAAAAACAATTCGTCCGCCGCGTAGCCGCGCTCCCGATAGTGCTGCAGCGTGTGCGCCGTGTACGACGGCACCGGCATGCGAAGCTCCAGGTCCGACGCCCGCCATCCCTTCACGCCCGCCACGGCGATCGACACCATCGCGAACCGGTGGAACGCCGACGCGACCGGCTGCGGCCGGTGCGGCGGCACGTGCGCCGGCAGCACGTGGACCGCGGTCAGCTCGAGCTGACGCTGCGCCGCGCGCGCGACGTCGAGATGACCGGTGTGAATGGGGTCGAACGTGCCGCCGAGCAGGCCGATGCGCCGCGTGACGGTCATGCCGCCGACTGGCGCGACGCCGCGAGCCGGTGCCACATGGCTTCGACCAGATCCGGCACGCCCGCGCCCGTCGCACCGGACACGCGGAAGAACGGCAGCTTCAGCGTCTTCGCGCGCGCCTCGAGGGCGTCGACCCGCGCGGGATCGTCGAGCGCGTCGATCTTGTTGGCGGCGACGATCTGCGGCTTCGCCGCGAGTTCGGCGTCGAACAGCTGCAGCTCCGCGCGCACCGTTTCCAGATCGTCGACCGGATCGCGCCCCGTCGCGCCCGACACGTCGACGAGATGCACGAGCACCTTCGTGCGCTCGAGATGCCGCAGGAACTGGTGCCCGAGGCCGAGGCCGCGGTGTGCCCCCTCGATCAATCCCGGCACGTCGGCGACCACGAAGCTGCGATCGTCGCTCAGGCGGACGACGCCGAGATTCGGCGTCAGCGTGGTGAACGGATAGTCGGCGATCTTGGGCCGCGCGGCGGAGATCCGCGCAATCAGCGTCGACTTGCCCGCGTTGGGGAAGCCGACCAGGCCGACGTCAGCCAGCAGCTTCAGCTCGAGCCGCAGGTCCTTGATCTCGCCGTCCTCGCCGGGCTGCACCTTGCGCGGCGCGCGGTTGGTCGCGGTGGCGAAGCGCGCGTTGCCGAGACCGCCGCGCCCCCCCTTCGCGACCAGGATCCGCTGCCCCTCCTCGGCGAGATCCGCCAGCAGCTTCAGCGGCTGGCCGTCGTCCTCGGTCTTCTCGTAGACGAGGGTGCCGATCGGCACCGCCAGCTCGAGGTCGTCGCCGTTCGGGCCCGTGCGGTTCGACCCCTCGCCGTGGCCGCCCCGGCCCGCCGCGAATTCGGGGTGGAATCGATAGTTGATGAGGGTGTTGACGTGCGGGCTGGCGACGACGTAGACCGATCCGCCGCGTCCACCGTCGCCGCCGCTCGGGCCGCCCCGAGGGACGCGCTTCTCGCGCCGGAACGCAAGGCAGCCGCGCCCTCCGTGCCCCGCCTCGACGTGGATGTCTACTTCGTCAACAAACATGCAGTTGGTGATCTGGCGAGCTGGCGAGTTGGCGAATCACATTCACCAAAACCACCAATTCGACACCTCACCAAATTACTCGACGGGTTGCACGCTGATGACGCGGCCGTGCGCGCCGTGATTCTCGAACTTCACGCGCCCGGCGACCTTCGCGAAAATCGTGTCGTCCTTGCCGAGGCCGGCATTGAGGCCCGCACGGAAGCGGCGGCCGCGCTGCCGGACGATGATCGTGCCGCCGGTGACGAGATTGCCGTCGTGCGCCTTGACGCCGAGCCGCTGCGAATTGCTGTCGCGGCCGTTGCGGGAGCTGCCTTGTCCTTTTTTGTGAGCCATGACTTACACCACGATGTCCTTGATGGTCAGCCGCGTGTAGACCGCGCGATGACCCTTCGTCCGCCGCATGCCCTTGCGCCGCTTCTTCTTGAAGACGCGGATCTTCGGCCCGCGCGCTTCGCCCTGGACCACCGCCACGACCTTGGCGTTGGCCACGAACGGCGCGCCGGCGAGGATCTCGCCGCCGTCCTTTTCGACGAGCAGCACCTGCTCGAGCGTCACCTGCGCGCCCGGCTCGGCAACCGTCCCGTCGACCGTGACGGTGGCGCCCGGCGAAACCCGCACCTGGTGGCCGCCGGACTGAATCACTGCGTACATAGTCTGCACCTGTGCAAAGGGGAAAGTGTAACTGGAACTCGCTCAGTTGTAAAGGGATAACGTTGGCCTCGCGTCGCCGACAGTCATCGATCACCTGGAGGGCCATGACGCGGAAAGCCCACATCACGTGCAGCATCGCACTGGCACACGTCAAGAAGGGCCCCTTCGTGTTTGCAGTGAGCATGACGGGCATGGCCCTCGAGCAGCTCGAGGCAGCTCGAGGCAGCCGAGCAGACGCTGGCGGGCCAGGCGGCGAAGAACGTCAGCTGAGCCGCGCGGACGAGGCGCGTCCGACCGCCGCTACTTCAGCAGGACTCGAGTCCCCTTGATCTTCTGCGTGCTGAGCGCGCTGAGGAAGTTCGGCACGAGCCGGTCCATCAGCTCGAAGTACGACGACAACGCCGGCGTCTGCTGCTGCGCGTTGTAGAGGATCTCCTCGCGGTAGCTTTCGGAGTACAGCTGCGCGCCCGTGCGGCCGTCGATGAAGACGAACTTCGGGCGCAGGATGAAACCCTTCCGCTCGAGATAGCTGCGCATCGGGACGACGCGCCGGCGGCCGAAGCTGTCCATCACTTCCTGGTCGCGCTGCACGAACCCCGACCGCGAGTGCGGCATGAACAGCACGGTGCCCGTGACGATGAGCGGGTTCTGGTACTCCTCGCCGATCCGCTTCCAGTACGCGGTGTTCGCGAAGAGGCGCTCGTAGGGCTCGATATCCTTCTCGTCCTTGATCTTGGCGGGCAGCGCGACGCCCTGCGGCGCCGGCGCGCTGCCGACCGCCTGCTGGTGATCGTTGCCGTTGCCGCCTTCGCGCGGACCGGACTCGTCGCCGTTGACCGGCTTGGCGCCTTCCTGCGCGACGTCCATCAGCGGCAGGATGTCGGCGTCGATCACGCGCAGCTGCGACTTCGTGCGGAGTTGGCTGCGGAGCAGGCGGACCGTTTCCTGATTGGCGTCGACGTCTTCGGTGCCGCCGGCGACGAAGCCGGCGACGAGGACGCGCTGGAAGGCCGACACGTCGAGCTTCGGCTGAATCGGCGTCTCGATCGGAATCTCGAAGTAGTCGGGGCCGCAGGCGATCGCCACGCCCGCGAGAAGCAGCGCGGCGGGGAGCAGCGCGACGCTACTGGCGGTCTTTGCCGGAACTCGTCCGATCATTGATTTCCTTGAACAGCTCGTAGTTCTGTCGGATCTGGGAGTTGTTGGGATCGAGTTCGAGCGCCTTCTCGTAGGCCTTGCGCGCCTTGTCGAGTTGCCCCTCGTGCTCGTAGGCGATCGCGAGATCGTTGAACGCCGCGGCGTAGGTGGGATCGAGTTCGGCCGCTTTCTCCCAGCGGTAGATCGCTTCGCGCCAGAGGCCGCGCTGCGCGACCTGCATGCCGAATTCGACCTCGGATCGAGCCTGACCGCGCGACTTCGTGGCCGAGTCCGCCAGCGCCGGCACCGCCGACAACGCGACGCCGACCGACGCGACGACAATCGGCAGAGACCACTTCATGATTGGATAGGCTCACTATACCGCATCGCCGCAGGACCGCGAGGAAAACAGCAAGCGAGATGCCACGGCTGAACTGGGAGAAATCGGCCTGAAAAACGCGATTTGGCGGCGCGGCGATTTACGAAAGCTGCGCGGACTGTCGTCTTCCGACGAGGTGCGACCGCTATAATGGACGCGAGGCCGGGCTCGCGCTGCTCGTCAAGGCGGTGCGCCATGGTTACGCCCCGGTCGGCCTCCTCGCCGCTCCCCGAACACACGCCCGATCCGATCGATTTTGCCGCGCTGTCCCTGCTGCCGACCTGGTGTCGTCTGCCGGTGGCCGAGGCGCTGCGCGCCGGCGAACCCGCGCACGCGGTGTTCGCGCGCTTCGCGGCGCTGCACTGGCCGCACGAACCGGAGGCGATCGCCGCGATCCGCGAAAAGGCGCGCGCGGCGCTCGAGCGGGCTGCCGCGGCCGCGCTGACGCCGATCTGCTGGAGCGACGCGCGCTATCCGGCTGCGCTCGCGGCGATCGTCGATCCGCCGCCGATGCTCTGGACGATCGGCGACGCCGCCGCGCTCGACGGCACGCTCGTCGCCATCGTCGGATCGCGCGCCGCATCGCCGTACGCGCTGTCGGTCGCCGCCTCGCTCGCCGCCGATCTCGCCTCGCGCGGCGTTGCCATCGTCAGCGGCCTGGCGCGCGGCGTCGATTCGGCGGCGCACCGCGGCGCGCTCGACGCGGACGGCGTCACGATCGGCGTGCTCGGATCGGGCGCCGACGTGATCTATCCGCCCGAACACGGATCGCTGGCGCGCGACATCGCGCGGCGCGGGCTCGTGGCGAGCGAGCTCGTGCCGGCAACGCCGCCGCTCGCGCACTTCTTTCCGATGCGCAACCGGATCATCAGCGGGCTGTCGCGCGCGGTCGTGGTGATCGAAGCCGGCGAGAAGAGCGGATCGCTCATCACCGCGCGGTGTGCGCTCGAGCAGGGGCGCGACGTGCTCGCCGTGCCGGGCAACGTGCTGAGCGGCCGCAACCGCGGCGCGCACGCGCTGCTCCGGGACGGTGCAAAGATCGTGGAGTCTGCGGACGATATCTTGGAAGAGCTGGGCATGTGCACACCCCTGCGCACGAGGGAGCGCGATGCATCGGCCGAGCGCCCGCGCGATCCCGTGCTCGAGTCGCTGAGCCCGGGCGAGGCCAGCGATCTGGACGAGATCGCCGAACGATCGGGGCTGCCGCCGGCGCGTCTGCTGCCGCGGTTGATGGAGCTCGAGCTCGCCGGCGCCATCGCGCGGATTGGCGGCGGTCGCTTCATTCGGGTTGACAGACCGTGCTAGGGTGAACAGGAATGCCGAAGACGACACTGGTGATCGTCGAGTCGCCGACCAAGGCGCGCACGATCGAGCGGTTTCTCAAGGAGGGCTACGAGGTGCGCGCGAGCTACGGGCACGTGCGCGATCTTCCCGAGTCCGCCGACGAGATCCCCGACGAGATCCGGAAGAAGAAGTGGGGACGCATCGGTGTCGACACGGAGGGCGACTTCAAGCCGTACTACGTCATTCCCAACGACAAGCGAAAGCACGTGCAGGCGCTGAAGGCCGCGGTCAAAGGCGCGTCGCAGATCTATCTCGCGACCGACCCCGATCGCGAGGGCGAGTCGATCAGCTGGCACCTGAAGGAGGTCCTCCAGCCGCGCATCCCGGTCAAGCGGATCGTCTTTCACGAGATCACCGAGCAGGCGATCAAGGACGCCGTCGCCGACGCGCAGGACGTCAACGAGAACCTGGTGCGCGCGCAGGAGAGCCGCCGCATCCTGGATCGGCTGTACGGCTACACGCTGTCGCCGGTGCTGTGGAAGAAGGTGCAGACCGGGTTGAGCGCGGGCCGCGTGCAGAGCGTGGCCGTGCGCCTGATCGTCGATCGCGAAGAGGAGCGGCTCAAGTTCAAGACCGCCGCCTACTGGGATCTCGAAGCGAAGCTGTCGGGCGACGGCCGCGAGTTCGCCGCGACGCTCGCGCGCATCGGCAGCGACCGCGTCGCCACGGGCAAGGACTTCGACGAGCGGGGCGTCCTCACCGGCAAGAACGCCCGCGTGCTGTCGGAGGCCGACAGCCGATTGCTCGCCGACACGCTGCGGGCGAACCTGCCGTGGACCGTCACCGCCGTCGACGAGAAGCCCGGCGTCGAGCGGCCCGCGCCGCCGTTCACGACGTCGACGCTGACGCAGGAGTCGAGCCGGAAGCTCGGATTCTCCACCGAGCGGACGATGCAGGCGGCGCAGCGGCTGTTCCAGGAAGGCTATATCTCGTATCACCGCACCGATTCGACGACGCTCAGCGAAAAGGCGATCGGCGAGTCGGCCAGCGCGATCCGCGCGATGTTCGGCGCCGAGTTCTACGATGGCCCGCGCCGCTATTCGACGAAGGTCAAGAACGCGCAGGAAGCGCACGAAGCGATTCGCCCCGCCGACTTCCGCGCGACGCCGCAGTCGCTCGAACGGACGCTCGACCGCGACGACCTGCGGCTGTACGACCTGATCTGGAAGCGCACGATGGCGTCGCAGATGGTCGACGCGCGCGTGCTGCGCACCAGCGTCGAGATCTCCGCCGCGGCGCCGGACGGCGAGACCGGCGTCTTCACCGCGTCGGGGAAGGCGATCGAGTTCGCCGGCTTCCGCCGCGCCTACGTCGAGGGCAGCGACGATCCGGACGCCGAGCTCGATCAACAGGAGTCGGTGCTGCCGAAGATGACCGTCGGCGAGCGCGTGATGCGCGAGCCCGGCGCGCGGCTCTTCGCCGTGTCGCTCGATCCGAAGCGCCACGAGACCTCGCCGCCTGCGCGCTTCACGGAAGCGTCGCTGATCAAGCAGCTCGAGCAGCTCGGCATCGGCCGGCCGTCGACCTATGCCGCCACGATCGGCACGATCGAGCGGCGCGGCTACATCTTCCGCCAGGGCAAGGCGCTCGTGCCGAGCTTCACCGCCTTTGCCGTGACGCGCCTGCTGCGCGAGCACTTCGGCGATCTCGTCAACGTCGAGTTCACCGCCGAGATGGAAGAGGATCTCGATCAGATCTCGCGCGGCGAGCGCGAATGGCTCGATTTCATCAAGGAGTTCTATCGCGGCGATCGCCACCATCGCGGCCTCGAAGACGCCGTGAAGCTCGCAGAGGAGAACGCGGACTACCCGCTCATCGACGTCGGCATCGATCCCGAGTCGGGCGAGCCGGTTCGCGTGCGCATCGGCCGCTACGGGCCCTTCCTGCAGCAGGGCGACGGCGGTCCCGGCCGCACGGCGTCGCTGCCGCCGCAGATCGCGCCGGCCGACCTGACGATCGACAAGGCGACGACGCTGATCAAGGCGAAGGCCGAAGGGCCGCGCAACCTCGGCGTCGATCCGAAGACGGGCATGAACGTCTACGCGATTCACGGGCGCTTCGGCGCGTACGTGCAGCTCGGCGAGAATCCCGAACAAGGATCGAAAGAGAAGCCGAAGCGCGCGTCGCTGACGGGCGGCCTCACCGAGTCGACGGTGACGCTCGACGAGGCGCTGAAGCTGCTCGCGCTGCCGCGCGCGCTCGGCGACCACCCCGACGACGGCCAGACGATTGTCGCCGGACTCGGCCGGTTCGGTCCCTACGTCAAGCACAACGACGACTATCGTTCGCTCGGGCCCGACGACGATGTCTTCACCGTCGACCTGGCGCGCGCGCTCGCCCTCTTCGCCGAGCCGAAGCGCGGCGGCCGTCGTCAGGCCGCGAAGCGCGTGATCCGTCAGATCGACGCGACCGACGGCGGCAAGCCGCTGCAGGTGCTCGAGGGCCGCTATGGACCCTACGTCACCGACGGCGAAACGAACGCGTCGATCCCGCGCGGCAGCGATCCCGCGGCGATTTCGCTCGAGGACGCGCGGGCGCTGATCGACGCGCGACGGGGCGCGCCTCCAAGAGAGAAGCGACGGCGGGCGGGGCGGGCGGCGGGAGTGCCGAAGGTGCCCAGAGTGGCTCCGGTGCATCCGATTTCGAAGGCGCGCGCGAAGGGCGCGTCGAAAGCGACCGCACCCAAGGCCGCGCCGGCGTCCAAGGTCCTCCGCGCCCCCCGTCTCGCCAAGAAAACCGTGCATTGATGCGGGTTCGGATCATCGGCGGCGGCCTCGCGGGGTCGGAGGCCGCGTGGCAGGCGGCGGAGGCCGGCGTGCCCGTCACGATCTCCGAGATGCGCCCGGTGCGTCCGACCGACGTGCACAAGACGGATCGTCTCGCCGAACTCGTCTGCAGCAACTCGTTCCGGGCCGACAAACTGGACAACGCCGTCGGCGTGCTCAAGGAGGAGATGCGGCGGCTCGGCTCGCTGGTGATGCGCGCGGCCGACGCGTGCCGCGTCCCGGCGGGCGCGGCGCTCGCCGTGGATCGCGAGCGGTTCGCGCAGACCGTCACCGAGACGATCGCGGGCCACCCGCTGATCACGCTCGTCCGCGAAGAGACGTCGAGCATTCCGGCATCGAGCGAACGCGAACCGGCGATCGTCGCGACCGGGCCGCTGACCTCCGAGGCGCTGTCGCGCGAGATCGCGGCGCTCGTCGGCGCGGATCACCTCTATTTCTACGACGCGATCAGCCCGATCGTCCTCGCGGAGTCGATCGACCGGGACAAGGTGTTCAGGGCCTCACGCTGGAACCGGTCGATGCGGGGCGCCGAGGCGCGCGCCGCGGCGTGCGGCGTCGACGACGGCGAGGGCGACTACCTGAATTGCCCGTTCACGCGCGAGGAGTACGACCGCTTCTACGATGCGCTGGCCGCGGCCGAGTCGGCGACCGTCCACGACTTCGACAAGGCGAAGTTCTTCGAGGGCTGCCTGCCGATCGAGGTGATGGCGCACCGCGGGCGCGATACGCTGCGGTTCGGCCCGATGAAGCCGGTCGGCCTCGTCGACCCGCGGACCGGCCGCGAGCCGTACGCGGCGGTGCAGCTGCGCCAGGACAACCTGGCCGGCGATCACTTCAGCCTCGTCGGTTTCCAGACGCAGATCAAATGGGGCGAGCAGGCGAGGGTCCTGCGGATGATTCCGGGGCTCGAGCGCGCCGAGTTCGTCCGCTACGGCATGGTCCACCGCAACACGTACGTGAACGGGCCCGACGTCCTCGACGTGACGTGGCAGGTGCGCCGGCGGCCGACGTTGTTCTTCGCGGGCCAGATGTCGGGCGTGGAAGGGTACGTCGAATCGGCCGCGTCGGGACTGATCGCGGGACGGCATGCCGCGGCGATGGCGAAAGGGGAGCCGTTCTCGACGCCGCCGCGGACGACCGCGATCGGCGCGCTCGCGTACTACGTGTCGCACGCCGATCCGAAGCACTACGAGCCGTCGAACATCACCTTCGGCATCATGCCGCCGCTCGAGCGGGCGCCGAAGGACAAACTGAAGAAGAAGCTCGCGATCGCCGATCGCGCGCTCGCGGACCTGCAGTCGTGGATGCATGACCGATCATCTGCGCGCGTTCCTGAAGCATCTCGCGCTTAACCGCAACGCGTCGGCCCACACGGTCCGCGCCTACGAGAGCGATCTCTCGCAGTTCCTCGCGTCCACCGCGGCGTCGCTCGGGGTCAAGCGCGGCGAGCTGCAGCCCGCGCAGCTGGATCGCGCCGCGATCCGCGCATTTCTCGGCCGGCTGCACAAGGCCGGCCAGTCGCGCGCCACCGCCGCGCGCAAGCTCGCCGCCGCGCGCACGTTCCTGCGGTACCTCCGCCGCGAGGAGCTGATCGACGACGACCCGGGCGCGCTCGTGGCGACGCCGAAGCGCGACGTGCGCATGCCGGCGCATCTCAGCGAGGCCGAGATGGAGGCGCTGCTGGCCGCGCCGGGCGACGATCCGCTCGGGCGGCGCGACCGCGCGATCCTCGAGCTCTTCTACGCGTCCGGGCTGCGCCTCAGCGAGCTGGCCGGGTTGAACCTCGAGGACGTCAACCTCGCGAGCCGGATGGTGCGGGTGCTCGGCAAGGGGCGCAAGGAGCGGATCGTGCCGTTCAACGGATCGACCGAGCGCGCGCTCCGCGCGTACCTGAAGGCGCGCGACGCGATGGCGCGGCCGGCCGCGCCGGATGCCGGAGGGCGGCGGGACCGCCGCGAGCCGCTGTTCGTCAACTACCGCGGGACGCGCCTGACGGTCCGCAGCGTCGATCGCCTCGTGCGCCGCTACGTTGCCGCGACGAGCACGCGCACCGGCATCAGCCCGCACGCCCTGCGGCACTCCTTCGCGACCCATCTGCTGCAGCGGGGCGCCGACCTGCGCGCGATCCAGGAGCTGCTCGGCCACGCGCGTCTCAGCACGACGCAGCGCTACACGCACGTGAACGCGGCGCAGTTGCTGGACGTGTATCGGAAAGCGCATCCACGGGCGGGGGGAGCGGGCGGAACGGGTGGCGCAGGCGGCACAGGCGGAGCCGGCGAGGCGTAGGCGCTATCGTCCTCGCCGCCTCGCCTGCCCGGCCTGCCCTATGAGGCGGCCGCGACTTCCGAGGGCGGCTGGGGCGCGAGCGGCGCCGCGCGCCGGCCGCGCGGGAACTCGATGCCGAGCGTCTTGATCTTGTAGTTCATCACGCGCGGGCTGATCGACAGCAGCTCCGCCGCGTCCTTCTGCACCCAGTTCGACATCTTCAGCGCTTCGACGAGCGCGTGCCGCTCGATGTCCTCGAGCGGAATGCCGGTGGGCGGAATCTTGACGACGGCGCCGTGGTCGCGTCCGCTGCCGCCGGCCGTCGCCACCTCGCCGAGGCGCAGGTCGCCCGACGCGATCGCGCGTCCCTCGGCGAGCAGCATCGCGCGCTCGATCGTGTTCTCGAGCTCGCGGATGTTGCCGGGCCAGTTGTAGCGCATCAGCAGCTTCTGCGCATCGGGATCGAGCCCCTCGATCTTCTTCTTCAGCTCGCCCGAGAAGCGGCGGATGAAGAAGTTCGCCAGCGGCACGATGTCGTCCTTGCGCTCGCGCAGCGGCGGCATCTCGATCGAGACGACGTTCAGGCGGTAGTAGAGGTCCTCGCGGAACTGGCCCGCCGCGACCATCGCCGGCAGGTCGCGGTTCGTCGCGGCGATCAGCCGCACGTCGACGCGCAGCGTGCGCGTGCCGCCGAGGCGCTCGAACTCGTGCTCCTGCAGGACGCGCAGGATCTTGGCCTGCGTGCTCGGGCTCATGTCGCCGATTTCGTCGAGGAACAGCGTGCCGCCGTCGGCCTGCTCGAAGCGGCCGATGCGCTGCTTGTCGGCGCCGGTGAAGGCGCCTTTCTCGTGGCCGAACAGCTCCGATTCGAGGAGGTTCTCCTGCAGCGCCGCGCAGTTGACCTTGACGAAGTTGCGCGACGCGCGCAGCGAGTTGTGGTGGATCGCGCCGGCGATCAGCTCCTTGCCCGTGCCGGTCTCGCCGCGCACGAGCACGGTCGTGTTGCTCTTCGCGACCTTCTTCACGATGTCGAGGACGCGCTGCAGCGACGCGCTCGCGCCGACGATCTTGTCGAACTCGTACACTTCCTGCTGCGTGCCGCGGAGGTAGTCGAGCTCGTTCTTCAGGCGCCGCACCTCGAGCGCCTTCTCGATCTTCACCTCCATCTCTTCGATCTCGAACGGCTTCTGGACGTAGTCGAAGGCGCCGATCTTCATCGCCTCGACCGCCGTGCCGACCGATCCGAACGCGGTCATCAGGATGACGGCGGTCGTCGGGTGCAGCGCGCGCGTCGTGCGCAGCACGTCCATGCCGTCGCTGCCGCCCATCTTGAGGTCGCTCAGCACGACGTCGAAGTAGCTGTCGTGCAGCCGCTCGATGGCGAGGTTGCCGTTCGACGCCTCTTCGACTTCGTGGCCGGCAGCGCTCAGCCCGCGGACCAGGCCCCGGCGAAGCGCGTCGTGATCGTCAGCAATCAGAATGCGACCCATACTCTCATCCTCGTAGTTGGCGAGCGCGGGAGCCGGTGCGTCGGCGAACGGCGCCCGCGCGCCGGTTCACCCGTTCACCAACTCGCCCATTCACCAATTCACCAACTTCACTTGAACCACCCCGATGCGCTCGCCACCGGAATCGTGACCCGGAACCGGGTCCCACGCCCTGCGCTGCTGTTCACGTCGATGCGCCCGTCGTGCGCGTCGACGATCTTCCGCACGATCGCGAGGCCGAGGCCCGAGCCCTGCGGCTTCGTCGTGAAGAACGGATCGAAAATCTTGTCCTGCGCCTCCGCCGGCACGCCCGGCCCATCGTCTTCCACGTCGACGACGACGGTCGGCGTCGGCTCCTGCATGCCGGCGAGCGCCGGGTCGGCCTCGATCGTCGCCGTGGACGCGGTGATCGTGATGTGGCCGCGGCCGTCGAGCGCCTCGAACGCGTTCGCCAGCAGGTTCGTGAACACCTGGCAGAGCTGATGCTGGTCGACTTCGATCGCCGGCAGATCGGCCTCGAGGTTCATCTTCACCTCGACGGCGCGCCGCGGCACCTTCGTCTCGGCGAGCGTCACCGACTGATGCAGCACTTCGGCGAGGTCGGTGCGCTCGACCTGCAGGCGGACGGGGCGGACGAACTCGAGCATCTCGACGACGATCGCGTTGGCGAGCTTCGCTTCCGCGATGATGTCGGCGAGCAGCGACTGGGCGTCGCCGACCTGCGGCACCTGGCGCCGGAGCAGCCCCGCCATCACCTCGATGCCCGCGAGCGGATTCTTCAGTTCGTGCGCGATGCCGGCGGCCATCTCGCCGAGCGACGCGAGCCGATCGCGCAGCCGCTCGCGCTCTTCGAGCTGTTCCACCTGCGTGAGATCCTTGAAGAACATCACCGCGCCGATCGGCGCGCCCGCCTCGTCCTTCACCTGCGAGAGGGTGTAGCCGATGACGCGATCGAGATCTTTCAGCCGCAGCTCGGCGCGGTTCGGCAGGTGGCTCAACTCGAACGCGCCCGACAGGACGCGGATGACGGCCGGCCGCTCGCGCAGCACGTCGGCGTAGGTGCGGCCGAGATCGCCGTCCGATTTCTTCAGGCCGAAGATTCGGTACGCTTCGTCGTTCATCAGCGCGATGGTGCCGTCGCGCCGGAACGCGAGGACGGCGTTGCGCATGTTGCTGACGAGATAGCGGAAGAACCGGTCGTCAGGCGTCGACTGCGCACGCGGCTTGCGGCGGCGCTCCACGGGGACGCCGGCCGACAGCGGACGGACCGGTCGGGTGTTCTCGCGATGGGGCATCGGCGGCATCACGTCCACTGGAGCTCAGCGGCGCTGGGGCAAAGCCCATGCCTGAGCCATAAGCGTCCAGTCGGACTAAAAGTTACGGCAACTCAGTCAGTTACGGTGAGCGAGCGGAAGGCCATCATAACAGATTTGTAATCGAATCACGAAACTGTGTGGCGGGTCTGCAGCTCTTCCCACTGATGCATCAGGTCGCCCACTTCCCACATCAGCGCCTGGTGGCGGTCGATGACGGGCTGCGCCGCGTCGCGATCCTCGTAGAACCCCGGCGCCGACATCCGCTGCTCGATGTCGCGGATCGCCGCTTCGCACTCGGCGATCTTCGCTTCGAGCTTGTCGATCTCGGACTGCCGCTGCTGCGCGACGCGCTGTTTCTTGCGCGCCTCGGCGTCGTGGCGCTTCTTGTCTTCGCGCGGCGACTGCGGCTCGTGCGCGCGCGCAGCCGCGTGGGCCGGCCGCGCGGGCGCGGCGGGCCGTGCGGGCGCGTTCGCGGCCTTCGCGGTCTGTGCGGCGGCCGTCCGCGGCTGCGTCGGTCCCGCCCCGCCGTGTTCCTTGTGCCACAGGAACTCGCGGTACGTTCCCGGGTAGACGACGGCGCCGCGGTCGCCCACCTCGATGATCTTCGTCGCGAGCCGCTCGACGAAATAGCGATCGTGCGACACGAACACGAGCGTGCCGCCGTAGTCGACGAGCGCGTCGAGCAGCACCTCCTTCGAATCGAGATCGAGGTGGTTCGTCGGCTCGTCGAGCAGCAGCGTGTTCGACGGACGGAGCAGCATGCGCGCGACCGCGAGGCGCGTCCGCTCGCCGCCCGACAGCACCCGCACGCGCTTGTACACATCGTCGCCGGAGAACAGGAAGCCGCCGAGGATGTTGCGGATCATCGGCACCATGTTGAGGGGCGATCCGGACGCGAGCGTCTCGTAGACCGTCGGCCCGCCGTCCATGCGCGTCGCCTCGTCCTGCGCGAAGTACTGCATCACGACGTTGTGGCCGAGCACGCGCTCGCCGGCGTCGGGCGCCTCTTCGCCCGACAGCATCCGCATCAGCGTCGACTTGCCGACCCCATTCGGCCCGACGAGCGCGATGCGGTCCCCCCGCTCGATGTGGAGGCTCACCGCGTCGAAGACGACGAGCGATCCGTACGACTTGCGCGCGCGCGCCAGCTCGAGGACGGTCCGGCCGCTCTTCGCGCAGACGGGGAAGTCGAAGTGGATCTTCTTCCGTTCGGGCGGCACCTCGATCGGCACCACTTTCTCGAGCATCTTGATCCGGCTCTGCACCTGCGACGCCTTCGTCGCCTGGTAGCGGAAGCGGTCGATGAACATCTTGACGCGCGCGACCTCCTCGTCCTGCTCGCGCTTCGCCTTCCGCAGCGCCTCGATCCGCTCGTGGTGCTCGACGAGGTAGCCGCTGTAGTTCGTGTGGTAGTCGGTCAGCGTACGCAGCGTCAGATCGGCGATGCGCGTCACGACGGCGTCGAGGAAGAAGCGGTCGTGCGAGACGAGGATCACCGCGTGCGGGTAGCCGTTGAGGTATTCCTCGAGCCAGTTACGCGCCTCGAGATCGAGATGGTTCGTCGGCTCGTCGAGCAGCAGCAGATCGGGCTGGCCGAGCAGCAGCTTGGCGAGCGCGATGCGCATCTGCCAGCCGCCGGAGAAGGTTTCCGTGCGTCGATCGAAATCGGAGGTCCTGAAGCCGAGGCCCTGCAGCACCGTCGCGGTCTTCAGCTCGATGCTGTAGCCGTCGTTCAGGCGGAAGCGGTCCTGCAGGTCGCTGTAGCGGTGCAGCATCGCGTCGTGGTCGGCCTCGGGGATCGACGGATCGCCGAGGCGCGCTTCGAGGTCGTGCATCTCCGCCTTGACGCCCAGGAGCTCGCCGAATGCCGACGACACTTCTTCGAAGAGAGTGTGACCGGAGTGTGACAGGCCGTCCTGCGGCAGGTAGCCGGCGGTGAGCGCCGCGGGCTTCAACACGGCGCCCGCGTCGGGTTCCTCGAGCCCCGCCATCATCTTGAGCAGCGTGGTCTTACCCGCGCCGTTCGGTCCGCACAGGCCGACGCGTTCGCGATCGGTGATCTGCCAGGTGACGTTGTCCAGCAACACGCGATCGCCGAACGACTTCGTCAGATTGGAAAGCTGGATCATCCAAAAAGATTGTACGATGGGGTCGATGAAATCCCTGGTTCAGCTCCTGGCGGCGGTCTGCGTGCTCGCCGCGGCGTCGGCCTGCACGACCGAGGATCCGACGACGCAGACGAACATCCCGCTCGTGCCGACGCAGCCGCTGGTCGACACCTTCTCCGGCACCGTGCCGGTCGGCGCCGGCGACACGAAGGTGTTCTCGGTGACGCAGGGCAACGGGGAGTTGGACATCACGCTCGCCACGACGTCGCAGGCCGGCGTCGTGCTCGCGATCGGCGCGGGCACCTGGGACGGCGTCTCGTGCACGCTGGCCAGCGGCGCGACGCGCAACGTGACGGCGGGGCCGTCGCCGCAGCTGCAGTTCCTGCAGGTGGCGGTGGGGAATTACTGCGTGCAGACGTTCGATCCGGGTACGCCGGCCCCGCTCGCCGCGCCGGTGCAGTACACGATCGCGGTCGCGCACTACTGACGCGCGGCCGACGCGCGCGGTTACTCGCCGAGCGCTTTTGCCGCCGCGGCCAGGACCTGCGGCACGCGGAACGGCTTGGTCAGGTAGCCCGCGACGCCCAGATTCACCGCTTCGATCGCGCTCGACTCGGTGGAGAAGCCGGTGATGATGATCACCGGCAGATCGGCCTTGTAGCGCTTCGCCTCGCGAATGACGGTCAGCCCGTCCATCCCCGGCATCTTCAGATCGGCGATCAGCAGATCGTAGGGATACAGCCGCATGCGCTCGAGCGCGGCGCGGCCGTCGGGCGCGACGTCGACATCGTACTCCGCCAGCGCGAGCGTCTTCGCCAGCAGGTCGCGGATGCTCGCCTCGTCGTCGACCACCAGGACGCGCGGGCGGGCGGCGCCGCCGGCGGGACGCGCGGCCGCCGCGGGGGCGGGGGCCGGGCGCGCGGCGTTGCGCGGTCCGCGCTGGCTGTCGAGCCACGCGTCGATGTCGCGCTTGCGGAACCGCCACTGGCGGCCGACGCGCACGGCGGGGATCTTCCCGGCTTTGATGAGGCGATAGACGGTCCGCAGGTTGACCTGGAGGTATTCCAGGACTTCTTCGGTCGTCAGAAACGTTTCGTCAATCATCGGTCAGCGTCCTGAGGCCACCGGCAGTTCCACGGTGAACACCGCCCCACCGTCGGGGTGATTCGCGGCGCTGATATGCCCGCCGTGTTCCTGCACGATGCCGTAGGCGATTGCGAGTCCGAGGCCCGTGCCCTTGCCGACTTCCTTCGTCGTGTAGAACGGCTCGAAGATGCGCGACAGCGTTTCCACGGGAATCCCCGTCCCGGTGTCCCGCACCGTGGCGATGATGCGGTCGCCGCCCGGCGCGAGGCTCGTCGCGATCTCGATGCGCCCGCCTGCGCCGGTCGCCTGGATCGCATGCTCCGCGTTCATCACCATGTTCAAGAACACCTGGTGGAGGAGCAGCGGATCGCTTTGCACGCGGGGCAGCGAGTCCTGATAGTGTCGCACGACTTCAATGTCCGCGGCACGGTGCGCGGGCGCTCTCAGTGCAAGCACCTTCTGCAGCACGCCGGTCAGGCTGACGGCGCGCCGCGCCAGGCGCCGCGATCCGGCGAAAACGAGCAGGTTCCGCACGATCTTGGCGGCGCGATCGGCTTCACGGTAAATCGTCTGCACCTCGCGGCGGAGCTGCTTCGGGAAGGCGCCCGTGGCGCGCATCAGCTCGAGGTGGCCGAGGACGCCCTGCAGCGGGTTGTTCAACTCGTGGGCGATGCCGGCGACGAATTGTCCCAGCGCGGCGAGCTTCTCGCTCTGCGTCAGGCGCTTGCGCAGCTCCTCGCGCTCGGCCTCGAGCTGCGTCTGCGCCGTCAGATCGCGCGCGACGATCACGGTCCCCGCCCGCTCGCGGTCCGTCGATCGCAGGTCGGTGAGCGTGACGACGAACGGGCCCGCGAGCCGCGCGTCGTGGAGCTCGATCGTCGCCGGCGCGCGGCTGCTCTGCTCGTGGCCCGCGAGCCGCGCGGCGAGCTCGGCGCCGACGAACTCGGCGATGGGGCGATCGAGGAGCTCCTCGCGGCTGCGGCCCACGCGCGTTGCGAAGGCGCGGTTCGCGTGCACGATGCGGCCGATCGGATCGCAGACGACGATCAGGTGCGCGATCGAATCGAACGTGTTCTCCAGCTCGCGGCGCGCGCGCAGCACATCGTCGAGCAGCTGCATGTTCTCGATCGTGCTCGACAGCTGCCGGCCGAGCTCGTCGGCGCGATCGAGCAGATCGAGCTCGCCGCCCGCTTCCACGCGAACGCCGTCGAAGACGAGGGTGCCGAGCGCGCGGCGGCAGCCGCGGAGCGGCACGGTGACCATCGCGGTCGGCGCGTCGGCGTCGAGCGTCACCAGCTCGGCGCGCGCGCGCCGCATCGCCGCGGCGGCCGGCGACGAGGGGTCGTCGGTGCCGATCGGCGTGCCGCGCGCGATGTGCGCGTCCGACGAGGCCTGCAGCGTCAGGTGGCGGGCGCGGCGATCGTGGATCCAGACCGACGTGCGGTCGGCGCCGAACAACCGGTTGGCGCCGTAGCAGAAGACGTCGAGGCCCGATGCGAGCGTCAGCGTCGACGACAGGACGGTGCTGAACTGCTCGAGCAGCGCGCGGATGTCGCGCTGCAGCTCCTCGCGCTGCCGGAGGTGGCACAGGTCGAGCGCCGTGACGAACGCGTCGGCGACGTCCGACGCGTCGGCGAGCCGCTCGGCGGAGGGCGCCGCGTCGAAACCGACGGCCACCAGGCCGACGCGCTCCGATCGACGCACGAGCGGCAGCAACAGCGCGGTGCGCGATCCGAGGCGGTCGGCCAGGTCCGGCATCTGGCGCGGCAAATCGGTGACGAGCGTCGGCTCCCGCTTTTCGAAGACGCGCGCGACGAGCGACGATTCGTCGGCGCCCGGCTGCCACGGATCGGTCCGGAGCGAGTCGAGCGCGAAGCCCGACGCCGCCTGCAGCACGCCGTTGCGCGGGTTGTGGCGGAAGAGCATCGACCGGCTGCCGCCGGTCGTGTCGATCGCGTGCTGGTGCAGGTGCGGCAGCAGCTCGGTGACCGTCGCGGCGTGCGCGAGCCAGGCGATGAGCGGACGGGGCGCGGTTGCGCGCGGTTCTCGAGCCATCTGGCGGTTGGAGGCGGGGTCCGGGAATTGTAGCGCGGCGTCGAGCGTCGTCCGTAACTCACAGTTCGACAACTATTTACGCCACCGGACGGTATAATGGTCGCTCACCCGGCTGACCGGCGCCGCGCGCCGTCTTAACCTCAGGACACCGACACGCTCCGCATGACGTGGACGGATGAAGAGCTCGTCGCCCGTTCCGTAAGCGGGGACGCCGACAGCTTCAACGAACTCGTGGTTCGATGGGAGCGCCCCATCTACGCCCTCGCGTACCGCACGATCGGCCGCGAAGAGGATGCGCGAGACGTGTGTCAGGAGACGTTCCTGCGCGCGTTTCGGGCCCTGCCCGGGTTCCGCGGGCAGGCGAAGTTCTCGTCGTGGCTCTATCGGATCGCGTTGAACCTGTGCCGCGACTGGATCCGCCGCGAACGGCGGGCGCCGGTCGTGCAGGCGCCCGAAGACGTGGATCTGATCGAGCTCGCGGCGGCGGCGGAGCCGTCCGAATCGATCGAGGATCTCGTGGCACGCCGCGATCTGGCCGCGTCGGTCGAGCGCGCGATGGCGCTCCTGCCCGAAGAGCAGCGGACGGCGATCGTCTTGAAGGAGTATCACGGCCTGACGTTCCAGGAAATCGCCGATCTCATGAACTGTCCGCTCAGCACCGTCAAGACACGCTTGTACCAGGGGCTCACCGTGCTGCGCCGTGAGCTGGCGAAACAACCCACGTTATGACTGACATCACCTGCACCTTTGCCGGCGATCGCGAGCAGACGCTCATCGCCTATCTCTACGACGACATCGATCCGGCCGATCGCGCCGCGTTCGACGCGCATCTGCCGACCTGCGCGCGCTGCCGCCGCGATCTCGCGTCGCTCAGCGGCGTGCGGCAGCAGCTGGCGCGCTGGCAGCCGCCGCTGCCGCAGCTGCCGTCCAGCGATCGCGCACCGGTCGCGAGCCACCGCTGGAGGCAGCTGCCGGCGTGGGCGCAAGTCGCCGCGGCGCTGCTCTTCCTCGGCGTGTCGGCCGCCATCGCGAACCTCGACGTGCGCTACGACGCCAGCGGGCTGAGCGTGCGCACGGGGTGGTCGCGGCCGTCGCCTGACGCCGCGCGCGGAGCCGGCAGCCTCGCGGCAGCGGTCGTCCCGGCCGCGCAGCCGGTGCGACCCGCCGACATGGCGACGCACGACGATCTGACCGCGCTCGAGCAGCGGCTGCGCGCCGAAATCAAGGGCGCGTCCGTCGCGGCGCCCCAGGCGGCGCGCGCCGCCTCCGCCGACGCCGACACGCTGCGCCGCGTCCGCGCGCTCGTCGACGAGAGCGAAAAGCGCGAGCAGCGCGAGCTCGCGCTGCGCGTGGCGCAGGTGCTGCGCGACGTCAACGCGCAGCGGCAGGCCGATCTGTCGAAGATCGATCGCAACCTCGGACTGATTCAGAACAGCACCGGCGTCGAAATCCTGAAGCAGCGTGAAATGGTCAATTACCTGATGCGTGTGTCGCAGAGGCAGTAGAGGCTCCCCCATGAAATCCGTTGGATTGCTCGTCGTGATGTCCTTCGTCGCGGTGCCTGCGTGGGCGCAGGGCGCCCCGTCCACCGCGCGCGCCGAAGCGGAGGCACGCCAGTCGCGCTATCAGATCGGGCAGATGGAGCGGCTGCTCGAGGGCGCCGTCGAGCACGGCGTCACGCTCATCCGCGACCGCTTTCAGCAGCTGACGCAGACGCCGGCCGACCTGCTCGTCACCGACAACGCGCACGCGCGCGGCTTCCGGCTCGACGGCTACGGCGTCTTCTTCGACGTCACCGCGCCGTCGTTCGAGACCTCGGCGCTCGTCTGGAGCCTGCGCACCCTCGATCAGAACGATCTCGGCGTCGACACCGCGCTGCGCACGCTGCAGGAGCGGGTCAAGGGCGATCCGGCGAGCGAGCAGGCGCTCAAGCGCCTCGAGATCCAGGTCGGGCCGGTCGCCGTGGCGCGCGTCGCCAACCCGCCGATCGCCGGCGCGCGCAACGCGGTCGGGTCGGCGGCGGCGACGAGCGCGGATGCGCCGGCGCCCGCGGCGCCCGCCGCGGCGGCCGACGATCCGATGCTCGCCGATCCGAACGAAGCGTATCGCGCGGAGGTGATCCAGGCGTTGAAGGACGCCATGCTGGACCACAGCACCGGCCTCGGCATCCGCGAAGGCGAGTGGCTGACGATCGCCGTCCGCGGCAACGACGACCGCCCGCGCCTCGCGCCGGCCGACAGCGACGCGCGCACGCGCGTCATCCGCCTGCGCGGGTCGGACCTCGCGGCCTACCTCGCCCGGCAGATCACGCGCGAGGAGGCGCTGCAGCGGATCGAGCTCCGCGTCTTCTGACCGCGCCGCCACGTCCGGCGGCCGCGCGGGCCGTTGTGTCGGCGGTCGCCTTTGTGGTTCTATAGCGCGGATGTCCGCGCTTCGCCGCTCGTGTCTGCTGGCGGCCGCACTGCTCCTGTCGGCGTGCGGCCCGACCGTCGATCTCTCGCAGGGTCTGCAGGTCACCATCCTCGACTCCGGCTGGTACGACGCCGGCATCGTCAACGGCCAGAACAAGCTCGTGCCGAGCGTCACCTTCAAGGTGAAGAACGTCTCGAGCCAGATGCTGACCAGCTTGCAGGTGAACTCGTTGTTCCGCCGCGTCACGGAAAAGGACGAGTGGGGCGACGCGTTCGTCACCGTGGCCGGATCGAACGGGCTCGCGCCGAACGCCGAGAGCGCGGCGCTGACGCTGCGGTCGCAGCGCGGCTACACCGGCAGCGACCAGTCGCGGCAGGAGATGCTCGCCAACTCCCACTTCGTCGACGCGAAGGTCGAACTCCTCGCCAAGTACGGGTCGGCGCAGTGGAAGCGGCTCGGCGAGTACCCCATCCAACGGAAGCTCATCGACAAGCAGCCCGAGAAATAGGATGCGGTGGCGCCACACCGCGCGCTACTGGCACGAGCTCGGCTCCCGCAATCCGTTCGGCGTCATCCTCACGGGACCCGATCTCCAGCCGCGCGAGTGGGACACCGAGGAGTTCTTCCGCCTCGGCGCCCAGGACGTCGCGTACGTCTGCGAGCAGCTCGCGCAGATCAAACCCGACCTGCGACGCGGGCGCGCCCTGGATTTCGGCTGCGGCGTCGGACGCGTCACGCGTGCGCTCGCGGCGCAGTTCGACTCGGTCGTCGGCGTCGACGTGGCGCGATCGATGATCGCCACGGCGCGGCGGCTGAATGCGTCGATTCCCAATTGCACGTTCCGCCTCAACCACGCGGGGCGGCTGCGCGCGTTCGCCGCGGGGACGTTCGACTTCGTCTACTCGCGGCTCGTGCTGCAGCACATCCCGCCGCGCGCGGCGGCGCGCTACATCCAGGAGCTCGTGCGCGTGCTCGCGCCGGGCGGCGTGCTGATGTTCCAGATTCCCGAACCGCTCGAGCACGATCCCGACGCGCTCTTCAGCGCCGAAGAGCGCGCGTTCGTCGACGCGCCGATCGCCGACACGCCCGTCAAACGCGTCGTGCCGCGCTGGATTATCCATCTGTACCGCCACGTCCGGTTCCGCCGGATCGTCCGGCGCGAGGGACGCGTCCACCGCATGTACATGTTCGGCATGACGCGTGACGCGGTCCTCGACGTGCTGCGCCGCACCGAGGCCGTCGTGCTGCGCGTCGACGCCGATCGCAGCCACGGCACCGCGGAAGCCGGCTACGTGTACTGGATCACGAAGCGCGCGGACGCGGCGCGCTGACCAGGGCCCACCACGTCAGGAGCGCGAGCGTCCCGTCGCTGGCGGCGAAGATCAGGAACGAGGCCGGCGAGTGACGGAACGCGTAGTCGAGCAGGAACGTCACCGCGCCGAGCCCCTTGAGAAACGGTCCCATCACCCAGAGATAGCCGCGGCCGGCGCTCGAATCCGGCTCGCGGTACGGAATCAGGTAGCCGAGGGCGACGGAGAGCAGGAACACGCCGTTGAGATCGGCGTGGATCGGGGGCTGTGGCGGCGGCACCTGGAACAGCTGTACGAGCAACGGGCGTCCCGCCAGCAGCAGGACGCCCACCAGCCCGTCGTAGGCGAGGCTGATCGCCGCGACGGTGCGCCTCGTCACTGAATCTTCTTCAGCTCACCCTCGTAGGTGGTCTTGTGGTTCGCGGTGATGCGCACGTCGATCGTCAGCGTCTCGTACCCCGGCGCGCGGACCTCGACGCGGTGCGTGCCCGGTTCGATCTTCAGCGACTGGAACACGCCTTCGAACTGATCGATCGTGCCCGCGAAATAGCCGTCGACGTAGACCTCGGCTTCCTTCGGCTTGATCTTCAGCCGCAGCGATCCGTCTTCGTCGCTCTGGTAGGTGATCTGTCCGGCGCCCGGGTCGGGGTAGCCGCCGTACCACGGATCGTAGTACCCGCCGTAGTAGCCGTAGCCGCCGTAATAGCCGCCGTACGTGCCGCCGGCGCAGTACGGATCCCAGCATGGATAGTAACCGCCGGGCACGAACACGGCGCCGCCGCCGGTGCTCGGCACGGTGCCGCGCGGCACCGCGGTGCCGCCGCTGGGCCGGCCGTCGCGCGGCCGGCTGTACTCGGGCGCGCCGTCGATCGTGCGCGGCTGACGCGAGCCGGTGTTGTCGCCGCTGCGCGGCGCGGCGGTGCCTGCCGTGCCTGCGCCGCCCGTCGCGTTGGTCGTGCCGCCGCCGGCCGCTCCGGAACCGCGCGCGACCGCGGAGCCGCCGCCCGCATGTCCGCCGCTCGACCGCGTCGCGCCGCCGCCGCTCGATCCGCCCGATTCTCCACGCGACGCGCGACCCGCGCCACGGTCGCCGTACGCGACGCCGCTGCCGCCGGTTGCGCCGGCGTGTCCGCCGCCGCCGCTGTGTGCCGCGCCGCCGCCGCCACCCGACGCACCGGTGACATAGCCGCCGCCGCCACCGCCGCCCGATCCACTGCTCGTCGAGCCGCCGCCGCCGGCAGTCGAGGTCGCGCCGCCACCGCCGCCGGTTGCGACCGCTGTTCCACCGCCCCCGCCGCCGCCACCGCCGCCGCGCGACCCGCCCGAACTCGCGGCGCCGCGGTTCTCCTGCGCATGGGCCGGCGCCGCAGCCAGGAACGCCGGAACGAGCACGGCCATCAGGGCGGTCGCCATTCGTCGTGTCATCGCAGACCTCTCACGGGCAGCGCTGCCAAACTTCTGCCACGAATTACGCCTTCATTATCAACCCAAACCGGCGCCATCGGCGTCCCCATTTCGTGACGGCGTCCTCGTGTGGCACTCTAGGCTGATCCCATGATCCACAGCACGACCATCCTCGCTCTGCGCCACCGCGACCGCGCGGTCGTGGCGAGCGACGGCCAGGTAACCCTCGGGCAGACCGTCGTCAAACACGGGGCGAAGAAGATCCGCCGCCTGTACAACGACCGGATTCTGGCCGGGTTCGCCGGGTCGGCCGCCGACTCTTTCGCGCTGTTTTCGCGCTTCGAGGCGAAACTCGAGCAGTATCGGGGCAATCTGGAGCGATCCGCCGTCGAACTGGCCAAGGACTGGCGCACCGACCGCATGCTCCGCCGCCTCGAAGCGATGCTGGTCGTCCTCGACAAGCAGGCGCTCTTCCTCCTGTCGGGCACCGGCGACCTCATCGAGCCCGACGACGGGATCGTGGCCATCGGGTCGGGCGGACCGTTCGCCCTCGCCGCCGCGCGGGCGCTCGCGCAGAACACGGAGCTCGACGCGCGCGCGATCGCCGAGCGATCGATGCAGATCGCGGCCGACATCTGCATCTACACGAACTCGCACATCGTCGTGGAAGAGTTGTAGTGGCTATTTATCTGCCTGAGAAAACGCAAACGTCGACCGACGCGCTCACGCCGCGGCAGATCGTCGCGGAACTCGACAAGTACGTCATCGGACAGCGCGCGGCGAAGCGCGCCGTGTCGATCGCGCTCCGCAACCGGATGCGGCGGCAGAAGCTCGCGCCGGAGCTCGCCGAGGAGATCGCGCCGAAGAACATCCTGATGATCGGTCCGACCGGCGTCGGCAAGACCGAGATCGCGCGTCGACTCGCGCGGCTCGCGCAGTCGCCGTTCCTGAAGGTGGAAGCGTCGAAGTTCACCGAGGTCGGCTACGTCGGCCGCGACGTCGAGTCGATGGTGCGCGACCTCGTCGAGCTCGCGGTCGACATGGTGCGCGAGGAGCGCATCGAGGAGGTGCGCGCCAAAGCGTCGCAGAACGCCGAGGATCGCCTGCTCGATCTGCTGCTGCCGCCGCCGACGCCGATCGCGCCCGACGAAGAGACGCCGGCGGTCCGCGACCAGCAGACCCAGACCCGCGAGCGCTTCCGCGAGCAGCTCCGCGCCGGCCGCCTCGACGCGCGCGTCGTCGAAATCGACGTGCGGGAGAAGTCGATGCCGTCGTTCGAGATCGTCGCCGGCACGTCGGTCGAGGAGATCGACATCAACCTGAAGGACATGCTGCCCGGATTCTTCCCGGGCAAGACGAAGCGCCGGAAGGTGAAGGTGCCCGAGGCGCTCGAGTACCTGCGCCACGAGGAAGAACAGAAGCTGATCGACATGGAGAGCGTGTCGAAAGCGGCCGTCCAGCGCGTGCAGGAGTCGGGGATCATCTTCCTCGACGAGATCGACAAGATCGCGGGCCGCGAGGGATCGCACGGCCCCGACGTGAGCCGCGAGGGCGTCCAGCGCGACATCCTCCCGATCGTCGAGGGGACGACGGTGAACACGAAGCACGGGATGGTGAGGACGGACCACATCCTGTTCATCGCCGCCGGCGCGTTCCACGTCTCGAAGCCGTCGGACCTGATCCCCGAGCTGCAGGGCCGCTTCCCGATCCGCGTCGAGCTCGAGGCGCTCGGCAAGGACGAGTTCGTGCGCATCCTCACCGAGCCGAAGAGCGCCTTGATCAAGCAGTACACCGCGCTGATGGAGACCGAAGGGATCGCGCTGCACTTCACCGCCGGCGCCGTCGAGCGGATTGCCGACTTCGCGACGCGCGTCAACGAGCGCACGGAGAACATCGGCGCCCGCCGCCTGCACACGGTGATGGAGAAGCTGCTCGACGAGGTGTCGTTCGAAGGCCCGGACCTGCCGGACAAAACGGTGACGATCGACGACGCGTACGTCGAACGCATGCTCGCCGACATCGTCAAGAACGAAGATCTGTCGCGGTACATTCTGTGAGGGACGCAGCGCGGCCGGCCGAGCACCCGCGGAACGCGCGGAGCGGGTCGTGCTCTGCGGGTTGCGCGCGTGCGGCGTGCGCCGTCGTTCTGGTCGCGGCCGCCGGCCTCGCCTGCGGCAAGAAGGGGCCGCCGCTGCCGCCGCTCGTTCGACTGCCGGCGCCGCCCGCCAACATCGTCGCGCAGCGCCGGGGCGACACCGTCGACGTGTCCTTCACCGTTCCCGACACGAATACCGATCGCACCAGGCCGGCCAACGTCGAGCGGATCGACGTGTACGCGATCACCGCGCCGCCGACGATTTCCGACGAGCAGCTGCTGAAACGGGCGACGAAAATCGGCAGCGTCGCCGTGAAGTCGCCGAAGGATCCCAACGCCGTCGTCGACGAAGACGAGCGGGACGAAGAGGTGGAGCCGGCCGTGGGAACGGGACTCGACCAGGGCGCGACGGCGCACGTCGAGGAATCGCTCACGCGACAGGCGTTTGCGCCGGCGGATCTCGGCAAGCCGGATCGCGAGGCGCGGCGCGCCGACGCGGAGGCGGGCCGTCCGCTGATCGGGCCGCTGCCGAGCGCCCCGGCGCGAACCTACGTGGCCGTCGGCGTCTCGACGCGCGGCCGGAAAGGGCCGCTCTCCAAGCGGGTGACGGCGCCCCTCATCGACCCGCCGCCGACGCCGCGCGACGTGCACATGGTGTACACCGAGAAGGCAGTGGACCTGTCCTGGTCGCCGGCGGCCGCGCCGACGAGCGGTCCGAACGCGGTGCTGCCGTCGCGTCCGCTGGGGAGCGCCGCGCCGACGATCGCGTACAACGTGTACGACGTCTCGACCGACACGCCGCAAAAAATCAACAAGGATCCGCTCGACGAGCCGACGCTCGCGGATCCCCGCATGGAGTGGGGCGAGAAGCGCTGCTACGCGATCCGCGCGGTGGCGATCGTCGCAGGCGCCAGCGTCGAAAGCAGTCCGACGCCTGCGGTCTGCGAAACGCTCACCGACACGTTTGCGCCGGCGCCGCCCAAGGGGCTCCGCTCGGTGCCCGGCGAGAAGACGATCAGCCTCATCTGGGATCCGAACGGCGAGAGCGATCTCGGCGGGTACCTCGTGTTCCGCGCAACCTCGGGTGGACCGCTCGAGCAGGTGACGCCGAAACCGATCCGGGAGACGACCTTTTCCGACAGCGTCGAACCGGGCGTGCGGTACACCTACGCGCTCAAGGCGATCGACCGGGCCGGCAACCCGAGCGCGTTTTCGGACCGCGTCGACGAGACGGCGCGCGAATGAACTAGAATTCGGCGGATGGATCGGATCGTTCGGGTGCAGCGGGGGCGCGAGACGTTCCACGCCTCCGACCGCGACGGGCAGCTCCGGATCATCGACGGCGACATCTTCGGCCGCTACGCCGCCGGCGCCCTCGTGCCCGGCGGGACGGGCGAGCCGGGTCTTCGCCTGCTGCCGCCCGTCACCCCATCGAAGATCGTCTGCGTCGGCCTCAACTACAAGGATCACGCCGGCGAGGTCGGCAAGGCGCTGCCGGCCGAGCCGCTGCTCTTCATCAAGCCGACGAGCGCGGTGATCGGTCCGGGCGACACGATCCTGATGCCGCCGGGCGTCGGCCGCGTCGACCACGAAGCGGAGCTCGGCGTCGTCATCGGCCGGCGCGCGCATCGCGTGCCGCGCGCGAAGGCGTGGGAATACGTGCTGGGCCTCATCGCGGTCAACGACGTGACGGCGCGGGATCTGCAGAAGAAGGAGTCGCAGTACACGCGCTGCAAGGGGTTCGATACGTTCGCCCCGATCGGTCCCTGCATCGCGACCGGGCTGGACGGCGCGCCCCGCCGCGTCGAAGGCTGGGTCAACGACGAGCGGCGGCAGGCGTCGAGCACCGCGCATCTGATTTTTCCGATCGACCACCTCATCGAGTTCGTCACCTTCGTGATGACGCTCGAGCCGGGCGACATCATCTCGACCGGCACGCCCGAGGGGATCGGGCCGCTGAAGGACGGCGACGTGGTGAAGGTGGTCGTCGAAGGCGTCGGCGAACTGGTCAATCGGGTCACGTCTGAAGTCTGAGGTTCATATGAAGATCTTTGTCGACACCGGCAGCATCGCGGAGATCGAGAAGACCGCCGCGCTCGGCATCCTGGACGGCGTCACCACCAACCCGTCGCTGCTCGCGAAAGAGAGCGGCGACTACCGGCAGAACCTGAAGAAGATCTGCGACATCGTCAAGGGTCCGGTCAGCGGCGAGGTGACCGCCACCGACTACGCCGGGATGCTGCGCGAAGGGCACGACATCGCCGGCATCGATCAGCACATGGTCGTGAAGGTGCCGCTGACGCGCGACGGCATTCGCGCCTGCAAGACGCTGTCGAGCGAAGGCATCCGCGTCAACGTCACGCTCTGCTTCTCGCCGGCGCAGGCGCTGCTCGCCGCGAAGGCGGGCGCGACCTACATCAGCCCGTTCGTCGGGCGGCTCGACGACATCTCCACCAACGGCATGGAGCTGATCCGCGACATCGTCGAGATCTACGACAACTACGACTTCGCGACCGAGGTCCTCGTCGCCAGCTGCCGCCACCCGATGCACGTCGTCGAGGCGGCGCGGCTCGGCGCCGACGTCGCGACCTGCCCGCCGGCGGTGATCGACGCGATGTTCAACCATCCGTTGACCGACAGCGGGCTCGCGAAATTCCTGAAGGACTGGGAGAAGGTCCAGGCGGTGAAAGCCTGAGTTCGAACTTCCGCGAATCGAACGCCCGACGAGCGACCGCGGCGACCCGCCACCGATGACGCACGACGACGACACGCTCGCCGACCTCGAGCGCCGCGCCGAACTCGGCGGCGGACAGGATCGCCTCGACAGACAGCACGCGGCGGGCAAGCTGACCGCGCGCGAGCGGATCGAGCTGCTGTTCGACCCCGGCACGTTCGAAGAGCTCGACAAGCTGGTGACGCACCGCTGCCGCGACTTCGGCATCGACAAGCAGACCGTGCCGGGCGACGGGGTCGTCGCCGGCCATGGGCTCGTCGACGGACGTCAGGTCTTCGCCTTCGCGCAGGACTTCACGGTGTTCGGCGGATCGCTGTCGGAGACCAACGCCGCGAAGATCGTCAAGATCATGGATCTGGCGATGAAGCTCGGATCGCCGATCGTCGGGCTCAACGACTCGGGCGGTGCGCGCATCCAGGAAGGGGTGCTCTCGCTTGCGGGCTACGCGGACATCTTCCTGCGCAACACGCTCGCCTCCGGCGTCGTGCCGCAGATCTCGGCGATCATGGGGCCGTGCGCCGGCGGCGCCGTGTACTCGCCGGCGATCACCGATTTCACGGTCATGGTCCGCCGCACGAGCTACATGTTCGTGACCGGGCCGGACGTGATCCGTACGGTCACGCACGAAGAGGTGACCAAGGAGGAGCTCGGCGGCGCGATGACGCACAACGCGACGAGCGGCGTCGCGCACTTCGCGGTCGACGACGACCGCGAGTGCATCGCGCTCGTACGGGAGCTGCTGTCCTTTCTGCCGTCGAACAACGTCGACGATCCGCCGCGCGTCGCGCCGAAGGATTCGCCCGACCGCGCCGCGGAGGAACTGGCGACGCTCGTACCCGGGTCGCCCAACCAGCCGTACGACATGAACGACGTCATCCACGCGGTGGTCGACGACCGCTATTTCTTCGAGGTGCACCAGCACTACGCGAAGAACATCCTCGTCGGCTTCGCGCGGCTCGACGGCCGGCCAGTGGGAATCGTCGCCAATCAGCCGGCGGTGCTCGCGGGGACGCTCGACATCGACGCCTCGGTGAAGGGCGCGCGGTTCGTGCGCTTCTGCGATGCGTTCAACATTCCGCTCGTCACCTTCGAGGACGTGCCGGGGTTCCTGCCGGGAACCGTCCAGGAGTTCGGCGGCATCATCAAGCACGGCGCGAAGCTGCTGTTCGCCTTCGCGGAGGCGACGGTGCCGAAGGTGACGGTCATCACGCGCAAGGCGTACGGCGGCGCGTACTGCGTCATGTCGAGCAAGCACATACGCACCGACTTCAACTACGCGTGGCCGACGGCGGAACTCGCGGTGATGGGTCCCGAGGGCGCGGTGAACATCCTCTACAAGCGCGAGCTCGACGCCGCGGCCGACCCGGCGGCGCTGCGTGCGGAGAAGGTGGCCGAGTTCCGGGAGAAGTTCGCGAATCCGTACGTCGCGGCCGGCCGCGGTTTCCTCGACGAAGTGATCGACCCGCGCGAAACGCGGGCGAAGCTGATCACCGCGCTCAGGAACCTGGCGAACAAGCGCGATAAGAACCCGCCGAAGAAGCATGGGAACATCCCACTGTGAGAATTGGTGAGTTGGTAAGTTGGTGAGTTGGTAAGTTGGTGAGTTGGTGAGTTGGTAAGTTGGTGAGTTGGTGAGTTGGTGAGTTGGTGAAGTGGTGAGTTGGTGAGTTGGTGAGTAGAGCCCGTCGACAAGAAATTGGATCCGGTCATCGTCCGCGAATAATTCCCCTTCCCCTGTCGCACACTGTCCGTTGACATCCGGAGACACTCCGGGCACGCTACGGCCTTCATTTTTCTCGTCCGTTCGATCGCTCTTATTCCGGCCGCTGTTCATTGATGCCGGGTCCGAAGACCCGGCCTACGGAGGATGGACGATGACGCGAACGAGGTCCGTACGCCGGGGGATGCCGTGGTGCGCGCTCGCGGTGCTGCTGTCGGGCGGCATGGCGGCGGCGCAGTCGACCGCGACGCTGCAGGGCACGATCACCGACGCGCAGAGCGCCGTCATGCCGGGGGTGACGGTCACGATTCGCAACACCGCGACCGCGCTCGACCGCACCACCGTCACCGACGCGGCCGGCCAGTACGTCGCCGCGGCGCTGCAGCCCGGACACTATCTGATCACGGCGCACCTCGAAGGCTTCACCGACGCGAAGTCGGAGACCGACCTCGGGCCGGCGCAGACCGTCGCGCTCAACCTGAAGCTGAACGTCGGCACGGTCGCCGAGAACGTCACCGTCACCGGCGCCGCGCCACTCATCGACACCGCCACCGTGTCGGTCGGGCAGGTGATGCAGGAGAAGACGGTCCAGGAAATTCCGCTCAACGGCCGCCATTTCGTCGACCTCGGCCCGCTGATGCCCGGCGGCAGCACGTCGCCGCAGAACGCCGGCCTGAGCGCGCCGCTGCGCGGGCAGGGATCGTTTTCGTTCATGACCGCCGGCAATCGCGAGACGTCGGTCAACTTCATGGTCAACGGCATCAACCTGAACGACCTGTCGAACTCGCAGGTGACGTTCCAGCCGTCGATCAACACCGTGTCGGAATTCAAAGTCGACAACTCGACTTTCAGCGCCGAGTACGGCCGCAACTCCGGCGCCATCGTCAACGTGGCGACGCGCTCGGGCGGCAACGATTTTCACGGCGAGGGGTTCGATTTCTACCGCGATCAGAAATACGATTCGCGCAACTACTTCAACCCGCCGCCCGCGCCGCAGTCGACCTTCAACCGCAAGCAGTTCGGCGTCAATCTCGGCGGGCCGATCGTGAAGAACAGGATGTTCTTCTTCGGCAGCTATGAAGGCCTGCGCCATCTGCAGGCGGTCGACCTCAACTCGGGGACGCTGAGCGACGCGCAGCGCGCCGCCGTCACCGATCCGGTCTCGAAGGCGTTGCTCGCCTACGTGCCGCGCGCGAACGATTCGACCGGCCTGCGCGCGATCGGCAGCGAGCTCGCGCCGGTCCACAACGATCAGACGACCGGCGACGTCCGCACGAACGTGCGGCAGAACGACGACCTGCACGTCTACTACGCCTTCCAGTCCGATTTCCGGCACGAGCCCAACGCGCAGGGCAACACCGTGCCGGGCTACGGCGACAACCGCGGCGGACACCGCCAGGTGCTGACGCTCAACGAGACGCACGTCTTCGACCAGGCGCTCGTCAACGAGCTGCGCGCCGGCTACAACCGCATCAGCATCAGTTTCAATCCGACCACCCTGGTCGACACCGGCGCGCTCGGCATCAACGTCGGCCAGACGCAGAATCCGGTCGCGCTGCCGCAAATCACGATCTCCGGTCCCGGCCTGAACATCGGCGGGCCCGCCGGGTTCCCGAGCGCGCGCGAAGTCACGACCGGCGCCATCGGCGACACGGCGACCTATCTCCACGGGAGCCAAATCATCAAGTTCGGCGGCGAATTCCGCCGGGTCAAGCACAACAGCGTGAACGGCGATCCCGGGAGCTTCACCTTCCCGAGCGTCGCCGCATTCCAGCAGGGATTCGGCAGCTCGTTCACGATCACGCTCGGCGGCCTCAACTACAACGCGTACGTCAACGCGATCGGCGCGTTCGTCCAGGATTCCATCTCGCTCGGAGCGAGGCTGAAGCTGGACGTCGGTCTGCGCTACGACTCGCTGCCGTCGCCCACCGAAGGGGACAACAAGCTCGTCGCGTTCGATCCGACAACGGTCTCGCTCGTCCGCTTCGGAACCAACGGCTACGACCAGGTGACCAAGAACGGCAACGACTTCCAGCCGCGCGTCGGCGTGATCTGGAATCCGACCACCGACGGCAAGCTCGCCGTTCGCGGCGCGTATGCGGTGATGGTCAACCAGAGCAACACGGGCTACTTCGTCGGCGAGGCGAACAATCCGCCGCTCACCACGCCGCTCTCCGGGCAGGCGTCCGGGACCGCCGCCAGCAACATCAATCTCGCGACCGCGCTGACCGGCGCCGGCGCGGCGGCGTTGAACCCGTCGTTTACCGATCCGAATTTCCTGCCGGGCCGCATGCAGACGTGGAACGTCAACGTCGAACGCGAGATCGGCGGCATGGGCCTGATGGTCGGCTATTTCGGATCGCACGGCGACCGGCAGCGCATACCGATCAACCTGAACCAGTTCGTCACGCCGGGCGGCACGGTGCGTCCGTATCCGAGGCTCTCCGCCGCGAGCCCGATCCTGCCGGGCGCGACGCTCGGCAACATCACGGAGCAGACGAGTCTCGGATGGTCCGACTACAAGGGATTGTGGCTGACCGCGAACCGCCGGCTGTCCCACGGCTTCCAGGTCTCCGGGTCGTACACGCTGTCGAAGTCGACCGACACGAACTCGTACGACGGCACCGGCGCCCAGAACAACGGCTCGCTGCAGAACAGCCTCGACCTCGCGAACAGCGTCGGACCGTCGGACTTCGACGTGCGCCATCGCGTCTCGATCAATGCCTCGTACGATCTGCCGTTCAAAGGCAATCGACTGAAGGACGGATGGCAACTCGTCCTCGTCGAACAAGCGCAGACCGGCAATCCGGTCAACCTGATCACGAACATCACGACGATCACCGGCGTGTCGTCGGTGCGGCCCGATCTCATCGGCGCCTTGCCGACAATCGTCGCGACGCCGAATGTCGATCCGGTCACCGGCGCGGTGACGAGCTATCAGTGGTTCGCCAGCAACACCGTCTGCGATCCGCGCATCGCCGGCTCCTGCACCGCCTCATCGGTCTTTGCGCTGCCGTACAACGCGGCGGGCGTGGCGCATTTCGGCAGCCTGCCGAGAAACGCGATCTACGGTCCCGGCTTCGGCAACACCGACTTGTCGCTGATCAAGAACGTGACGCTGAGCGGCTCGGCGCGGATGCAGCTGCGCGTCGAGATGTTCAACCTGTTCAACCAGGCGAACCTCGGGCAGCCGGGACGCACGGCGACCGTCGGGAGCACGTCGTTCGGCGTGATCAGCAACACGCGCTTCCCGACGGGTGATTCCGGATCGGCGCGCCAGGTCCAGTTCGCGGCGAAGTTCCTGTTCTAGGACGGACGCCACGCCCAGGCCGGGCAACAGGGTCGGGTAGACTACGCGCCATGCGGTTCGTCGTCGTCCCGGCCCTGTGTCTTTTTGCGCTGACGCTGCACGCGCAGCCGCCGCGCCCCTTTCAGCTCGACGAAACCACGATCGCGCAGGTCGAGGCGGCGTTCCGCGACGGATCGCTGACGTGCCGGTCGCTCGTCGAGCAATACCTCGCGCGCATCGACGCGAACGACAAAACGGGCGCCTCGCTGAACGCGATCATCATGACGAACCCGGACGCGCTGCGCGCGGCCGACGATCTCGATCGGCGGTACCGCGCGAGCGGACCGGCCGGCCCGCTCCACTGCGTCCCCGTGATCGTCAAGGACAACTACGAGACGGTCGACATGCCGACGAGCGCCGGGTCGCTGTCGCTCCAGGGCATGCGGACGGGCCGGGACGCGACCGTCGTCAAACGCCTGCGCGATGCCGGCGCCGTCATGATCGCGAAATCGAACATGGCGGAGTTCGCGTTCAGCCCGGTGGAGACGGTCAGCTCGATCCTGCCGGGCTACACGCGCAACCCGTACGACACGCGCCGCGTCACCGCGGGGTCGAGCGGCGGATCGGCGGCGGCGGTGGCCGCCAACTTCGCGCTCGTCGGGCTCGCGAGCGACACCGGCGATTCGATCCGCGGACCGGCGGCGCATCAGGCGCTCGTCGGACTGAGATCCTCGATGGGGCTCGTCAGCCGGTCGGGCGTCGTCCCGCTGAACCTTGCGGCCGACGTCGCGGGCGCGGTGACGCGGACGGTCGCCGACACCGCGCTGGTGCTGCAGGTCGTCGCGGGGCCCGATCCCGCGGACGAGGCGACGGCATCGGCGGCGTCGCACGTCGCCGACTACGGCGCCGCGCTCGACCGCGCCGGGCTGAAGGGCGCGCGCCTCGGGGTCCTCCATCACGCGTACGATACGCCGACGCTCGACCCCGACGTGAAGGCGGTCTTCGACGGCGCGATCGGCGAACTGCGCGATCTCGGCGCCGACGTGATCGATCCGGCCGCGATCGACGGCTTCGATGCGCTGCGACGGTCGCAGGGCGCCGGCTGCAACCAGTTCAAGCACGACATCAACCGGTATCTCGCCGGCCTCGGCGAGCGCGCGCCGATGAAGTCGCTCGACGCGATCGTCAAGTCGAGACGCTTCCACCCGTCGATCCAGGGCCGCCTCGAAGCCTCCGAGGCGGCAGACGACGTGCCCGGCGTGTCGCCGGGGTGCAAGGCGCGCGACGAATTCCGACAGAAACTGCGAGAGGCGGTCCTGAAGCTGATGGACGCGGCCCAGCTCGACGCGCTGATCTATCCGACCTGGAGCAATCCGCCCCGGCTCATCGGGGACCTCAATACGCCGGGAGGCGACAACAACCAGCTGTTCGCGCCCAGCACCGGCTTTCCGGCGATCACGGTGCCGATGGGCTATACGCACCCGACTGCGCAGGGTCCCGGCGCCGGGAGCCTTGCGACGCCGGAGCTTCCCGCCGGGTTGCAGTTCCTCGGGCGCGCATGGAGCGAGCCGACGCTCATCCGCCTGGCGTACGCCTACGAGCAGTCGACGCACCACCGCAAGCCGCCGCCTCTTCGCTGACGATAGAATAGTTGCAGCTCACGGCCGGCAGCCGGTCGACGGCCGTGACCGGTCGACGTCGTCTGTGAACAAGATCCTCATTGCCAACCGCGGCGAGATTGCGGTGCGTGTCATCCGTGCGTGCCGCGAAATGGGCATCTCGCCCGTCGCGGTCTACTCGGAGTGCGATCGCGCCGCGCTCCACGTGCGTCTGGCCGACGCCGCGTACGCGATCGGCCCGAGCGCGCCGCGCGAGAGCTACCTGCGGATCGATCGGCTGATCGACGCCGCGCGGCGATCGGGGGCGGACGCCGTGCATCCGGGCTACGGCTTTCTCGCCGAGAACGAGGATTTCGCGTCCGCCGTCCGCGATGCGGGGTTGATCTTCATCGGCCCCGAGGCGCGGGTGATCGAGACGATGGGGAGCAAGACGGGCGCGCGCGTGGCGGCGCAGCGCGCCGGGGTGCCGGTCGTCCCCGGCACGGAGACGCCCCTCGCCGAAACGGTGTCTGACACCCAGCTCGTCGGCACGGCGGCGGCCATCGGCTATCCGCTGCTCGTCAAGGCCGTCGCGGGCGGCGGCGGCAAAGGGATGCGCACGGTCTCCGACCCCGCGGACCTCGTCGACGCGGTCCGCGCCGCGCGGTCGGAAGCGGCGAGCGCGTTCGGCGACTCCGCCGTCTACTTCGAACGCAAGCTGTCGCGGCCGCGGCACATCGAGGTCCAGCTGCTCGGCGATCATCACGGCTGCGTGATGCCGTTCGTCGAGCGCGAGTGCTCGATCCAGCGGCGGCATCAGAAAGTGCTCGAGGAGACGCCGTCGGTCGCCGTCACGCCGGCGCTGCGCTCGAAGATCACGTCCGCGGCGGCCGCCGTCGCCAGGGCGGTCGGCTACACCAACGCCGGCACGATCGAGTTCCTCCTCGACGAGGACGGCTCGTTCTATTTCCTGGAGATGAACACGCGGCTGCAGGTCGAGCATCCGATCACCGAACTGGTGAGCGGCGTCGATCTCGTGCAGGCGCAGATCCGCATCGCGCGGGGCGAGCGGCTGTCGCTCGATCCCGACCGCATCCTGACGCCGGCGGGCCACGCGATCGAGTGCCGCATCTACGCGGAGGACGCCGACAACGGCTTCCTCCCGTCGCCCGGACGCATCCAGGCGCTGCGCGCGCCGTCGGGCCCCGGCATCCGCGACGACAGCGGCGCAACCGCCGGGCTCGACGTGCCGATCTTCTACGACGCGATGATCTCCAAGCTCGTGGCGTGGGCCGAGGATCGTCCGCGCGCCGTCACGCGGATGCAGCGCGCCGTCGCCGAGTACCTCGTCCTGGGCATCAAGACGACGCTGCCGTTCTTCTCGTGGCTGCTGGCGCAGCCGGAGTTCCGCGAAGGCCGCTTCCACACGGCGTATCTCGACGCCGTGCTGGCGTCGCGCGCCGGTGCGCCGTTCGTGTCGGCGCCGGCGTCGACCGAAGAGATCGCCGCGATCGCCGCAGCGCTGCACGCGGCGACGACGACTCCGGCCGCCTCGTCGGCCGCGTCCGAGGGGGCCGCCGCGGGCCGATGGAAGGCCCAGGCGCGCGCGGAGGCCTTACGCTAGCGCAGTACGACATCGAAATCGGCGGGCGCGTACGGCGCGTCGCCGTGGCCCGCGCCGGCAGCGGCTTCGCCGTGACGGTCGACGGGCGGAGCCTGCACGTCGACGCGGTCCGCGTCGGCGAGCACCTGCTCTCGCTGCTCGTCGACGGCGCGTCCTTCGAAGCGGCGGTCGCGGCGAACGTCGCCGACGGGACCACCACCGTCACCGTCGACGGCACGCCGGTGACGCTGTCGATTGACGGGCGGCGGCGCTGGAGCCGAAAAGACGATCACGGCGGGGCCGGCGGACCGCAGCGTCTCAGCGCGCCGATGCCCGGCAAGGTCGTGCGCGTGCTCGTCGCCAAAGGCGAGGCCGTGCGCGCGCGCCAGCCGCTGGTCGTCGTCGAGGCGATGAAGATGGAGAACGAGCTGCGCGCCGTGCGCGACGGGGTCGTCGCCGACGTGCAGGTGCGTGAAGGCCAGTCGGTCGACGCCGGCACCCTGCTCGTCGTCGTGCAGTCGTAAGCAGTGAAGCTCCTCCTCTATCTTCGTCAGCATCCGGCGGTTCGCTACGCGGGGTGGACCGCCGCGATCCTCGTGGCGCTGCTCGCCGCGGCGATCGTGGCGACGCTGACGATCGACCTCGGACCGCGCGTGCGCGAACTGGCCGAGCGCCGCGGATCCGAATACCTCGAGCGTTCGCTCACGATCGGCTCGCTCGGCATCCATCTGCTGACCGGACGCGTGATCGTCACGGATCTCTCGATCGGCGGCCTGCGCCCGGCCGATCGCCCGTTCTTCACGGCCAAGCGCATCGCGGTGTCGCTCGACTGGCTGCCGCTGCTCGCCAAGCGGCCCGACATCGCCATCTCGGGCGTCGACATGTCCGACTGGCAGATGCTCGTCGAGAAATGGGAGGACGCCCACAACTTCCCGAAGTTCACCCGCGACGACAACCAGCCGCGCGGTCCTCGGCGCTTCACCGTGACGCTGCGCCACCTCCACGCGTATCGCGGCCAGTTCGCGTTCGAGGATCACGAAGCGCCGTGGAGCATCGTCTGCCCGAATCTCGACATCACGATCGGCAACCTGCCGGACTACCACGGCACCGCGGCCTTCACCGGCGGGCTCGTGCGCATCCAGGACGACCTGCCGATGTGGGCGAACATGCAGGCGCAATTCACGCTGGATGGCCCGCGCGTGCACCTCCAGCGGATCGATCTGCAGAGCGACGGCGCGACCACGGTGGCGCGCGGCGACGTCGACCTGTCGAACTGGCCGAACCAGAAGTACGAGGTGCGATCGCGCGTCGACTTCCCGCGCATGCGCGAGATCTTCTTCGGCACCGAGGACTGGCGGCTCGGCGGCGCCGGCGATTTCACGGGCAGCTTCGCGCTGATGAAGGGCGGCCGGCGCGATCTGTCGGGCACCTTCAAGAGCGACCTGTTCACCTACGGCGACTACCGGTTTCCGTCGCTCTACGGATCGCTGCGCTGGACCGAGCGGGCGTTCGACGTGTGGGATGCCGGCTCGCAGTTCTACGGCGGGCGCGCGGCCTTCACCTACGCGATCAAGCCGCTCGGCGCGAAGACGCGTCCGACCGCCACGTTCGACACCGCCCTGACCGGCGTCGACCTCGCGCAGTTCACCGACTTCCAGAAGCTGCCCGGCGAGCGGTTCGCGGGCGACGCCACGTGGCACAACACGATGGCCTGGACGCTCGGCACGCTGAAGCAGACCGTGCACGGCAGCGGCCGGATCGTCGTCGCGCCGCCCGCCGGGTTCGTCTTGCGCGACGCGGCGCACCGGCCGATGAGCGGCGACGTGGTCTACACGTACACGCCCGACGCAATCGCGATCGAGCAGGGCCGGTTCGAGACGGCGAAATCGCACGTCACCTTCACGGGCACGACGGCCTGGGGCGACCGATCGCGGCTGCCCTTCCACGTCGTCAGCGACGACTGGCAGGAGAGCGACCAGCTGCTCGCCGGCATCATGACCGACTTCGGCTCGCCCGCCCACGCCGTCGAGTTCTACGGGCGCGGCGAGTTCGACGGCGTCATGACCGGCGCGTTTCGGCGGCCGCGCGTCGAGGGCGACTTCGCCGGCACCGACGTCATCGCATTCGACACGCTGTGGGGCTCGGGCGGCGCGCGGATCGTCGTCCAGAACAGCTACGTCGACGTGACCGACGGCGCGATGCGGCTCGGCGACTCCGAGATCCACGCCGACGGCCGCTTCTCGCTCGGCTATCCGCGCGACGACGGCGGCGAGGAGATCGACGCGCGCTTCCGCGCCGTGCGCCGCGATCTGGACAGCCTGCGCCACGCGTTCGGCATCGACGACTACGCGGTGACGGGCCGGCTGAGCGGCGACTTCCATCTGACCGGCCAGTACGAGAAGCCGCTCGGCTTCGGCGCGATGACGATCGACGACGGCGTCGCGTACGGCGAGCCGTTCCGCAAGGCCACCGCCTCGCTGCGATTCGACGGCAACGGGGTGCAGCTGGACGGCATCACGATCGCCAAGGGCGCCGGCACGGTCACCGGCGCCGCGCTGGTCCGCTGGGACGGCACGTACTCGTTCACCGGCACGGGCGAGAAGATCCCCGCGAGCGACATCGCGTTCCTGAACGTCCCGCAGGCGCCGCTCGCCGGCGTGGCCGGCTTCACCGCCAGCGGCAGCGGCGCGTTCGCGTCGCCGCGCTACGACGTCACCTTCGCGATCGACGACGTGAAGATCGCGGACCAGCGCGTCGGCCGCGTCAGCGGGACGCTGGCGATGCGCAACACGACGCTCGGCGGCACCTTCGACGTCGTCCACGGCGCCGACGTCGCGGAGGGGCGGCTGACGATCCACGGCACCGGCCGGATCGTCACCGGTGCGCAGCCGGACGCACAGGTGACGCTGCGGTTCGACGACAGCTCGCTCGATCCGTACGTGCGGATGTTCGAGCCGCGGCTGTCGCCGTACATTTCCACGGTCGTCAGCGGATCGATCCGGATCAGCGGCGCGCTGAACGATCTCGATCTGATGACGGTCGACGCCACCGCCGACAGCGTGGAGATGACGCTGTTCGATCAGGCGATCCGCAACGATGGTCCGCTGCGCCTGCTGCTCGACAAACGGCGCGTGACGCTCGAGCGGGTGCAGCTCGTGGGCGAGAACACGCGCCTCGGCGTCACCGGCGGCATCGACTTCGGCCGCGAGACGATTGCCGTCCGGGCGGTCGGCGACGCAAACCTGGGGCTCCTCCAGGGCGTGGCGAGCAGCATCCGCGGCTCCGGACGCGCGACGCTGCGCGCGGCGATCGACGGCCCGCTGCGCAAGCCGCAGTTCTCGGGGACGGCGACGATCGAAAACGGTCGCGTGCGCCATTCCGCGATGCCCGCGTCGCTCGACGCCATCAACGGCACCGTCACCTTCGACGCCGGCGGCGTCCGGCTCGACTCGATTACGGCGACGATGGGCGAGGGGACGGTGCAGTTCGACGGCCGCATCGGCTTCGACGGCTACGTGCCGACCGACCTGAACGTCACCGCGCGCGGCCAGGACGTGCGGCTCCGCTATCCCGAAGGCGTTCGCTCGATCGTCGATGCCGATCTGGCGGTGACCGGCACGGTCAAGGCGCCGCTGCTCGGCGGGACGGTGACGGTGAAGAGCGCGGTGTGGGCGCGGCGCCTCGACGCGCCGGGGAGCATCTTCGATCTGGCGGGCCGGCGGTCGGGCGCGAGCGCCGCCGCACCGGTCGGCGGCGCGGAGCCGCCGACCAACGTTCCGCTGAAGTACGACGTCCACATCATCGTGCCCTCGACGCTGCGCGTCGATACGAACATCGTGCGGCTGGTCGCGAACGCCGACCTGAACCTGCGCGGCACCTACGATCGGCCCACGCTCTTCGGCCACGGCGACATCGAGCGGGGAGAGGTGATCTTCGAAGGGCAGCGGTACCGCATCACGCGCGGATCGATCGACTTCACGAACCCGACGCGCATCGAGCCGTTCTTCGACGTCGAAGCCGAGACGAACGTGCGCGTGCCGGGCCAGACGTACCGGGTGACGGTCGGCGCGACCGGCACGGCCGAGCAGCTGCGGCCGATCATCGCCTCGGATCCGCCGCTGCCGACCGCGGACGTGCTGGCGCTGCTCTTCAGCGACGTCGCGCGCAGCCGCAACACGCAGCAGGATCTGGCGCCCGAGCTGCGCGCGCTGCAGAGCCCGACGCAGGCGCAGACCGACATCCTCACCGCGCGCGCCACCCAGGCGCTGGCGGCGCCGATCTCGTCGGAGGTCGGCAAGGTGGTCGAGCAGACGTTCGGCGTCGACACGTTTCAGCTGACGCCGTCGTTCGTCGATCCGAACAGCGTCCAGGCGTCGCGCCTCAATCCGACGGCGCGCCTCACGATCGGGAAACGCATCTCCGATCGCGTCTACTTCACCTTCTCGCGCAGCCTGGGCGCGACGCTCAACGACCAGATCCTGCTCCTCGAGATCGAGGAAAGCGATCGGCTGTCGTGGATCCTGTCGCGCAACGAAGACTCGGGCACGTACGCGCTGGAGTTCCGCGTGCGCCACACGTTCTGATGCGCCGGCCCTCCGTTGCCGGCGCGGTGTTGCTCGTCCTGTTCGCCGGCGGCGCCTCGTCCGTGCTGGCTGCCGTCTCCGACTACATCGGCAGACCGATCGCCTCGGTCCGGGTGATCCGCGAGGGCGAGGAGACGGCCGATCCGTCGCTCGTGCAGGTGATCGAAACGCGAGCCGGCGAACCGCTGTCGATGGTGCAGGTCCGCGAGTCGATCACGCATCTCTTCAGCCTCGGGCTGTTCGAGGACGTGCAGGTGGACGCGGCGCTCGAGGGGGGACGCGTCGCGCTCCGCTACCAGCTCGTGCCGATCCATTCGATCACGCGGATTCGGTTCGACGGCGACACGGGCGCGCCCGGCGTCGACACGGGCGTCCTGCAGCGCGCGCTGACCGATCGGTTCGGCGTCACGCCGGCCTCCAGCCGCACGACCGAGATGGCGCGGGTCGTCACCGACGCGCTGATCGAGCGCGGGTACAGCGCGGCGCGCGTCACCGCGGCCGTGGAGCTGACGCACAATCCGCATCGCGCGACGCTGACGCTGACGCTCGCGCCAGGCGCGCGCACGACGATCGGGCAGGTGCAGATCGTCGGCACGCCCAGCGTGTCGCGCGACGAGCTGCTGCGGCGGCTGGGGCTCGCGGCCGGCGCGCCGTTCGAGCGCGACGCGCTCACCGTGCGGATCGATCGGTACCTCGACGAGCGGCGCCGCGACGGCTACTACGAGGCGAAGATCGCGCCGTCGGTCGCGTTCAGCGACGAAGGCCGCGTCGCCAACGTGACGCTCGCCGTCGATCCGGGGCCGCACGTGCGCGTCGTGTTCGCCGGCGATCCGCTGCCGGCGTACGTGCGCGCCGATCTCGTGCCGGTCCAGCGCGAAGGATCGGTGGACGAAGACCTGCTCGAAGATTCCACGTCGCGCATCGAGGACTACCTGCGCACGCTCGGGTACCGCGACGCCAGGGCGCCGCATGCCCGCGAGCGCAGCGGCAACGAGCTGGTGATTACGTTCACGATCCGCCGCGGGCCGCAGTACCGCGTCGCGAGCGTGGCGTTCGACGGGAACAGCGCCGTCCCTTCGGCCGAGCTCGAACCGCTCGTCCGCCTCCGCGACGGGCAGCCCTTCTCCGACGGCCGGATGGACGCCGATGCGTCGGCCATCGAGGATCTCTACCGGCGCCGCGGCTACGCGGCCGCGAAAGTGCAGCCCTCCGCGACGCCGCAGCCGAACGGCGCCCCCATTCCGGTCGCGGTCCGCTACGAGGTCGCCGAGGGGCCGCAGACCTTCGTCGACGCAATTGCGTTCGCCGACGCGTCGAGCATCCCCGAGGCCGAGCTGCGCGCCGCGCTGACGCTGCAGCCGGGGGCGCCGTACGTGCCCGGCCAGCTCGCGGCCGACCGCGACGCGATCACGGCGATGTACGCCGATCGCGGCTACGAAAACGCCACGGTGACGCCCGCGCCGCAGTTCAACGCCGACAACACGCGCGTGCAGATCACCTACGCGGTGATCGAGGGGCCGCAGATCTTCGTCGACCACGTGATCATCGCCGGCAACGTGCGCACCGCGACGCCGGCCATCGAGCGCGAGCTGCAGATTCGGCCCGGCGATCCGCTCAGCCTCTCGAAGATCAACGACGCGCAGCGCCGCCTGCTCGGCCTGGGACTCTTCCGCCGCGCGCGGATCGACGAATTGCGGCACGGCGACGAGCGGCGGCGCGATCTGCTCGTCACCGTCGAGGAGTCGCCGCCGACGACGGTCAGCTACGGGTTCGGCGGCGAGGGCCGCCTCCTGCAGGTGTCCGAGCAGGATGCCGGCGCCGGCACGTCGGCCGCGAAGCTCCAGATTGCGCCGCGCACCTTCGCGCAGTACACGCGCCGGAACCTGTTCGGCAAGGCGCAGTCGGTCAGCCTGTTCGGCAGCCTCAGTGTGCCGCTGAATCAGACGACGGCGAGCGGCGGGCTGCCCGAATACCAGGCGATCGGGACGTACCGCGAGCCGCGGCTCTTCGACACGCCGACCGACGGCCTGCTGAACCTCACCTTCGAACAGCAGATTCGATCGAGCTTCACCTTCCGCCGCGCGCTGTTCACGGCGCAGGCGGCGCGCCGCGTCAGCAAGAGCGTGTCGTTGACGGGCGCCTACGTCGCGCAGCGCACCGAGCTGGTCGTCGTCAACGTCACGAACAGCAGCGACATCTTCCTGATCGACCGCCTGTTCTCGAAGGACCCGCTGCGCCTCTCCGGGTTCACGCTCTCGGCGATCCGCGACACGCGCAACGATCAGGCGAACCCGAGCGCGGGGCAATACCTGAGCGTCAACGGCCAGGTCGACGCCGTCGCGCTCGGATCGCAGGTCGGCTTCATCAAGTCGTTCTTCCGCGCGCAGACGTTCCACGTCGTGCCGCGTACGCGCGTCGTGTTCGCGGCGAACGCCAGCCTGGGCGTCGCGTCCGAGTTCGACACCGCCGTGCCGATACCGGAGCCCGAGCGCTTTTTCGCGGGCGGCGACACGACGAACCGCGGCTTCGCGCTCGATTCGCTCGGCGTGCGCCACGAACCGGCGAACGTGAACGTCGACACGATCGATCCGGCCAACGGCCTGCCGATCGGCGGCAACGCGACGGTGATCTTCAACGGCGAGCTGCGCGTGCCGGTGACCGGCGGCTTGTCGGTGGTCGGGTTCGCCGACAGCGGACAGGTGTTCCAGCGCGCGTCGCAGATGACGTTCGGCGAGCTGCGGAGCGCGCTCGGGTTCGGGATCCGGTACCAATCGCCGTTCGGCCCGCTGCGGATCGACCTCGGGTTCAAGACGAGCCTCATCGACAACGAGTCGCGGCCGGCGCTGCACATCTCGTTCGGACAGGCGTTCTAGGCGGTGGCGAAATGAAGACGGCAGAACCGACGGCGGCAAGGCGCATGGCGGCGCTGTGGATCATCGGTTGCGTTTCGTTCTTCATGTCCGCGGCGCCCCGCGCCGAGGTGATCGATCGCATCCTCGCCGTCGTCGGCGGCGACCTGATCACGCTGACCGACGTCACCGCCGCGCGCGACCTCGGGCTGCAGACGCCCGGCGCGGCCGCCGATCCGACGCGCGCCATCCTGTCGAAGCTGATCGACCGCGAACTGGTGCTGGCCGAGGTGGAACGCTACGGACCGCCGGAGCCGGCCACCGCGGCGATCGACGCCCAAGTCCGCGACGTGCGCGCGCGGTTCGCGTCCACGTCCGACTACGTCGAGGCGCTGCAGCGGTCGGGCATCGACGAGGCGCACCTGCGCGAGACGCTCCGCCAGGACCTGCTGATCCGCGAGTACGAAGATCAGCGGTTCGCGCGCGCGGGCGAGCTGCGGCAGACGATGATCGACGAGTGGATTGCCTCGCTGCGGCGCCGCGCGACCATCGCCGACCTGTACGGCGTGGGCCGGTGATCGCGCGACGCTAACGGCCGATCACGAGGAACTGCACGATCTGCAGCAGATCGAAGCCGGAATGGCTCACCATCGGCGCGACCACCGATCGCCGCCGCAGGTAGACGACACCCCAGAACGCGCCCAGCAGGCCGGTCGCCACCACGGCGTCGATGCCCTCGTACAGGTGACCCGCGCCGAACATCACGCTTGTGACGACGACGCCGACGATGCCGCCGCCGAGCCACTGCTCGAAGCGATGCAGCAGAAACGCGCGCTGGATTTCTTCGCGGACGCCGCCGGCGACGATCACGACGACGGCGAGCAGCAGGATGTTGCGCTTCGAGTGCAGCAGCGACTGCAGCGGATTCTCCGGAACCGTATGGAGCTGCGGCGCGAAGCGCTGCACGAGGAACAGGACGGCGATGCCGATCGCCAGCGCCGTGAAGATCATCGGAATGCCGACGGCGGCCTCGCGTCCGATGCGGCGGCCGCCGTTGAAGATCGCGCGCGGCGATTCGCCGTGCGCGACGAGAAACATCACGACGAGCGCGATCAGCAGCACCGCGTCCGCCAGCGACAGCCCGACGACATAGCCGATGCGCAGCTGCCCCGCGCGCGTGTACGGGCCGAAGCCGAGCGCGACGAACGTCTGCGAGAGCGCAATCTGCGTGGGGTACTCGGAGCAGATCAGGACTTCGAGCAGCGCGACGACCCGCGCCGCCCACAACGCGGAGGCGGGCGGCTGCGGGCTCGGGCCGGCGGGTTCGGGGCTGGGGGCTGGATCCACGCTCCCCGATTATCCAGCCCCGCGCCCCGCGCCTCTAGCCCCGAATGCGAACCGTCACCGGTTCGGTGAGCCGCAGCGACAGCGCCGCGCCCCTGGGCAACGACACTTCCTTGCCGCGGGTCGACACGACGACCGCGGTGCCGCCGCCGGCCCCGACCGCGCCGCCGACGAGTGCGCCCTTCTTGCCGCCGACCAGCGCGCCGATCAGCGCGCCTCCGGCGGCCGGTGCGCCGATTTCGAGCGCATCCTTCTTCCGGGTCGACTCCGCCGTGCGGCCCACCGCGCTCGTCTGGATCGCGTAGCGCTGGTCCGCGCCCGACGGCACCAGCGTCTCGAACCGCAGGGACAGATGCGCGCGGCCCTTGACGCGGCCGGACCGCGTCGCGTCGGTGACGACGCCGCTGACGCGCGATCCCGTCGGCACCGCCGTGACGCCGCGGACGACGATCGGCTTCGTCAGATGCCCGTGCACCGGCTCTTCGACGCGGCTCGTGGCGGAGCCGACCGCCGTGTCGAGCACGATCGGCAGCACGGTGCCGGCGGGAATCGTCACGTCGTGTTCTTCGGCCGGCGCCGCCTCGTGCTTCGGCGCCGCCGCTTCGCTGCCGGCGCCCGCTGTCGCCGCGCTCGACCCGTTTGCAGCAGCGGCGTCCGCGCCGCGGTTACACGCGCCGGCCGCGACGGCCGCCGCCGTAATCAAGATGAGCAGTCGCATGGCTGTCACCCTCCTCCGGCTGAGCGCTGCAAGGAATCCGCCAGCGGTCGAGCTCGCCGAAGTCTTTCCTGCAGTTCTGCTTGCACCGGGGCACGGCCCGCGCCCACAATGTAAAAATGACACTCGCTGTGACTACCCCAACCGAAGCACACGCGGTCGCGGAACGTGTGCTCATCGTCGAAGACGATGCGGCGGCGCGTGTCGGGCTCGAACAGCTCGTCAAGAACTGGGGATTTATTGCGGAGGCCGCGGGCGACGGCGAAGAGGCGCTCGAGAAGGTCACGACATTCCGTCCTGCGATCGTGATTACCGATCTCGTCATGCCGCGCCTCGACGGCCTCGGCCTGCTGCGCGCGCTGCAGCAGCAGGGGGCGGACGTGACGACGCTGCTGTTGACGGCGCAGGGCACGGTCGAAACGGCGGTCGAGGCGATGAAGGAAGGCGCGTACGACTACCTGACCAAGCCGGTCGACATCCAGCGCCTGAAGATCCTGCTCGACAAGATCGTCGAGCGGCTCGAAACGGCGCGCGAGGTGAAGTCGCTGCGCCGCCAGCTGCGCGAGCAGGGCACGTTCGGATCGCTCATCGGCAACGCGCCCGAGATGCGCAAGATCTACCAGATCATCGAGCAGGCGGCGCCGACGAGCGCCTCGGTGCTGATCACGGGCGAATCGGGAACGGGGAAAGAGCTCGTGGCGCAGACGATCCATCTGCTCAGCCCGCGCACCCAGCATCCCTTCGTCGCGATCAACTGCGCGGCGATCCCCGAGACGCTGCTCGAGAGCGAGATCTTCGGCCACGAGAAGGGCGCGTTCACGGGGGCGGCGGACCGACGCCAGGGGTGTTTCGAGCTCGCGGATCGCGGAACGCTCTTCCTCGATGAGATCGGCGAGATGACGCCCGCGACGCAGGTGAAGCTGCTGCGCGTGCTGCAGGAGCGGCGCTTCCGGCGGCTCGGCGGCCGCACCGAGCAGTCGGTGGACGTCCGGGTCATCGCCGCCACGAACATCGATCCGGTCGAGGCGGTCAAGGCGGGCAAGCTGCGCGAGGATCTGTTCTACCGCCTGAACGTCTTCGCGTTCCGCCTGCCGCCGCTGCGGGAACGGAAAGAGGACCTGCCGCTGCTCGTCCAGGCGTTCATCAACGAGTTCAACCAGCGCAACCAGAAGAACGTCGTCGGCGTCGACCAGCAGTCGATGCGGATGCTCGAGCACTACGCGTGGCCCGGCAACGTCCGCGAGCTGCGGAACGTGATCGAGCGCGCGACGATCCTGTGCGCGGGGCCGTTCATCGAGCCGAAGCACCTGCCGCCGGTGCTGGCCGAAGAGCCGCCGCCGCACCACCAGCCGCAGCTCGCGCTCGCGCCCGGCACGACGGTCGAGGAGGCGGAGCGGCGGCTGATCCTGATGACGCTCGAGCACACGCGCGACAACAAGACGCGCGCCGCCGAAATCCTCGGGATCTCCCTCAAGACGCTGCACAACAAGTTGAACAAACTGCGCCTGCGCAAGAAGCCGGAGTCAGGTGTGTAGCGCGCGGCGCGCGGTGCGGAGTGCCGGGCCGTCGGGCAGCCGGCACGCGCACGTCGCACCCCGCACTCCGCATCCCGCACCATGCGCCTGGGCATCAAGGGCAAGCAGGTTCTCGGCGTCACCTCGATCGTCGGATCGGTGGTCGTCGCGCTGAGCCTGATGCACCTGTCGCGCCTCGCCGCGGTCAGCCTGAACGAGACGTACGGGCGCGCGCAGCTGCTGGCGAACGGGATCTTCCATCGCGCGCGCGAAGTGGTGACGGGCGGCGACCCGTATCAATCGCTGCGGGGCGACTCCGGCCTGCGCACGATGATCGAGGCAAGCCTCTATTCCGAGAACGTCACCTACGCCACCATCACCGACGCGAAGGGCTTCGTCGTCATCCACAGCGACCGATCGTTCGAAGGGCAGCCGTTCGTCGCGGGCGACTCGATCGAGAACCTCGCGCATCGCTCGTCGTTCTCGCAGCTGACGGCGATCTTCTCCGGCCAGGGAAAAGCGCTCGAGTACCGCCAGCCGCTGCTGCTCGGCGACACCGAGTTCGGGACGATCCGGATCGGCGTCTCGACGCTGCTGATCCGCGACGAGCTGCGGCAGGCGCTCCGCCCGGCGATCGCGACCACGCTGGCGGCGCTCGCGGTGTCGGTCTTCGGCGCGATGCTGCTGGCGCAGCTGCTGCTGCGTCCGATCCACGTGATCCGGAGCGGCCTGACCCGCCTCGGCCGCGGCGAGCTGGGCGTGCGCCTCGATCTCGATCAGACCGACGAGTTCGGCGAGCTCGGGAACTTCTTCAACACGGTCAGCGCGCAGCTCTCGGCCGATCGATCGCAGATGGCGGGCCAGGTCGCGAATCTCGAATCGGCCGTGGAGCATCTCGAGGACGCGGTCGCCATCGTCAACGCGCGCGGGCAGCTGCTGTTCGCGAACCCGGCGATGCGCACGCTGATGCCGGACGCGGCGCCCGGCGCCGCGATCGACCAGCTGCTGCCGCCGGATCACGCGATGCGGGCGGTCGTGCAGCAGACGCTCGTCAACCGGCAGTCGCGGGGCCCGGTCTCGGCCTCGTTCGGCGACCTCGGCGATCGGCTCGTGATGGCGCACGCCATCAACGATCCGAAGGGCGACCTGGTGGGCGTGATGCTCGTCGCGCGCAATCTGGAGTACCTCAGCCAGGTGCAGTCGACGATCCGCTATTCGCGCAAGCTCGCCGCGCTCGGCCGGCTGTCGGCGGGCGTGGCGCACGAGGTGAAGAACCCGCTCAACGCGATGATGATCCACCTCGAGCTGCTGCGGCAGAAAATCGGCGCGCGTCCGCCGACCGCCGCGCGCGCGCTGACGGGCGTCGCGGTGGCCGACACCGACGACGCGGCGCAGCACGTGGACATCATCGCGACCGAGATCAAGCGGCTCGACGAGGTGATGCAGGGGTTCCTCAAGTTCTCGCGACCCGAAGATCTGAAGCTGCAACCGGTGCAGCTCTCGATGCTGTTCGAGGAGGTCGTCCCGATCGTGCGACCCGAGGCGGAACGCGCCGGGGTGTCGCTGGTCGTCGAGTGCGGCGACGTGCCCGACGTGAACGGCGATCCCGCGATGCTGCGCCAGGCGTTCCTGAACCTGGCGTTGAACGCGGTGCAGGCGATGCCCAACGGCGGCACGCTGCGGATTGCGTGCAGCGAGGCGCGCGACCGCTGCGTCGCGATCCGGATCAGCGACACCGGCGTCGGGATCCGGCCCGAGCACCTGGAAAAGATCTTCAACCTGTATTTCACGACGAAGGAAAGGGGAAGCGGCATCGGGCTGTCGATGGTCTATCGAACGGTGCAGATGCACGACGGCGAAATAGAGGTACAGTCAACACCGGGGGCCGGCACGACGTTCACGGTCCTGCTGCCTCAGACATGAGATCGACCTGCTGCGCGGCGCTCCTCGCCTTGGCCGTGGCCGGCTGTTCGCACGCGCACGCGAAGGCGTCGCCGCAGAGCCCGCCGCTCGACGTGCCGGCGCCGCCGCCGCGCGCGGTCGAACCGGCCGACGCGGAAGCGCCGCCGCCGGTGCCGCTGCCGCAGGAGCCGGCGCGCAATGCGCCGGCGCGTCCGCGTCAGGCGCCGCCGCGCGAGCAGCCGCGCACCGAGCCGCCCAAGCCCGAACCGCCGAAGCCCGAGACGCCGCCGGTCGAGGCACCGAAGCCCGAGGAGCCGCCGAAAGCCACGCCGCCGACGACGCTCCAGACGATGCCGACCAACGCCGAGGGCGAAGCGGAACGCGTGATCCGCGCGGCGCTGCAGCGTGCGACGGGCGATCTGAGCCGTGTCGACTATCGGGCGCTCAACTCGGACGCACGAAATCAATACGACACGGCGAAGCGAATGATGCGTCAGGCGGAGGAGGCGGTGCGCTCGAAGAATCTGGTGTTCGCCAAAAACCTGGCGGACAAAGCTGCGGCGCTGGCGGCTCAGCTCGCCGGACGGTAGCCGGTTACCCTCTCAACTGAACTTTTCTACCAACCCATCCAGCGTCAGGTGAGTACCTGGTACGTGCCAGGTACGTACCAGGCACGTACCAGGTACGTACCTGGCACCGTTTGCGGCCGCGGGGCGGCTCGGGCCGAGCGCCGTTCGCGTGGCACCCCACTTGCTCTTACGACGGACAGCCTCGTTCTTCCCGCCACCTGCGGGGAGACAAACAACCCTTCTTTTCACCCTGCCTGTGCACCACGGGAGGTCGCAAGTTGACCTCCTCCTCGCCTGCCTTCGCGCGCGCGACCGCGATGCCCGCTGCTCCAGTCGATCGGCCAGGCGACCTGCATCCGCGGCCTGATGCGCAACATCGGATCGAGCGTCGGCATCTCGTACGTGACGACGATGCTCGCGAGGCGCGCGCAGTTCCATCAGGATCGCCTGGTCGAAGCGGTCAACGCGTTCGACACACGGACGATGGACGCGCAGCAGTTGATTCGGACGTCCGATCGCCGGCGCTCGCAGTTCGTCCAGTCCCTGGCCGGCCGACCGTGGACCGATGCCTGCCTCTACGACCTCGTCGTCGACACGTCGACCGTCGGTCTCGACGCCGCGGCGGCGGCGGTGATGGCCGTCGTCTCTGCGAAGCTGAAAGCGCGGCAATAGGCCACATCTTGCGAGTGCCCTAATTCAGAGGCACAATTAGTTGTGTTACACGCTTGACAAACAGCGGAGGCGGGCGCATATTTGACCGCCGTAACGCGAACAGGTGAGCGACGACAGCACCCCCAGTTCTGGCGTCGTCCGCCACACGGAAGTTCCCAGCTTTCGCGCATTGCCCGCGTTGCGTTAGCCATTTCCCAGTTTGACGTCCACCTCTCCAGGGGCGGGGAGAGGCGTCGGTAGTCGGGAGGTCTCGATGGAGGATCGCGCTGCTTACCAGGCCGCGAGTGCGGGACAGCAGTCGGTGGAGGCGGGCGTTGCCGGCCACGTCGACGCGCCGCGGGTGAAAACGAAGAGCGCACCCGTCGGGCTGACGTTCCCGCGCTTCTTCACCGAAGAGGGCGTCGACCCGTTCGAGGAAGTCGAATGGGAGCTGCGCCACGCGATCATCGGCAGCGAGCGCGGCGAGATCGTGTTCGAGCAGCGCGACGTCGAGATCCCGAAGGCGTGGTCGCAGCAGGCCACGAACATCGTCGTGTCGAAGTACTTCCGCGGCCAGATCGGGACGCCCGAGCGCGAGCGGAGCGTCCGCCAGCTGATCGGCCGCGTCGTCGACACGATGACGGCGTGGGCGCGCGCGCAGAAGTACTTCGCGAGCGATGCCGACCTGCAGGCGTTCAGCGACGATCTGAAGCACATCCTGGTCTACCAGAAGGCGGCGTTCAACAGCCCCGTCTGGTTCAACTGCGGCTTCGAGAAGGCGCCGCAGTGCTCGGCCTGCTTCATCAACTCGGTGCAGGACACGATGGACTCCATCCTGTCGCTCGCGAGGACCGAGGGGATGCTGTTCAAGTACGGGTCGGGCACCGGCACGAACCTCTCGCCGATCCGCTCGAGCAAGGAGCTGCTGGCGGGCGGCGGGACGGCGTCGGGCCCGGTGTCGTTCATGAAGGGCTACGACGCGTTCGCCGGCGTCATCAAGTCGGGCGGCAAGACGCGCCGCGCCGCGAAGATGGTGATCCTCAACGCCGATCATCCCGACATCGTCGAGTTCATCAACTGCAAGGTGGAAGAGGAGAAGAAGGCCTGGGCGCTGATCGACGCCGGCTACGACGGCTCGTTCACCGGCCCGGCGTACTCATCGGTCTTCTTCCAGAACTCCAACAACAGCGTCCGCGTCACCGACGACTTCATGCGCGCCGTGCTCGACGACGGGGTGTGGGAGACGCGGACGGTGCTGCCGCCGCACCACGTGATGGACACCTACAAGGCGCGCGACCTGATGCGGCTCATCGCCGAGGGGACGCACGTCTGCGGCGATCCGGGCATGCAGTTCGACACGACGATCAACGAGTGGCACACGTGCCCCGACACGGATCGCATCTACGCGAGCAACCCGTGCTCCGAGTACATGTTCCTCAACGACTCGGCGTGCAACCTCGCGTCGATCAACCTGATGAAGTTCGTCAAGGAGGACGGCGAGTTCGACGTCGTGTCGTACAAGGCGGCGATCCGCACGCTGATCACCGCGCAGGAGATCATCGTCGACAACGCGAGCTATCCGACGCCGTCGATCGAGAAGAACTCGCACGCGTATCGTCCGCTCGGCCTCGGCTACGCGAACCTCGGCGCGCTGCTGATGTCGCGGGGCCTGCCGTACGACAGCGACGCCGGCCGCGACTACGCGGCGGCGCTGACCGCGCTGATGACCGGCGAGGCCTACGCGCAGTCGGCGCGGATCGCGCGCGACCACGGCGGTCCGTTCGCCGGCTACGAGAAGAACCGCGAGCCGTTCCTCCGCGTCATGCGCAAGCATCGCGACGCGATGCGCGACGTCAACGCGCGCAACGTGCCGTCCGATCTCTATCAGACCGCGAAGACGTCGTGGGACGATGCCGTGGAGATCGGCGAGCAGTTCGGCTACCGCAACGCCCAGGCGACGGTGCTCGCGCCGACCGGGACGATCGGGTTCATGATGGACTGCGACACGACCGGCGTCGAGCCGGACATCGCGCTCGTCAAGTACAAGAAGCTGGTCGGCGGCGGGTTGATGAAGATCGTCAACCAGACGGTGCCGATGGCGCTGAAGAAGCTCGGCTACGCGCAGCCGCAGATCGACGCGATCGTCAAGTACATCGACGAGAACGAGACGATCGAGGGGGCGCCGGGGCTGAAGGAGGCGCACCTGCCGGTGTTCGACTGCGCGTTCAAGGCGGCGAAGGGGCAGCGGTCGATCCACTACATGGGCCACATCAAGATGATGGGCGCGACGCAGCCCTTCATCTCGGGCGCCATCTCGAAGACCGTCAACGTGCCGAAGGACGCGACGGTCGACGACATCTGCCAGGCGTACATCCAGTCGTGGAAGCTCGGCGCGAAGGCAATCTCAATCTACCGCGACGGCAGCAAGCGGACGCAGCCGCTCAACACGTCGAAGGACAAGTCGCCCTCCGAGATGGTCGCCGAAGCGGCCGCGGCGATGGCGCGCACGCCCGTCCGGCGCAAGCTGCCCGACGAGCGCCACGCCATCACGCACAAGTTCGACATCGCGGGGCACGAAGGCTACATCACCGTCGGCCTCTTCGAGGACGGCCAGCCCGGCGAGATCTTCCTCGTGATGGCGAAGGAGGGCTCGACGATCTCGGGCTTCGCCGACGCGTTCGCCCAGGCGATCTCGTACGCGCTGCAGTACGGCGTCCCGCTGCAGGCGCTCGTCGACAAGTTCAGCCACGTGCGCTTCGAGCCCTCGGGCATGACGCGCAACCCCGAGATCCGCTTCGCGAAGTCGATCGTCGACTACATCTTCCGGTGGCTGGCGTCGAAGTTCCTGTCGCCGGAGGCGCAGTTTCACGCGGGCGTGAACGGACGCGAGCTCGACGAGAGCGCGCCGGCCGACGCGTCGCCGGCCGCAGCCGCCGTGGCGGCGCCCGCGGCGCCGAAGGCGGTCAGCTCCGCGAATCCGCACTCGACCATCCAGAACCAGGAAGACGCGCCGCCGTGCTCGACGTGCGGCTCGATCATGATCCGCAGCGGCGCGTGCTACAAGTGCGTGAACTGCGGTACGACCAGCGGCTGCGCATAGCGCGCACGGCCGCCGCAGCCACTGACGGAGCAGGCGGGTTCCTTCATTCGGACCCGCCTGCTCGTCGGGCTCCCCGCGCCTCGCCACCGTCCGGAGTCGTGCGGACGCGACGGCTTCCACTCGCCCCGTGACGGCGCCGCCGTTCACCCTACGCCCCGCGACCGAGGACGATTTCCCGTTCATGCGCGACACGAAGCTCGATGGTCTCGAGCCGTACGTGCGCGCGCTGTGGGGCTGGAATCGCAGCGAGCAGGAGCGGAAGGCGCGCGACGAGTTCGACCCGGCCGGCCGCTGGATCGTGGTGTGGGACGGCGTCGACGCCGGCTACGTCCACATCGAACGCCAGGCCGACGTCGTCACGCTCGCCGGGATCTACCTGGTTCCGCCCATGCGGCGCCGCGGGCTGGGCGCGGCCGTCATCCAGCGCGTCATGGACGGCGCGCGCGCGGAAGGCAAGCCGGTTGCGCTTCGCGTGCTGAAACCGAACCCGGCGAGGCGCCTGTACGAGCGGCTCGGATTCCGCGTCGTCGGCGAAACGCAGGAACGCTACTTCATGCGGTCCGACTGAAGCCGGACAGCAATTCACCAATTCACCAACTCACCAACTCACCAATTCACCAATTCACCAACTCACCAATTCACGAATTCACCAACTGGTCAACTCGCCAACTCACCAATTTCGCTATGATCCCCCCATGACCCATCTCACGCCCGACAATGTCACCGTCGTCCTGCAGACGCTGCTGCCCGGACTCGACCGCGAACACCAGACGACCAAGCGCGTGATCGAAGCGATTCCCGACGCGAAGGTCGACTACTCGCCCGACGGCATCGCCAAGAGCGCCATCGAGCTCGCCTGGCACATCGTCACCGCCGAGAACCGGTTTCTCGAGGCGGTGATCAACGGCGCCTTCGACCTGAACCCGTGGCCGCGCCCCGATTCGGTCAAGACGGCCGAGGCGGTGAACACGTGGTATGCCGAGCGATACGCCCGGAACACCGCGCAGCTGCAGGCGCTGTCGCCCGAGAAGCTGGTGAAGATCGTCGACTTCCGCGGGATGATGCAGCTCCCGGCCGTCGCGTACGTCGACTTCGCGCTGCGCCACTCGATTCATCACCGCGGGCAGCTCTCGATGTACCTGCGGCCGATGGGCGCCAAAGTGCCGTCGATTTACGGCGAGAGCTACGACGCGCGCGTCGCGCGCGAGGCCGCGCAGGCCAAAGCGTAGTTACGGGGCGGCGGGCGCGACGATCAGGTCCCGAAACCAGGCATCGGTGCCGGGACCGATCCACAGCGCCACGCCGCCCGCGGCCGGCGGCAGTTTCAGATCGTTGACCACCAGCACCGGTTGCGGCGCCGCGTTCACGTAGAGCGCGGCGCGGCGATCGCGGACGTCGATGCGCACGTGCGTCCACGCGCCGGGCACGAGGTCGACGTACGATTCGTACACGCCCGGCGCCTCGCGTCGAAGCCGCTCCCACGGGAAATCCGGGAACGAAATGTACTGGGTGGAATGGTTGCGGCGCAGCTGGTCGTCCGCCCGGCCGTTGGTCGGCCGCAGGTACACGCACTCGAACGACGCCTGATCCTCGGTCATGCGGAACGCCACGCCGACGAAGCCGCGCGCTCCTTCGTCCGCTCCGGCGCCGGGCCGGCCGGCCAGATCGACGTCGATGCGCCCGTCCTTCATCCGCACGCTGCGGACCACCGCGTACGCCTCGCCGGGCGCCGTTCGCGCGTCCGCGATCTGAATCCCGCGTTGTCCGTCGTGCGTTCCCGGCGTGAGAGTGACGCCGTGCGGCATCAGCCGCGTCGCGTCGTCGAGCGCAAGCCGCCACGTGTCGGCCCCCGCCGCATTCGTCGACATCCAGACCACGGCGCACACGCCTGCGGCGGCCGCGACGCGCATCACGCGCCGACGCTAGCACGCCGACGCGCACGCCGCTATCACATTGTTGCTAGACGCGCGTGCGGGAGCCCGCGACGACGCACGCGATGCCCGCGGCGATCGACGCCAGGCCGACGATCGGCGACAGCGGGACGTTGTGCTCCTTGTCGGCCGTCGCCTTGACCGGTCCGATGTCGACGACGGTTTCGCGCGTGGTGTAGCGGATCCCGCCCAGCACGAGCGCGACGATGCCGAACACGATGAGGACGATGCCGATGGCTTTCACGAGGCCTCCTGCTCATCGGCGATGCACGCGCCGCGCCAGTCGAGCCGGCGGCTCAGCTGGCGTCGCCGGCCGGAGCGACGTGGTACAGTAAGCGGCCCGTCATTAACATTCAGAAGGAGCTTGTCCATGAAGCGTGTGTTCTCGGTGATCGCCGCGTGCGGACTGGGCGCGGCGACGGTGGTGGCGCAGGGCGGCGGCATGCCGCAGGGGCAGAAGGTCGGCATCGCGACGAGCCTGCAGCGCGGTTACGCCGGCTTCAAGAACAACTTCACGCAAGCGGCCGAGAAGATGCCCGACGCCGACTACAGCTTCAAGCCCGGGTCGACGCCCGAGGCGCGCACCTTCGCGCAGGTGATCGATCACATCGCGCAGGCGCAGTTCGGACAGTGCTCGGCGCTGTCGGGCAAGCCGAACCCGATGCAGGGCAAGCAGCTCGAGCAGGAGCTGAAGACGAAGGCGGAAGTGACCAAGGCGCTCGCCGACTCGTTCGCGTTGTGCGATCCGCTGTTCGCGGCCGTCACCGACGCCAACGCGATGGAACCGGTCAAGATGGGAATGAACGAAGTGACGCGGGTCGCGTCGCTCTACGGGATTCTCGTCCACGGCAACGAGATGTACGGCACGGCCGCGGTCTACCTCCGGTCGAAGAACATCGTGCCGCCCTCGACGGAGAACGCCGGCCGCGGCATGCGCGGACGCGGCAACCAGTAGGCGGCGGGCCCGAAATCTGACGTACGAAGCGGGGTGCGAACACCCCGCTTTTCCCTGCGCCCGCTCGACGCGGTGACGCTCGTCGCGCTCGCGATTCCGACCCGGCGCGCGATGCGCGGCGACCCGGCGTCCGCGCTTACAATGCACGCGTGTCGCTGACGGCGCGCGTGCTCGCCGGCCTCGTCGCCGGCTTCCTCGTCGGTCTCGCCGCGCCGGTCGCCGTCACCGACGTGCTCGCGCCGGTGCTCGGCCCCCTCGGCGCGCTCTTCATCAACCTGATTCGCGTCAGCGTCATCCCGCTCGTCGTGTCGATTCTCGTCGCGAGCATCGGCAGGATCGCCAGCTCGCGCGCGGTCGGCCGCGCCGGCGCGCGCGCCGTCGCGCTGGCGCTGACGCTGCTGACGATCGCGGCCGTCGGAAGCGCCCTGGTCGCGGCGCCGATCCTGAACCGCATCGGGATCGATCGGACGGCGGTGGAGGCGCTGCAGCGGGCGCAGGGCCAGACGCCGCGGCTGTCGTCGACGCCCACCGGGACGGCGGTCCAGTGGTTCGTCGATCTGATCCCGCCCAACGTGTTCCACGCCGTCGATCAGGACGCGATGCTGCCGGTGATCGTCGTCGCCGTCCTCTTCGCGCTCGCTCTCGCGCGCGTGCGCGACGAGCGGCGGATGCCGGTGCTGCAGGTCGTCGAGGGGATCTCCGAGGCGATGCAGAAGTTCGTCGGCGCGGTGCTGGAACTCGCGCCGTTCGGCGTGTTCGCGCTCGCCGTGCCGCTGGCCGCCCGCCTCGGCGCCGCGGCCGCCGCCGCCGTCGGCGCCTACATCGTCCTCGTCGTCGTGCTGACCGTCGCGGCGTCGCTGCTGCTCTTGTATCCACTCGGGATCGTCGGCGGCAGGATGGCGCCCGGCGCGTTCGCCTCCTTCTGCGCGCCGGCGCAGGCGGTGGCGTTCTCGTCGCGCTCCTCGCTGGCCGCGCTCCCGGCAATGCTCGAGACGGTGGAGCACTCGGCGGCGCCGCCGGTCGTCGCCGGCTTCGTGCTGCCGCTCGCCGCGTCCGTCTTCCGGTTCGGGGCCGCCATCGCACAGACGGTCGGCGCGCTGTTCCTCGCGCGGCTGTACGGCATCGTCCTGTCGCCGGCGGAGCTCGCGGCGATGGTGGTGGCGGTGATCTTCGCGACGTTCGCGGTCCCCGGCATTCCCGGCGGCAGCGTCATCGCGATGGTGCCCGTCCTGCGAACCGCCGGGATTCCGGTCGACGGCATCGGCATCCTGCTCGCGGTCGATGCGATTCCCGACATGTTCCGCACCACCGCCAACGTGACCGGGACGATGGCGGTGGCGGCCGCGCTCAGCCGCGTGGTGTACGACGACCGCGACTCGACGCCGGCGGCGGAAACGTCTACAGTGGGCCCGTGGCGACCGTAGGACGCTTCCGCTACCTCGAGGCCGCGCCTCGGCCGGGCGCACGTCCTCGCGGCGCCGTGGTGTTGCTCCATGCCTTTCCGCTCAACGCGCGCATGTGGGGATTTCAGTTCGAGCCGCTCGCCGCGGACGGCTGGCGCGTCGTCGCGCCGCAGATGCGCGGCGTGGACGACGACGGCGCCGGCGATCCGCCGACCAGCGGCATCGACGACTACGCGGCCGACGTCGTCGACATGCTCGATGCGCTCCACGTCGAGGAGGCGGTCATCGGCGGCTGCTCGATGGGCGGCTATCTGGCGCTCGCGCTGATGCGCCTGGCGCCGAACTATTTCCGCGGTCTGCTGCTCGTCGATACGCGGCCGCAGGCCGATGCGCCCGAGGCGCTGGAGGGGCGCAGAAAGCTGTTGCGCACGGCGGAAGAGCAGGGCGCCGCCGGCGTGCTCGCCGACATGGAGCCGAAGCTGCTCGGCGAGACCACGCGGCGCGAGCGGCCTGACGTCGTGGCGCACCTCCGCGATATCGCGATGCGCAATTCGAACGCGTCGATCGCGGGAATGGTGCGCGCGCTGATGAGCCGGAAGGATTCGACGCCGCTCCTTGCCGGGATCCGCGTCCCCACGCTGATCGTCGTCGGCGAGGAAGACACGATCACACCGCCGGCGTTGTCGCAGCAGATGCATGCCGCGATCGGCGGATCGACGCTCGAGGTGATCCCTCGGGTGGGACACCTCCCGAACCTGGAGGATCCGTCGGCCTTCAACCGGGTTCTCACGCATTTCCTCGCGCACCGCGTGTAGGGCCTCCGTTCGCGGCTGCTATATAGTCGTGTCATGACCCGCGTGTGGATCGCGACGGCGTGTGCGTGCGCGCTGCTCGTGCCGGCGGCCGCCCAGGACCGCCAGACGCTCGACACCATCCTCGATACGTACGTGCGCGACGGCATGGTCTACTACCGCGCGCTCAAGAGCGACCGGTCGAAGCTCGACGCGTACGTCGCCAGCCTGGCGGACGTCGACGTGAGCGCGCGGCCGCGGGATGCGCAAATCGCGTTCTGGCTGAACGCATACAACGCGCTGGTGCTGCGCACGGTGGTCGATCACTATCCGATTGCGGTGCGCACCAAGGAATATCCGGCGCGCAGCATCCGTCAGATTCCGGGCGCGTTCGAACGGCTCACCCACCGGGTCGGCGGCAGCATGCTGACGCTGGATCAGATCGAGCAGACCATGCTGGCCGCGTTCCACGACCCGCGCCTGTACTTCGCCATCGGCCGAGGCGCGGTCGACGGCGGGCGCTTGCGCAGCGAGGCGTTCGTCGCCGACAAGCTGGAGGCGCAGTTGAGCGAAGTGCAGGCCGAGTGTGTCAGCCGCGGCTGCGTGCTCGTCGACCGCGACGGCGACAAGGTCAAGGCCAGCGCGATTTTCTCGTGGCGGGAAAAGGACTTCGTCGCCGCGTACGCCGACAGGGCGCCGGCGGCGTTCGCCGCCCGCAGCCCGATCGAGCGGGCGATCCTCGGATTCGTCGAGCCGAAGCTGCTCACGATCGAGCGCGAGTACCTGGCGAAGAACGCGAACAGCTTCCAGCTGGCCTACGAACCGTTCGACTGGTCGCTGAACGACCTCACGGGGCGGGGCGGTCGATGACGCGCCCGATCGATTCGCTCAGTCTCGTGTGCTGACGGTCGCCACTCCATGGATCTTGGACTCGCCGGCAAAGTCGCGATAGTCACCGGGTCGACGCGAGGGCTCGGCTTCGCGTCGGCCTCGGCCCTCCTTGCGGAAGGCTGCCGCGTGACGATTTGCGCGCGCGGCGAGGCCGGGCTCGCCGACGCGACGGCGAAACTGCGGCAGAGGCCGGGCAGCGGCGACCGCATCCTGGCGGTGCGCGCCGACGTCTCTTCGGAGGACGGGGTCGCGGACCTCGTCTCGCGGACGGTCGAGGCCTTCGGCGGCCTCGACATCCTCGTCAACAACGTCGGGCTCGCGCGGGGCAGCGACATCGTCGGCACATCGGACGGGGAGTGGGCCGAGGCGTTCGACCAGACGCTGTTTCCGGCGATCCGTGCCTCGCGGCTGGCCGTGCCGCACATGCGCCGCCGGGGCGGGGGAGCGATCGTCATGATCGCGTCGATCTGGGGCCGCGAGTCGGGCGGACGCATGACCTACAACGCGGTCAAGGCGGCCGAGATCAGCCTCGCCAAATCGATGGCGCAGCAGCTCGCGAAGGACAACATCCGCGTCAACAGCGTGGCGCCGGGGTCGATTCGGTTTCCGGGGGGATCGTGGGACCGCCGCGTTCAGGACGACCCGGAGGGGATGGCGGAGTTCGTCAGGCGGGAGCTGCCGTTCGGGCGGTTCGGCCGCCCCGAAGAGGTCGGGGCGGTCGTCGCGTTCCTCTCGTCGCCGGCAGCGAACTGGATCAGCGGGGCAAGTGTGCCCGTTGACGGCTGCCAGTCACGCTCCCTGATCTGATCTGCGGGCGGCTGTCTTCTACGCGGGATTGCGATCGCGACCGGCCGGCGCCGGCCATCTGACGGGGAACGGAGGCGGGTTTCGAGACCCGAGATCGAACCGGGAAGCCTTCCGAGCTCTCGTACTCGGTCGGGTCCATGTCGTCGGGATCCGCCGAGTGAAGGAAGAAACCTCGGTGCCGCACACGCGGCTCGCGTACATCCATCTCCACGCACTCCTTTGTCGAAATTATCGGCCGCGAAATTCAGAGTAACAGTACCGCGTGCGCGATCAAGCAAAAAATGCGTAGAAGATCGGAATTCCAGCGCCGATCAGCGCGAAGGTGATCACGCTGTTCGTCGTGTCGTGCACGAGCGAGTTCGCGACGAACGCGGCGACGGAGATGATGAAGAGCGCGGGCACCACCGGATAGCCGATCGCGCGGTACGGACGGGCCATTTCGGGGGCCGAACGGCGCAGCCGGTAGATCGCCGCGACGCCGAGCGCGTAGAACGGCCAGATGGCGAGCACGAAGGTGTCGGTCAGCCGTTCGAAGCTTCGGCTCATCACCAGCGCGATGCCGAGGACCGCGGCGAGCAGGATGGCGACGTACGGCGTCCGGTACCGCGGGTGCACCCGCGCGATCGTCGGGAAGAACAGCCGGTCGCCGGCCATCGCGAAGAAGACGCGCGGCGAGGCGAGCATGCTGCCGTTCAGCGAGCTGAACGACGAAATCATGACGAAAATTGAAACCAGGGCCACGCCGGCGCGCCCGAACAGCGCCAGCATCGTGTCGGCGGCGACGAGCGGCGACCGCGCCACCGCGTCGATCGGGCTGACGTACAGATACGCCACGTTCGTGAGCACGTAGATCACGATGATCGCCGCCGTGCCGAGGATGATCGCGCGCGGGAGGTTGCGGCCCGGGTCCCGCACCTCGCCGGACGCGAACGACAGGTCCGCCCAGCCGTCATAGGCCCAGAGGATGCTGACCAGCGCCAGCCCCATCGCGCCGAGCGCGACCGGCTGGCCGGCGGATGCGCTGAAGTGCGCAGCCGACGCTCCGTGGCTGGCTCCGAGCGCCAGCGATGCGAGGACGAGGACCGCCAGCGCCGCGAACTTCATCCACGTCGCGACGCCGACGATCAGGGCGCCCACGTTGGCGCCGCGGATGTTCGCGGCCGCCGCGAACGCGATCGCGCCCGCCGACAGCGCGCGCGACAGCATCGGGTGGACCGCCGGGTCGACCCCGAGGCTCCGCAGCAGGTAATCGCCGAAGACGATCGCGATGCCGCCGAGCGCCGAGGCGCGAATCAGCACCAGCTCGGACCAGCCGAAGAGAAACGCGGGCAGCCGTCCCCAGCCTTCCCGCAGGTACGCGTACAGCCCGCCGGTTTCCGGAAGGGCCGCGGCGAGCTCCGCGAGCGAGAGCGCGCCGCACAGGGTGATGGCGCCGCCGAGCGCCCACAGCCCGATCATCAGCACCGGATTGGGCACCTTCTGCGCGACCCCGGCCGGCGAGCGGAAGATGCCCGAGCCGATCGTGATGCCGATGACGAGGGCGACCGAGCTCCACAGGCCGAGGGTCCGTGGAAGCGTCGCCGCCGGAGCCGCGTCGCGTTCGCCGACGGGGACAGGATGGCTCATGGGTGCCACGGATGTTACAGCCTGAGCCATGGGCCGGCACGCTTAATGAACCAACCCGCGCGAAAAAGGAGCACATAGATGACCTCAGACGTGAACGTGGCCGGTGCCGAACGGTGGGCCTCGGCGCTCGGCGGTGCAGCGCTCGCGGCCTACGGAATCAAGCAGCTGAAGGATCGATCGCCCGCCGGAGCGGCGCTGGCCGCGGCGGGGACCGCCCTGATGTACCGCGGCGCGACCGGCTACTGCCCGATGTATTCCGCGGCAGGGATCAATACAGCCGATGCCCGCGACGATACGCAGGCGCATCTGTCCGGCTCGCGCGGCGTCAACGTGGAAGAGGTCGTCACGATTCGCAAATCGCCGGACGAGTTGTACCGGTTCTGGCGCAACTTCGAACAGCTGCCTCGGTTCATGACCTACGTCGACGCGGTGCGTCAGCTCGACCAGCGCCGATCGCACTGGACGGTGAAGGGACCGGCCGGCCGCCGCATCGAATGGGACGCCGAAATCATCAACGAGATTCCGAACGAGCTGATTGGCTGGCGCACGCTCGACGGCGCCGACGTCGTCAGCGCCGGGTCGGTTCGCTTCGTGCCCGCGCCGGGCGATCGCGGCACGCAGGTCCGCGTACGGCTGCAGTACGACCCGCCCGGCGGCAGGATCGGATCGGCGGTCGCGTGGATCTTCGGCAAGGAACCGTCGCAGACGATTCGCGAAGATCTGCGGCACTTCAAGCAGCTGATGGAAGCAGGCGAAATCCTGACGACGGCGGGACAGCCGCAGGGAGGGAAGTGATGAAGGCGCTGGTATGGCACGGCACCGACGACGTGCGCGTCGAGCGCGTGCCCGATCCGACGATCCTGAACGGCCGCGACGCGATCGTCAAGATTACGAGCACCGCCATCTGCGGCTCGGACCTGCACCTGCTCGACGGTTTCATTCCGACGATGAAGGAGGGCGATATCCTCGGCCACGAGTTCATGGGCGAGGTGGTCGAAGTCGGCAGGGACAACCAGAAACTGAAGATCGGCGACCGCGTCGTCGTGCCGTTCACCATCGCGTGCGGCAACTGCTTCTTCTGCCGGAAGCAGCTCTGGTCGCTCTGCGACAACTCGAACCCGAACGCGTGGATGGCGGAGAAGCTGTACGGCTATACGTGCTCGGGCCTGTTCGGCTATTCGCACATGATGGGCGGTTACGCGGGCGGGCAGGCCCAATACGCGCGCGTCCCGTTCGCCGACGTCGGGCCGATCAAGATCCCCGACGGCGTGCCCGACGAGCAGGTGCTGTTCCTGTCGGACATCTTCCCGACCGGCTACATGGCGGCGGAGAACTGCGACATCAAGCCGGGCGACACCATCGCGGTGTGGGGCTGCGGCCCCGTCGGCCAGTTCGCGATCAAGAGCGCGTACCTGCTCGGCGCCGAAAAGGTGATCGCGATCGACGACGTGCCGGCGCGCCTGCGGATGGCAGCGGAGCAATCCGGCGCCGAGACGATCAATTTCGACAAGGAAGACGTCTTCGATCGGCTGAAGGACATGACCGGCGGCATGGGCCCCGACGCCTGCATCGACGCGGTCGGCCTCGAGGCGCACGGCCACACGCTCGATTCGTACCTCGACAAAGCGAAAGCCGCGGCCTTCCTCGCAACCGATCGGCCGAACGCGCTGCGCCAGGCGATCCACGCCTGCCGCAAGGGAGGCGTCGTTTCGATTCCGGGCGTGTACGGCGGCTTCCTCGACAAGATCCCGTTCGGCGCCGCGTTCCAGAAGGGCCTGACCTTCAGGATGGGCCAGACGCACATGATGCGGTACATGAAGCCGCTGCTCGACCTGGTGCGCGAAGGCGCCATCGACCCCTCGTTCGTGATCACGCACCGCCTGCCGCTCGACCGCGCCGCCGAGGCGTACCACACGTTCCGCGACCAGAAAGACGACTGCATCAAGGTCGTCCTGAAGCCGCACAGCGAGGTCGTGCACTAGCAGACGGAAGTTGGAGAATTGGCGAGTTCGGGAGTTGGAGATCGGGAGTTGGAGATTCGCGAGTTGGAGAGTTGGAGAAATGAGAATTGGAGAATTGGAGAATTGGGGAGTTGGCGAGTTGGCGAGTTGGCGACTGAGCAATCACCAGCTCACAGCCCCCAATTCACCAACTCACCAATTCACCAACTCCCCAACTCACCAATTCACCAACTCACCAACTCACCAATTCACCAACTCACCAATTCACCAACTCACCAATTCCTAATGTGGTAGCTCGTTGTTCCGCGCTGCCGCGCGTTCGCTGAGCGTCGTCAGCCGCGACGGCGCCCATCTCGACGCGCTCTGCCAGCCGCTGTGCCGCTCGTCGCCGGATCGATCGTCGGTCGGGCCGGGCAGCAGGCGGTTGGCGACGCTCATGCCGAACGCGACCGCTTCCGGCACGACCGCGTTGGCGACGATGGCCAGGCGTGCGGGCCAGGTGATGACCAGCTCGCCGTCGCCGTGGCGGCACGCGTCGATCACCTGCGCCGCGGCGCGCGCGGCGTCGATCGACATGCCGGGAATCGAGTCCGACACCGCGAACCAGGTGAACTCCTCGCGGTGACGGCCCTTGAACCACGCGTTGAACGGCGATCCCGTCCGCATCAGTCCCGGGCAGACCGTCGTCACGCCGATGTTGTCCTTCGCGAGCTCCGCGCGCAGCGCATCCGACACCCCGGTCAGCGCGAACTTGCTCGCGCAGTACGGCGCGAGATGCGGCACGCCGATCTTGCCGCCGATCGACGAGATGTTGACGATGCGGCCGTGGCCCTGGCGGCGCATGTGCGGGACGGCGGCCAGCATCGTGTGGAGCGGCGCCCAGAAGTGGACCGCCATGGCCTCCTCGAAGTCGCCGAGCGTCATGTGCTCGAGCGGCCCCACCTGCATGACGCCGGCGTTGTTGATCAGGACATCGATGGCGCCGTAGCGCTTCACCGCCTGGTCGACGAGCTCCACGGCCTGGTCGCGGTTCATCAAATCGCAGCGGAACGTGGACACCTCGATGCCGCGTTCGCGCAGCTCGTCGCGCGCGCGATCGAGCTCGCCCTGGTCGCGCGCGGCGAGCAGCAGGCGCGCCCCTTCCGCGGCGAGCTGTCGCGCGATGTTCAGCGCGAGGCCGCGGGCGCCCGTGAGCACGACGACCTTGCCGTTGAAATCGATGCGGCGGCCGGCGCGCCGCGCGCGGGTGATCAGCGCGGCGCCGATGGTCACCGCGCCCGCCGCGAGCGCGCTCTGCTGAGTCCTGTTCATGCGTGCAGATTCGAGCAACATGGCTGCCAGCGGACTCGCGTTCGGGTCCCGGTGAGCTGTCGCGGACAATCGGAGAGGTTTGTCTTTTCTTCGCCCTGCTGCTACGATGCTGCGCCATGCTCCCGACGGTCGCCGCCAAGCAGAGCGGGCTCGATGCGGCGCTGTCGCGGCTGGCCGGCGGCGCCATCGATCGTCCGGACACGCCGGACCTCCACATCACCGCCGTGCGCCAGCTGCCGGCCGTCTCCGCCCAGCACGCGCCGTTTCCCGCCGCGCTCGACGCCCGGCTGGTCACCGCGCTCCAGTCGCGCGGCGTCGCGCAGCTCTACACGCACCAGGCCGAGGCGCTCGACCACGCGCTCGGCGGCCGAAGCGTCGTCGTCGTCACGCCGACGGCGAGCGGGAAGACGCTGTGCTACAACGCGCCGGTTCTCAACGCCATCCTCACGGATGCGTCGAGTCGCGCGTTGTATCTGTTTCCGACGAAGGCGCTGGCGCAGGATCAGCTCGCCGAGCTCTCGGGGCTGTGCGACGCGATCGACGCCGGCATCGGCGTGTTCACCTACGACGGCGACACGCCCCAGGACGCCCGTCGCTCGATCCGCAGCCGCGCGCACATCGTCCTCAGCAATCCCGACATGGTGCATTCGGGCATTCTGCCGCACCATCCGCGCTGGGCGAAGCTGTTCGAAAACCTCCGCTACGTCGTCATCGACGAACTGCACGCCTATCGCGGCGTGTTCGGGAGTCATCTGGCGAACGTGCTGCGGCGTCTCCGGCGGATCTGCCGGCATTACGGATCGGATCCGGTGTTTCTCTGCTCGTCGGCGACGATCGCCAATCCGCGCGAGCTGGCGGAGCACCTGACGGCGAACGCCTGCGAGCTCGTCGATCGAAGCGGCGCGCCGCGTGGCGAGAAGTTCTTCGTGTTCGTGAATCCGCCGGTCGTCAACCAGCAGCTCGGCATCCGCCGCTCCTATCTCGGCGAGACGCGCCGCATCGCCTCGGAATTCCTGAAGCGGCACCTGCAGCTGATCGTGTTCGCGCAGAGCCGGCTGTCGACCGAAATCCTGACGACGTACCTGAAGGACGATTTCCAGGGGGTGCCGGGCGCTCCGGAGACCATCCGCGGCTATCGAGGCGGGTACCTGCCGAACCGGCGCCGCGAGATCGAACGAGGGCTGCGCGACGGCGCGGTCCGCGCGGTCGTGTCCACCAATGCGCTGGAGCTCGGCATCGACATCGGCGCGCTCGACGTCGCGGTGCTCGCGGGGTATCCGGGGACGATCGCGGCCACCTGGCAGCGCGCCGGCCGCGCGGGACGGCGGTCGGGGCGCTCGGCGGCGGTGCTCGTCGCGAGCAGCGCGCCGCTCGATCAGTTCGTCGTGCGCAACCCGTCGTACTTCTTCGACGCGTCGCCCGAGCGTGCGCTGATCGACCCCGACAACCTGCACATCCTCGTGGACCACGTCAAGTGCGCGGCGTTCGAGCTGCCGTTCACCGCGGACGAGCAGTTCGGCCGGCACGACGTGCAGGAGATCCTCGCGATCCTCGCGGAGCAGGGTCTTGTGCACCGGTCGACCGGCGCCGGCGGCGCCGCCGACACGTGGACGTGGACCAGCGAATCGTATCCGGCCGACGCGGTCAGCCTGCGATCGGTGTCGTCCGACAACTTCGTGGTCGTCGACACGACGTACGACACGCGCATCATCGGCGAGACCGATTTCACCAGCGGCCCCTCGACGCTCCACCCGAAGGCGATCTATCTGGTCGAAGGGCAGCTGTACCAGGTGGAGAAGCTCGACTTCGAGAATCGCAAGGCGTTCGTCCGCGAGGTGGACTGCGACTACTACACGTCCGCGATCACGTACACGAAGGTCACGCCGATCGACACGTTCGGCGCCGAACCCGTACGCGCGCACGGCGAAGTGCACGTCGTGTCGCGTGTGGTGGGCTTCAAGAAGATCAAGTTCTACACGAACGAGAACGTCGGATCCGGCGAGCTCGATCTGCCCGAGCAGCAGATGCACACCACGTCGTACTGGATGTCGATCCCGGCCTCGGTGATCGGATCGCTGCCGTACACGTCGGAGGACCGGCGCGACGGCGTCGTCGGGCTGGCGTACGCGATGAAGCAGGTGGCGCAGCTGCTGCTGATGTGCGACGCGCACGACATCGCGGTGTCGCTCGACCTCGAGCGCGAAGCCGCGGCCGAGCGCGACGACCCGCGCGTGTTCATCTACGACAACTACCCGGGCGGGATCGGCTTCAGCGCGCCGCTGTTCCAGATGCACGACGACCTGCTCGCGCGCACCAGACAGCTGATTGCCGGGTGCGAGTGCGAGCACGGGTGCCCCGGCTGCGTCGGCCCGATCGGCGACATCGGGCCGATGGGGAAGCCGGCCGCGCTGCGGATTCTCGATCTCCTTCGCGCGCAGCATCACGACGCGCTCGAGCAGACGGCATGACGCTCGCGGATCGGATCAGGGCGGTCGTGCGCCATCCGTCGCCGGCCGTCGACGGCCTGCAGCCGCCACCGAGCCATCCGTCGCCTCGCGATCTCTCCGCGCTCGGAGGCGAATGGCACGACGAGGTGTTCGTCGTCGAGCGGCGATACGATCGCGCCGCTCGCCACGGCCGCGAGACGGTCGGGGCGATCGCCGATCGGATCGTCCAGTCGGCGCCTTACGCGGCCTGGTTCTCCGGGCTGGGGCCGGGCGGCGGCGACGGTGCGAACGTCGATGGACCGTTCGTCTTCTTCGATCTCGAGACCACCGGCCTGAACGGCGGCGCCGGCACGCACGTGTTCCTCGTCGGGTGCGCGACGTTCGACGTGGACGGGTCGCTGTGCGTGCGGCAGTTCGTGCTGACGAACCCGGCCGGCGAAAAGCCGATGCTCGCGGGCGTCCGTTCGGCGCTGTCGCCCGCCCGCGCGCTCGTCAGCTTCAACGGGAAATCGTTCGACGCCCCGCTGCTCGAAACGCGCTATCTGTTCCATCGCCTCGCCTGGGACCGTGCACGGGTGCCGCACCTGGACGTGCTGCACGCCGCCCGGCGATTCTGGGGCCTCGACGACTGCTCGCTCGTCTCGCTCGAGCGTCACGTCGTCGGCGCGAGGCGCGTCGGCGACGTGCCCGGGATCGAGATTCCCAGGCGGTACTTCCAGTTCCTGCGCACGGGCGATGCGCGCCCGCTGCAGGCCGTGCTCGAGCACAACCGCCTCGATCTGCTGACGCTCGCCGCGCTCGCGTCGCGGCTGCTGCACCTGGCGCGCGTCGGCCCCGCCGAAGCGCGGAGCGCGCGCGAGGCGCTCGCGCTCGGGCATCTGCTGGCGCGCGCGGGCCTCGAGCCGCAGGCGCGCGAGGCGTTCGAGCGGTCGCTCGCGCTGTGTGCGGCGCCGGCCGGAGCCTACGACGCGACGCGCATCGACGCCCTGCGCGCGCTCGCGCACGCCTGGCGCCGTGCGCGGCAGTTCGAGCGCGCCGCCGAACGGTGGACCGAGCTGCTGCAGATGCGCGGGTGCCCGGCCGCCGCCGCACGCGAAGCGACGCAGGCGCTCGCGATTCATCACGAGCACCGGCTGCGCGACCTTGCGTCGGCCCGGACGTTTGCGTTGCGGGGACTCGACGAGGACCTGACGCCGGCGGCGCCCGCGATCGCGTCGTGGACGCGCGCGGTACGGCACCGGCTGGAGCGAATCGAGCGAAAGCTGACGGGCGGGGCGGCGTCTGCCGCGCGATCGGCGGCCGGCGGGCTGGCTAGCGAGCCGCCGTCGTTGCTTTCTTAGCGGTCTTCTTCGCCGCCGCCGCGGTCTTGCGGCTCGCGGCGGTCTGCGCCCCGAACTTCTTGGTGAAGCGCTCGACGCGGCCTTCCGTGTCGATCAGCTTCTGCCGGCCGGTGAAGAACGGATGGCAGTTGGAGCAGATCTCGAGGTGCAGCTCGGGTTTGGTCGAACGGGTCTTCCACGTCGCGCCGCACGCGCACCGCGCCTCGACCTCGTGGTACTTCGGATGGATGGCTTCCTTCACAGCGCGCTCCTTCGGCCTTGGGGGAAAACCCCATTATAGCAGGCGGGCCGTCGTACCCTGAAGTGCGATACCTGTACCATGAGCCGAATGCGTCGCCGCGTGCTCGACGTCTTGAGGGCCGCGAGCCCGACCGCGTATCGGTTCGTGCGGCATGCCGCGGCGCTCGTCGAGTGGAGCCTCGCGCGACGGCGCTCGTCCGACCCGTATGACGACGAGTTCTGGGATTTCCACGATGTCGGCGACTGGGACGGCTTTGCGGCCCTCGTGCGTGCCTACCTCCCGGCCGCCTCGGTCGTCGACATCGGATGCGGTCAAGCGCTGCTGCTGCACGCGCTCGGACGCGCCGACCCGTCGCTGACGCTGCGCGGCTACGAGGCCTCTCCCTCGGCGTGCCGCCGCGCGCGCAGCCGCGGCGTGGACGTGAGGCCGTTCGATCTCGTGTCGGCAGCCGCCGAGGAGTACGCGCACGTCAGGGCCGATGTGGCGAGCTGCGATCTGGCGATCTGCCTCGAGGTGGCCGAGCACGTGCCACCCTGGTACGGCACCCGCCTGGTGGACCTGCTGGCCTCCGCGCCGCGCCTGCTCTTCTCGGCCGCGGCGCCGGGGCAGGGCGGCGTCCTGCACGTCAACGAACGGCCGGCCAGCTATTGGATCGCCCGCTTCCAGCGGCGCGGCCTGTCGCTCGCGGCCGACGACGAGGCATTTCGCGCGAGGCTGGCGTCGCTCGCGCTGCCGCCGTGGTACGGAGCGAACGTGCACGTGTTCGAGCGCGCGGGCCCGCGCTGAGGTCAGCTCTTCCCGTTCGACATCGACGACAGGAATTCCTGGTTCGTCTTCGACTTCGCCATGCGCGAGAGCAGCAGCTCCATCGCCTCGACGGCCGAGAGCGGCGTCAGCACCTTGCGCAGCACCCAGACGCGATTGAGGTCGTCCTTCTGGATGAGGAGCTCCTCTTTCCGCGTGCCGCTCTTCGTGATGTCGATCGACGGGAAGACGCGGCGGTCCGTCAGCTTGCGATCGAGGTGGATCTCGAGGTTGCCGGTGCCCTTGAACTCCTCGAAGATCACTTCGTCCATGCGCGAGCCGGTGTCGATGAGCGCGGTCGCGATGATCGTCAGCGAGCCGCCCTCCTCGATGTTGCGGGCGGCGCCGAAGAAGCGCTTCGGCCGCTGCAGCGCGTTGCTGTCGACGCCGCCGGACAGCACCTTCCCGGACGGCGGCACGATCGTGTTGTAGGCGCGCGCCAGGCGCGTCACCGAATCGAGCAGGATGACCACGTCCTTCTTGTGCTCGACGAGGCGCTTCGCCTTCTCGATGACCATCTCGGCCACCTGCACGTGGCGCTGCGCCGGCTCGTCGAAGGTCGAGGAGATCACCTCGCCGTTCACCGAGCGCTGCATGTCGGTGACCTCTTCGGGCCGCTCGTCGATGAGCAGGACGATCAGGTACACCTCGGGGTGGTTGCGCGTGATGCTGTTCGCGATGTTCTGCAGCAGCATCGTCTTGCCGGTGCGCGGCGGCGCGACGATGAGGCCGCGCTGCCCCTTGCCGATCGGCGTCATCAGATCGAGGACGCGCGCCGAGAGGTTCTCGCCGTCGGTCTCGAGGCCGATGCGGTTCTGCGGATAGAGCGGCGTCAGGTTCTCGAAGAACACCTTCTCGCGCGCCTTCTCGGGCGGCTCGAAGTTGACCGCCTCCACCTTGATCAGCGCGAAGTACCGCTCGCCGTCCTTCGGCGGCCGGATCTGGCCCGACACCGTGTCGCCCGTGTGCAGGTCGAACTTCCTGATCTGCGACGGCGACACGTAGATGTCGTCGGGGCCGGGCAGGTAGTTGTAGTCCGGCGCGCGCAGGAAGCCGAAGCCGTCGGGCAGCACCTCGAGCACCCCTTCCGAGAAGATCAGGCCGCTCTTCTGCGCGCGCGCCTTGAGGATCTCGAAGATCAGCTCCTGCTTGCGCATGCCGGTCGCGCCGGGCACGTCGAGGCCCTTGGCGATCTTCGTCAGCGCGCCGACGCTCATGTCCTTGAGCGTCGAGAGCTCTAGCTTCTCGGGCGGAGGCGCCGCGGCCGGCCCGGTGCCGCCGCTGCCGTTGGGTTTGGCGGCGGGCGTCTGGGGCGGTGCGGCGGATTGCGGTTGCTCTGGAGTCGGTCGATCAGTTTCCACAGTTCGTCCAGTCCTTCGCCCGTCTCCGCTGACACCGCGGTGACGGGATGATCAAGTACGGCTTCGATGCCGGCCGTGGCGCGCAGCCGTTCGGCGCGCGACAGCTTGTCGATCTTGGTCGCCAGTATGGCTCGCCGGCCGGCGCGCCGGTCCGCGTCGGCCGGCGGATCGGGGAAGACCCCGGTCAGCCACGCCCATGCGGATACGTCGGCAGCCAGCCCCGGATGCCGCGCGTCGACGAGCAGCAGGGCCGCGTCGACGCGCTGCACGACGTCGGTCGCGAGGCCGCGAAAATCGTCGGCGTCGCCCCGCGCGTACCCGTAACCCGGCAGGTCGACGAGGTACAGCGCCGGCGCGCCCCCACGCTGCACGCGGTACACGTTGGCGAGGCGCGTCTTTCCGGGCGCCGCGCTCGTGCGCGCCACGCGCTGGCGGACCAGCGCGTTGATCAGGCTCGATTTCCCGACATTCGAACGCCCCACCAAGGCGATCGTGGCCAGCGCGTCGTGCGGCAGATCGTCTGCGCGTGCCGCACTCCGAACGAAGGTGGCCTGTATGTTCATTGCGGATTGAGGAGGCGGAGGGCGGATTGGTCGATCAGGTCCGCCATCCGGGGTCCGCGATCCGCAATCCCGCTAATGCGTAATGGTGTCGTCGCTGATCGTCTCGACCGGCTCCGCCGGCGCCGGCGCGGGCAGCCGGCCGGCCAGCGGCTCGGTCAACGCGATCTTGAGGACCTCGTCCATCGTCTGGACCATGTAGACGTTCAACGTGTCCAGGACGTTCTTCGGAATGTCCGCCAGATCCTTCTCGTTGTCCTTCGGCAGGACGATGTTCTTCACGCCGGCGCGATGCGCGGCGAGCACCTTCTCCTTCACGCCGCCGATCGGCAGCACTTTGCCGCGCAGCGTGATCTCGCCCGTCATCGCGACGTCCTTGCGCACCGGCACGCGCGCCAGCGCCGACACGAGCGCGGTGGCCAGCGTGATGCCCGCCGACGGCCCGTCCTTCGGGATCGCGCCTTCCGGGACGTGCACGTGGACGTCGGTCCGCTTGTTGAAGTCCTTCTCGATGCCGAACTCTTCGGCCTTCGAGCGCACGTAGCTCATCGCGGCCTGCGCCGATTCCTGCATGACGTCGCCGAGCTTCCCGGTCAGCGTCAGGTGGCCCTTGCCGCTCATCAGCGTCGCTTCGGTCACGAGGATCTCGCCGCCGACTTCGGTCCACGCGAGGCCCGTCGCGATGCCGATTTCGTCGGTCTCTTCCGCCAGCGTATTGCGGTAGCGCGGCACGCCGAGGTACTGCGTCACCTTGTCGGGCGTGATTTCCTCGGTGAACGACGTGCCCTCGACGACGACCTTGCGCGCCACCTTGCGGCAGATCGAGGAGATCTCGCGTTCGAGGTTGCGGACGCCGGCCTCGCGCGTGTAGCGGTTGATGACCGCCTGGACCGCCTCGTCGGTGAACGTGATGTTCTTCTCGGTGAGGCCGGTGCCCTCGATGGCCTTCGGCGTCAGGAACTTCTTGGCGATCTCGACCTTTTCGATCTCGGTGTAGCCGGCGAGCTGCAGCACTTCCATGCGGTCGCGCAGCGCCTGCGGGATCGTGTGCAGGACGTTCGCGGTGCAGATGAACATCACGTGCGACAGGTCGAACTCGACGTCGAGGTAGTGATCGAGGAACGTGCTGTTCTGCTCGGGGTCGAGCACCTCGAGGAGCGCGGCCGACGGGTCGCCGCGGAAGTCCATCGACATCTTGTCGACTTCGTCCAGCAGGAACACCGGGTTCATCGTCCCGGCCTTCTTCATCATCTGGATGATCTGGCCGGGGAAGGCGCCGATGTAGGTGCGCCGGTGGCCGCGGATTTCGGCCTCGTCGCGGACGCCGCCGAGCGACAGCCGGACGAACTGGCGGTTCATCGCGCGCGCGATCGACTTGGCGAGCGACGTCTTGCCGACTCCGGGCGGCCCGGAGAAGGTGAGGATCGTCGCCTTCGGCTTCTTGACCAGCGCGCGGACCGCGAGGAACTCGAGGATCCGCTCCTTGATCTTCTCGAGGCCGTAGTGATCTTCGTTGAGGATCTCTTCGGCGCGCTTCAGGTCGCGGCTCTCGCGGCTCTTCTTGTGCCACGGCACGGCGATGAGCCAGTCGAGGTAGTTGCGCGAGACGGTGGCCTCGGCGGACATCGGCGGCATCGCCTCCAGGCGCTTCAGCTCCTGGATCGCCTTCTCCTCGACGTCCTTCGGCATCTTGGCCTGCTCGATCTTCTTCTTGAGCTCGTCGACCTCGTTGCCCTTCTCGTCCTTGCGGCCCAGTTCCTTCTGGATCGCCTTCATCTTCTCGTTGAGGTAGTACTCCTTCTGCGCCTTCTCCATCTGCTTCTTGACGCGCGACTGGATCCGGCGGTCCACCTGGAGCTTGTCGACCTCGATTTCGAGAATGCCGGCGATGCGGTTCAGCCGCTCGATCGGCGAGATGATCTCGAGCAGGTTCTGTTTTTCGTCGACGCCGACGAGCAGGTGGGCGGCGATCGTGTCGGCGAGCTTGCCGGGATCGTCCACGCGCACGGCGGCGATCATCGCGTCGTAGTGCAGGTTGTTCGACAGCTTGACGTACTGCTCGAACAGCGAGACGACGCGGCTCATCGTCTGCTCGGCGTCCGCGCTCGTCTCGCGCTGCTTGGGCAGCACCTTGACGACGACGCGGTAGAAGCCCTTGTCTTCCTTCCACTCCACCGCGCGCGCGCGGTCGACGCCTTCGACCAGCACCTTGATGTTGCCGTCCGGCAGCTTCAGGCTCTGGACCACGTTGGCGACGCAGCCCATCGTGTAGATGTCTTCGGGGCGCGGATCGTCGACCGACGCATCGTGCTGCGCGGCGAGGAAGATCCGCTTGTCCTTGAGCAGCGCGTGCTCGAGCGCCCGCGTGGACGAGGGCCGTCCGATGACGAACGGCATCATCATGTGCGGGAAGACGACCACGTCGCGCAGCGGAACTATCGGGAGGGTTTCGTAGACTTCCAAAGGTGTTTCCATGGGCAGTTGGTGGCTTGGTGACTGGGCGGCGCCGTGAGTCGAGTCAACTCACCGACGAGCCCACGCACCAACTTCGCTTATCCCGCTTTCTCAATCAGGGTGATCGGTTTGTCCTTGGCCATCACGACCTCGCGGGTGATCGTGACTTCGCGGACCTTCTTCTGGTTGGGCACCTGGTACATCAGGTCCAGCATCAGGTCCTCGATGATCATGCGCAGGCCGCGCGCGCCGATCTTGCGCTCGAGCGCGGATTCGGCGATCGCGTCGAGCGAGTCGTCGGTGAAGCGCAGCTTGACGTTCTCGTACTCGAACAGCTTCTGGTACTGCCGCGTGATCGCGTTGCGCGGCTGCGTCAGGATCTGGATGAGCGCCTGCTTGTCGAGCTCGTGCAGCGTGCCGATCACCGGCAGGCGGCCGACGAACTCGGGAATGAGGCCGTACTTGATCAGGTCCTGCGGCTCGAGCTGCTCGAGCGTCGCGCCGATGTCGCGCGAGCGGATCGACTTGACGTCCGCCTTGAAGCCGAGCGTCTTCTTGCCGACGCGGCGATCGATCGCCTTGTCGAGGCCGACGAAGGCGCCGCCGCAGATGAACAGGATGTTGGTCGTGTCGACCTGGAAGAATTCCTGGTGCGGGTGCTTGCGGCCGCCCTGCGGCGGCACGTTGGCGACCGTGCCCTCGAGGATCTTCAGCAGCGCCTGCTGGACGCCCTCGCCCGACACGTCGCGCGTGATCGACGGGTTCTCGTCCTTGCGGCAGATCTTGTCGACTTCGTCGATGTAGATGATGCCCTGCTGGCACTTCTCGATGTCGCCGCCCGCCGCCTGCAGCAGCTTCAGGATGATGTTCTCGACGTCCTCGCCGACGTAGCCCGCTTCGGTGAGCGTCGTCGCGTCGACGATGGTGAAGGGGACGGAGAGGAGCTTGGCGAGCGTCTGGGCGAGCAGGGTCTTGCCGGTGCCGGTCGGGCCGATGAGCAGGATGTTGCTCTTCGTCAGCTCGATGTCGTTGCGGCTGCGCGGCTGCTTCTGGATCTCGATCCGCTTGTAATGGTTGTAGACGGCGACGGCGAGCTTCTTCTTGGTCCGCTCCTGGCCGATGACGTACTCGTCGAGGAACTTCTTGATTTCCTGCGGCGTCGGCAGCGAGGAGCGCGTGCCGCGATTCTCGAACCGATTGTCGTCCGCGATGATGTCGTTGCAGACCTCGACGCACTCGTCGCAGATGAAGACCGTCGGGCCCGCGATGAGCTTGCGGACGTCGTTCTGGTCCTTGTTGCAGAACGAGCAGCGAAGGACCTCGGTTTCGCCGGCCTTTTTCACCATTTACGCCCTTTTGCGGATGACATCGTCAATAATACCGTATTCCTTGCCCTGGTCGGCCGTCATGATGTAGTCGCGCTCGGTATCTTCCTGGATCCGCTTCTCCGGCTGTCCGGTGTGGTGGACCAGGATGGCGTTGATCCGCTCTCGCATCCGCAGGATTTCCCGGGCCGCAATATCAATATCGGTCGCTTGGCCGGCCAAACCAGACATCAGCGGCTGGTGAATGACAATCCGTGAATTCGGGAGCGAGTATCGTTTCCCTTTCGCCCCCGCCGCCAGCAGCACGGCCGCCATCGACGCCGCCTGACCCAGACAAATGGTCTGGACATCCGGCTTGATGAACTGCATGGTGTCGTAAATTGCCAGCCCGGCCGTGATCGACCCCCCCGGGCTGTTCACGTACAGCATTACATCTTTGTCGGGGTCCTCGGCCTCCAGGAACAACAACTGCGCGATGATGAGGTTCGCGACGTTGTCGTCGATCGGCGTGCCGATGAACAGGATGTTGTCCTTCAGCAGCCGCGAGAAGATGTCGTAGGCGCGCTCGCCGCGGTTGGTTTGCTCGACCACCATGGGGACGAGCTGGAGACGCGAATCGTAAGTCATAGGCGGTTGAAAACAGTTGTGTGGGAGATGGCGCGTGCGGGTGGTTACGTCAAGATTTTAGCACGCGACATCACCAAGTCAATTGACTTCTCGCGGCGCAAACCCGCCGCCACGCGCGAGATTCCCCCCTCGCGCTCGAGCGCGGCGCGCACCGCCGCCGGTGTCCGGCCGGTGCGCTCGGCGTACCGCTCGATCTCCTGCGTAATCTCGTCCTCGCTGACGCCGATCTGCTCGCGGCGCGTGATCTCGTCCAGCACGAGCGCGGAGGCCACCGCCTCGCGCGCCACCTCGCGCTGACTCTCCCGGAAGTCGCCCCAGTTGATCCCGGCGGTGCGGGGGTCGACGTTCTGCTCCATCAGACGGCGCGCGAAATCCTCGATCCGGTGGTCGATCTCGCGCTCGACGAGCGACGCCGGCGCGTCGAACGGCAGCTTCGACGCCAGCTGCTTCATCAGCTCGCCGCGCTCCTCGCGCTCCGCCGCGTGCTTCGCCTCGTGCTCGAGATCCTCGCGCACGCGCGCCCGCAGCGCGTCGAGCGAGTCGAGCCCGAGATCCTTCGCGAACTCGTCGTCGAGCTCGGGCAGCACGCGCCGCTTCAGCGCGTTGACCTTGACTGTATACGTAACGGTGGTGTTTGCCAGCTCCCCAATCGGGTAGTCGGCCGGGTACTGGATGTCGAACGCCTTGGACGCGCCCGCCGTCAGCCCCATCAACTGCTCGTCGAAGCCGGGCGGGTTCGCCTTCGCCCCCATTTCAATCGACACGTTCTCGTGCCCGTCGACTTTCCCCTCCGCGTCCCTGCGCTCCAGATCGACCACGACCGTATCGCCGTGATCGACGCCGCGGCCTTCGACCGGCTCGTGCCGCGCCCCGCGATCGCGCAGGCGCTGCAGCGCGCCGTCGACCGCTTGGTCGTCGATCGCGACGCGGGGCTTGTGAATCGCGATGGTCGTCAAATCGCCCGGATCGAAGGGCGGCACCGTGTCGAACGACGCGGTGAAGGTCAGCGGCTGGCCTTCGTCGATCGTGACGTCGCGCACGTCGGGGGTATCGATGGCCTCGACGCCCCGCTCGCGCAACGCATCGTCCACGGCGCGCGGAACGAGATCGTGCAGGACGTCGTGGAGGATCTGGTCCCTGTAGCGCTGCTTGATGACCCGCGCCGGCGCCTTGCCGGGACGGAAGCCCGGCACCCGGGCTTTGCGCGAGTAGTCCTTGGCGACGCGGTCGATCTCCGCGTCGACGACGTCGCTGGGGATTTCGACGCGCACGTTCTTGCGCGTTTCGTTCACGTCGACGAATTCTGTTTTCATTTCGGCGTCTATCTCGGCTGAGGTCCGGCGTCGGCCGCCGCGCGGCGTCAGCGTGACAGCCTCTGCCGTCGCGCGCTCGCGGCGCCGACGCTCGCCTCGCGAAGGCAGCGAGCGGAGGCTGCGAAAGGAGGGATTCGAACCCTCACGGGTTGCCCCACCGGATCCTAAGTCCGGCGCGTCTGCCAGTTCCGCCACTTTCGCGTAACCTGGAATTTCCACAGCCTAGCACGGCTTGGTGCGCTCGAGCTGCTATGGTACGATTCGCGCACTCCATGAGCGATCCGTATCACGGCCTCTTCCGGCGGGAAGCCGGATCCGACGGCCAGCTCCGCGTGCTCCGCACCTCGACCGTCGCGTCCAGCGTCCCGTGTCCGACAACGGGCCGTCAGCTTCGCGTGGCGACGCTCGAAGCCGACGCCGCCGCCATCTGCCCGGCCTGCGCGCAGCTCGGCCGCGGCGGGTTCGTCTCGTTCGAGGGCGACCTGCGCATGGCGTACGCGTGCCCGCAGTGCGGTCAGTTCGTCTGGGTGGCCGGCGCCTGAATATTCGTAATCAGGAACTCCTCGACCGGCCCCCGGCGTGACGCGACGCTGTTGACGGCGCGCCGTGCCGCGACGCGGAACGCGTGCAGCCCCGCCGCGCGCGCGTCGCCGCTCTTCTCGTACAACGCCCCGATCTCGGCCGCCGTCGAATTGCTCACCAGCACGAAGCAGCCGCGGCGCGCGAGGTCGAGCACGATCTGCTGCAGCCGCCGCTGGTCCGCCGCATCGAACCGCGGCGACGTGTACGAGGTGAAGTTCGCGGTGCGGCTGACCGGCGCGTACGGCGGATCGAAATAGACGAAGTCGCCGTCGGCGGCAAACTCGAGCGTCCGCTCGAAGCCGCCGCACACCAGGCGCACCGCCGTCGACTGCAGCGCGTGCGCGACGCGCGCGAGCCGGGCATGGTCGGCGATGTTCGGACGATCGTAGCGTCCGGGCGGCACGTTGAACGCGCCGCGTTTGTTCAACCGGAACAGGCCGTTGAAGCCGGTGCGGTTCAGATAGATCAGCATCGCGGCGAGCTCGGGCGTGTAGGCGATGCGTCCGTCGCCGCCCCGGCGCTCGTCGCGCAGCCGGTTGAACCGATCGTCGCGCACGGCGAAGTAATGCGTCCGGCCGCCGGCCGCATGACCGTCGGCGAGCCGTTCGAGCGCCGCCGCGACCGCGTCGGTCTCGTCGCGGAGCATCTGGTAGCAGCCGATCAGATCGGCGTTCGAGTCGATGAGGATCGCGTCGCGGCCGGCGAGCCGTCCCGAGGCGTGCAGATCGAAGAAGACCGCACCCGATCCGAGGAACGGCTCGACGTACCGGCGGAAGCTGCGCGGGTAGAAGCGTCGAATCTGCGGCAGCAGCTGCCGCTTGCCGCCGACCCACTTCAAGAGCGGGCCGATGTCAGAGCGTCGCATCCCGCTCGGCCCACCACCAGATGGCGAGCGCCGTCGCGACCAGCGCCGTCGCCCCGGCATACAGCGGAAGCGACGGCCCCACGCGGCGTGCGAACGCGGCGAGGCCGCTGGCCATCAGGTCGACGGCGTCGTTGCTGACGGCGGCGAGGCCGGTCCGGTGCGCCAGCATCCAGATGGCGGCGACGACGCCCGCGACGATCAACGCGATCGCGGCGTTGAAGCTGACGTCGAGGAACTGCTCGGTGCGCCAGCGCGCGCGCCGCACGCGCCCGAGCGTCCGCGCCGTGAACTGGGCGGGCGCGGCCGGCGCCGGCCGCTCGCGCAGCAGGCGCTCGATCCGCCGCGCGCCGTCGAGCGCCGCCGCGCAGTCCGCGCAAGAGGCGAGGTGCTCGGCGACGCGCCCTTCCGGCGTCACGTCGCCCGCGGCGATCGCCTCGACACGGTCCAGCACCTCGTCACAGAACATAGTCAATCGCCGGGTGCGAGCCGGCGGCTCCTAGCGCAGCTCCGTTTCCAGCAGCCGTCGCAGCTGCTGCTTCGCCCGGTGCAGCTGCGTCTTGACCGTGCCGAGCGGCAGCTGCAGCGCGGCGGCCAGGTCCTCGTAGCGCACGCCCTCGAGATAGTGCGCGGCGATCAGAAACCGGTAGTGCGCCGGCAGCCGCGCGATCGCTTTCTCGAGCCGGTCCCGCAGCTCGAGCTCGCCGAACCGCTGGTCGCGCGACGCCGTCGACGCCGCAACCTGCGTCCGCACCCGTTCGTCCTCGATCGACACCGCCGCGGGCCGAGCGCCGTCCTGCGCGCACACGTTCGCGACGATGCGATAGAGCCACGTCGAGAGGCGCGCCTCGCCGCGAAAGTAGGGGAGGCCGCGGTGCACGCGCAGGAAGACGTCCTGCGCGAGATCCTCGGCGCGCGATCGATCCTGGACCGTGCGGGCGATCAACGCAAACACCAGGTCCTTGTACCGATTGACCAGCTCCTGGAACGCGCGCTCGTCGCCCGAACGGCAGCGTTCGACCAGCTCGCGCTCGGCACCCTCGGGCGCAGCAACCTCGCCCTGGGGGCCCCGCCCGTGGCGATCCATCGGCTGCTGTCATTAGAACATGCAGGCCGCGAAAATGTTTCGGTCAGGTGCGTGAAACAATCGGGTGACGACGCCAGTCTAATCTGTCCGAGGAGCGATTTTGGACGAACTCAGCCCGGCGATCGTGGGGATGATGATCCCGATCGTCGCCATTCTCGGCGGCATCACCGTCGTCATCGTCAGCATGGTCAACAAGGCGCGGCTGCGCGAGCTCGAGATCAAGGAGCGCATCGCGATGATCGAGCGCGGGATGGTGCCGGCGCCCGAATCGGACCCGCGCGGCTTCGATCATGCGATCACGCGGCTCGAGCAGGTGCAGCGCATCCGTCAACTGCAGACCAACGCGGGCGCTCGGCATCGCCGCGCCGGCATCACGCTGATGGGGGTCGGCTTCGGCTTGATGGTCCTGATCACCTTCGCCGGCGAGAGCCCGTCGAGCGCCATCGGCGTCGGCGGTTTCCTCGTCGTGATGGGCCTCGCGTTCTTCATCAACGCGCTGTTCGAGAACCGGCAGCCGCAGATGCCGCTCACGCCCCCGTCTACACCCCCGACCTCGACCGGCACGCAGCCTCCTCAGAGCTAACCCGTCGTTTCGGTCGCGATACAGCCGTCGCATCCTGACGGATACACCTAGTTCAGCCGATAACCGTTCTGGCACCAGGTGTATCCTGCGTCGCCGTGACTTGTATCGATGTTGACACAATGTCGATATAAAGTCATATTAAGTCGCTAATAGTCGTGACTACGACCTGTAAGTGACGGGGCGGAGCTGTATCAGCCCAGCCATCAGCACCAGAGAAAGCCAGAAATGCCCGACACCTTGAGCTTCGCGGACGCGCACCTGCGCTTCGCGCGCGCCGCCTCACCCGCCGCAGCGCTCGAGCTGACCGGCACGTCGCCGGCCGTGGTTCGCCTCCACGAGATCGTGCGCCGAGCGGCGACGATCGATGCGGGCGTGCTGATCACGGCCGAAGCCGGCGTTGCGGTCGAGTCGATCGCGCTCGAGCTGCACACGCGCGGCCGCCGCACGAGCGGACCCTTCGTCGACGTCGATTGCCACGGCGACGCGGCGCGCGTCGATCATCTGCTGTTCGGCACCCCCGCGGACGCGGCGGAAACGGATCTCGAACCGGTCGCGCCGACCAGTGAGATCGCGGCGGCGCGCGGCGGCACGCTGTTCCTGCGCGACGTGGCCGAGCTCCCGGCGGCGGCGCAGGCCAAGCTCGCGCGGATCGCGCGCGACGGCGAAGTGCGCATCGACGGCGTGCCGGTCGCGACGGCGTGGCGGCTGATTGCCAGCGCGCTGCCGACGATCGACACGGACGTGCAGGGGAACCGGCTGCGGACCGACTTGTACCGCCGGCTGGCCGCCGTCCGCATCGACCTGCCGCCGCTTCGCGAACGGGCCGAAGATGTGCCGGCGATCGCGTTGCGGCTGCTCGACGAGATCTGCGCCGCGCGACGGTCGGCGCCGCGCTCGTTCACCAACGCGGCGATGGCGCTGGTGGGCGCGCTCGCCTGGCCGGGCAACGCCGCCGAGCTCCGCCAGGTGATCGAACGCGTCGTCGACGACAACCACGACGAGGTGATCCAGGTCGAGCAGCTGCTGCCGGCGCTGCGGCTCGACGCGAGGCCGCCGGCGTTCCGTCCCGCGGCGAACCTGCGCGAGGCGCGGCTGCGGTTCGAGCGCGATTACATCGCCGCGGTGCTGCAGCATCACGGGTGGCGGATGGCGGACGCGGCGCAGACGCTCGGCATCCAGCGTCCCAATCTGTACCGGAAGGCCCGCCAGCTGGGCATTCCATTGTCGCGTGTGTCCGATTAGGTGATCGAGAAGGCCTATGCGATCTGAAATCTTCGTGTCGTTGTCGACGATGTTCCTCCTCGCGGCCTCGGTCGGCGCGCAGCAACCGCCGCAGCCGGCGCCGTCGCAGCCGTTCAAGCCCGACTTCGTCATCCAGAAGCCGGACGGCGCGGGGGTGCCGCCCGCGCCCGCGCAGCCGGCGGTCGCGCTCGATCAGTACGTGATCGGCCCGGCCGACACGCTGGCGATCACCGTCGTCGACGAAGTCGATCTGACGCGAAAGTATCTCGTGGAGACCGACGGCACCATCACGATGCCGTACATCGGCCGCCAGCACGCCGCGGGCCTCACCGTCGAGGAACTGCGCACGAAGATCGCGGCCGAACTGAAGAAGGACTGGATCAAGAACCCGCAGGTGCTCGTGGGCGTCGAGCAGTACAAGGCGCGAAGCGTGCTCGTCACCGGCGCGGTGCGATCGCCGCAGCGCGTGACGCTGAGCGGTTTGACGATGAGCCTGCTGGAGGCGCTGACGCTGGCGGGATCGCCGACCGCCGCCGCCGCGAACGAAGTGACCGTCGTGCGCGCGCCCAAGCCGGGGCAGAAGGAGCCGGAGACGATCACCGTCGACCGTCGGGATCTCGAAATCGGCCGCGCCGGCCGCGACATCGTCCTCGAGGACGGCGACATCATCAACGTGCCGGAGGCGAAGAAGTTCTACGTGAGCGGCGCCGTGAAGAACACCGGCGCGCTCGTGTACGAGAGCGACATGACGGTGGCGCGCGCCCTGGTGCTCGCCGGCGGCTTGAACGAGCGCGGGTCGGATCGCCGCATCACGATCAAGCGCGAGGTGAACGGCAAGATCCAGGAGATCTCCGCGAAGATGACGACCAGGGTCCTGCCGAACGATGAGATCGTCGTGGGCCAGCGCCTGTTCTGAGTGCGGATTGCATTCCTGAGCGCGAGCGGGCAGCTTGGGGGCGCCGAGACGTGCCTCCTCGACATGCTCGCCAGCCTGCGCGTCGCGGCGCCGGACTGGCCGCTGCGGCTCGTCAGCGCCGCCGACGGCCCGTTGAGCGCGCGCGCGCGCGATCTCGGCGTGGCGGTCGCGGTGGTCCCGTTTCCGCCGGCGGTCGCGCGGCTCGGCGAGACGGGATCCGCCGACTCGGGCGGCGCGGCGCGCTTCGCGGCGCACGTGGGGCTGGCCGCGGGCGGAATCGCCGGCTACATCGGCGCGGTGCGCGACGCGCTCTCCGCCTTCGGTCCCGATCGTGTGCACACCAACGGCTTGAAGATGCATCTGGTCGGCGCGTACGCGTCGAACGCGCCGGTGGTCTGGCACATCCACGACTTCGTCGGCGCGCGCCGCGTGTCGCGGCGGCTGCTGCGCTGGAACGTCGCGCGGTGCGCCGCGATCATCGCGAATTCCGACAGCGTCGCGGCCGACGTCCGCGCGTCGCTCGCCCCCGGCGTCGAGGTCACCCGGATGTACAACGGCGTCGACCTCGCGCGCTTCTCGCCGTCCGGCGAGCGCCTCGACCTCGACGCCCTCAGCGCGCTGCCGCCGGCGCCGGCCGGCACCGTCAGAGTGGGTCTCGTCGGGACGTTCGCGCGCTGGAAGGGGCACGAGACATTTCTCCGCGCCGTCGCGTCGCTGCCCGACGGCACTCCGGTGCGTGCGTACATCGTCGGCGGACCGGTGTATCAGACCGACGCGAGCCAATGGTCGCTCGACGAACTGCGCGGCCTCGCGTCGCAGCTCGGCGTCCTCGATCGCGTCGGCTTCACCGGTTTCGTCGACCGCGTGGACTCCGCCCTGCGCGCGCTCGACGTCGCGGTGCACGCGAGCACGTCGCCGGAGCCGTTCGGCCTCGTGATCGCCGAGGCGATGGCATGCGGCCGCGCGGTGATCGTCAGCGCCGCCGGCGGCGCCGCCGAGCTCGTGACGCCGGGCCTCGACGCGCTGACGCACGCACCCCGTGACGTCGGGGCGCTCGGCCGCGCGATCGCGGCGCTCGCGCACGACGCCGCGACGCGCACCGCGCTGGGCGATGCGGCGCGCCTGACGGCCGAACGCCGCTTCGATCGCGCACGCCTCGGCGCGGAACTGATCAAGGTCTACGAGGCCGCGGGCGCGCCGACCGCGGCCGTCGCTGCCCGCGGATAGCGGGTCGATCGATCACCGGCACCCCACAACCACGTCGTGCGAGTCCTTCATCTCTACAGCGGCAACCTCTTCGGCGGCATCGAAACGATTTTGGTGTCGCTCGCCCGCCACGCGAGGGGCAGCGACGTGTCGCACGAGTTCGCCGTGTGCTTCGACGCGCGGCTCGCGCAGGAACTGCGAGACGCGAAGGCGCCGGTGCACCTGCTGGCGCCGGTGCGCGTCAGCCGGCCGCAGACGATCGGCCGCGCGCGCAAGCGGCTCGCGTCGCTGCTCGCGTCGCGCCCCTTCGATGTCTGCGTGACGCACGCGCCCTGGTCCCATGCGCTGTTCGCGGCGACGGTCCGGCGCGCCGACGCCTCGCTGGCGTTCTGGGCGCACGACGCCTGGCGCGGGCGGCACTGGACCGAACGATGGGCGCGGCGCACGGTGCCCGACCTGCTCATCGCGAACAGCGCGTTCACGGCCGACACGGTGGCGCCGATCTTCGGCTCCGCCTCCCGGGAGATCGTTCACGCGCCGATCGACGTGTCGCGCGTCGTGCTCGCGGCCGGCGAGCGTGCGGCAATCCGCCGCGCGCTCACGACGCCCGATGACGCGGTGGTCGTCGTCCAGGCGAGCCGCCTCGAGTCGTGGAAGGGCCATGCGACGCTGCTGCGCGCGCTCGCGGCGCTGAAAGGCGGCCCCTCCTGGATGTGCTGGATTGCCGGCGGCGCGCAGCGCGCAACCGAGCAGCGCTACGCGGAGTCGCTGCGGGCGCTCGTCGACCAGCTCGGGATCGGCGGCCGCGTCCGGTTTGCCGGCGAGCGGACCGACGTGCCGCGCCTGCTCGCGGCGGCCGACGTGTACTGCCAGCCGAACAGCTCGCCCGAGCCGTTCGGGATCGTGCTGATCGAGGCGCTGGCGGCCGGTCTCCCGGTCGTGACGACGGCGAGCGGCGGCGCGCTCGAAATCGTCGACGACACGTGCGGACGCCTCGTTCCCGATTCGGCGGACGCGGGCGAGTGGGCATCGATCCTGAGGTCGTTCGTCGGCGAGCCGCGGCTGCGCGCGCGCCTCGGCGCGGCGGGCCCCTCGCGGGCGGCCGCCGTGTGCGATCCGGGGCGGCAGCTGCAGCGCCTCCATCAGGCGCTGCGATCGGTCCGCGTGGCGGTGGCGCGTTGAACCTGGAGGCGCGCGCCCGCGCGACGCTCGGCGCGAGCAGCGACGCCATCCACCGCGCGCTCGCGGGTGCGCTCGACGCGCGCGGCATCCGCGGCGGCACCTTCGTCGACGTCGGCTGCGGGCGCGGGGATCTGCGGCGCGCGCTCGGCGACCGGTTCGATCGCTACGTCGGCCTCGACGCAGTCCGCTACGACGGCCTGCCCGCCGACGTCGAATTCCACGCCGTCGACCTCGACGCCGCCGCGTGGGCGGTCGACGAGATCCACGGCGACGTCGTCGCGGCGGTCGAAACGATCGAGCACCTCGAGAACCCGTGGGCGTTCGTGCGCGCGCTCGCGCGGCTGGCGCGCGCCGGCGGATGGATCGCCGTCACGACGCCGAACCAGCTGAGCGCGCTCAGCCTGATGACGCTCGCGGTCAAGGGTCGCTTCTCGGCGTTCCAGGATTCGATGTATCCGATGCACCGGACGGCGCTGCTCGCGAGCGACGTCGAGCGCGCGATGGCCGCCGCCGGCATCGGCCACGTCGCCACGGCGTTCACGGGACACGGCCGGCTGCCGTTGTCCGGGCGACACTACCCCGGCGCCGTTGCGGGCGTGTTCCCGCGCTGGTGCTCCGACAACGTCCTGATCGTGGGCCGCAAGACCGCGTGACGCGCGTGCTCTTCGTCAACTCGGGTCTGCTCGGGCAGCGAACGTTCGCCCGGTTCGTCGATCGCGCGTTCGCCGGCGGCGACGACATCGAGGCCCGCCAGGTCGTGCTGACCGACGATCTCACCTTGTCCGATCGCATCGTCCGGCGGTTGTTGTGCGTGCGGCTCGCGCCCAATGGCACGAGTCGCCTGAAGAACCTCGATCTGTTCCGCTACCGCGCCGAGCTGAATGCCGGGCTCGTCGCGCGCCGCCGGATCCGCGCCCTCGAGCGATCGGGAGAGCGCTTCGACGTGCTGCACTTCCACCGCCAGGCGACGGCGTACGCCAGCCTGTCGCGGATGCGCGGCACGCCGTCGATCGTCTCGATCGATTGCACGCAGCGTCTGCTCGTGCAGCGCGCGAACGGTTCGATGGAAGCGCGGACGTACGCGCTGAATGCCGCGCGCGACGGCGAGGTGTTCCGCGCGGCGCGGCTGATCGTCGCCGCCTCGCGCTGGGCGGCCGAGTGCCTTCGGGGCGACTACCCCGACTGCGTCACCGAAATCGTCGTGATGCCGAATCCCGTGGAAATCAGGTTTTTCGACGAAGCGTGGATCGCCGAGCGTGCGGCGCGGGCGGCGTCGCCCGGCGCGCGTCCGCGTGTGCTGTTCGTCGGCGGCGACTGGCGGCGCAAGGGCGGCGCCGATCTGCTCGAGGCCTGGCGCGACGCGGAGCTCGGCCGAGTCGCGTCGCTCGATCTCGTCACCAGCGCGCCGCTCGATCCGCAGGCGCTGCCCGAGGGGGTGACGGTCCACACCGGCGTCGCGGTGCAGTCGCCGGCATGGGTCGAACTGTGGCGGCGCGCCGACCTCTTCGCGATGCCGACGCGCGAAGAAGCCTTCGGCATCGTGTTTCAGGAAGCGGCCGCCGCGGGCTTGCCGGCGATTGGGACGCGGCTCAATTCGATTCCCGAGCTGATCGAGGACGGCGCTACCGGCCGGCTGGTGACGCCGGGCGATCGCCGCGCGCTCGCGGCCGCGCTCCGCGATCTCATCGCCGATGCCGCGCAGCGTCGCGCCATGGGCGCGCAGGCCCGTGCGCGCGTGATCCGATTGGCGCATCCCGACGTGTACCGCGCGCGCCTGGCGTCGGCGATCCACCGAGTGGCGGGGCACTGAGATGTGCGGCATCGCTGGCGTGCTGTTGCGCGACGCGAGCGCGGACCTGGCGCGCGAGGCACGCGCGCTCGACGCGGCGCTCGAGCGCCTGCGCCATCGCGGTCCGGACGACAGCGGCGTCTACCAGGGCGACCGCGTGCTGCTCGGCAACCGCCGACTCGCGATTCTCGATTTGACGCCGGGCGGCCACCAGCCGATGGTGTCGCCCGACGGCGAGCTCGCGCTCGTGCTCAACGGCGAGATCTACAACTATCTCGAACTGCGCCGGACGCTCGAAGCGCGCGGCCGCGTGTTCCGGACGACCTCGGACACGGAGGTGCTGCTCGCCGCCTGGGCCGCGTGGGGCGCCGACGCCCTCGACCGGATCCACGGCATGTTCGCGTTCGCGGTGTGGAATACCCGCACGCGTCGTCTCGTGCTCGCGCGGGATCGCCTTGGCGAAAAGCCGCTGTTCTATTGGTACGACGATCGCCGGTTCGTCTTCGCCTCCGAGATCAAGTCCCTGCTGGAGCTGGTGAGCGGCCGGCCGCGGTTGTCTGCGGCAGCCGTCGACACGTTTCTGCATTTCCAGTACGTCATCGAACCCGACACGCCGCTCGACGGCGTTCGCAAGCTCCCGGCCGGCCACCTGCTCGAGATCGAGCCATCGAGCTGGAGCGCCGGTCCGCGCCGCTATTGGGATGTCACCCAGGTACCGGCGCTCGACGCCGATCCCGTCGAGGCGCTGCGCGCGGCGCTCGAGCGTGCGATCGAGCTGACGCTGCGCTCCGACGCGGACGTCGGCGTCGCGTTGAGCGGCGGTCTCGATTCGGCCGTGATCGCCGCGCTGGCGCGCCGCCAGCGCTCGAACATCATCGCCTTCACGGTCGGCTATCCGGGCCGTCCGTCGTTCGACGAACGGCGCGATGCGCAGGCGCTCGCGGATCGGCTCGACATCCCGTCGGTCAGCGCGGAGCTGCCGACGGATCAATTCGCCGACTTCTTTCCAGAGCTCGTCAGCGCGGTCGACGAGCCGATCTCGGACGTCGCCGCGTACGGACACTTTGCCGTCGCGCGGCTCGCGGCATCGCACGGCGTCAAGGTTCTGCTGACCGGCATCGGCGGCGACGAGCTGTTCTTCGGCTACGGCTGGGTGCGCGAAGCGCTGCGCCTCTCGCGGTTGAAGGCCGCAGCCGTCGCGAACGGCTCGGCGTTCGATCGTTTTCGCGCGCGGCAGCTCCGGCGCATCGTCGCACGCCCCGCCATCCTGCATGCGCTCGCCAACCGGCGGCTGCCGGAGTGGTGGCGCGACGCCGTCGATCGCCGCTTCGACGCGGGACGCCTCGATCTCGATCGGCCCGGCGAGTGGGTGTTCTATCAGCTCGACTACCACTGGGATCCGGCGCGGCGTTTCTCCCACGCGGTCTTCAGCGACGCCGCCCGCGCCGCGATTCCCGACCGGCACGCGTACGCGTTGATGCAGGGGCTCGACGCATCAGCCGATCCGCAGTTTGCGATCTGGCAGCGCCTCGTCGATTCCTGGCTCGTCTCGAACTGCCTCGCGCTGGGCGATCGCGTCAGCATGGCGGCGTCGGTCGAAGCGCGCATTCCGCTGATCGAGCGCACCGTCGTCGAAACCGTGCTCGGCTTGTGGAAGGCGGGCCGCAGCGACGATGCGCAGGGGCACAAGGTGTGGCTGCGCGCGGCGGCCGCGGACCTGCTGCCGCCGGAGGTCCTCTCGCGTCCCAAACAGGGCTTCGTGACGCCGACGCGCGAGTGGATTGCGGCGGTCAACGATCGGTATCGTCCGCAGCTCGTCGACGGAGCGCTCGTCGACCACCGGATCCTCGACGGCGGCCGGCTGCGTCGCTGGCTGGCCGACACGCCGGCGACGCTCCACCGCGACTTCTTCCAGTACAAACTCACGCAGCTCGAGCTGTGGACGCGCCTCGTCGTCGAGGGGCAGCGCAGCGCGGAACTTGCCCATGTATCCCGAACAGTCTGACGCCTGGCCGGCAACGCAGCACGACGTCGTGGCCGACGCGCTGTTCGACGCCGACGACCTCGACGCCGAGCCGGAATCCTCGCGCCCCTGGTGGTGGCCGTCGAACTTCGCCGAGTGGTTCGCGCTCGGCTTGACGTTTCTGCCGGCGATTCTGTATCTGCCCAATTCGCAGCCGTATCGCCTGCCCGCCCGCATCGGCGCCTACGGCATCAGCGTCTACGCGTTCGCGCTGTGGTGGTTCGATCGCGGCGGCCGCAAGGCGACGAGCCACGCGGCCGAACGCTGGCTGACGATGATCGCGGCGCTGCTCGCCGCGATGATCATGCACCCGTACACGGCGAGCGTGCTGGCGGGCGTCGCGCACACGGTGCTCTACTTCGCGATCTTCTGCCCGATCTACTGGGTGCCCGCGTACGTGAACTCGCGGCGCCGGCTGGTGCGCGTGCTCGCCGTCATTCTCGTGTGCAACGGCCTCAACTCGCTCGTCGGCGTGCTGCAGGTGTACGACCCCGATCGCTGGATGCCGAGGCAGCTGTCGGCGATGTACACCGGCGAAGCGGGGCGCAACGCGCTCGCGTCGGTGACGTACGAAGGACCGAACGGACGTCAGATCGTCCGTCCGCCGGGGCTGTTCGACACGCCCGGCGCCGTCTGCAGCGCCGGCACCCTCGCGTCGGTTCTCGGCCTGATCTTCTTCCTCGAGCCGATACCCTGGTGGAAGCGGCTGCTCGCCTTCTCGATGGCGCTGTTCGGCATGGCCGCGATCTACCTCAGTCACGTCCGCGCGTCGTTCGTCGTCACGCTCGGCATGATGGGGTTCTACGTCGTGCTGATGACGATGCAGCGGCGCGGCGCGCGCGCGGTCGGCTTCGGGGCGCTCGCGGCGGCGATCCTGGCCGGCAGTTTTTCGCTCGCCACGCTCCTCGGCGGCCAGAGCATTCAGGAACGGTTCGTGAGCCTCCTCGCCGACGATCCGCGGACGACGTACTACGAAGCGCGCGGCGTGCAGGTCGAGAACGCGTTCACCGACCTGATCCAAAAGTACCCGCTCGGTGCGGGGCTCGCGCGGTGGGGCATGGCGCAGTACTACTTCAGCAGCGACGCGCCGTCGCTCCCGGGCGGCGGCGAGGCGATGTACGCCGAAGTGCAGCCCAACGCCTGGATTCTCGACGGCGGATGGCCGCTGCTGATCCTGTACACGCTCGCGCTCGTCTCCACCGTCGCGTTCGATCTGCGCTTGATTCGCACGTTGATCGACCCGACCGACCGCCTCCTCGCCGCCGTCGTCATGGCGACCAACTTCGGCACGCTGTTCTTCGTGTTCACGTTCGTTCCGTTCGCCACGACGCCCGGGATGCAGTTCTGGTTCCTCGAAGGCGCCATGCACGGCGCCCTCGCCTATCGGCCGCGCACCGAGTGACCTGGCTGCTCGTCTCGGGCGATTTCACGCCGCTCGGCGGCATGGACGCCGCCAACTACGCGCTCGCGCGCTACCTCGCCGGCCGCGGACCCGTGCACCTGGTCACCCATCGCGCGTGGGCCGACCTGTGCGGCACCGGCGTGACCGTCGAACGGGTGCCGCGTCCGCTCGGCGCGCACATGCTCGGTGCGCCGCTGCTCGATCTGGCCGGCCGTCGCGCCTGGGCGCGCCGGCGCGCCGCCGACGCGCGCGCCGTCGTCAACGGCGGCAACTGTCGCGTCGACCACGCCATCGTCTGGGTGCACTACCTCCACGCCGCGTACCGTGCGGAAGTCAACGGCTCGCCGCTCGCGCGCGCCAGGCACGCATTCGTCCGTCGCCGCGATCTCGCGGCCGAGCGCGACGCGATCACGGCGGCATCGCTCGTCGTCTGCAACAGCCTCCGCACGCGCGACGACGTGCTGCGCGCGTACGAAGTCGAACCCGACCGCGTGAAGGTCGTCTACTACGGCATCGACGCGGCGCGATTCGGCCTCGTGTCCGCCGAGCAGCGCCGCCGCGCGAAAACGGCCCTCGGTTGCGATCCGGACCGGCCGCTCGTCGGCTTCGTCGGCGCGCTCGGCGACCGTCGAAAGGGATTCGATACGCTCTTCGAAGCCTGGCGCCGGTCGTGCGCCCGCCCTTCGTGGGACGCCGACCTGCTCGTCGTCGGCGCCGGCAGCGAGCTCGAGGCCTGGCGACAGCGCGCCGCCGACGTCGGGCTGGACGGCCGCGTGCGGTTTGCCGGATTTCGCGACGACGTTCCCGCGGTCATCGCCGGCCTCGACGGCTTCGTGCATCCTGCGCGATACGAGGCGTACGGGCTGTCGCCGCACGAAGCGCTCTGCCGCGGCGTGCCGACGCTCGTCAGCGCCAGCGCAGGCGTCGCCGAGCGCTATCCGTCCACGCTTGCGGAGCTGCTGATCGCCGATCCCGACGACGTCGATCACCTGTGCGAACGCTTGACCCTCTGGCGTTCGCGCCTAGACGCGTGGCAATCGCTCGCCGCGGACGCGTCGCACGCGATGCGCGCGCGTTCGTGGGGCGCCATGGCAGCCGAGATCGCCGCGCTCGCGGAGGCGGCGTGACCACGGCCGCTTTCGCGCCGCTCGCGGCCTGCTGGATCTGCGGCGGCCGCCGGCTGACGCCGTACCACACGCTCCGCTTCGAGCTGGATGCCTACCGCAACGACGACCAGGATCACGAGCTCGCGTCGTACGGCGGCGCGACGCTGCGCCTGGTGCGCTGCGCCGACTGCGGCTTCGGCCAGCCGGAAGCGCTGCCGACGCTGCCGAACTATTTCGATCGCATGTACGACCAGCGCTGGGACGAGGCGTGGATTGCGCGCGAGTTCCGCGCCACCGACAAGGACTTCATCTTCTCGACGATTCTGGACGAGCTCGGTCGGCGCGTCGGCAGCGGCAGCCGCCGGATGCTCGACGTCGGCGCGCACGTCGGCCGGTTCCTCCGGCTCGCCGGCGACGCCGGCTGGCAGCCCGAGGGCATCGAGTTGAACCCGCGAACGGCGGCGTTCGCGGCCGCGCACAGCGGGGCGCCGGTCCACCGCGTCAACGCCAGCGCGCTCGCCGCCGACGGACGCCGCTACGACGCGATTGTCTTGACCGACGTGCTGGAACACATCCCCGCGCCGCTCGACCTGCTGTCGACGCTCGCGTCGATGCTCGCACCCGGCGGCGTGCTCGCGATCAAGGTGCCATGCGGATCGGCGCAGGCGCTGAAGGAGCGCACGCTCGCGCTGCTGACGTCGCATCGCGCGACGCTCGCCGACAACCTGGTGCACGTGAACCACTTCTCGCCGCATTCGCTCGCGCTCGCGCTCGATCGCGTCGGGTTGAACGCGCGCGTCGTCGCCGCCGCACCGGAGCTGTCGCCGCGGGATCGATCCGGCGTCCGGTCGGCGATTTCGAACGCGGTGCGGCTCGGCACCTACCGCCTCGCCCGGCTGCCGGGCGGTGTGTTCACGCCGCTCGCGCTGCATCTGCAGGCGTACGCGGCGCGAAGGATCCGATGAGCCTCCGTCACAAGGCCGCAACGACAGCCGTGTTCGGCTACCTGCAGCTCGCCGTCAGCATGGCGACGGGGCTGTTCATCATTCCGCTGACGCTGCGGATGATCGGCGCGCGGACCTGGGGCGTGTGGCTGGTCAGCGGCGAGCTTCTGGGCTACGCCGCCATGGCCGACCTCGGCATGCTCGGCGTCGTGCAGTGGATGATCGCCGAGGCGGAAGGCCGAAACGATCGCGAGGAGATGTCCGAGCTCGTGTCGCAGGCCGCGTGCCTCGGCCTCGCCGTCGCCGTGATCTACGTCGTCGCGTCGCTCGTGCTGTGGTGGGCGCTGCCGTCCGCGCTGTATCTCAGCGCCGCGGACCGCCGGATGTTGTGGGGGCCGCTCGCGCTGACGATCGCATTCACCGCCGTCGGCTACCCGCTGATCGCATACCGCGCGCTGCTCGTCGGCACGCAGGACGTCCAGTTCTTCGGCGTGCTGTCGCTCGTGAACTCGATCGTCTCTCCGGCGCTGACGGTGTGGCTGCTCCTCGCCGGCTACGGCCTCTACGCGCTCGTGTGGTCGAGCGCGCTTCCCTCGCTGCTGACCTCAATCGTGATTGCGTGGCGCGCGGCGCACATCGCGCCCGACGTCGTGTTCCGCCTGTCGCGTCCGCGGCTGCACCGGTTGAAGTTTCTGTTCGCGCACGGCGTCGGCGCCTGGCTCGGATCGGTCGGCTGGCAGGCGCTCGCCGCCAGCAACGCGATCCTGATCACGTATCTCGGCCACCCGGAATGGGTTCCGGTGTACGCCTGCACCGGCAAGCTCGCGACCATGGGGCTGCCGTTCACCTGGCTGCTGCCGGACAGCGGACACGTGGGGCTGGCGCAGCTGTACGGTCAGGCGGCGATGGACCGCGTGCGATCGGTCATCACGATGATGCAGCGGGCCCACCTGCTGATCGCGGGTCTCGCGGCCTGCGGTCTGCTGGCGTTCAATCCCGCGTTCGTCACGCGCTGGGTCGGCCCGGCGATGTTCGACGGCCTCGCGTTGAACGCCGTGCTCGCCGTCGGCTTGATCGTGCACTCGTTCACGCACGGCCTCATCACGTCGGCGTCGATTGCCGGCAGCCGGCCGCGTGTGGGCGTCATCGTGCTGGTCAACGGCGCCCTGCACGCGGCGCTCAGCGTGTTCCTGGGTCATCGCTTCGGGCTGGCGGGCGTCGGCGTCGCCGGGATCATCGCGACGATGCTGACGCAGCTGCCGGGCAGCTTCGTCCTGCTGCGGCGCACGACCGGATTCGCGCTCGCGCCGCTCGTCAACGAGCTCCTCCTGCCGTGGCTGTCGCGCACGGTGCCGCTGCTCGCGGTGGCCGTGGTCGTCGGATTCTTCTACCGCTCGCTCGGTGTGTGGTGGTCGGCGGTAGCGTCGGCGGCGATCACTGTCGCGTATGTCTGGCAGCTGCGCCCGATGTACGCAGAGGGGCTGCCGCTCGATCCGCGATGGGCGGACTGGCTGCGCTACTTCCGCCTGCTGCCGGCCATCCCGGAGCTCGAACAGGCCGGGGCGATCCGTTGATGTGGCACATCGTCACCGGCGAATATCCGCCGCAGCCAGGCGGCGTCAGCGCGTACACGCGTCAGGTCGCGCGCGGCCTCGCGGCCGCCGGCGACGGGGTCACCGTGTGGGCGCCGCCGGCGCCGTCGGCCGATGCGGTTGACGAGGGCATCACGGTGCGGCGGCTGCCCGATCGATTCGGCCGTCGATCGCTGCGGACGCTCGATCTCGCGCTCGACGCGCAGCCGCGGCCGCAGCGGCTCCTGCTGCAGTACGTGCCGCACGCGTTCGGCTGGAAGGGCGCCAACCTTCCGTTTTGCCGGTGGGCGGCGTCGCGCCGGCACGATTCGCTCTGGGTGATGTTCCACGAAGTGGCGTTTCCCTTCGACGCGAGGCAATCGCCGCTGCGCAACGCGCTGGCCGCCGCGAACCGCGTCATGGCGCGGCGAGTGGCGCGCGCGGCGGCTCGCATCTTCGTCTCGATTCCGGCATGGCGTCCGATGATCGAGTCGCTGGTCGGCCATGACGTCGACGCTGCGTGGCTGCCGGTGCCGAGCGGGATCGCCGTCGACGGGGATGGTTCGCGCGCGCGCGCGGTGCGCGAGCGCATCGGCGGCGGGCGTCCGATCGTGGGCCACTTCGGCACCTATCCCGCGCCGATCCGCGACCTGCTCGCCCGCGCTGCCGCGCCGCTCCTCGAGCGCACCGATTGCCGGCTGCTCCTGATCGGACCGCGCGGCGCACGATTGCGCGACGAGCTCGTGGCCCGCGATCATAGGCTCGACGCGCGCGTGCTCAGCACGGGCGCGCTGCCAGAGCCGGACGTTTCGGCGCACATCGCAGCGTGCGACGTGATGCTGCAGCCGTATCCCGACGGGATCAGCTCGCGCCGAACCAGCGCGATGGCGGCGCTCGCGCACGGCATTCCCGTCGTCTCGACGATCGGCTGGCTGACCGAGCCGCTGTGGCGCACGTCGGAGTCGATCGCGCTCGTCGACGTGGACGATCCGGTGGCGCTCGCCGACGAAGCCGCCGGGCTGCTCGCGTCCGACGATCGGCGCGCGCGCATCGCCGCCGGCGGCCGCCGGCTCTACGCATCGCGCTTCGATCTGCGCCACACGATCGCCGCGCTGCGCGGCCAGTCCGCGGCGGCAGCGCCGGTGTGCGCGTGATGCGGATTCTCCTCGTCGGCGACTATCCGCCGGACGCGCGTCTGGGCTCGACGAAGGTCCTGGTCAAGCTGCAGGAGGAATACCGCGCCGCGGGTCACGTCTGCGATCTGCTGCTCGGCGACGATCTCGGCGCGTGGCCCGAACACCGCGCCGGCCGATGGGCACTGGCGCCCGTCGCGGCGGCGGCGGCCGTGCGGCGTGCGATTCGACGCAACGGCGCGTACGACGTGATTGACGTCGCCAGCGCGGAAGGGCTGTGGCTTGCGGCGTGGCGGCGCCTCGGCGGACTGCCGCGCACCGCCGTGGTATCGCGGTCGAACGGTCTCGAGCACCTGAATTACCGGCGCATGCTGGCGGACGCCGACGCCGGCCTGGTGACCAAGGGCTGGAGCCGGCGCTGGTACTACCCGCTCGTGCGACTGTCGCAGGTGTCGGCTGCCATCCGTCTCGCCGACCGCGCGATTCTGTTGAACGACGACGACCGGGCCCGTGTCGTGAGCCGCCGCTGGAAGGACGCCGCGGCCATCGACGTCGTGCCGCATGGTGTGTCCTCGCGCTTTCTCGAGCCGCCGCCGGGGGACGCGCCGCCGCGCGGCCGCGGGATTCTCTTCTGCGGATCGTGGGACCTCGTCAAAGGCGTGCCGTACCTCGTCGATGCCTTCGCCCGCCTGGTTCGCGACGACGTGCGCGTCGCGCCGGGCGGATCGGCCGTCGCGCTGACCATCCTGGGCGGCGGCGTGGCGGCGGACGCGATTCGGCTCTCGTTCCCCGGCGACGTCCGCGATCGCGTGACCGTGCTGGATCGCGCGAGCGAGGACGAGGTCGTCGCCGCGTACCGATCCCACGACGTGCTCGCGTTCCCCTCGACGTACGAAGGGTTCGGCATGGTGCTGGTCGAAGCGATGTCGCAGCGCCTGCCGGTCGTGACGACGCCGGTCGGCTGTGCGACGGCGCTCGTCGAAAACGGTCGCTCCGGTCTCGTCGTGCAGCCGCGAGACGCCGCCGGACTGGCGCGTGCGCTCGCGACGGCGCTCGGCGACGCGGCGATGCGTGACGCGCTCGCCGGCGAAGCGTTCCGCCGCGTCCGCGACATGAGCTGGTCCAACACCGCCCGCGCGACGCTCGACGTGTATCGCCGGGCTACCGCGGCGGGTCAACTGGTCCATGCCTGACGTGATGGACCAGGTCACCGTCGGCATCGTGACGCGCGATCGACCCGACGCGCTGCGCACGTGCCTGGCGTCGCTGGCTGCGCTCGGCGACGCACTCGCCGAAGTAATCGTCGTCGACGACAACGGGAGCGTGTCGCTGGACGATGCGCTCGCGGCGGCACCCGCCGGCATCACGCGCGTCGTGCGCCAGCGGCGCAACGAAGGCTACATCGTCGCGCGAAATGCGATCGTGCGCGCCGCCTCGACCGAAGCGGTCCTCCTGCTGGACGACGACGCGGCGCTCCTGGGCGATGGACGGATCGCGGACGCCGTGCGGATGATGGAAGCCAACCCCGGCATCGGCGCGATCGCGTGCGCGATGTCGGCGCCGGGCGGCGCGCCGTTCCCGGCCGCCATGCAGCCGGCGCCGGTCGACTACACCTGCTGCGTTGCCTCCTTCATCGGATTCGCCCATCTCCTGCGGCGATCGGCATTTCTGGAGGTCGGCGGGTATCGCGAATCGTTCTACTTCTACGGCGAAGAGAAGGACCTCTGCATCCGGCTGCTCGATGCGGGCCGCGATGTGGTGTACATGCCGCACGTGCGCGTCGTCCACGACGTGCATCCGGGCGGGCGCAGTGCGTCGAAGTACGTGCGGTACGTCGTGCGAAACGATTGCCTCTTCGCGATGTACAACGAGCCGTGGCCGATGCTGATTGCGAGCGTTCCGATCAGGTTGAGCCGTTACTTTCCGATGAGCCGAGGGTTGGCCGATCGCGCCGCGGGATTCGTGTGGGTGGTCGGAGAGCTGCTGCGCACGGTGCCAGCCGTGCTCGGTGAGCGGCGGCCGGTGTCGTGGCCCACGATTCGACGCTGGCGGCAGCGCGCGCGTTCCGCGCCCGCATTTGGGACGAGCGAAGCCGCCGCGCAGTGGGGACCGCGGCTGGCATGAGTCGGCGGCGCCTGCTGGCGATCGGCCACTCGTACTGCGTCGAGCTGAACCGCCGGCTGCCGCAGGAGATGGCGCGGGCCGGCGACTGGGACGTCACGGTCGTGGCTCCGGATCGGTTTCGTGGCGATTTCGGCTGGCACACCACGGCGCCGGCCGCGGACGAGCCGTGCCGCGTCGTGCCGGTGCCGATTCGATTCGGCGCGCGCGTGCACACGATGCTGTACGGCGGGGCGCTGCGATCGCTGCTGTCGGAACGCTGGGACGCGGTCCACTGCTGGGAGGAGCCGTACGTCGCGTCCGCCATGCAGGTCGCCCGCGCCGTTCGGTGTCAGACACCGCTGGTCTTCGCGACCTTCCAGAACATCGTCAAGCGCTATCCACCGCCGTTCAACTGGATCGAGCGGGTCGCCCGTGGTCGCGCCGATGGGGTCGTGGCGTTCGGCGAGACGACGCGCGACGTGCTCGAGCGGCGCGGATGGCGCCAGCCGACGCGGACGATTCCGCCCGGCGTCGACGTCCGGCAGTTCGCGCCCGATTGCGCATTGCGGAACGAAACGCGCGCGGCGCTCGGCTGGGCGGACGAGGACGCGCCGGTCGTCGGATTCCTGGGCCGGTTCGTCCCGGAAAAAGGCCTGCGGCTGCTGATCGACACGCTCGACGGCGTGTCCGCGCCGTGGCGCGCGCTGTTCATCGGCTCGGGCCCGCTCGAGCCGGAACTGCGGACGTGGGCCGGCGGCCACGGCAGCCGCGTCCGCGTCGAATCGGCCGTTGCGCACGACCGCGTCCCGGCATTCCTCAACGCGATGGACGTGCTGTGCGCCCCGAGCCAGACGACCGGCGCGTGGCGCGAGCAGTTCGGCCGCATGCTGATCGAAGCGTTCGCGTGCGGCGTGGCGGTCGTGGCATCCGACAGCGGTGAAATCCCGCACGTGGTCGCCGACGCCGGCGTCGTCGTCGCCGAGCGCGACCAGCGGGCGTGGGCGGCGGCGCTCGAGCGCCTGCTGCTGGATCCCTCGGCGCGCCGCGAGCTGCGATGCCGCGGCCGCCATCGCGCCGAATCGGTGTACGCGTGGCCGATCGTCGCGCGTCAGCATCTGACGTTTCTCGAGGAGCTCGCCGCATGAGCGTCGCCGTCGTCATCTTTTCGAAGGATCGCGCCGCGCAGCTCGATCTGCTCCTGCGCAGCTGGTCGGAGCAGGTGGAGGAGTGGCCCGACTTCGCCGTGTCGGTCCTCTTCAAGTCGACGTCGCCCGATTTCACCCGCGGGTACGACGAGGTCAAGCGCGCGTTTCCGACGGTGTTCTTCCAGGAGGAGGACGATCGCCGCCCGTTCAAGGCGCAGGTGCTGGAGCTGATCGAACGCGAGGAGCGCGAGCTGTTCCACTTTCTCGCCGACGAGCTCGTGTTCATTCGTCCGTACAGCACGCAGGACGAGCCGTTCCAGTTGCTGCGCCGCCGCAACGACATCGCCGCCGTCGCGCTGCGGATGAGCCCTCGCATCAATTTCGCGCAGCCGATCAACCTGGTGACGCCGCCGCCGCCGCATCGGCACAACATGTGGCGGTGGCAGCCGCGGCCGCTCTGGGTCGAGCGGGTCGCGCGCCAGTTCGGCATCCACTCGGCGCGCGGAGACTGGTCGCTGCAGCTGAACGTCGACGGCAACACGTTCCGGTACCGCCAGTTCGTCGAGCATTTCCGATCGCTGCCGGAGATCGGCGGGTTGAACAAGCTCGAGACGACCTTCGTGCTGCATCCGATGCGCAGCCTGCCGTATCTGGTGAGCTATCCGGAGTCGAGGCTGATCAACCTCGCGCTGAACCGGGTGGATCCGCACTCGAACTATCCGTTCGCCGGTCTGAGCGCCGCCGACTTCAACGCGCGATATCTCGCGGGCGAGCGGTTGTCCTACGCGCCGCTGATCGGCCTGCAGCACAACGCGTGTCACATCATCGTCGAGCCGGTATGGCAGGCGGCGGCGGGACGATCGTGAGCGTGGAGCCGGCGGCGAACTGGCTGCGGCGGCTGCCCGTCGGCCACGCGCGGCGTCCCCTCCGACGTCTGTATCAGGCGGCGTTGTCCGTCGCGACGCTCGGCCGCGGGCTGCGCCGCCAGACGCCATCCGGCGACACGCTGTACGTCTCGCCGGCGCACCGCCACATCAACTGGAACGCGATCGAGGTGGACGCGTTCCGCCGCGCGATCGCGCCCGGCGCCATCGCGTTCGACGTCGGCGCAAACGTGGGCGCGTACTCGCTGCTGCTCGGCCGATGGGTCGGCGGCGGCGGCCATGTGTTCGCGTTCGAACCGTCGCCGTCCGCGTTCGCCGGCCTCGGCGAGCACATCCGCCTCAATGCGCTCGACGCACGAGTCACGCCGGTGCCGTCCGCCGTCGGCGGCGTCGTGGGGTCGCTTCCCTTCATCGTGGAACCCACGGCGGGCGAGGGTCGGCTGGCGTCCTCGACCGGCGGCCGCGCGACGGTCGACGTGCGGGTGACGACCCTCGACGCGTTCTGCGGCGAGCACGGCCTCTCGCCCGACTTCGTGAAGGTGGACGTGGAGGGCGCGGAGCTCGACGTGCTGCGCGGAGCGCGCCGGACGATCGCGCGCGCGAAGGGCACGCTCGCGCTCTTCGTCGAGATGCATCCGGCGATCTGGCCCGAGCGCCGCCTCACGCGCAGCGACGTCGAGCGGGAGCTCGCCGGGCTGGGGCTGCGCGCGGAATCGCTGGTGCCGGGAGCCGACCCGTTCGAACTGCAGGGTGTCACCGCCCGGCTGGTGCCGCGGTGATGCGGATCCTCGTTGCCAACGACGGGTTCGGCGACGCCGGCGGCGTCCAGCAGTACCTCGAATCGTGCGTCGGCGAGCTGCTCGCGCGCGGCCATTCGGCGGCGGTGGTTCATCGCGATCCGATCGGATTGCCCGCACGCGTGTCGCCGACGATCGCCTCGCTGCCGCAGTTCAGCATCGTGTCGGCGGGCATCGACGGCGCGGTCGCCTCGGCGCGGGCGTGGGCGCCCGACGTGTGCTTTTCGCACAACATGGACGCGCTCGAGCTGGACCGCCGGCTCGCTGCAGCCGTCCCGGTCGTCAAGTTCATGCACGGCTACTTCGGGACGTGCATCAGCGGGCTGAAGATGCACGCGTTTCCGGCGGCGCGACCCTGCGGGCGCGTCTTCGGTCCTGCCTGCGCGGCGCTCTTCCTGCCATGCCGCTGCGGCCGGTTGTCGCCGACGGCGCTCGTCTCGCAGTACCGGTGGGCCGGGGACCAGCGGCGCCTGTTCCGCTCGTATCGCGCCGTCGTCGTCGCGAGCGATCACATGCGGCGCGAATACATCCGCAACGGCGTCGATGCGTCGAAGGTGCACTTGAACCCGCTGTTCCCGACGTGCCGCGCGGCCGCCTCACCTGCGCCGCCTGCGACGCGGCCGACCGTCGCCTTTCTCGCGCGCATGACCGCTCTGAAGGGCGGCGACGTGCTGGTGCGCGCCGTCGCGCATGCCGCCCGGCGCCTCGGCGAGCCGATCGCCCTGACGATGATCGGCGACGGTCCCGAGCGCGCCCGGTGCGAAGCGCTGGCCCGCGAGCTCGGCGTCGACGCCGACTTCACCGGCTGGCTCGACGACGAGCGGCGCTTTGCGGCGGTCCGCCGCGCGGACCTGATCGCCGTGCCGAGTGTCTGGCCCGAACCGTTCGGCCTGTCGGGCCTGGAAGGCGCGGCGCAGGGCGTGCCCGCGATCGCGTTCGACGTCGGCGGCGTCCGCGAGTGGCTGCGCCCCGGCGTCAACGGAGTGCTCGTCGACGGCGATCCGCCGAGGGCGTCGGCGTTCGGCGACGCGCTGGCCGACGCGCTGGCGGATCGTGCTCGTCTCGCCGCGATGCGGCTGGCCGCGCTCGACGTCGCGCGCGAGATGTCGGTGGCGCGGCACGTCGATCGGCTCGAAGCGCTCCTCGAACGGTGCGCGGGCGTCGCCGAACCCGCCGCACGGCAGGTGACCGGATGACACCGCTCAGGGTCGCGCTCTGCGACGATTTCGCCGAGGAGCGCTGGCCCAGCATGGAGCGCGTCGCGTCGATGCTCGACGCCGAGCTGGCGGCGCACCACGGCGCGCAGGTCGCCGCCCGGCGCGTCCGTCCGCCGTTTGTCCGTGCGGCGACGCGGATTCCACTGTTCGGCGCCGCGGCGACGGCGGCGAAGGGCGACCGGTTCCTCAACCGCATCTGGCGGTACTCGCGGCACGTCGCCGCGCTGCGCGATCGCTTCGATCTCTTTCACGTCGTCGATCACAGCTACGCGCATCTCGTGAATGCGCTGCCGGCGTCGCGGACGATCGTCACGTGCCACGATCTCGACGCGTTCCGATCGCTGCTCGACCCGCAGGCCGAGCCTCGGTCCGCGCCGTTTCGCACGGTGACCCGACGCATCGCCGCCGGTCTCGGGCGCGCAGCGCACATCATCTGCGACACGGACGCGATCCGCCGGGACCTGATCGCCGCCGGCCTCGCCGCCGAAACGCGGCTCTCGGTGATACCGCTCGGCGTCGACGGCCGATTCTTCGACGGCGATCGGCCGGTCGAATCACCGTCGGTCGACCTGCTGCACGTGGGATCGACGGTCGCGCGCAAGCGGATTGACGTGCTGTTGAAAATCGTCGCGGCGGTGGCGCCCTCGGTGCCGACTCTTCGCCTGGTCCGCGTCGGGGATCCGCTGACCGACGATCAGCGGCGCCTCGCCCGCGACCTGGGCATCGCCGATCGCGTCGTGGAGCGGCAGGCGGTCGACGAAGATGCGCTGGCCGCGTCGTATCGCGGCGCGGCCATCGTCCTGCAGCCGTCCGACCGCGAAGGCTTCGGCCTGCCGCTCGTGGAGGCGCTCGCAGCGGGCACGCCTGTCGTCGCGAGCGATCTGCCGGTGCTGCGCGAGGTCGGCGGCGAGGTGGTCACGTTCTGTCCGGCGGGCGACGCGGACGCGTGGGCGTGCCGCGTCGCCGAGCTGCTGCGCGAGCGCACCACGTGCCCGGCGCGGTGGCGCGCGCGGCAGGAGGCCGGCCGCTCGTGGGCGCGCCGCTTCAGCTGGCGCCGTTTTGCAGACGATGTCGTGAAGGTGTACGCGCGGGTGGCGGAGGGGCGCGCGTGAAGGTCGTTCACGCGGCGAAGTTCTATCCGCCCGTTCCCGGCGGCATCGAAACGGTCGTCGGGGATCTCTGCGACGGGACGGCGGGCGAGTGGGACGTGACGGTCGTGGCGGCCAACGACCGCCGCGAAACGGTCGTCGAGCGGCGCGGTGCGGTAACGGTCGTTCGCGCGGCGGCCTACGGCCGGCCGGCGTCGGTGCCGCTGTGCCCGGCGCTGCCGCTGCAGCTCTGGTCGCGGCGCGCGGACTGCATCGTGCTGCACGAGCCGAATCCGATCGCCGGGACGGCGCTGTGGCTTCGGGCGCCGGCCACGCGCCTGGTCGTGTGGCATCACAGCGATCTGCTGCGGCCGTGGTGGGCGCTGCCGACCTACGCGCGGTGCGTCCAGCGCGCGCTCTACCGGCGCGCGGACTGCGTGATCGTCTCCAACCCGGTTCTCGCGGCGCAGTCGCTTCAGCTGCGGCACGCGCGGCGGGTCGCGGTCATCCCGTTCGGCATCGACCTGCAGCGGTTCGAACGGCCGGCGCCGAATCGGCGCGTCGACGAGATGCTGGCGTCGCTGCCCGGGCCTCGCGCGCTGTTCGTCGGTCGGCTCGTCTATTACAAGGGGCTTCACGTCCTGCTCGACGCGGCGCGCACCTGGCCGGGCTCGATCGTCGTCGTCGGTGACGGTCCGCTCGAAGGAGAGCTCCGCGCCCGCGCCGCAGCGCTCGGCCTCGGCGATCGCGTGCACTGGGCCGGCCGCGTGAGCGACGACGACCTGCCTTCGTACTACGCGTCGGCCGACGTGTTCGTCCTGCCGTCGGTCGCGATCACGGAAACGTTCGGCGTGTCGCAGATCGAGGCGATGGCTGCCGGCGTGCCGGTGATCAGCACGAACCTGCCGACGGGCGTACCGTGGGTCAATCGCGACGGCGTCAGCGGCCTGATCGTCGAACCGAACGACGCGGCCGCGCTCGCGGCGGCGCTGCATCGCCTGACGGCCGATCGCGCGCTGCACGCGCGGCTCGCCGCCGGCGCACGCGATCGCGCGCGGGACCAGTTCTCGCGCGTGCAGATGGTGCGTTCGTTCCACGATCTCGTCGAGACCGTCGTCCGCGCGCCCGAGCAGCTCGACGTGCGGCCCGCCGCGGCCTGCCTGTGAATCGATTTCTGAAGCGCTCGCTCGACGTGGTGCTGTCCGGCTTCGGGTTGCTGGTGTCGGCGCCGCTGTGGGCGCTGATCGCCGCGGCGATCAAGCTCGATTCGCCGGGCCCCGTGTTCTTCTCGCAGCCGCGCGTCGGCGAAGGCGGCCGCACGTTCCAGGTGCTGAAGTTCCGATCGATGATCGCCGACGCGGAGCGTGCGTCGGGTCCGCTCCAGGCCGGCGAAGACGACCCGCGCGTCACGCGGGCGGGGCGGCTGCTGCGCGCGACGGCGATGGACGAGCTGCCGCAGCTCTGGAACATCTTCCGCGGCGACATGAGCTTCGTCGGACCGCGCGCGCTGCGGCCGGAAGAGATCGAGTATGCCGGCGGCGCGGCGGTGCCGCTCGACGAGATTCCCGGGTTCGCCGAACGCTGCCGCGTGATGCCGGGGCTGACCGGCATCGCGCAGATCTACGCGCCGCGCGACATCACGCGCCGGCAGAAGTTCCGGTTCGATCGGCTCTACATCCGCCGCCAGTCGTTCGCGCTCGACCTGAAACTGATCGTCCTGTCGTTCTGGATCTCGTTTCGAGGCACGTGGGAAGCGCGCGAGAAGAAGTTCTGACCGCCGTTCGCGACGGCCACTACGCGGCGAAGCAGATCTACAGCCGCGACCGCCTCGTCGCGTTCAGCCACCAGCGGCGCTTCCGCACGGCGCTCGATCTGCTGCGCCCGTTTCGCGGCCGGCGGCTCCTCGACTACGGCTGCGGCGACGGGACGCTGATCGCGCTGCTGCACGAAGCGGGCCTCGCGCCCGCGCTGACGGTCGGCGCCGACCTCGACGACGCCCAGGTGAACGATTGCCGTGCGCGCCTGGGCGCGCTGCCCGGCGCGCGGTTCGAGCGGATCGCCGACCTCGATCGCCCCGAGCACCGCGGCGCGTACGACGTGGTGGTCTGCACCGAGGTGCTGGAGCACGTCGTCGACGTCGATCCGATCATCGACACGCTGCATGCGCTGCTTCGGGAGGAGGGCACGCTGATCGTCAGCGTGCCGGTGGAAACGGGTCTGCCGCTGATGATCAAGCAGACCGTGCGCCGGATCGCCGGCTGGCGGGGCATCGGCGACTACAAGTGGACCAGCGCGTACACCTGGCGCGAGCTGGCGACCGCCGTCTCCGCCGGCAGCCGCCCGCACATGGCGCGGCCGGTGTACCACGGCGCCACCGGCGTGCCCTATCACGATCACAAAGGGTTCAACTGGAAGGCGCTCGGCGATCGCATCGCGTCGCGGTTCGCGATGGACGCGGTCGTCGCGTCGCCGTTCGCGCGGCTCGGACCGGCATTCGCGACGCAGGTCTGGTTCCTCGCGCGAAAGAAGACCGTATAATCTCAGCCGTGCACGACGTCCTCATCGTCGGCGGCGGTCCCGCCGGACTGCACGCCGCGCGCGAGCTGGCGCGCTCGGGCGCCGACGTCGTGGTGCTCGAGGAGCACGCCAGGGTCGGCGAGCCGGTGCACTGCACCGGCGTGCTCGCGGCCGAGGCGTTCGAGGAGTTCGGCATCCCCGACGGCTCGGTGCTGAACGCGCTGCGCACCGTCGATTTCCACGCGCCATCCGGCGAACGGGTCACCCATTCCACCGCGCGGACGGAAGCCGTGGTCGTCGATCGCGCGCGCTTCGATGCCGACCTGGCGCAGCTCGCCGCGGGCACCGGCGTCACCATCCGGCGCGGCGCCCGCGCGACCGCGCTCGACATCACCCCCGACCGGGCGAGCGTGACCGTCGGCGATACGCAGCTCCACGGGCGCGTGTGCCTGCTCGCGTGCGGGGCGAACTACGCCCTCCAGCGCCGTGTCGGCCTCGGCATGCCGCGCCTGCTGTTGAACACCGCGCAGATCGAAGTGCCGGCCGCGCGGCTGCGCGACGTCGAAGTGCACTTCGGCTCGAGAGTCGCGCCCAGCGGTTTTGGATGGGCGGTGCCGGTGCAGCGCGACCAGCCGTACGTGCGCGTCGGCCTGATGTGCGACGGCGATGCGGGCCGCCACTTTCAGCGGCTGATGGAGGCCGTCGCGCCGCGGTGGGGCGTCGACGAAGCGGCGCGTCTCCAGCCGCGCCAGAAAGTGCTCCCGCTCGCGCCGCTCAAGCAGACGTTTTCCGATCGCGTCCTCGTGCTGGGCGACGCCGCCGGTCTCGTGAAGCCGACGACGGGCGGCGGCATCTACTACAGCCTGGTCAGCGCGTCGACGGCGGCCGCGACGGTGTCGGCCGCGCTCGCGCGCAACGATCTGTCGGCGGCGTCGCTCGCCGACTACCAGCGCGGATGGCGCAAGCGCCTCGGCGCCGAACTGCGGTGGCAGCTCGTGCTGCGGCGCGTCGCCCAGCGCCTCAGCGACGCGCAGATCGACAGCCTCTTCGAACTTGCCCGCACCGACGGGCTGATGCCGCTGCTTCGCCACACGGCGGCGTTCAACCACCATCGCGAGTTCATCATCGCGCTCCTGAAGCATCCTCCCGCCCGGCGCGTCCTGTTCCGGGCCGCGCTCGCCTGACTCCGACAACGTTCCGTCGCCTCGCGCTGCTGGTCGCCGCGGCAGCGCTGCCGCGCGTGGTGTATCTGTTCGTGCACCCGCCGGCGGCGGTCAATCCGTACTGGTCGCTCGCCGACGGCCTGCTCCGCGACGGCTCGCTTGCGATCGACGGCCAGACGACGACCGTCTTCGAGCCGCTGTATCCGCTGTTCGTCGCCGCGGCGCGCGCCATCCTCCGCGCCCCGTTGGCCGTCGATCTGCTGCAGGCGCTGATCGCCGCCGCCGGCGCCGCGCTGATCGATCGCCTGACGCTCGCGCTGACCGGCGACGATCGCGTCGCCCTCGCCGCGGCGCTGTTCTACGCGGTCGACCCGCTGCTCGTCCGCGAGTCGGTGGTCCGCACCGAGAGCGCGCTCTTCATCACCCTCGTCCTGGCGTTCGCGGCGGCGTTCGTCGCGGCACGGCGCGTCGCCGGCTTCGCGCTCGCCGGCGCGTGCCTCGGCCTCGCAATCCTGACGCGCACGACCGCGCTGCCGCTGCTCGTCTTCGCGCCCGCCGTCCTGCTCGCGCGCCGGATGTCCGCGGGCGCGGCGGCGCTGTTCGCCGTCGCGGCCATCGTCCTGCTGCCGCTGCCGCTGCGCAACCATGCGCTGAACGGCAGCTGGCTGCCGACGCGCAGCGGCATCAACCTGTTCATCGGCAATTGCGAGTACACGACGGCGCTGCTGCCCGACGAGGATCTCGATCTGCTCCAGGACCATGCCGAGAGGACGATCACGCTGCAGCGTCCCGACATCGGGTGGCTCGAGCCGCTCCCGCGCGAGCGCGCGGCCGACGAGTTCTTCGCCGCGCAGGCGCGGTCGTATATCCGCGCGAGGCCCGGTGACTGGCTTGCGCAGAAGGTGCGCAACGTCTGGTATCTGCTGTCGCCGCGGGTCGTGCCCTACCGCGTCGCGACCGACGAGGCGACCGTGATCGTGGACCCTGGAGGCCGTGCGCGCGTGGACGGGTCGCGGCCGCGTCCGTTCGGCGACGTGGCGGTCTCGGCGGCGTCGCAGGCGCTGCTGCTGTTGTTCGGGATCGCCGGCGCGTACCGGCGGCGGCACGCGCTGCGCGGCGACCTGATTCTGTGGACCGTGGTCGCGACGGTCGTCGGCGTGAACGTGATCTACGTGCCGGCGACGCGGTATCGCGCGCCGATGGAATTCGTGTCGATCGTCTACGCGGCGGCCTCCGCGGTCGGCCTGCTACGCGCGCTCGTGGACGGCGATCGCCGCCAGCACGACCGCCAGTAGCCCGATCGCGGGCACCCGCAGCGTCATCTCCACCAGGTTCTGAACCGCGATCGCGACGAGGCCGCTCGCCGCCCCCGCGCGCACCCAGAACATCCGCGTCCGATCCTCGCGCAGCCGCCGCGCCACCACCCTCACGAAGGCGGCCAGCATCACCACGACCGGCAATCCCACGAGCAGGCCGCCCTCGGCGGCAAGCTGCAGCGGCTCGTTGTCCGCGTGCGCGATCGTGATCAGCCTCGTGCTGGTCTGGTAGAGCGTCATCACGCGCGCGTACGCGCCGACGCCCGTGCCGGCCAGGCGGAAGTCCTGCACGAGCGGCCACGTCTGCGACCACACCGACGCGCGCCCACCCAGCCCCTCGTTCATCGCGTTGCCGAAGCGGGACGAGAGCACGCCGACGTTCGCGACCAGCGCGCCCGCCACGAGCAGCGCCGCCAGGAGGCCCGCCAGCGCGTAGCGTCGCCGTGGCGTCAGCTGCCGGCGTCCGGCGAAGAAGAACGCCATGAGACCGGCGACGACGCCGACGAGGCCGGAGCGCGAGAGCGACAGCATGATGCCGCCGCTCATCACACACAGGGCCGCGGCCAGCCGCGTCCCGGTGTGGTCCAGCGCGCGATCCGGATCGAGCGCTTCGTCGGGACGGTGGTGCGCTTCGAGATGCGCGACCAGATAGCCGAGCGTCAACAGCGTCGCGAGCGCGCTCCACGCGGCGAAGTCGTTGCGGCTGACGAACGGGCCCCAGGCGCGGAGATCTCGCCGGGCCGGCGCCCACACGCCGTCGAGCAGCGGCAGCAGCGCGAGGTGATTCGCGACGGCCAGCGGCGCCACGACCAGGCCCGCGGTCGCGATCGCGCGCGCGAGCCAGCGCTGGCCGCCGTGGCGCAACGCGCGCTGCGTCGACCAGAACAGCATCGCCAGCGCCGCGTCGAGCGCCAGCGCGACGGCGGTGGCGGAGGGCTCGAGCGAAATCGGCCGGGCCCTCGCGATCGTCGCGGCGCCCACGATGGTGCGCCGCTCGAATGCGGCGGCCGCCGGCGTCAAGGCGTCGCGCACGTCAGGCGACAGCGGAATCAACTGGATGGCGATGGCCGCCAGCGTCAGCAGGATGGCCGCGTCCAGCAGCACCATGCCGCGGCGGCCGGGCACGGGCGGGACGAACAGCGCCATGACGAGGGCGCCGGCCACGAGCGGATACGCCGTCAGGCGGTAGCTGTGCGCGTAGAACGCGAGCGGGAGGACGAGGAGGAGGACGACGCCCCAGAGCGCCCGGGATCGCGGCGTCGGGATCGCCGGCGCACGCGCCGGGCGCGCGGGACTAGACCGCAGCTTCAGCGTAGTAGTTCTTGTACTGATGGCCGTAATAGCGCGAGTAGTAGTACCGGTTCCGCGCGAAGTCGACCTTGTTCAGCACGACCGCCATGAACTTCGGCTGCGTCTGCGCCACCGTTTCGATGGCGCGCTCGGCCAGCCGGCGCCGCGTCATTTCCGCGCCGATGACGAACGTCACGCCCGCCACGAGCGGCGCCAGGATGACGGCGTCGGTCACCGCGAGCACGGGCGGCGTGTCGATGATGATCCAGTCGAACGGGCCGTGCGCCAGGTTCGTCAGCAGCGTCTTCATGCGTTCCGACGCCAGCAGCTCCGACGGGTTCGGCGGCGGGTGTCCGGCCGTGATCGCGAGCAGGTTCGGATCCACGGTCCGCTGGATGACGTCGCGGACGCGCGCCTGGCCGACGAGCACCTGCGACAGCCCGCGCTCGTTCGTCAGCCGCAGCGGGCGGTGCAGGCCGGGCCGGCGCATGTCGGCGTCGATCAGCAGCACGCGCGCGCCGCCGTAGGCCAGCGCCATCGCGATGTTCGCCGCGGTCGTCGTCTTTCCCTCGAGCGGCTGCGCGCTGGTCACGACGATGATCTTCGTGCCCGGCCCGGGGAAGCGCGCGAGCAGCGACGTCCGCAGCGCGCGGAACGACTCGCCGAAATCGTGCGGCACCCTCGCCGACGCCAGCAGCGGATGCTTGTCGCCGCGCACCGACGGCACGAGGCCGAGGAAGTGCAGCTTGAGGCGCCGCGTCACGTCCTCGGGGGTCTTGATCGTGTCGTTCATGTAGTCGAGGCCGTACGCGACCGCAATCGCGAGCACGAGGCCGATCCCGAGCGACACGAGCCACGTGCGGCGGCCGGTCGGCGTGACGGGCGCCTTCGGCACCTCGGCGTGATCGACGACGCGGACGTTGTTCGCGTGGCTGTTGCTCGACACGCGCAGCTCGTTCTCGCGCTGGAGCAGCGACTGGTAGATCTGGCGGTTGCTGTTCGCCTCGCGCTCCATGACGTTGTAGTCGACGCTCTTCCGGCTCAGATCCTGCGCGTCGCCTTTGGCCGCCTCGAGCGCGCGGCTCATCGTCTGCTCTTCGAGGACGGCGGTGTCGTAGTCGTTCCTGATCGACTGGATCGCGCGGCCCACCTCGAGATCGTACTGGCGCTGCGCCTCCTGCAGATCCGACAGCGCCTTCTGCATCATCGGATGCTTGTCGCCGTAGCGATCCTGCAGCTGCGCTTTGCCGCGCTGCGCTTCGATCAGCCGGCCCTTCGCGGTCTGCACCGCGGGCGACTGCGCGACGCCCGGGATCGCGTCCGGCGGCTGCCCGGCCTGGATCGCCTTGATCTGGTTGAAGAGGACTTCCTTCTGCGCCTTCTTCGTCTTCGCCATCATCACGTCGTCGTTCAGCTTGTTGACGCGGGCGAGGACGATGTTCTGCTTCTCGTCGAGCGAAAGGGCGTTCTGCTTGTCGCGGTACGCGGCGAGCGCGCGCTCGCTCTCCTGGACCTTCAGCTGCTGGTTCGCGACCTCCTTGTCGAGCCAGTCGATCATGTTCTGCGTGCTCTGGAGCTTGAGCTGCAGGTTCTGCTCGACGTACTCGTCGACCAGCGTGTTGACCGCGGTCGCCGAGAAGGTCGGATCCATCGCCGTGAACGTGACGTCGACGAGCCGGCTGCCCGTAATCGGAATCACGTCGACGCGGCCGAGGAACGCGCCCACCATCGCCGATTCGTCCGAGCTCTCGTCCGCCTTCGGCGCCTCGATCGGCGCCGACGGCGACGAGGGTCGGACGAGGCGAATCAGCCGATCCTGGACGTCGTGGATGAAGACGGCGGGCCCCGACGGCTTGACCGCCGTGCCGTTGAATTCGGGCACGCGCTCCATGTGCAGGCGCTTGATGACGCGGCGCGCGAGATCGCGACCCTTCAGAATGCGGTACTGCGTCTTGTAGTACGGCTCGGGATCTTCGTAGTACGTGTTCTCGGGCGACGTGATCCCGGGGACGGCGGTCGCCCGTTCGTCCTCGATGAGGATCTGGGCGCGCGCCTGATAGATCTGAATCGCCGAGTACCCCTGAATCATCATCGCCGCCGTCGTCAGGATGAACACCGCAATCGCGACGTGCCGGTAGCGATAGATGACCGCGAGCCGATCGAGGATGTGGACCTCGTCGCTCGGCGTGTACGCCGACGGCGGCGCGACGGTCGCACGCGGCGGACCGCCCGGCGCAGCCGATGGAGCCGCGGGCGGAACGAACGGCGCTCCGGCGGACGGCGCCGACTTCATCGCGGGGGGAGACGGACGGTCAGACATCTACTGCGGCTTCTGCAGCGGGCAATTGTCGACGGCGCCCGCCGGCGTCGCCGCCATGACGATGCTGTTGGCTGCCGCCTGGGTGATGACGGAAATCGCGGACGCAGAGCTGCCGGCGTTGCCGGCGACGACGCCGGCGAACGGCGTGACGCGGAACGGCAGCTTGACGATCGCCGACACGACCTCGCCCGAGTTGACGTTGAGAATCTGGCTCGCCGCGAGCACCGACGTCTCGTCGGCGCCCATGATCTCGACGATGTAGCTGCCGGGGTCGACGGCGTGGAACGCGAACAGGCCCGACTTGTCCGTCGTGGTGGTTTCCACGACGCGTCCGTAGCGCGCGTCGCGCAGCCGAACGAGGGCGTCGGCGAGTTGGCCGTTGGTCGACGTCAGCGCGTTGCCCTGGATCGTGCTCGTAAACGCCGGGTTGCGCGCCGCGACGTGCATCGCCGCGCGGGGCGCGCCGGCCGCCTGGGGCTGCTGCGCGACGATGCCGGGTGTGGTCGCCAGGATCAGCGCCGCGACGCCGAAGCACAGAAAGCGTTGCATAAAATGCTCGCCGTCCTTTATCGGTCCGAACATGAGGTTTCGCGAGGGGTCATTGATAACAGACTTTATAAGACATTATACGTCAATAAGACGTCATCTGTATCAAGACATCCGGCAGCGCGCTGCCGGAAATCCGGCGGTATTTCGGTCGCTAAGGTGTTGATCGTGCAATCTTTATGGCTCTCCATTCTACCTCATCATGGCGTCTGCCGTCCCAGCTCGACGAAATAGCGTGAAACGGGCCGTGATCCTCGGCGGCGCTGCGGTGGCAGCCGCCGTCGTTCCCTTGCCGGCGGAGTGGGTCGATCGCGCGTACTCGAGGGCGATCTATCCGCTCCTGCAGGCGCCGATCACCGCCGCGTCGAACGCCGTGCCGTTCGCGTTGTTCGACGCGCTGGTTGGCGTCGTCTTCGTCGCGTGGGTCCTGATCGCCGTCCGCGACGTCCGCGCCACTGGCTGGACCGCCGCGGCGCGCTCGGCGCTCGTGCGGACGACGGCCTGGAGCGGCGCGGCGTACCTGGCGTTTCTGGCGCTGTGGGGGTTGAACTACCGGCGCGTGCCGCTCGACCGATCGCTGCCGTTCGATCGCCGCGCCATCACACGCGAGCACGCGGGCCGCGTGGCGGCGACCGCGATGGAGCGGCTCAACGCGCTGGCGGGCGAGGCGCATCGAACCGGATGGCGTCCGGCGGGCGAGATCGATCCGCCACTGCGCGACGGGCTCTCCGCGGCGGTGCGCGACCTGGGGATTGCGCCGCCGCGCGCCGGCCGGCCGAAGCACACGCTGCTCGATCTGTACTTCCGCCGCGCGGGCGTCGAAGGGATGACCGATCCGTTCCTGCTCGAAACGCTCGTCGTCAGCGATCTGCTGCCGTTCGAGCGGCCGTTCGTGATTGCGCACGAGTGGAGCCACCTCGCCGGGCTGGCGGAGGAGTCGGCGGCCAGCTTCGCGGGGTGGCTCGCGTGCGTGCGCGGCTCCGTTCCCGATCAATACAGCGGGTGGCTGTTCCTGTACGACGAGTTGTCGGCCGCGCTGCCGCGCGCGGATCGCACGGCGGTCGCGTCGGCGCTCGGCGACACGCCGCGGGCGGATCTCGCAGCGGCGCACGCGCGCGTGCTGGCGAACATCCAGCCGAACGTGTCGGCCGTCGCGTGGCGCGCGTACGACTCGTATCTCAAGTCGAACCGCGTGGCCTCGGGCACGCGCAGCTACGACGAAGTGGTGCAGCTGGTGCTCGGGACCGACTTCGACGAGAACTGGCACCCGAAACGCCGTTGATCGTCAGCGGCAGGGGACGGCGGCGCGGATCGGCAGATCCCGCGGCTCGCCCGCGTAGAACACGCGCTCGAGGAACAGGCCCGACGGCGGCGCGGTGACGCGCGCGGGGTCGTCGGGCATCGGCCGGCCGTGGCCGGCTTCGACGAGCGCGCCGACGAGGCGGCGCACCATCTTCCAGAGAAAATGGGAGCCCTCGATGACGACGAGGACGAGGGCGCCCTCCTCGACGATGTCGAACCGCTCCACGAGCACGAGCGTCGATCGCTCGCGCGCCTCGTCGAGCTCGTCGCCGCGTTCCGCGTATTTCGCGAAGTCGTTCATGCCGACGAGCGCGCGCGCCGCGTCGCGCATGCGCGCGAGATCCAGCGGGTCCTTCACCCACCAGACGAACGGCTTGGCGAACGCCGTGCGCCGGCGGGAGATCTGGTAGAGGTACCGCCGCGCCACCGCGTCGTGCCGCGCGTGAAAGCGGCGGAGCACCGGGTCGACCGAGAGGACGTTGATGTCGGCCGGCAGCTCGTCGTTGATGCGCCGGCGGAGCGTCTGCGGCGGCATCGGCGCGGCGACGTCGAGGTGCGCGACCTGCCCGAGCGCGTGCACGCCGGCGTCGGTGCGCCCGGCGCCGTACAGCTCGAAGTCCTTGCGGCCGGTCGCCTCGCGGATGGCGCGGTCGAGTTCGCCCTGGACCGTCCTCGCGTTCTTCTGGATCTGCCAGCCGCTGTAGCGCGTGCCCGCGTACTCGATCGTCAGCTTGAAGCGCGGCACCCGGACCCATTCTAGTCCGCCGCTCGACTTATAATCCCCGCTTCATGAGCGACGCGCCCGCGCCACGGCTGGTCGTCACCGACGCGCTCGGTCGCCGCATCGTGCCGATCGACAAGCCGGTGTTCTCGATCGGGCGCCGCAGCGAAACCGACCTGCGCCTCGCCGGCGCGGACATCTCGCGCGTGCACGCCGAGATCTCGGTCGAAGGCGGCCGCTGCGTGATCCGCGACAAGCAGTCGCGCTTCGGCACGTTCGTCAACGGCGAGCGGACCGCCGAGCGCACGCTCGCGCACGGCGACCAGATCCGGCTCGGGCAGTCCGGCGACGCCGACATCGTCTTCTTCGTCGACGCCGAGGCGCCGTCGGTCGAGAAGAGCGCCATGTCGGCGGCGCTCGAGCTGCGGCAGATGGCGGCGCTCCTCGAAGGGCTGCGCGCGCTCGGATCCGGCCGCGTGCTCGACGAGGTGCTCGCGCTCGTGCTCGACTCGGCGATCGAGGTCACCGGCGCCGAGCGGGGCTTCATCATGCTGGCGAATCGCCAGAACGCGCTCGAGTTCAAGCTCGCGCGCGCGCGCGGCAAGGTGACGCTGTCGGGCCGCACCTTCGACACGAGCCGCAAGATTCCCGAAACGGTGTTCGCGACCGGGCAGCACACGATCGTCGACGACCTGCTCGACGGCGACCTCGCCCACCAGCACACCGGCACGGTCGCGCTCGGCATCCGCCACGTCCTCTGCACGCCGCTGCGGCTCGTGCGCTACGTCGAGCGCGCCGAGCAGAAGGGCGCCGAGGAGATCATCGGCGTCCTCTATCTCGACAGCCGCGAACGCGGCGCGCTGCGGTCCGCCTCGGCGCAGGACGCGCTCGAGACGCTCTCGGCCGAAGCGGCGCTCGCCATCGAAAACGCCCGCCTCTATCGCGAGGCGCTCGACAAGGCGAAGTTCGAAGAGGAGCTGAAAGTCGCCGCCGCCATCCAGCAGTCGCTGCTGCCCGACGGCCATCGCGACGGCGCCTTCTTCTCCACGGCCGCCGCTTCGATCGCCTGCCGCGCCGTCGGCGGCGATTTCTTCGACTACGTCGATCTATCGGGCGACCGCTTCGGCTTCATCCTCGGCGACGTCGCGGGCAAAGGATCGCCGGCGGCGCTGCTCGCCGCGGCGGTCCTCGGCATGTTCAGCGCCGAGGCGACCTACCATGCCAGCACCGCGCACCTCATCACGCGCATGAACCGCGGCCTCTGCCGCCGCGCGATCGCCTCCCGTTTCGTCACCACCTTCTACGGCATCGTCGACGCGAACGGCTCGCTCACCTACACCAATGCCGGCCACAATCCTCCGCTGCTCGTCTCGCAGCACGGAATCCGCCGGCTCGAAACCGGCGGGATGGTGCTCGGCTTCTTCGACGAGGCGCCGTTCCAGGAAGAGACCGTCGCGCTCGCGCCCGGCGATTTCGTCCTCGCGTTCAGCGACGGCGTCACCGAGGCGCTGAACCCGGCCGGCGAGGAGTTCACCGACGATCGCCTGCTCGCGTGCGTCGAACGGCACCGCAGCCACGGCCCGCAGGCGGCCGTCGACGCCGTGCTCGCCGACGTGCGCGCCTTCTGCGGCGACGCCACGCAGAGCGACGACGTGACCGTCGTCCTCGTGCGCTACAACGGCGCGTAACGGAGGAGGCGCCGCGGCCGCGGGTCAGCCGCGCCGCAGCTTGTCGATCTTCGCGTCGCGCTCCGACGCCAAACGTTCGCGCTCGCGGCGGTACTGCAGCTCCAGCGTCTCTCGTTCGGCGGGATCCGCCGTGCGACGCAGCTTCGATCCGTGCAGCACGTCGATTTCGGCGAGCTTCGCCTCGTAGAAGTTGCGGACTTCGGCGATCGCCGATTTCTGCTGGTCCGAGAGCGGGCGCGACTCGATGCCGGCGTCGGCATCCTTCTGGCGGAGGCGTTCCATGGCCAGCTCGATGGCCGACTTGAGGGGCGTCGATTCCTCTGGCATCCACCCATCGTAACCCGTCCGCCGCGACCAAGTAGAATCGGCGGCATGACGGACGAGACCTGGCGCGATCCCGAGGCGCTGCGGCGCGAAGTCGAGCAGATCAAGTGGTGGCACCGCATCGATCTCGGGCGAGGCCTCGTGACGCCCGGCGTGGACGTGACGCCGCAGCGCCTGGCCGAGATCCGGATGCCGGACACGCTCGCCGGCCTGTCGGTGCTGGACATCGGCGCGTGGGACGGGTTCTTCTCGTTCGAGGCCGAGCGGCGCGGCGCGCGCCGCGTGCTCGCCACCGATTCGTTCTGCTGGGACGGCGGCGGGTGGGGCAGCAAGGCCGGCTTCGACCTCGCGCGTCGCGCGCTCGGGTCGAAGGTCGAGGACAAGTGGATCCAGGTGCTCGATCTCTCGCCCGAGACCGTCGGCGTGTTCGACGTCGTCCTGTGCCTCGGCGTGCTGTATCACATGCAGCATCCGCTGCTCGCGCTCGAGCGCGTCGCCAGCGTCACGCGGCGGCAGCTGATCCTGCAGACGCAGGTCGACCTGATCGCGATCACGCGTCCGGCGATTGCCTTCTACCCGACCACCGAGTTGAACGGCGATCCCACCAACTGGAGCGGGCCGAACCCGGCGGCGGTCGTGGCCATGCTGCGCCACGTCGGCTTCACGCGCGTGGACATCCTGGCGAAATCGTTCCCCGACGACGTGCCGCTGGAGTCGCTCGAGACGATCCGCCCGAACCACATCACCGTTCACGCATGGAAAGCGTGATCGCGGTCTGCCGGCCGGCGTCCGCGCGCGCTATAGTGGCGCGATGACTCCGGGCTCGATCGACGAGCTGACGGCGCGTCTCCTCGATCGCGCGTACGTCGCCGATCGGGGTCTGGCGACCGCCCTGTTCCTCGCGCTGCGCCTCCAGCGCCCGCTGTTCCTCGAAGGCGAAGCCGGGGTGGGGAAGACGGCGCTCGCCTCCGCGATTGCCGCCGTCCTCGAAACGGAGCTGATCCGCCTGCAGTGCTACGAGGGGCTCGACGTCGGCCATGCGCTGTACGAGTGGGACTACGCGCGCCAGCTGCTCGAGCTGCGGCTGCTCGAAGCGTCGAGCGCGCTCGACGCCGATCGCGCGAGACACGCCCTGTACTCCGAGCGGTTTCTCATCCGGCGGCCGCTGCTGCAGGCGATCGATCCGGCGCGGACGCGGCCGGCGGTGCTGTTGATCGACGAAATCGACCGCGCCGATCAGGAATTCGAAGGGTTCCTGCTCGAGCTGCTCGCCGAGTTCCAGGTGACGATACCGGAGCTCGGGACGATCCGCGCGAGCGCGCCGCCGCTGGTCGTGCTGACCTCGAACCGGACGCGCGAAGTGCACGACGCGCTGAAGCGCCGCTGCCTGTATCAGTGGATCGACTACCCGACGTTCGACAAGGAGCTGGCGATCGTCCGGCGGCGGCAGCCGGACGCGTCGGGCGCGCTGGCGCGGCAGGTGACGGCCGTCGTCCAGGAGCTGCGCGCGACCGATCTCTACAAGAAACCGGGGGTGTCGGAAACGTCGGACTGGCTGGCGGCGCTCGTGGCGCTCGACACGCGACAGCTCGACGCCGCGGTCCTCGACGACACGCTCGGCGTCGTCCTCAAGGCCAAGGAGGATCTCGACGCGATGCGCGAACGGGGCGCGGCGGAGTTGCTGCAGCGGGCGATGGCGCGTGCCGCAGTTTCTCAATAACCTGATCGCGTTCGGCCGCGTGCTCCGCGCCGCCGGCGTCGACGTGCGCCCCAACGCGATGGCCGACGTCGTCCAGGCGCTCGGGCACGTCAGCCCCTTCGTGCGCGCCGACGTGTATCATGCGTGCCGCGCGCTGCTCGTGCACAGGCCGGAGGAGATTGCGGCGTTCGATCGCGCCTTCGACACGTTCTGGCGCGAGACGGTTGCGCCGGTCGTCCGCAATCGGCGGGAGCGGCCCGAGACGACCGTGACCGCCGTCGACGGACTGGTCGGCGGCGCGCCCGCGGACGAATCCGTCGAAGGCGGCGAGTCGCCGGACGCCGAGGCCGCGGTCAGGACGTGGAGCGACCGCGGCGGCTTCGCCGACCGGGACTTCGGCCTGTGCACCGCAGACGAACTGGCGCGCGTGGCGGCCGGCCTCGGCGCCTTGCGGTGGACGCCGGGCGAGCGCCGCACGCGCCGCTGGATCCCCGGCCGCGGCCCGCGCCTCGACGTTCGACGGGCGATCGCCGCGAGCCGCCGAACCGGCGGCGACATCGCCACGCTGCCGCGCCAGCGCCGCCGGGCGAAGCCGCGCCCGCTGGTGGTGCTGTGCGACGTCAGCGGCTCGATGGAGCGGTACTCGCGCATGCTGCTGCTGTTCGCGCATGCGTTGATGAAGCGCCGGCCGCGCGTCGAGGCGTTTCTGTTCTCGACCGATCTCACCCGCGTGACGCGCCCGATGCGCCGCCGCCGCGCCGACGCCGCGCTTGCCGCGATGTCGCGCGTGGTGCCCGACTGGTCGGGCGGCACCCAGATCGGCCGCGCGCTCAGAACGTTTCACCAGCGGTGGGCGCGCCAGGTGCTGAACGGCGGGCCCGTCGTCCTCCTGATTTCCGACGGGTGGGACCGTGGCGATCCGTCGCAGCTCGCGCAGGAGGTCGCGCGGCTGCAGCGCAGCTGTCATCGCCTCGTGTGGCTCAACCCGCTGCTCGGAACCGAGAACTACGCGCCGCTCACACGGGGACTGCAGGCGGCGCTGCCGTTCGTCGACGACTTTCTCCCCGCGCGCACGCTGACCAACTTCGCGGATCTCGCGTCACACTTGAACGCGCTTGGGGAACACGACCGATGATCGAACTCTCCCGAACCTATTCGTTCCATGCCCCTCAGCAGCGCGTGTGGGAGCTGCTGATGGACACGACGGCGCTGGCGTCGTGCATTCCGGGGTGCGAGAGCCTCGAGCCCGATCCGGCGCACGAGCACCGCTACCGCATCCGCCTCGCGGTGAAGCTGGCCGCGGTGATGGGCACCTACGACGGCAGCATCGAGCTGACCGATCTTGCGCCGAACCGCTCGTACGGACTCGTTGCGGAGGGGCGGGGCCGTCCCGGGTTCGTGAAAGGCACGGCGGCGATCGCGCTCGCCGCCGACGGCGACGCCACCGCGGTCAGCGTGACCGGCGAGGTCGTCGCCGGCGGCGCGATTGCGCGCGTCGGCCAGCGGATCCTCCAGAGCGCCGCGCGCATGATGATGGATCGCTTCTTCAACCGCCTGAGGGCGATCGCCGAAGGCCGCGCGCACAGCGCCGCGGAGCTCGACGCGTTCGAGAACGATCCGGATCCCGACCGCGACGGCTCGTAGCTACCGCGCCCGCTCGAGCGCCGCGGTCAGCGCGCGGCGCGTGAACACGGCGACCATCGCGCGGCGGTACTCCTCGCTCGCGTGCAGGTCGCCGTTCACGTCGGCCAGTTCGGCGCCGGCATCCCTGGACGCGTCCGCGATCGCCTCCACCGTCGCCTTCGTTCCCTTCAGACGCAGTTCGACGGCGCGGAGCCGCTTCGCCGACGGCGTCGCCCCGGTGACGCCGATGCGCGCGGACGCGATGGCCCCGCCGGCGACTTCGAGCGCCGCCGCGACGCCGACGATGGCGAAGTGCGAGGCGCGCTGGTGCAGCTTTGCGTACGCGGCGGCTTTCGTCGGCGAGAACTGCACGGCCGTGATGATCTCGTCCGCCTTCAAATCGACGGTGAACAACCCGCGGAAGAACGCGTCCGCCTTGACGACCCGCGCTCCCGACGCGCCGCGGACGTGGATGTCGGCGTCGAGCGCGAGCATCGCGGCGGGGTAATCCGCGGCGGGATCGGCGTGGGCGAGGCTTCCGCCCAGCGTGCCGCGGTTGCGGACCTGCTGATCGCCGATCGACGCCGCGGCGTCGGCCAGCATCGGGCACGTCGCGCGCAAGAGCGACGAGGTTGCGACATCGTGGTGAACCGTGGCGGCGCCGATCTCGATGCGGCCGCCGAGCTCCCTGATGCCGGCCAGGCCCGGAATGCGCGCGATGTCGATCAGCAGGCCGGGCTCGCTCAGCCGCAGCTTCATCAACGGCACGAGGCTGTGTCCGCCGGCGATCAGCTTGGCGGCGCCGTTTGCCGACTGCAGCCGGGCGATCGCGGCCTCGACCGACGCCGCGCGCGTGTACTCGAACGAGGTGGCGATCACGGCCGGCCTCCTTGATGGATGATCCGCCACAGCTTCTCGGGCCGCAGCATCATGTCCACGTGCTTCACGCCGAACTCGCTCAGCGCATCCACGGCGGCCGAGACGATGCAGGGCGTGGACCCGAGGGTGCCGGCTTCGCCGACCCCTTTTGCGCCGAGCGGATTGACCGGCGTCGGCGTGACGGTGGCGTCCAGCTCGAATCGCGGGAAGTCGATCGCGCGCGGCATCGCGTAGTCCATGAACGATCCGGTCACGAGCTGTCCGTCTTCGCTGTAGACCACTTCTTCGATCATCGCCTGGCCGATGCCCTGCGCCAGGCCGCCGTGGATCTGGCCTTCGACGATCAACGGGTTGATCAGCGTGCCCGCATCGTCGACCGCCACGAGCTTCAGCAGCGTCGGCTCGCCGGTCTCGCGGTCGATCTCGAGCATCGAGATGTGGCAGCCGAACGGGTACGTGTTGTTCGCCGGCTCCCAGAATGCCTCGTCGCTCAAGCCGGGTTCGAGCCCGGGCGGCAGCGGCACCGGCACGTAGGCGTAGGCCGCGACGGCGGCGAACGGTTTCGCCGACGCCGGCGCGCCCTTCACCGCGATCGTGCCGTTCTCGAACACGAGGTCGTCTTCGCTCGCCTCCATCAGCGCGGCGGCGAACTTCGCCATCTTCGACTTGACCTTGCCGCCCGCGAGGTGGATCGCCGTGCCGCCCACCGCCTGCGATCGGCTGCCGAAGGTGCCGATGCCCTGTTTGACGACGCCGGTGTCGCCGTGAAGGATCGACACGTGTTCGATCGGCACGCCGAATTGATCCGCGATCATCTGCGCGAACGTCGTCTCGTTGCCCTGCCCATGCGGCGACGCGCCGGTCGTCGCGCTGATCCGCCCGTCGCGCTCGACGGTGACCTGCGCGTGCTCCCAGCCGCCGGTCGGCAGCGCCGCCGACGGCCCGAGGCCGCAGACCTCGACGTACATCGAGAGCCCGAGTCCGACGAGACGGCCCTGGCGTTGCGCGGCGTCGCGTTCGCGCTTCAGCCGCTCCCAGTCGGCGATCTCGAGCGCGCGGTCGAGCGCCTTCGCGTAGTCCCCGGAGTCGTACACGGCGCCGGCCTGCGTCGTGAACGGGAACTGCGCCGGCTGGATGAAGTTCTTCTTCCGCAGCTCGGCCGGATCCATCTTCAGCTCGCGCGCGAGCATGTCCATCGCCCGCTCGACGAAGTACGTCGCCTCCGGGCGCCCGGCGCCGCGGTACGCGTCGGTCGGCGTCTTGTTGGTGAAGACTTCGGTGAGCGTCGTGCGGATTGCCGGGATGTTGTAGGTGGCGTTGGCCATCATCTGCGTCAACGTCGGGATGGCCGCCGTGAGCAGCATGTTGTAGGCGCCGATGTCGGCGATCAGGCGGATCTTCAGGCCCAGCAGCGTGCCGTCGCGCTTCGCCGCGACGTCGACGTACGCGATGATGTCGCGTCCGTGCGTCGTCGCGACGAACGCCTCGGTCCGGTCCTCGTTCCACTTCACCGGAATGCCGAGCGCTTTCGACACGGCCGAGCAGACGTACTCCTCCGCGTAGATGTTGATCTTCGCGCCGAACCCGCCGCCCACCTCCGGCGCGATCGCGCGCACCTGATCCTGGCCCATGCCGTTGAGCGCGGCGATGAAGGTCCGCAGGATGTGCGGATTCTGCGTCGACGACCAGATGGTCATCGTCCCTTTTCCCGGCTCGTAGTGCGCGACGACGCCGCGCGGTTCGATCGCTGACGGCGCGAGGCGGTGGTTCACCATGCGCTGGGAGACCACGACCTCCGCGGCCGCGAAGGCGGCGTCGATCGCCGAGTCGTCGACCGCGCCGTCCGGCGTCACGCCGGTGCCGCTCGGCACCAGGGCGACGGCGAGATTGTTGGGGAAGTCGGGGTGGATCACCGTCGGCTTGCCCGTCATCGCCGCTTCGGTGTCGACGACCGCCGGCAGCGGATCGTACTCGACGCCGATCGCGTCGACCGCGTCGCGCGCCGCGTAGCGGTCGCTTGCCACCACGACCGCGACCGGCTCGCCGACGAACCGCACCGTGTCGACCGCGACCGCGCGGTGCTCCGGCGACGGAAACGGCGTGCCGATCGGCATCGGCGGGAGGATCTTCGCGATGTCGGCGCCGGTGTAGACCGCTTCGACGCCGTCCATCCCGGCGGCGGCGGCGACGTCGATCGAGCGGATGCGCCCGTGGGCGATGTCGCTGCGCTTGAACGCGACATAACGCATGCCGACGAGCGCGATGTCGTCGACGTAGGTGCCGCGTCCCTGAATCAGGCGCGGATCCTCGCGCCGCTTGACTCGCTGACCGACGAGTTTCGGCAGGACTGGAGTCGACGGCATGGCTATCTCCGCGGCGCCGGCGTCCGCGACGCGCGCTGAATGGCGTTGACGATGTGCTGGTAGCCGGTGCAGCGGCAGAAATTGCCGGCGATGCCTTCGCGGATTTCGCGCTCGGACGGACTCGGGTTGTCGGCGAGCAGCGTCACCGCCGTCATGATCATGCCCGGCGTGCAGAAGCCGCACTGCAGGCCGTGCTCCTCCCAGAAGCCCTGCTGCAGCGGGTGCAGATCGCCGTTGGCGGCCAGCCCTTCGATGGTGGTCACCTCGGAGCCGTCGGCCTGGACCGCGAACATCGTGCACGACTTCGCGCTGCGGTTGTCGACCAGCACCGTGCACGCGCCGCACTGCGTCGTGTCGCAGCCGACGTGCGTGCCGGTGAGCCGCAGATGTTCCCTGAGGAAGTGCGCGAGCAGGAGGCGAGGTTCGACGTCGGCGGTGCGCCGCTTCCCGTTGACCGTGAGAGCGATTTTGGCCATGGCCCTCTCCAGAAGGGCCTAAGCCTATCTCAAACGCTCCGCGCCCGCGCAACTCGATTGCAAAGGGACACCGCGGTCGCCGCGGTGTCCCTTCGCGGCGTCCGTCACTGGACGGGAATCGTCCCGCTCGTCGGCCCGTTGCCGCTGACGTTGCCGGCGATCCGGTTCATGCCGTACGAAAAGATGTTTCCGGCCATCGTGCTCAGCCCGGCGCCGTTGTTGCTGACGGTCGTGTCGTAGAGACGAATGGTCGCGCCGCTCTGCGAATTGATCCCCGTCGAGGCGTTGCCGAACGCGACCGAGTGATCGATGTTGAGCACCGCGTTGCTGTCGGCGTAGAAGCCGTGCGTGTTCGAGGTGGCCGACGAATTCGACACGACCGCCCGCGCCCCGCTGGTGATCGCGAAGCCGGCGTTCCCGTTGCTGTGCATCTGCACCCCGTCGAGGCTGACGGCGAGGCTGCCGGATCCCGGCGCGTACACGATCACGCCGGTCTGCTGGTTGTTGCTGATGACGCTGTCCTTCACCGCCAGGTGGCCGTTGGCGCGGTTGTCGAAGATGCCCTGCGCGAACCCGTAAATCTTGCAGTTCTCGACGCGGACGTCGCCGGCGCCGAGGACGAACACGCCGTTGACGCCCGTGCCGAGGCCGTTGATGTCGAGGTTGCGCAGGATCACGACGTCGCCGCTGCCGGCGTTGACGACGATCGCATTGGTGCCGGAGACCAGCACGCCGCCAAGGCCGCTCGTCCCGTCGAGCACTATCGACTTCGTGATGGTGACGGCGCCGAAGCCGCCGGGATCGAGCGTGTCGATCTCGCCCGATGCGGCCGTCTTCGAGATCGCGCCTGCGAACGTCTTGCACGGCGCCGTCCGACTGCACGGGTTGGCATCGTCACCGACGCCCGATACCCAGGTGCGCGTCGCCTGCGCGTGGGCGACCGAGGCGAGACAGCTCAGAACCAGCACGACGGACATGGGGACGGCCACACGGATGCTGCGCATGACGGACTCCTCTTGGCGCCGAAGCCACTGTGTTGTACGAGGGGGCGCTACAGCGTAGCAGATTCCATCACGCCGCGCGGGCGCCTCCAGAAGTCGTCTCGGGCGGCGATTCTCACCGCAGGAAATCTACGTCCGGCGTCCGTCTAGATTCGTGCGTTCTCAACTGGAGACGGACGATGTGCAAAGCGATTGCGTTCTGTGTGGCGTTGGGGCTCTTCGTCGTCGGCGTCGTGCCGGCGGTCCACGCGCAGCCGGCAGCCGGGGGAACGGTGGTGACCGCCGTGCCGCGGATGATGTGGTTCGCCGGCGTGTATCGCCCCGCCGACGGATTGCCGCCGGCGCCGGTCGAACTCGCCACGTTCTCGATCTATCACGAGGACGCCGGCGGCGCGGCGATGTGGCAGGAAACGCAGAACGTGGCGATTGGGTCCGGCGGCCGCTTCAACGTGCTCGTCGGATCGTCGACGTCCGACGGGCTGCCCGTGGAGCTGTTCACCGCCGGAGAGCCGCGCTGGCTCGGCGTGCGGTTTCACCGGACCGGTGAGGCCGAGCAGCCCCGCGTGCAGCTGTCGAGCGTGCCGTACGCGTTGAAGGCCATCGACGCGGACACGCTCGGCGGCCGGCCCGCCTCCGCCTACGCGCTCGCGGATCCGGCAGCATTGCGGCCGTCGGGCGAAGTCGCAGCGGTCAACGCGGCCGTCGGCGCCGGCGGGGCGACTGCCGCGGCCGGCTCGTCGACGTCGACTGCCGGCACCGCGGGTCACCTGGGTATGTTCACCGACGGCACGAATCTCGGCGACTCGGTCGCCGTCCAGTTCGGGCCTCGCATCGGCATCGGGACGGCCACGCCGGCCGACTACCTGCACATCGCGTTCAACGATCAGTTCGGCGCCTTCACCGGCCTGGCCGTGCAGAACCTCAGTGGCAACGTCAACGCCGCGTCCGGGATGTTGTTCTACGACCAGAACGGCGCGCTCGCGCAGTTCCAGGGCTTCAGCAACGTCACGCACGAATACCGCATCAACAACATCGCCTCGGGCGGCAGCATCAACTTCCTGCTGGGCGGCAGCTCGAAATTCGCCGTCGCGAGCAACGGCAACATCGGGATCGGCACCTCCGCGCCGGTCTCCAAGCTGCAGGTTGCCGGCGACGTGACGGTGGACGGGAACATCGGCGCGAAATATCAGGACGTCGCCGAGTGGGTCGACGCGGCGGCGCCGATCGAGGCCGGCACCGTCGTGATCGTCGATCCCGCGTCGCCCAACCGGGTGAAGGCGGCATCGCGCGCGTACGACACGCGCGTCGCCGGCGCCGTGTCGCGGCAGCCGGGCCTCGTCCTCGGCGAGCGGCGCGAGGATCGCGCGATGGTGGCGCAGAGCGGTCGCGTCCGCGTGAAGGCGGACGCGCGCTACGGCGCGATCCACATCGGCGATCTGCTCGTCACGAGCCCCACCGAAGGCTACGCGATGAAGTCGAAGCCGACGGGCGCTGGCAAGAAGGCGATGCATCGGCCGGGCACGGTGCTGGGCAAAGCGCTCGAAGCGCTGCCGAATGGCAGGGGCGAGATTCTCGTCCTGCTCACGCTGCAGTAGCCCACGGGGCACACGCCGCTACTCGACACACAGAAAGAGCCGATGATGCGCCGCACCGTCCGGAATCTCGTCGTCGTGGGTGTTGGGCTCCTGCTGAACCTGGCCGCGTCCGCACCGGTCGCGGCGGCCAGGCTGTTCACCGACGATCCGCTGGTGGCGAGCGCGTCGGTCAGGGCGGTGCACATCACCGAGCTTCGCGCGCTGATCAACGCGCTCCGCGTGCAGGCGGGGATGACCGCGTTCTCCTTCGCCGACACGAACCTGACGGGCGTGATGGTGAAGGCACAGCACCTCACCGAGATGCGCACCGCGCTGGATCAGGCGTTCGATTTCATCGGTCAGCCTCGTCCGACGTACACCGACGCGACGATCACCGCGCACCAGACGTTCATCAAGGGCGTGCACATCAAAGAAATCCGCGCCGCGATCCTCGCGCTCGACACGCACGTGCTCGGGACGATCGACCTCGGTACGTACCCGACGGGCGAGGTGTGGGCGCAGCTGAATGGCGCGTTCACCTGGGCGGTGCAGGGCGGAAGCACGCTGCCGCCCGGCACGTCGCTGCGCACCGACACGCCGTCGTGGTTCCAGCCCGACGCCCACGCGGGCGTGATCGGCGTCGCGACGGCGGCCGGCACCTACGAGTTCACGATGCTCAGAACCGGCGTGCCGCAGAACTACCGTCTTCGCGTCATCCCGATGATGCTGAAGGACTACTTCCAGGCGCCGGACGCATTCGTCAACAAGCCCTTCTCGTTCCAGCTGACGGCGACCAATCCGACCGGCGCCGTCACCTGGACGCCGAATATTGCGACGCTGCCGCCGGGCATGTCGCTCAGCGCCACCGGCCTGCTGTCGGGAACGCCGACGGCGGCGGGAACGTACCAGGTGAACTTCAGCGCCACCGACAACGCCGGTCAGGTGTTCGGCGGGATTCAGATGAACATCTACGCGGTCCAGATCACGACCAGCGGCGCGCTGCCGAACGCCACGCAGGGCGTGCCGTACAGCGCGACGGTCGCGGCCAGCGGCGGATCGGGCGGCTACACCTTCACGGCGAACAACCTGCCGTTCGGGCTGACGCTGGATCCGGCAACCGGAACGATCTCCGGCACGACGACGGCCGGCCCGACGCACTGGTGGTTCAACGTGACGGCGACCGACAGCAGCCACGCGTCCTACTCGAAGACGATGTCGATCGACATCCTCAGCGTGCCGATGAAGCTGCCGACGGTCTCGCCGCGGGGCTCGAACGTCGCGACGAACTTCTTCGACGACTGCTCGCTCGGCGTGCCGTGCGCGCTCGAGGCGTCGGTCACCAACGGCGGCCGCGCGCCGTTCGCCTGGAGCGCGACCGGCCTGCCGCCCGGCATGAGCACGCGAAGCGGCAGCGGGAACACGACGTCGTGGATCGCGCCCGAGAACGTGGAAGTCTGGGGCGCGCCGGCGGCGACCGGCACCTTCCCGGTCCAGATGACCGTTCAGGATGCCGACGGCCGCACGGCGACCAATACCTTCCCGCTGCGCGTGTCGCCGCTGGCGCTGACCGAATATCCCGGCAACCTCACCGTCGGCACGCCGCTCTCGCACTACTTCCGCGTCGTCGGCGGACGGCTGCCGTACTCGGCCGCCGTCGTCGCGCGGCGCCTGCCGCTCGGCCTCGCGCTGGATCCGACGGCGCTGACGCTGTCGGGAACGCCGGTGGAAGACGGCAACTTCGCGCCGGTGATCGAATTCACCGATGCGGACGGCATGAAACTGCGGCTGACGATCTACATGTTCGTCGCGAGCGGCGCGTCGACGATGTTCGTCAACGCGTCGGAGGACTTCGGGACGATCGCCGCCGGGTTCTTCTATTCGAATCAGCTCAACGCGTGCTGCGCGCCATCGGGTTCCACCTGGTCGATCGACAGCGGCAGCCTGCCACCGGGCCTCTCGCTGGCCCCGGGCGGTCTGCTGAGTGGAACGCCGACGACGCCCGGCACGTTCACGTTCGTCGTCAAGGCGAAGGACTCGACGAACGCGTCGAATTTCGCGCTGCGGCAGATCACGATCACCGTGACGCCGATCACCGTTGTCAGCATCAACCTGCCCGTCGGCCACGTCGGGTCGCCGTACGCAGGATCCATCGTCGTCGCCGGCTTCACGGGCAACGTCGTCGGCGCGCTCGAGCCGTTTCAGTACATGCCGCCGGGCCTGACGTTCCACAACGACGGCACCGTCGACGGCACGCCGACCGCCGCCGGACAGTACTCGTTCGCCGCGCGGGCGACCGACGATGCGGGCCACATCCTGATCCGGACGTTCACGATCAACGTGTACCCGGCGGGCGTCAATCCGCCGGTCAACCTGACGTTCGGCCCGACGTTCACGCTGGCCATCGGCGGCTTCACCTCGCAGATCCAGGCCTTCGATGGCACGCCGGCCTACAGCTATTCGGTCGCGCCGGCGGCGACGCTGGTTCCCGGGATGCGCGTGCAGAGCGGACCGCCGCTGCCGACCAACTTCACCATCTCGCCGAACGGGACGGGTGGATTCCTCGGCGTGCTGACCGGCGCCGGGTCGTTCCAGACGGTCATTCGCGCCATCGACTCGATCGGGGGCTTCATCGATCGCAGCGTGACGGTCAACGTGACGCCGCTGCGAATCCTCTCGCAGACGCAGCTGCCGAAGGCGACCGTCGGCGTCCCCTATTCGTACACGCTCACGCCGTTCGGCGGCGCGTCGTACAGTTGGGCGCCCTCGAATCTGCCGCCCGGTCTCAGCCTCAATTCGACGACCGGCACGATCTCCGGTACGCCGACGAGCGCAGGCACGTTCTTCCCGAACATCACGCTGACCGCTACGGGCGTGAGCGGCTTCAACGGCGTGACGTTCACCCTGGTCGTCGACCCGTTCGCGATCGTCGCGGGAACGGCCGGCGTGCTCCCGGATGGCACCGCCGGCGTCGCCTACAGCCAGGCGCTGACCACGAACCCGGCCGGGTGCGGATCGACCTGCACATGGTCGGTCGTCGGCGGCCAGCCGCCGGCTGGCGTATCACTCACCTCCGCGGGTGTTCTTCAGGGAACGCCGACCGGCACCTTCAACGGCTCGTTCTTCGTGCAGGCGACCGGATCGGCCGGCACGGTCCAGAAGCTCGTATCGCTTCGCATCGTGAGCAGCTCTCCGCAGACGCTCACGATCAACAGCCAGATCATCGGGGACACCACCGTCGGCGGCGGGCCGGCGATCTCGCTGCTCGCGAGCGGCGGTGTGCCGCCGTACACCTGGTCCATCGTGTCGGGCGCGCTGCCGCCCGGGGCCAGTTTGCAAGGGCCGGGCGAAACCATTGGGTCCAACACTGCTCCGGGCTTCACCTACATCACGGGACGACCGATGCAGCCGGGGCTCTATTCGTTCACGCTCGACGTCGCCGACGGCGCCGGATCGCCCACGCACGTGCAGAAGGCGTTCACGTGGAGGATCTCCGAGCTGGCGAGTCTCTACAACCAGCTGCCGATCGCCGGCAATCCGCTCGTCGTCAACACGCCGTACACCCAGCCGTTGCTGTTCACCGGCGGGTCCGGCCGCTACACGTTCACGGCCATGAACCCATTGCCGCCGGGCCTGACGTTGAATTCGTCGACCGGCGTGGTGTCTGGCACGCCGACCGCGGCGGGCTCGTACATCCTCACGGTGCAGGCGGTCGACACGAACAGCAAGTCGCTCACGCAGAGCATCTTCATCACGGTGAGCCCGTAGCAATCGCGCGCACCGCCACCGATTCCTCTCGAGCTCGCGGGACCGGCTTCACCTTCTTCCCGCGAGCCGCTCCGTCGGCGAACGTCCTCGAGAGGGCGAACCGCGCTAGACTGCGTGGTGCGTCGCCATGGATGAGATTTGCTCCCTCGATCGCGACCTCGCTCGCGAGCTGGTCGAGTCGTCGCCGGACGGACTCCTGGTCGTCCGCGGCGATCACGTCGCGTTCGCGAACGCCGCCGCGATGCAGTTGCTCGGCGTCGACGATGCCGATCGCCTGCACGCCGGCCCGGTGTGGATGGTGTTCGACGAGGGCAGCCGCGCCGCGATTCGAGAGCTGCTGGCGCGCGTGCGGCACGATGGTTCGGCCACGGCTGTCGACGCGCGCGTCGCGACACGGCCGACCGTCGTCGCGGAGATCGCAGCGGCGCGCCTCGCGGACACCGGTGACGTCGCCCTCTGTCTCACGCTGCGGAACGTCTCGGCGCGACGGCGTGCGGAGGCGACGCTGCGCGAGAACGAGGAGCGCCTGCGGCTGGCGTTTGCCGGCGCGGAAGAAGGCGTCTGGGACTGGGATCTCCGAACAGGCGCCGTCGTCTACTCGTCGCGCTGGAAGGAGATGCTCGGCTACGCCGACGAGGAGATCGGTCCGCACGTGCGCGCCTGGGAGGAGTTGCTGCACCCCGACGACCGGCGCATCGCCGAGACCCTGTATACGCGCGTCGTCGAATCCCGCGAGCGGTACGAGGCGGAATTCCGCCTGCGGCACAAGGCCGGCCACTACATCACCGTCCTGACGCGCGGCTTCGCCGTGGAGGACGCCGACGGCCGCGTCGTGCGGATCGTCGGAACGCACCTCGACATCACCGATCGCAAGCGGACGGAGACGGCGCTGCGCGAGAGCGAAGAGCGGCTGCGGCTCGCCTTCGACGGCGCGCAGGAAGGCGTGTGGGACTGGAATCTCGAAACGAACGCGGTGGTGTATTCGACGCAGTGGAAGCAGATGCTCGGCTACACGGACGACGAGATCGAACCGCACATCAGCGCATGGGAACGCCTGGTGCACCCGGCGGACCGCGCGATTGCCGACGCCGCCGCCGATCGCGTCGCGCGCGGCGCCCCGACGTACGAAGCCGAGTTCCGCCTCCGGCACAAGGACGGCCGCTACATCGAAATCCTGTCGCGCGCGTTTCCGATTCGACGCGGACCCGACGGCACGGTGGTGCGCATCGTCGGCACGCACTTCGATCTGACCGAGCGCAAGCGCGTCGAGGCCGAGCGCGTCCGCGGCGAGCTGCTCGGCCGCCTGGTGTTCGCGCACGAAGAAGAGCGGCGGCGGATCGCTCGCGACATGCACGACCAATTCGGCGAGCAGCTGACGGCGCTCGGCCTGAAGGTCAACAGCCTGAAGGCGGCGTGCGGCGACGATCGGGAGCTGCAGGGCGCCGTCGCCGAGCTCGAGGCGATCGCGCAGCGGCTGGACGCCGACGTCGACGCCCTGGTGTGGCAGCTGCGGCCGACGGCGCTCGACGATCTCGGCCTGCGCGTCGCGCTGGAGAACTACGTCAGCAACTGGTCGGAGCGGACCGGCATCCACGGCAGCCTGCACGCGTCCGGCGCGTGGGAGTCGCGGTTGCGCGGCGAGCTGGAAACGACCGTCTACCGGATCGCGCAGGAGGCGCTGAACAACGTCGCCAAGCACGCGAGCGCCCGGCGCGTCGACCTCCTGCTCGAGCGGCATCGCGACGGCGTCGTGTTGATCGTGGAAGACGATGGCGTCGGGTTCGATCCGGCGACGGTGCGCGAAGGCGCGTTCGGCCTCGTCGGCATTCGCGAGCGGGCCGCGCTCGTCCATGGAACGATCGAGATCGAGTCCACACCCGGCCAGGGTACGACGATTCTCCTGCGCGTCGGGCACACGCCCGTCGACGTGAGCGAACATGCCTGAACCAGCCACCGGGCGCATCCGCATTCTGCTCGCCGACGATCACATCATCGTCCGCGAAGGATTGAAGCTGCTGATCGACGGCGAGCGCGACATGACCGTCGTGGCCGAAGTCGGCGACGGCGCCGCCGCCGTGGAGCAGGCCGTCGCGCTCCACCCTGACGTGGTCGTCCTCGACATCTCGATGCCGGGCATGAACGGCCTGCTGGCGGCGCGGACGCTGAAGAAGCGGGCACCCGCCATCGCCATCGTCACGCTGACCCGGCACACCGACGACGGGTACCTGCAGGAGCTGCTCCGGTCGGGCGTGTCGGCCTACGTGCTGAAGCAGAGCGCGGCCCGCGAGCTGCTGCACGCGATCCGCACGGCCGCGGCGGGCGGACAGTACATCGATTCGACGCTGACGCGGCGCCTGACGTCCAGCTTTTCGGGGAACGAGAGCGGCAAGTCGCGCAAGGCGGGGGCGATCACCGAGCGCGAGGCCGACGTGCTGCGGCTGATCGCGCGCGGCTACAGCAACAAGGAGATCGCCAACGAGCTCACGCTCAGCGTCAAGACCGTCGAGGCGCACAAGGCGAACGCGATGCGGAAGCTCGATCTGAGCGGACGCGTCGACATCGTCAACTACGCGGTCCTGCAGGGGTGGTTGAGTACGACGTGAGGCGCGAGGCGGACGCGGCCGCCCCGGTTCTCAGGACAGCCGACGCTCAGGACAGGTGGACGCAGACGGTGTTCAGGCGGTAGTACAGCTCGGGGCTGAACGCGCCGTCGCGCACCATCGGCCACAGCGACGGCGAAGCGGTGCTGATCAGGCGCGTTTCTCCGCTGGCCAGCGTCAGCCAGTGCAGCAGCTCCTGCTGCTCGTCGGGCTGCAGGCCCTCGACGTCGCGCGCGATCACGACGCCGTCCTGGCTCGCTTCGCGCGGGAGGCGCAGACCCGCGGCCGTGCGCATCGCGACCGCTGCAGATGCGGCCGAACCGGCGACGTAGGCCGCCGCGGCGGTGACGTCGGGGTCGTGGCCGATCAGCAGCACGTTGGCGCCGCTCTCTCGCGCGAGACGCAGGTCGTCGGCGGCCCCGCGTTCCGGCGACGCGGGCTCCGTCTTCCACAGCAGGTTGGTCCGCGCGGCCTGCGCGCGGTCGGCTCCGGCGAAGAACGTGGGCGACTGCTTCACGATGGTGCTCCGCGGTGAAAGGGACGAGGAGAATCTAATTGGGGCGGAGGACCGGCGGTATCGGGAAGGCGCCGGGAGGTCCCTCGGGAAAATCCCTAATCCGGTGTCCAGTTTCATATCAGGCAATCTCGCTCTTCTCCTCTAAGCGTCAAAACAGCGTCGGACGGCTCATGGGCGGTCAGCGCCAGGTCACGGCGCCGATCAGCACCCCGACGAGGCCCGCCGAGAGCAGCGAGGCGCCGACGACCTTCGTGCCGTAGCCGCAGCCGTTGAAATTCGCGTTGACGCTGCAATCGGGCCGGTTGGCGTACACCAGGACCGCGGTTCCCGCGATCGCGCCGGCCGCGCCGAGCAGCATCGCCGTCATCGCGGCGTCGTTGCGGTGGCGCCGGCGACCGTAGCCGAACTGGCCCAGGGCGTTCGACGGCGCGACGGTTTCGCGCTGCTCGAGCAGCAGCGGCGTCGGCGTGACGGGCCGAACGCTCGTGAGCGGCTGGCCGTTGTAGGTCAGGGCGGTGGACGGGCGTGCAGGCGCTGCGGCGTTTTCGGCCGCGGCGAGGGTGGTCGGCGCGACCAGCACGGCGGCGAGAAGGACAGCGATCGACGAGCGGCAGATGCGAATCATGCGCGATTCTCCCTGTCGCAGGCGTGGCGCGATCATCGTAATCGAACTGGCGTACGTGAGCGCCGCTCGACCGTATCGCGCTCAGGGCTGCACGGCTGAGTGAGATTGTTGGCGGTCGGTGGTGAGCCGGGTGGGAATCGAACCCACAACCCGCAGATTAAGAGTCTGCTGCTCTGCCAATTGAGCTACCGGCCCGACAAACGCTCAATGTTATCACAGCGATGGCGAGGTTGCCGGCCGCCGGTGATACACTTCAGGACGACGTCAGCACGACCTGAGAACGCGCCCGTAGCTCAGCTGGATAGAGCGACAGGCTTCGAACCTGTAGGCCGGGGGTTCGACTCCCTCCGGGCGCGCCACATCTTGCTCGTCGTTCCCACATCACGACACGACCCGGCGGCTCGCCCGCACACAAATCCACACGCGAACGCCGGTGCCGCGTTACCATAGACCTTCCCGCGCCCGTAGCTCAATTGGATAGAGCGTCGGCCTCCGAAGCCGAAGGTTGCTGGTTCGAGTCCAGTCGGACGCATGCGCTGAAGGCCGCGAATCTCTGAGTTCGCGGCCTTCTTCGTTCCGGAGATCGGTCACCGCGCGCGGGTCGCGCGCTCTCGCGCCTTCTTGACGAAGGAGCGGACTTGGGACGGCTCGACGTTGCTGCCGTCCTCGCCGAGTGCGGGGAGCGCGTCGTCGAGGAGCCGGGCGACACTCGCAGCAAGACGACGCGCGGTCCGCGCACCCGCGTGCTCCTCGAGAACCCGCTCGCCACCGAGGGCCTCGAGGGCGTCGAGGAGGAGAGGGACCGCCGCGCGCCCGACGACGGCTTCGAGTCGGGCGGCCGCCGCCACGCGGAGAGGGAGCGGCGTCGGCGGCATCAGCGCCGCCTGGAGGAGCGCGCGCTGTCCGTCGCCGGCCGAGCGGATCGTGAGGAAGCGCTCGTGGGCGGCCAGGAGGTCGGCGGGCGCGACCTCGCTCCCGAGGAGCTCGACCGTCCAGCGGAGCGCGAGCTTCCGGCGATCGTCCTTGTGGCGCTCGGCGAGGCTGGCGAGCTGCGGGAAGAGCGCCGCCGCCGCGCCGCTCTCGAGGGCCACGATGCCGTCGCGGAGCCGATCGATGCGCTCGCAGTCGCGAGCGAAGGACCGGCCGGGCGCGGCCTCGTCGAGACGCTGGAGAGCCGTTCGCGCCTGGTCGAGCGGGCTCCGGGCCTCCGTCCTGCGAGGCCCGTCCGC
>DASRGT010000002.1:0-68448 GCA_035650895.1 Vicinamibacterales bacterium
TTTTTTTTCCACAGTGTCTGACACCGGGGGGTGGCGGGTGCGGGCACAATCTGCCCGCCGGTGTCAGACACCGAGGAGCCGTCGCGGTGTCTGACACTGTGGAAAAACGGTCAGCGCTCGACGAGCTCCAGCGGCGCGTCACTTCGCAGCGCAAACCGACCCCGGCCCGTCGGCACGATCTGCAGGTCGGGACACTTCTCTTCGAGCCGATGACGCAGCAGGATGAGCCGGCTCTCCAGATTGTCCTTGACCGCCGGCAATCCCAGCGACGCGTCGAGCCGCAGCTCCCGATTCGAGAATTCCGTCCGCCCCGTGCGCTGCGACTCGCCGAGCACCTTCCACAAAATCTTCGCCGGCACGTTCCGGATCAGATACTCGTCGTCGATGAAGATGGCCTCGTCGCCCTTGTAGAACGTCAGGCGCCGCGGCGGACGCGAGGCGCGCCCCTCGACACGCGCGCGCGGGTCCGATCGCGCGGGCGGCGGCGGCTCAGGCCCAGGCTCCGGCGCCGCCGACTCGGACTCCGCCTCCGACACCGCGCCCTCGGCCGCCTCGTCGCGCGCGATCATCCGATCGATCCCCAACGCGATCTGATTCGCGATCACCGTCAGATACGTCTCGTCCCATTCGCTGAACCGCATCGGATCGCGGTCTTCCGCCGTGATGACGCCGACCAGCTGCGCGCCGATCGTCAGCGGAATCGCAAGCACGCTCTGCGCGTCGGGCAGCCCCGGCAGCGGGATCTCCGCCTGGAGCAGCCCGTGTCCCCCCGCGCTCTCGCGTCGCACCGCGCGCCCGTAGCGCAGGTCGGCTTCGAGGCTCGGCAGCCGCAGCACGCGCCGTTCGCGCGCCACGGTGCCGATCAACCCGTCGCCCACCGCGACCTCGGCGCCGATCCCCGTCGGACCGAACCCGCGGCTCGCAATCGTCGTCAGACGCTGCCGCGCCTCGTCGTACAGCAGCACCGCGCTGTGCGAGAAGCCGAAGTACTCCTCGAGCGCCTGCAGCACGGACGAGAGCAGCGAATCGAGATCGGTGGCGCGGTTGATCCGCTGCGACACCCACGACAGCCCGCGCAGCTCCGTGCGCGCGCCGTCGAGCGACACGGCCGCCGAGACGTCCGCGGGAGGCTCGGCCAGGAACCCTTCGACCGGTTCCGCGGCGAGCACTTCGAACACGTCGGCGGCGATCAGCCGGAAGATGCCGGTCATCCCCGTATGCGAGGCAATCGCGTCGATCCGCATCGCCATCGTCTGGAACAGCGGCCCGCTGCGTTCCGACCGGAGGAACCGCAGCCGCAGCCGGTACGCCTGGAAGGTGACCGGGTCCATCACTTCGGCCGCGGCCGCGGGGTTCTCGTCGAGATTGCGGCTCGTCTTGTTGAAGAACTGCCGCGACAGGGCGACATGGCGATCGTCGACCAGGTGCACCTGACTCAGGTAGGTGACGTTGGGAACGCCGTTGCGATCCGCCGTGGCGATGATGCTGGGGATGACGCCTTGAAAGCAGCGCCAGATGTCGGAGAGCGGTACGGTCATCGGAGACGACAGCCTGCCTGGGGTCCCGGGGTCTGCTCGAACACCTCTTCGACGCGCATCGTAATCGCGAACGCCGGCCAGTGCGACACGCTGCGCGTCAGACGCCGTGCGACGCCGACGCGATCGAGCACGTCGGCGAACGCGTCGAGCGCGCGCCGCACGCGGGCGGCTTCGTCCTCGCGCGCGAGCCGTGCGTCGGTGGTGGTCCCTTTCAGCTGCGTCGAACAGTTGTCGGCCGGATTCGACGCGGCGACGGCGATGCGCCGCGTCAACGCGACGTTGCGAATCGTTTCGTGGCTCGTTGCCACCGGCACGTACACGGTCAACGTCTGCAGGTTGTCGTCGGACGCCACGGCGATGCCGCGGCAGCAGGCCGGCGTGCCCTGCGCATCGACGGTCCCCACCAGGATCGAGAGGCCCGGCGTCAGGCAGTGTTGGAGGCGCGCGTCGGTCATGCGGTCCATTTTAGGAAATTTTTAGGATTGTTTCCGATTGTCATAGCGAAGACTTAGCAACAGCGCTTTCGTCGAATGTCTACAGTTGTCAGCGACACAGACATTCGAGGAGGGCACATGAAGAAACGACTGATCGTCATCACGCTGATCACGCTCGCGGCCGCCGCCGCCGTGGCGTGGTCGTCGGCGCGCCCGCGCGTCGAACCCGAGCGCGGCAGATATCTCGTCGCGGTGTTCGGCTGCGGCGACTGCCACACGCCGTTGAAGCTCGGCAAAAACGGTCCCGAGCCGGACCTGACGCGGTTCCTCTCCGGGCACCCCGAGCAGATGGGAGCGCTGCCGGCGGCCAAGCTGCCGGGACCCTGGATGTGGGCGGGCGCGGCCACCAACACCGCGTTCACCGGGCCGTGGGGCATCAGCTACGCCGCGAACCTGACCCCAGACCGCAACACCGGCCTCGGCATCTGGACCGAGGAGATGTTCGTCAAGGCGATCCGCAGCGGCCGCCACATGGGCACGTCGCGCGAAATCCTGCCGCCGATGCCGTGGCCGGCGATCCGCAACGCCAGCGACGAGGACCTGAAATCGATGTTCGCCTACCTGCGATCGATCGCGCCGGTCGCCAACCACGTGCCGGACGCCCAGGTGGCGGCCGAGGGGGGTGCGCGATGAACTCGACGCTGTTCCTCGTGTTCCGTGCCGTCCACGTCGCCGCCGCCGCGGTGTGGATCGGCTCGCACATCTTCTCGACGTTCATGCTCGTGCCGGCGATCGACGCGGCGGGGCCGTCGGGCGGGCAGGTGATGATGCGCATCAATCAGCGCGGCATCGTCGCTTACATGCTCAGCGTGGCGCTGCTGACGCTGGTCACCGGCCTCGCGCTGTTCTGGCGGTTTACCGGCGGGTTCGACCCGGCGGTCGCGGCGACGCATGCCGGCATCGCCTTCGGATTCGGCGGCACGGCGGGCATCCTGGCGGGCATCATCGGCGGCGGCGTCATCGGACGCAACGCGAAGCGGGTCGCGGCCATTGGCGGACAGCTCGCCACGACGCCCGACGGCGAGGAGAAGATCCATCTGGTGCGGCAGGCGACCGCGCTGCGACGCCGCATGAAGATCGGATCGCAGTGGGTCACCGTCCTGCAGGCCATCGCGGTGGTCCTGATGGCACTCGCGCACTACGTCTAGCAAGCCGTTTGCACACGCGCAGCGATCGGGCGCCGGATGCCGTCTATCCGGCAGCAACCATGGGGCCGTCGATGATCAATCGGATGTCGTGCCTCTCGATCGTCTGCGCGGCGCTCGTGCTCGGCGCGAGCGCCTCCACGTCGGGACAGACCGCCGCCACCCGCGCCCTGATGCGCGAGAAGCTCGCGCTCTCGGACAAGGTGCTCGAGGCGGTGATGACGAGCGACTACGCGGCCCTCGAGCGCGACGCCCACGCCCTCGCCCGCCTCACCGAAAAGCCCGGGTGGACCGTGTTGACCACACCCGAATACGCGCGCTACAGCAGCGCCTTCGTCAGCGCCGTGCAGGAACTGGCCGCCGCGGCGAAGGACCGCGACCTCGACAACGCCGCGCTCCGCTACACGACGATGACGATGGCGTGCTACCAGTGCCATCGGTACGTGAAGAACGCGCGGGTCGCGACGAGTCGACCCTAGAGCCGCCCCCAGAACGCGAACAGGACCGCCGCGAACAGGCACGCGAACGACGCCGCGTAGTTCCACCGCATCGCTTCGCCGAGGTAGAAATATGCGAACACGACGAACACCGTCAGCGTGATCGCCTCCTGGATGATCTTCAGCTGATACGCCGAGAAGAGTCCGTATCCCAGGCGGTTGGCCGGCACCTGAAAGCAGTACTCGCCGAACGCGATCAGCCAGCTCACGACAATTGCCGCGATCATCGGCATGGACCGGTAGCGCAAGTGGCCGTACCACGCGAACGTCATGAACGTATTCGAGATGAGGAGCAGCAGCACGGTGGCCATCGCGCTGAGTGTAAACTGAGCGACCGATGAAGCACTATCAGTGGTCGGCGCTCCCCGAGGAACAGATGAACCCGTCGACGCGGCGACGCTACGTGACCGCCGAGCGCGTCACCGTGGCCCGCTTCGAGCTCGCGCGCGGCGGCGTCGTGCCGAAGCATCAGCACGAGAACGAACAGGTGACCTGCGTGATCAGCGGCGCGCTGAAGTTCCGGTTCGCCGACGGCGAGGTGCTCGCCCACGCCGGCGACGTCGTGCAGATCCCGTCGTGGGCGGAACACGAAGTCGAGGTCGTCGAGGACACGGTCGCCATCGACGTCTTCAGCCCGGTCCGCCGCGACTGGATCGAGAAGAGCGACAGCTACTTCAACAGGTGACGGTCGATCGGGAACGCGGCGACGCGTGTCCACTGGCGCGACCCGTACTTCGCGAAGACGTCGACGGTGACGTCGACGAACTGCCGGTTGTGGAGCATCAGCTCCTGCGGATCGTCGCCGGTGTAGCCGCGCGCTGAATCGAGCACGAGGGTGGCGCCGCCGCCCGGCGTCAGGCCCGACGACCCGGCGGCCGCCGCGAAGGCGCTGCCCCATTCGCCGTCCTCGCCGACGCGGTGGAACACCGCGTTGACCTGCACCGACGGCAGCGTGGTGTCAGACACGTTCATGACGTGGATTGACGCCGAGGGAACGAGCTTGTTCCTGCCGCCGGCCGCGGCCGGCCGCCAGCCCGACGCGACGAGCTGGACGCGGAGACCGGAGGCGACGTCCGCGCTCCGGCCGCAGGAGGCGAGCGCCACGCACAGCACCAGCACCTTTCTCATACCGGCTTAGACACCGCGCGCGCCGACCAGGTCCAGGACGGTGATCGTCGAGTCGTCGAACAGGTCGGCGCTCGGTTCGACCGTCCACCGCCGGCCCCGGTAATCGCCGAGCGCATACAGCACGCCCGCGCCGCCGACCAGCGCCCAGAGCGGCAAGTGCGGCAGCGCGTACGCGGTTGCCGCGGAGGCGATTGCGTAGAGCGGCCATCGCGTTTTCAGCCGCGCGTGCCCGGGGACGTACGGCCGCGTGAACGGGACGAAATCGATCGTCAGCACGCTGGCCGTGGCGAGGACCACGACGATCGCGGCGGCCGACACCGCGAATGTGCCGCCGCCCACGATCCATGCCGCGATCGCCGTCGGCGGCAGCACGAAGGCGACGATCGACGCGCGCACGCCGGCCACCAGCGGCCGCATGCCGTCCCGCGCGTGAACGCGAAAGACCCAGGCGGCGGGCAGCTCGGAGGGCACGAAGAAGGCGGCGCGCAGTCCGACGATCGCCCAGAACGCGACGAGCAGCGGCGCCGCGCGGATGGCGGCGGCGGCGTCGCGCCCGCGCGCGACGCCGATCATCGCCCACGCGGCGCCGACCGCCACGTTCATCGCGACGTATCCCTGCTGCGATCGGTTGCGCGCGATCGTCAGGAGCACGAAATCTGCGATCGCCGCTGCCGACCGATCGCGTCCCGCGACGAGGCGGGCGAGCGCGCGGATCGCGCGCGCATGACCGAGCCGGCCGGGCCGCGCCGACGGGGTCAGCGCGGCGGCCATCTGGCGTCTGAACGCGAGGATCGACGCGCCGAGCGCCGCGCCGATGCTGATCGCGAGGCTCAGCGCCGCGCGGTGGAAGAGCGTCGCAAACTCCGGCCACTCCCGGCGCGGCGACTGTCGAACGGCTTCGAACAGGCCGACGAACCAGGTCCACGGCAGGCGGTCGGTCGCGGCCTGCGAGATCGCGAACCGCACGCCCTGCGATGCGACGAACGGCGTCACCGCGACGAAGTAGAGCAGCGCGAGCACGAACCCGCCCTGCAGCAGCGATCCGGCGATCGCCGCCGATCGCGCGTTGCCCCACAGCGCCAGCACGCACCGCAGCGTCACGATCGACGCGAACACCATCGTGGCGGCGCCCATGGTCGCGACCAGGATGCCGACGCCGTGCGCGACCAGCGCGCGCGCGCCGAGCAGATCCGAGGTTTCGAACGCGAAGACGAACGCGTTGAGGCCGTTCACCGCGGCGGCCGTCCCGAGCAGCAGCGCCGCCAGCGCGGCGAGCTTCGCGGTGATGATCGTGCGCCCGGCGATCGGCAGCGGACCAAGAACGCTCGCGTCGCGCCGATCGAACGCCAGCGCATCCCACGCGAACGTCGCGACCAGCCCGACGGTCGCCATCGAGTACGCGCACAGCATCAGCACGACCCACTCGAGCCGATCGTCGATCAATCCCGGCGGCGCTCGATGCGCGTGGACGCGGACGACGGCGGACTGATAATCGGGGAACACTTCGAGCAGCAGCAGCAGGCCGGGCGTGATGACGGTGGCGACGAGGCCGGCGGCGGCGCGGCGCATCTGCAGGTCGGAGGTGACGGTCTCTCCGGCGGCGAACTGCGCGACGAACGTCCGGAAGAGCAGCCTCATGCCTTCATCGCGTCGAGCAGCGCACGCGATCGGCGGTCGACGTCCTCTTCGTGCACGAGGCTGGCGAAGACCGCGTCGAGCGACGGCAGCTCGAGCGTCGCGCGCAGCCGCTCGACCGAATCGTGGCCGACCGTGCGCCCGTCTTTCAGGATGATCACGCGCGAGCACACCTGCTCCACGACCTCGAGGACGTGCGAGCTGAAGACGACGATCCGGCCCTCGTCGGCCAGCGCGCGAACGAACGCCTTCAGCACGCGCGCCGCGCTGACGTCGAGCCCGGAGAACGGCTCGTCGAGCACGACGATCCGCGGGTTGTGGAGCACCGCGGCCGCGATCAGAATCTTCTGGCGCATGCCCTTCGAGTACGACGACAGCGTCTGGTACCGGTCGTCGTACACGTCGAGCAGCTGCATGAAGCGGTCGATCTTGTCGTCGAGCGCCGCCTCGGGCACGCGGCGCAGCCGCCCCACGAGCCGCAGATACTCGGGCCCGGTGAGATACGAGTAGAGGTGCGGCTCTTCCGGGACGTAGCCGAGCTGCGACTTGTATCGCGGCAGGTCCGCGAAGATATCGACGCCGTCGAGCGTGACCGCGCCGTCCGTCGGGCGCAGCAGGGCCGTCAGGATTTTGACCGTCGTGCTCTTGCCGCTGCCGTTCGGGCCGAGCAGGCCGAGCACTTCGCCGGGCCGCGCCTCGAACGTGAGATCGTGCAGCGCGACGATCGCGCCGTAGCGCCGGGTGAGTCGCTCCGCGGCCAGCACTGGAGCCTTGGACACCGGTTGTATGATTTGGGGTCCGTCAGGCCGCCGCTCAGGAGGATGTCATGTCGAAAGTCGATGCGCTGTTGCAGGAGTACGACAACGAGGCGAAGACCACCCGCAGGGTGCTCGAGCGTGTCCCGCAGGACAAGCTCTCGTGGAAACCCCATCCCAAGTCGATGTCGCTCGGCTATCTGGCGATGCACATCGCCACCGCGCAGGGGTTCTGCGCCGGATGGACGCTGTCCGACTCGTTCGACTTCGGCGCGGGAGGCGGACCCAAAGGCGATCCCACCACGACAGCTGAAATCCTCGCCGCGCACGACAAGAGCGTCGCGCAGGTGAAGGAGGTGCTGGCGAAGCTCGGGGACGAAGGCCTCGGTCAGGCGTGGGAAGCGAAGATGGGCGGCCAGACGATGATGAAGATGCCGAAAGGCGCCGTCGTCCGCAACATCGTGCTGAACCACATCTATCACCACCGCGGCCAGCTGTCGGTGTACTTGCGCCTGCTCGACGTGCCGGTCCCGTCGATCTACGGGCCGAGCGCGGACGAGAACCCGTTCGCGGCGCGCACGTAGCGTTCACAGTGGAAGGGCGCGGTCGCGCCGGGATGTCGCGCGGCCGCCCTCGACTTCAGCAGCGCATGTTCAGCGGTGGACGCGGGACGCTATGGACGCGAGGCGGACGGCTCGAACGACGCGTCGTACGACGCGCGCCATCGCTTGCCTTCGTCCATCGCGACAATGGCGCTGCCGTACGACTCGGCGCGAAGGACGCTGCCGCCGCGGACGACGCGCAATTGCCAGTTCTCCGCGGCGGGATCTTTCAGCAGGATGCAGCTGGTGCCGTCCGGCAGTTGCCAGAGACGCGCGAGCGGAACTTCACCTGTGGACAAGCGTGCCCCCGAGTCCGGCCGAATGTAGCACAGCGGTTTCCCACGCGGCAATGCCGCCGGCGACCTCGCTGACGTCGGTGAACCCCAGGGACTCGAGCAGGCTGGCCGCGATCGACGACCGGTATCCGCCGGCGCAATAGACGATCAGCGGCCGATCCGTCGGCAGCTCGCCGGCGCGCGTCACCAGCTGACTCAAAGGCACAGAAACGCTGTCGGCGATGTGTTTTTCGTCGTGCTCGCGCGGCGCGCGGACGTCGACGAGCATCGGGCGCGCCGGTCCGCTCGTCGCGAGACGGTCGGCGGCCACCGCCGGGCTGAGCCGCTCGGTGCGCGTCATCAGATCAGGGCGCGACGAGAGGCTGTGCAGCCCGTCTTTCAGATACCCGATCGTGTTGTCGAACCCGATGCGCCCGAGGCGCATCGCCGACTCGTGCTCGCCGCCGGGCGACGCGAGGATCACGATCGGACGATCATGGCTCAAGACGGTTCCGGCCCAGGTCGCGTACTGGCCGCCGAGGCCGATATTGATCGAGCCTTTCAGGTGCGCCGCGGCGAAGTCGGCCGGATCGCGCGTGTCCAGCAGCTGCGCTCCAGACGCCTGTGCCTGCAGCGCCTCCTCGAGCGTCATCGCCTTGAGCCCGCGCGCCAGCGCTTCGTCGAGGGTCGGCCGCTCCTGGCTGTTCAACACGGCGTCGTAGACGAAGTACGCCGGCGCCTCCGGCTGATCGGCGGTGACGATGTCGATGAACTCCGATTTGGCCATCGGCTGCAGGGCGTAGTTGGCGCGGCGCTGCTCGCCGATCGTCGACACCGTTTCGCGGCCGATCGCCTTTCCGCACAGCGATCCCGCGCCGTGCGCCGGATACACGAGGCTGCGATCGGGCAGCGGCAGCAGCTTCTGCCAGAGCGAGTCGTACAGCAGCGATCCCAGGTCGGCGGCGGCCCAGCCGAGCGACACGCGCAGATCGGGCCGCCCGACGTCGCCGACGAAGAGCGTGTCGCCGGTCAACACGGCATGGGGCTCGGTGTCGTCCCGATCGAGATCGAACACCAGAATCGAAATCGACTCCGGGGTGTGTCCCGGCGTTTCGAGCGCCTGGAGACGCACGCGGCCGAATTCGACGCGATCGCCGTCCCCGAGCGGGGTGAAGGCATACTCGGTTTTGGCGGCCCGTCCGAGATAAATCGTGGCGCCGACCCTATCGCGAAGCTCGAGGTGTCCGGCAACGAAATCGGCGTGGAGGTGCGTCAGCAGCACGTGCCGGATCGTCAGGCCGTGCTCCTGCGCGAACGACAGGTACTGTTCGATATCCCGCTGCGGATCGACGACGGCGGCGGTGCCCGTGCGTTCGTCGCCGACGAGATAGGACGCGTGCGCCAGGCAATTCAGGTAGAACTGGTGCAGGATCATGGCGCCGACCAGGCCAGTATACCAAGCGCGCTGAACGGCCAGGCGGATGCCGCCGTCCCGTCGCACGCCCGGTGTATTCTTAGGATCACCGTGACGCGCGCCTCCCTCGCCGCCCTGATCCTCGTCGTCCTGTGCGCCGCCGCGTGCACCGACACCGCGACCACGCCGTCGCAGTCGCCGGCGTTCCAGAAAATCGACCTGGCGCTCGGGAGCGGCGCCGTCGCCGCGTCGGGCAACACGCTGACGGTCAACTACAGCGGCTGGCTCTACGATCCGACGAAATCGGATTTCAAGGGGCTGCCGTTCGATTCGGCGAACGCCTTCTCGTTCACGCTCGGCACCGGTGCCGTCATCGGCGGGTGGGATCAGGGGCTGGTGGGGATGAACGTCGGCGGCGTGCGCCGGCTGGTGATTCCGCCGTCGCTGGCCTACGGCAATTCACGATCCGGCAAGATCCCGCCGGACGCGACGCTGGTCTTCGACGTCACCCTCACCGCGGTGCAGTAGGCGGACGCGTTCGCCCGGCGATCATCCGTCGACACGCGACCGCGCGATCGGGCCCTGCCACCAGCGGCAAGCGACCACGCCCGAGACGATCACCGCCAGAGGTGAAGCCGCACGCCGACGTTGGCGACGATCAGCTGCTCGTCCATCACCGCGTCGGCGCCGCCGACCCCGTTGCCGCGCAGCTGCACGACGCCCCCGTCGACGTACAGCGCGACGTACGGCTTGAGCCACATCTCGAAGCCGCCGCCCGCGTGCCACGACCAGCCCGCCGTCTTCGATTCGAGGTTCTGCGATCCGACGCTCTGCACCGTCTCGCTCGTCGACAGCGTGGCGCGGTGATAGGTGGCGCCGCCGCGGCCGTAGATGCGGAATCCGCCGATCGCGCCGCCGACGAGGCCGCTGATCAACGCGACCTCGGTCTTGCGCGTGCTGGTGAAGGTGAAGTCGGTGCCGCTGCCGCTCGCGGACGCGTCGCTCGGGCGCAGGTAGCCGGCTTCGACGCCGATGTTCGGCGTCAGCCAGTAGGCCGCCGACGCCGACAGCGCGCGCGCCGTCCCGGTGGCCGTGCAGCTCGTGGTGTTCGTGCCGCACACGGTGTCGGTCCAGTTGCCGGCCGCGGCGAAGCCGACGCCGCCCGAGACGAGCAGCCCCTTGGGCGCCGGCGGCAGATTGAGCCGGCTCGTGGAGGCGCCCTCGTCGCCGAGCCACGCGGCGGGCGCCGGGCCCTGACGCAGGTGGACGCTCGGCGTCGGGTTGGTGAAATCGACGACGAAGGTCGTGATGCGCTGGACGACGAAGACGTCGGGGAAGTCGCGACGGTCGCACGGCGTCGTGGGCGGCGCACCCTGAATGCCGCGTTCGACGAGCAGCACGCGCCGCGTGTCGCCGCAGCGCTCGGTCGCGACGTGCACGTCGGCTTCGGTCAGCTGCGGCGGCAGCGCAAAGGTCAGCGTCGCCTGGCCGTTGCTGTCGGCGACGGCGTTCGCGACGCGATCGTTGTCGAACACGACGTCGACCGGCGCGCCCGCCGGCGCGTGCGTGACGATGACGGTCTGCGCCGAGGCGAGCGAGGCGAGACAGACGATCAGGGGGAGCGCGAACGCGAGCCGGCGCATCCAACCGATTCTACTGCACGCGGAGCAGCAGAACGTGGGCGGCGGTGTTCGGAGACTGTATCAGTCGGATGCCGTCGGCCATGATCGCCGCGCCGGTCGCCGTCCCGAGCGACCCGGTGTCGACCGACTGCACGTCGTAGGTGGCATCGGCGATCAAGCCGGTCGGCCTGACGAGGATCGTATCGGTGCCTTGATCCGACTGGTACGCCCACAGCAGCGACTGGCCGTTTCCGGACGCGCTCTCCTGCAGGACGTCCCACGGCGGTCCGTCGGCCGGCTGCGCCTGGCCGGTCAGCAACGCCGCCGCCGCCGCGCGCTGCGTGTCGCGCATCGCCTTGTAGATGTCGATTTCGTGCGCGATGCCGGCGAGGTCGCCGTCCGAGAAGCCGTCGCCGCGGAAACAGAGGCCGAGCGCGCCAGCCATCCGGCTGCGGAAGTAGAGCGGCAGATCCGGCGAGTCGTGCAGCGGTTCGGTGTCGTGGTCGGTGACGAAGGACAACAGGTAGGCCGGGGGGAACACCGCGCTGAGCCCTTCGATGTTGTGGCGGACGTGCACCGACGGCGCCGTGCGATCGTCCATCCACGCGGCATCGGTGAAGCGCAGCATCCCGAGATCGAGACGGTTGCCGCCGCCCGACACGTTTTCGAGCAGCAGGGCGGGATACCGGTCGCGCAGCGCCCCGAGCACCTGATACAGGCCCTGCACGTGGGCGAAGTTGCCGTCGGTCGCGCCGTGCTCGTGGCCGTCGCGATCGCAGTTCACCCACATGTTGTTGTCCCATTTCAGGTAGTCGGGCTGCACCGCGTCGATCAGATCGGTGAGGCGATCGAGGATGTACTGGCGCGCCGCCGCGACGCTCAGACAGATCTGCGCCGCGTGATCGGAACCGTAGCTGCCGCCGCTCGTCGCCAGCCACGCCTCCTGGATCCCGGGGGCGCCGACGAGCGCCAGGTTGACGCGCTCGGGTTCGACCCAGATGCCGAACTGCATGCCGAGGGCGTGCGCGTAGTCGCGCAGCGGGCGGAGGCCGTTCGGGAACCGCGCGGCATCGGGCGTCCACGATCCGAGCCCCGCGTCGAAGTCGAACGGGCCGCCCGCGCCGGCGCCTTCGTACCAGCCGGCGTCCACGACGAACAGCTCGACGCCGAGCGCGGCCTGACGGTCCATCTCCGCCTCGAGCGTGGCCTCGTCGATCTCGGTGCCGTATGCAAACCAGGTGTTGTAGGTGACGAGCGGCTGCAGCGGCCGGCCGCCGCGAATCCCCGCCAGGACGTACGAGCGGAGCGCCGCCGTCGCTTCGGGCACGCCGCCCGGCGCGGCGCCGAACACGACGTGCGCACCGTCGACGCTGCCGTGGACCGCCGTCGTCATCGGCGGCAAGGCGTAGGCGAGGCGCAGGCCGCCGGCGGAATTGGTCGCCGTCAAGGACCACGCGCCCGACCACATGAGCGCGGCGTACAGCTCGTCTTTCGCACCGTCGACGGCGAACCACGGCACGATGCGCTCCGACGCCCGGCCGGTCGCGCCGAGGGTCAGCGACGCGCCGAGGTCGAGCGTCTGCTGGCTCCGCGTGAACGCGGTGTCAGACACCACGTCGGCGTTGTCGCCCTGCAGCCCGGTGACCCAGCGCAGCGTCCCGGCGGGGACCGTGATCTGCAGCGCGCTCAAATCGGCGATGGTCGCGCCGCTCGCGCTCGTATACGTCGTCCACGTTTCGAACGTCGGCGAGCCGGACGCGATCGCGTAGTGCCGCGTGACCTGCAGATCCGCGGCGGCCACGTCGTAGGACGCGTCGAGCTGGAGCCGCGGAGCGTTGGCCGTCACCGACACCGCGCGGAACTCGAATCCGTCGGCGCGCGCGCCGAACGACACGAGCTGGCCGCGGACGCGGAAGCTCGAATCCGCGGCGCTGCCAACCGTCCACACCGCGCCCGACGGCGCGACGAAACGGCTGACGGCGAAGTCGCGTCCGCTCTCGGCGACGAGCGTCAGCGTCGCGCCGCCCGCGGTCAGCGTCCACTCGCCCGATGGATCGTGGGAAATGCTCGCATCGCCGTCCTGCGCGACGAGGGTGGACGCGGCCTCGAGCCGGGCGCCGAACAAGGAAAGTGCAATGAGCGACGAGAGCGCGAGGCGACGGGTCACGCAGTAATAGACGGACAAGTATTCGCGTTGCCCCTTTGCACAGGTTGGACCGTCGAAATCGCCGAACGTTTAACGCGATGCGCGGAACGTTCTGTTAGGATTCGAGGGCATGTGTCACAAACAGTGGGCACTCGCGATTGCAGTTTTCGTCGGTGTGTCGCCGATTGTGGCGGCGGTGCAGCCGCGTCCCCGCTTCGACATCAAAATTTCACACGGTCGCATCGTCGACGGCACCGGCGCGCCGTGGTTTCGAGGCGACATCGGCATCAGCGGCGACCGCATCGCGGCGATCGGCCGTCTGACCGATGCCGACGCGGCGACGACGATCGACGCGACGAACCTCGTCGTCGCGCCCGGCTTCATCGACCTCCTCGGGCAGTCGGAGTTCAACGTCCTCGTCGATTCGCGCGCCGCGAGCAAGATCATGCAGGGTGTGACGACGGAAGTGACCGGCGAGGGCACGTCGATCGCGCCGGTGAACGATCGGCTGATCGCCGAAGCGAAGGCGAGCGCGGCGCACTTCGGCGTCGCGCAGGACTGGCGAACGCTCGGCGACTACCTGCGCCGGCTCGACGAGCGGTCGCACCCGGCCATCAACGTCGGCACGTTCGTCGGCGCGGGCGGACTGCGCAACTACGTGATCGGCAAGGACGATCGCGCCGCGACCGCCGCCGAGCTCGATCGGATGAAGCAGCTGGTCGCCGAGGCGATGGCGCAGGGAGCGCTCGGCCTGAGCACGTCGCTGCAGTACGTGCCCGACCGGTTCGCGTCCACCGACGAGATCGTGGAGCTCGCGAAGGTGGCGGCGCGGGCCGGGGGCGTGTACTTCACGCACCAGCGCTCGGAAGGCCCGCGGATCTTCGAGTCGATCGACGAAGTGATCGCGATCGCCGAGCGCGCGGGCATCCCCGCGGAGATCTGGCATCTGAAGACCGCCTACCGGCCGCAATTCGGCCGCATGCCGGAGGTGCTTCGACGCCTCGACGCCGCGCGCGCGCGGGGTGTGGACGTCACGGCGAACGTGTACCCGTACACGCGGTCGTCGAACGGCCTCGACGCGTGCCTGCCGGTGTGGGTGCGCGAAGGCGGCCTCGACAAGATGATCGCGCGGTTGAACGACCCGGCGCAGCGCGAGCGCATCCGGACGGACATGGCCGACGCGCACGCGGCCTGGGAGAACCAGTGGTACGGCGCCGGCGGCGGCGACGGCATCCTGCTGACGACGGTGTTGAATCCGGCGCTGCGGAAGTACGAGGGGATGACGCTTGCGGAGATCGGGAAGGCGATGGGGAAGGATCCGCGCGACGCCGTCATGGATCTGGTGATCGCGGACCGGGGCGAGAGCTCCACCGTCAACGCCGTCATGGACGAGGCCGATGTCCGCGCCGCGCTCGCGCATCCGCTGGTCGGCATCGGCACCGATTCGGGCGCCAAGGCGGAGGACGGTCCGCTGGCCGAGTCGAAGTCGCATCCGCGCGCGTGGGGTTCGTTCCCGCGCCTGCTCGGGCACTATGTCCGCGACGAGCACCTGCTGACGCTCGAAGAGGCGATCCGAAAGGTCACGTCGAAGGCGGCGGCGCGCGTGCATCTGACCGACCGCGGCATCCTGCGGCCGGGCATGGCGGCCGACGTCACCGTGTTCGATCCGGCCACGATCCGCGAAACGTCCACCTACAACGATCCCAACCATTACGCCGTCGGCGTCCGCCACGTGCTGGTCAACGGCCGCCGCGTCGTCGCTGACGGAAAGATGACGGCGGAGCGGCCGGGCAGAGCGCTGCGCGGGCCTGGAGCGCGGATGTGAGCGCCGGTTGCCGCTCGCCCCTCGTCGGGTGTCGGCGTGCGGCGGCGACGGATCGCGGATAACCGAGCCGAACCAGTCCGATGCCCGCCTGGGTCACCGATCTGTTCGCGCGCTATGGGTACGCCGTCGTGTTCTTCGGAGTGTTCCTCGAAAACGCCGGGCTGCCCGTTCCCGGCGAGACGATGGTGCTCGCGGGAGGCGCGCTGGCGCATTTCGGTCAGCTGTCGCTGCCGTGGGTGATTGCGGTGGCGATCGTCGCGGCGACGCTCGGCGACAACCTCGGCTTCGCGATCGGCCGCAAGGGCGGACGCCAGCTGCTGACGAAATACGGCGGCCGCATCGGCATCACGCGCGCGCACCTCGCCGGGTTCGACCGGTACTTCGACCGGCACGGCGCAAAGACCGTGTTGATCGCGCGCTTCATCACCGGGCTGCGCGTGTTCTGCGCGATTCTTGCCGGCGGCAGCGACATGGCGTGGCCCACGTTCCTCGTGTTCAACGCCGCCGGCGCGGTCCTCTGGTCGACAACGATCGCGCTCGTCGGGTACTTTCTGGGACAGAGCTGGCAGTTCATCGAGCGGCTGATCGGCGGCGCCGGCCTGGCCGGCCTGGTCGCGGTCGTCGCGCTCGCAGCGTTCTGGTTCCTGCGGCTCCGCCGCCAGACATCATGATCACACTCGCTTCGGGCATCTCCTACGTCGACGTGAAGTTTCTCGGTCAGCCCCGCATCATCGCGAGCGTCGTCCTGCACGGCGCCGGCGGCGCGGCGATCATCGATCCCGGACCGGCGAGCACGCTGCCGACGCTGCGCGGCGCCCTCGAACAGGCGGGCCTGGCGATGGCCGACGTTCGCGCGCTGCTGCTGACGCACATCCACCTCGATCACGCCGGCGCGGCGGGGACGCTCGCCCACGAACTACCGGGTTTGAAGATCTACGTTCACGAGAGAGGCGCGCCGCACCTGATCGATCCGTCCAAGCTGCTGGCGAGCGCGACGCGCCTGTACGGCGACCAGATGGAGCGCTTGTGGGGCGAGGTGCGCCCCGTGCCGCCCGGCGCCGTGACCGTGCTGCGCGGCGGCGAACGGATCGAAGAGGGCGGCCGCGCGCTGGAGGTGGCCTACACCCCCGGGCACGCGTCGCATCATGTCAGCTACTTCAGCGCCGACGCGGGGGTCGCCTTCGTCGGCGACACCGCCGGCGTGCGTCTCCTGCCCGGCGGCGTGAACGTGCCGCCGACGCCGCCGCCCGACATCGACCTCGAGATCTGGCGCGACAGCCTCGCCCGGATCGGCGCGTGGGATGCGGAGACGCTGTTCGTGACCCATTTCGGTCCGCACCAGCCGTCGCGGACGCATCTGTCCGAGCTCGCGGACAACCTCGAGCTGACGAGCACCCTGGCGAAGCAGTCGCTGGCGCGGGAGGGCAGCGACGAGGATCGGGAAGCATGGTTCGCTGACGAGTGGCGCCGCGTGCTGCGCCGCCGCATGAACAGCGACGACGCGCACGCGTACGAAGTTGCGGGTCGATTCGACCTCAACTGGCGAGGACTTGCGCGCTACTGGCGGAAGCGGCCGTAGCCGCGCGCTTCGGATCGACCATCAGGCGGAGCGCCAGCCCCTGCGGCTTCGACGCCGACGCCGGCGACACGCGGTAGACCGCCGACAGGACGCGCCCTTGCTGGAGCGCGGCCGGCAGCGCGTCGACGCCGCGCACGTCGCGCTCGAGCTGAAACTGCACCAGGCGGAAGAGCGGGATCGACACCGGCGACTGACACTCGACGTACACGCCGTACTCGCTCACGTTCCTCGTGACGACGGTGGCGAATCGGGTCGTGCCGCGCTGATCCTTCCACGTCAGGCGCGCGGATACCGCAATCGGTTTCCGCTCCGCGGCTCGGGTCGTGGCGCCGGGTCGTTTCGGCAGTTCTTCCGTCCAGATGTGTTTCACGAGGTACTCCTGGGTGATGTCTGGCGGTCTGAACTATCAAGTACCAAGCCCAGGTGAAACCGCGTGCAATGTCGTGTTCGGTCGTACGGCCGAACACCTGCAATGTCAGTTGTTTAGATAGACTGTGCAGCGGAAGAAAACTCCGTGCAAACTGGATACTTGGTAATCATGATACGTGTGAAACGAGTAGTCAGTATCCAGCTTCGAGCGGCTTGACGAGGGTAGTTCGGTTACGTTCGACGCCCAGGGACTACGTCTCGCCATCCAGCGCGCCCGCACGCAGATCGAGACCGAGGCGGCGCAGTTTGAGGTAGAGACCGCGGCGCGTGAGGCCGAGGGCGCGGGCGGTCTCGGAGATGTTGCCGCCGCTGCGATCGAGCGCGCCCTGGATCATCTCCCGCTCGATTTCCTCCACCGCCGCCGCGAGCGTCGGCGCGCTGCGGCGCCCGCGCGCCGACAGCGCCGGCGCCGACGAGGGCAGCTTGGTCGTCACGATCTCCGGCGACAGGTGGGCGGGCATCACCGTGCCGCCCGGCGCGCTCAACGCGACGGCGCGCTGCACTTCGTTCTTCAACTGGCGCACGTTGCCCGGCCACCAGTACTGCGAGAAGACGTCGAGCGTCTCCGAGCTTAGATGGATGTCGGGTTTGCCGAGCCGCTCGGACGCCTCGCGGAGGAACAGCGTGCTCAGGTGCGGAATCTCCTCGCGGCGATCCCGCAGCGGCGGCACGTGGATGCGAATCACCGACAGCCGGTAGTAGAGATCCTCCCGGAATTTTCCTTCGGCGACGCGCTGCTCGAGGTCGGCGTTCGTGGCCGCCAGCACCCGCACGTCGACGCGCTGCGGGCGTGTGTCGCCGATCGGCATGATCTCGCCCTGCTCGAGAAACCGCAGCAGCTTCGGTTGGACGTCCAGCGGCAGGTCGCCGATCTCGTCGAGGAACAGCGTGCCGCCGGCCGCCGTGCGCACGAGACCCGGCTGATCCGACACGGCACCCGTGAAGCTGCCGCGCCGATGCCCGAACAGCTGGCTGTCCGCCAGATCGCGGCCCGTCGTCGTGCAGTTGTACGGCAGGAACACGGCCGCGCTGCGATGCGAGCCGACGTGAATCGCGCGCGAGACGAGCTCCTTGCCCGTGCCGCTCTCGCCGGTGATGAGCACGGTGAGGTCGTTGCCCTGGAGCCGTTGAATCTGCTCGACCACGCGGCCCATCGCCGCGCTGGCGGACAGAAAACCGGGCAGCAGCGGTTCGAGCGATCGATCGATCGCGAGTCCTGACGCCGTCGCTGCCGATCGATCGCGCGCCGCGCAGAGCGCGAATCCCTGACGCGCGACGGTGGCGATCATGCGCAGGCGCCGCATCACCGGGTGGCCGATCGGCCGCGGCGACGCCACAAGGCCGATCCGCGTGCCTTCGGGATCGCGCCCGAGCGGTTCGGACGCCAGGATGCCGCGGCCGTACGGCGTGCCGTGCAGCGCCGAGCGCGCCAGCGTGCGTGCCGTGTCGGCGTCGCAGCCGGCCATCGCGACGATCCGGACGTCGCCGCCCGGCAGCTCGACGAACACCACCGCCGCGTCGCCGGCTGCGGCTTCGAGCAGCGCCGATGCCGTCTCCCGTCCGAGCAGGTCGGGCAGCGCCGCCGCATCGACGATGCGCCGGACGATGGCGTCGTCGGCGTCGGCGGGGGAGATGACGTACTGGCCGGTGCCGATGTTCGTCAGCAGCGCTTCGGCCGCTTCGGTGTCGTGGAGATCGCGCTCGGCGCCGAGCTGCGAAAAGGTGTCGCGCGCTTTCTCGAGATGACGCTCGGCGATCGACCGCGCGCCCGTCTCGGCGACCAGGCGGCCGAGCGCGAGGTGACTGAGGCCGGCCTGGTACCGCTCGCCGAGCAGTTCGAGCAGCGCCGCGCTCTGCGCGAAGTCGTGATACGCGTCGGCCGCGCTGCCGGACCGCGCGTGCAGCGCGCCTCGCAGCCGCAGGTACTCGCCCCACTCGGCGGGCGCCGTCTGCGGGTCGAGCCGATCCGCGACCGATGCGAGCCGCTGCTCGGCCTCGGCCAGCTTACCGCCGGCGATCAGCGCGTCGGCGGCGATCAGCGTCGCCTGCAGCGCATCGAACGGCGGCGCCTCGGCCTGCAGGATTTCGTCCGCCAGGGCGACGGCGGCATCGAGGTCGCCGCGACGGACGGCGAGCCGCGCGCCCAGCACGCGCACCGACCACTCGTACCACTGGCTGGTCTGGCGGCCGTACGCGCCGTACGCGTCGCTCGCGCGGCCGAGGAAGTCGGCGGCCGTGTCGTAGCGGCCGCGGATCAGGTGGATTTGCGCGAGCGTGTCGAAGACGGCGCCGGTCGTTTCGTGGAACTGAATCGGGCTGCGGACATCGAGCGCGCGGTGCAGCGCCGCTTCGGCGCGCGTCAGGTCGCCCAGGCGGACGCAGATCTGACCGAGCGTCGCGAGCGCCACGGCGAGGCCGTGGCTCGAGCCGTGCGACTCGTGCAGGGCGACGCTGCGTTCGGCCAGCGCGAGCGCCTGCTCGTACCGATGCTGCAGCATCGTGACGTTCGCCTGGTTTCCGCAGACAGTCGCCAGCACATCGTCGGCCTGCACCAGCGATGCGAGACGCTCGGCCTGGCGCAGCGCGCCCATGGCTTCGTCGTACTGGCCGAGCTGCGCGAGCGCGATGCTGGAGAGCGAGTGGACGAGCGCGAGGTGGCGGCGATCGCCGGCGGCGTGCAGCGCGGCGGCCGCTTTGGTGATGTGCTCGCGCACGATCACCATCGCGCCCACTTTGCGGTAGCACTGCCCGAGCTCGTAGTGCGCGAGGCCGATCGCGCGCGAATCGTGCGCGGTCTCGGCCATCTTCAGCGCGCGGCCGTGCATGGCAATGGCGCGCGACTGATCGCCGCGCGCCGACGCGAGGCGGCCGTGCAGCCGCCACAGCGTCGACAGGCGCTGCGGGTGGACGGTGTCGCGGAAGGTGTCGGGCGGACGGCCCAGCGCCGACCCGGCGCGATCGAGATCGTCCTCGAGCAGCGCGGCTTCGGCGATGAGCGATCGGACCGTCAGCTCGTCGTCGCGGGTGAGCGACCCCGAACGCAGCGTCGGGTTGAGCAGCTGCGCTGCTTCGGCGCCGCGGCCGCGTTCGAGCGCCGCCGCCGCGCGGGCGAACAGCGACTGAAGGGAGGACACCAGGCTGCGAGTATAGCGTAGCGCTCAGGGCGCGAACGGCTTGCCCCTGCCTGCCAGGCGCGCTTCGAGGCGCGCGCTGCAGTCGCAGTCGCCGCACGCCCACGGTTCGTCGCCGTTCAGATCGCGGCAGCGGCTGCGCGCGTGCGCATCCTGGATCTTGTCGAACGAAAAATATTGCTCCCAGTACGGCCGCTCCTCGGCGAGCGGCGTCGCGCAGTAACAAACCTCCACCCACTGCACGCGGCCGTCTTCGAGCTCGCGCGCCGCGGCCATGTTGCGGAAGTACTCGTCGCCCGCGACCGATCCGGCGCCGAGCGTGCCCTCCTCGATCGCGCGCGCCAGCGGCTCGCGCCGGCCGTGCTTCACGCGTGCGGTGACGAGATATCGCATTGCGATCTCATTGTATGGCACCGCGCTTGCGAAGCCGATCGGCAGGAGGTCTCCGTGAAACGCTCGAGCTTTCTCGCCGTCTTCGTCCTGACCGCTGCGGTCGCCTCGGCTCAAACCTCCGGCCAGCCCGCACCGTCGCCGACGCCGACGACGCCGGCCTCGCCGACGACACCGGTGGCGTCGCCGCAAACGCCGGCGACACAGCAGCCGACGCAGCCGACCGCGACCGGGCAGCAGCCGTCGACGCAGCAACCGACGACGCAACAACCGACGAGCCAACAGCCGACGACTCAGCCACCCACGACCCAGCAGCCGACGACGCAGCAGCCGCCCACCCAGCAGCCAGCCACGCCGCAAACGCCGACAACAGCGCAGCCGACGGCACAGCCCACGACCCCGCCCACGGTTCAGTCGCCGGCGACCGGCGTGCCGACGACGCAGCCGGGGTTCGTGTCGCAGCCGACCGGCGCGACGACGCCGGCAGCGATGGCGCCCGGTCAGCCGTCAGGTGCGCCGAACCAGGCGACCGGCGTGCAGACCCAGTCGACGGGCGCTGGCCAGTCGACCAATCCCGCGGCCATCGGCGGCTCCGCGCCGACGATGTCGCCGGGCGCGATACCGCCGCCGATGCAGGTGACCGACGAGAACCGCGCGATGATGCTGATGCTGCTCGATCGCGTGCAAAAGGTGGCGTCGGATCAGATGCAGCAGGACAGCAAGGCGGGCAAGCTGCAGGTCGACCGATCGCAGCTGGACGAAATTCTCGCGAACATCTCGCAGATCAAGACGATGCTGCAGCGGTAGCGCGTCCGCTAGGAGCGCCCGAGGAACGTCACGGCGTCCCGCAGCGTCCGATCGACGACAAGGCTGCGCAGTTCGGCGGCGACGGCGGCGTCGACGGTCTCACGACGGACGCCGACCGCGTACGGCGGCCAGCCGTGCTGGCTGACGAGGACGCGATCCGCATCCAACTCGATCGTCGACTCGCGGCCGGCCGCGCCGACGGTCAGCACCAGCGGCGCGGCGGGATCGTCCACCGGGTCGATCTGCGGCTGCGTCGTGTCGGACCACCCGAATCGCGTCGCGAGCCATCCGCGCAGCAGCCACGCAAGCGCCGCATCGCGACGCGCATGAACGATGCGGATGCGTGCCGCCCGCAGGTCGTCGCGCGACAGCTCGTCACCGGCGTGCCGCAGCGCCTGGCGCACGGGCGTCAGCCGCCGCCACGCAAGGTCCGCGATATCCACCGGCCGGTTCCCGATCGCGTCCGCTACGGCCGCGAAGCCCGCGGCAACATCGCCCCACCGCGCGCTGTCGTAGATCAGTTGACGCGCCTCGGCGACGACGGCGTGGAGCGGAGGCCGGCGCGACAGGTCGTCGGGACACCAGATGCTGGTGGGCAAATCGCCGCGAATCAGCCGCCGAACGATGGACGGAAGCGACGCTGCGTCGCACGTGGAGCGCACGACGACGTGCTCGACGGCGTATCGGGCGTGTGGCGGCCCGTACGTGGTGACGCCGACGCGCGCGGCGAGCGGCCCCCGCGCCAGCGGGCAGCCGGTCTCGTGCCACAGGACGATGACGCGCGACGGGTGCTGGCCCACGATGGCGTCGAGCGTTTCGGTGTACGGAGTGGCGACGATCTCGGCCGGCGCTCCCGCATCGCACTCGCGCAGCACCACGAGATTCGACATCACGGCGCGCGCGACCGGTCCGTCGCTGCCGATGCCGCGCCACACGTCGGCCAGCGCCGACTCGATTTCGTCCGGATCGGTGTCGCGCCACGTGCGGTCCGCTACAACGCTCGCCATCGGCGTCCCTCGCGGCGGATCAGCGCTTCCGCTTCCGGCGGCCCCCAGTCTCCGGCCGGGTACACGGGCAGCGGGGCGCGCGTCGCCTCCGCCCAGCGGTCCAGAATCGGCATCACCCAGCGCCACGCCGCTTCGACCTGATCGCGGCGCATGAAGAGCGTCGCGTCGCCCGCCATGACGTCGAGCAGGAGCCGCTCGTAGGCTTCCGGCGAACTGCCGCCGAACGTGGTGCCGTAGTGGAAATCCATGTTGACCGGGTACACGCGCGCGCGCGGCCCCGGCACCTTCGAGCTGATGCCGAGCGCGAACCCCTCGTCGGGCTGAATCCGGATGGTCAGCACGTTCGGATCGAGCCGCCCGTCCGGGTTCGCGTTGAAGAGGATCGGCGGCACCTCCTTGAGGCTGACCGAGATTTCGCTCGCGCGCTTCGGCAGCCGCTTGCCCGTGCGCAGAAAGAAGGGGACGCCGGCCCACCGCCAGTTGTCGATGAACAGCAGCAGCGCGACGAACGTCTCGGTGCGCGAGTTCGCGTCGACGCCCTTCTCGGAGCGGTACCCGGGCACCGGCCGGCCGAGATCGAACCCCGCCGCGTACTGCGCCCGTACGACGTCGCGATCGACGGCATCGGCCGTCAACGGCCGGAGCGACTGCAGCACCTGCAGCTTCTCGTCGCGGACGACGTCTGCGTCGAGCGAGCGCGGCGGCTCCATCGCGATCAGCGACACCAGCTGAAGCAGGTGGTTCTGCACCATGTCGCGCAGGGCGCCCGCCTGCTCGTAGTAGCCGGCGCGCGTGCCGACGCCCTCCGACTCGGCGACCGTGATCTGCACGTGATCGACGTATTTCTGATTGAACAGCGGCTCGAAGATGCTGTTCGCGAACCGCAGCACCAGGATGTTCTGGACCGTTTCCTTCCCCAGGTAATGATCGATCCGGTAGATCTGGTGCTCGTTGAAGACGCCCGCGATCGCGTCGTTGATGTCGCACGCGCTCTGGAGGTCGTGGCCGATCGGTTTTTCGACGATCAGCCGCGCGAACGGACGCAGGTCGCGCGTCGCCGACTCGCGCGGCGGCACGAATCGCGAGCGCTGCAGCTGCTGCACCGTCGGCACGAAGAGCGAGGGCGGCACCGCGAGGTAGTAGATCCGATTGCCCGGCAGGCCTCGCTCGTGCTCGACGACGTCGAGCTTCGAACCGAGCGGGCCGAGCGACGCCTCGTCGTCGATCGTCGCCCGCACGAAGAAGAGGCCGTCGGCGAACGCCTGCCACGCGCCTTCGTCGATCGGCCGGCGCGAGAACTGCGTCACGCCGTCCTTCGCGAACGCGCGGTAGTCGTCGTCGCTCATCTCCGTGCGGCCGACGCCGACGATCGCGGTTCGCGGCGGCAGCAGCCCGTCGACCGACAGGTTGTAGAGCGCCGGCAGGAGCTTCCGATGCGCGAGGTCGCCGCCGCCGCCGAAGATGACGATGCTGACCGGTTCGGCCGCGACCGGCAGCGTGTCGCCGTCGGCGAACCGATCGAACAACGAGGTGGCGGCCGGGGGCGCGGACGAACCCGGGGCGGCGACGGCGTCAGGCATGGGGTTTCTTCACCGCGTGGCCGCCGAACTGGTTGCGAAGCGCCGCGAGCAGCCGCTCGCCGAACGGGTTCTGTTCGCGCGAGCGGAATCGCGTGAACAGCGCCGCCGTCAACACGGGCATCGGGATCGCGCGCTCGATGCCTTCCGCCAGCGTCCATCGTCCTTCGCCGGAGTCCTCGACGTAGGCCTCGAGGTCCGCGAGGTCGGCGTTGTCCGCGAGCGCGCGCGCGGCGAGCTCGAGCAGCCACGACCGCACGACGCTGCCGTGGTTCCACAGCGCGGCCACCTTGCCGACGTCCACGTGGTACGGGCTCTCGTGCATCAGCTCGAAGCCCTCGGCGTACGCCTGCATCAAGCCGTACTCGATGCCGTTGTGGATCATCTTCACGTAGTGCCCGGCGCCGTGATCGCCGACGTGCAGGTACCCGTCGGGCGGCGCCAGCGTCAGGAAGATCGGCTCGAGCCGCTGGCACACGTCGGCCTCGCCTCCGACCATGAGGCAGTAGCCTTCCTGCAGACCCCAGATGCCGCCGCTGGTGCCGGCATCGATGTAATGCACACGCTTCGCCGACAGATCGTTGGCGCGCCGCACGTCGTCGTGGAAGTTGGTGTTGCCGCCGTCGACGACCGTGTCGCCCGGCGCGAGCAGATCGCCGAGCGCCGCGACGGTGGACTCGGTCGGTGCGCCGGCGGGCACCATCACCCACACCGCTCTGGGCGGCGCGAGCTGCGCCACGAGGTCGTCGAGCGATCGCGCCCCGTGCGCGCCGGTTTCGACCGCGCTCGCGACGGCATCGGCGCTGCGATCGAACGCGACGACGTCGTGGCCGCCGCGCCGCAGGCGCGTGACCATGTTGAGCCCCATCTTGCCGAGTCCCACGAAGCCGAGTTGCATCGATGCTCCTGATCCGGCCGACGCCGGACTACGTCCGCAGTCGCGACAGCAGCGCCTCGCCCGCCAGGCGGATCAGCGCGAGGTCCGGAGCGGGCAGGTGAATGTGCACGGCGCGGCGCCCGGTCGCGTCGAGCGACGCGAAATCGCCCAGCGCCTGCGCGAGTTCGAGCGTGGCGAACGAGTACGGCTCGCCCGGGATCGGAATGTCCTCGCGCGGGGTCGCGGTCACCAGCAGGAAGACGCCGCTGTTCGGTCCGCCCTTGTGCAGCTGACCGGTCGAGTGCAGGTATCGCGGTCCGTAGCCGAACATCGTCGCCGCATGCGTGCGATCGCGGATGGCGCGGCGCAGCGACTGCAGCTCCAGCTCCAGCTCGCGGCCGAACCCGACGTAGGCGAGCAGCGCGACGTAGTCGCCGGGTCCGACGAGTGCGAGCAGCGCATCGGCGCCGCGATCGCCGAGCGCCGTACGGGCCGCCGTCGAGAGCGTCAGCGCGATGCCGGACGGCAGCGTCCGGTCGGCCCGCGCCCCCGGCAGCGCGCCGTCCTTCTTGAAGCGAACGAGCAGCGACTTCGTCGCGTCCTTCGCCTGCTGCACGTTCGGCTCGTCGAAGGGGTTGATCTCGAGCAGGGCGCCGGCGACGGCCGTCGCGATCTCCCACCGGACGAATTCCGCGCTCAGCGCCGAGGGTTCGGGCAGCTCGAGTTCGACCATCGGCACGCCGGCTGCCTTCAGATCGCGCACGTACGTGTCGCGCATCTCCTCGTCGTACGAGCCGCGGACGCGCAGCCGGACGAAGAGCCGGTCGCGGCCGTAGACCTGCGGGTCGCCGAGCGGTTCGCCCGCAATCGGGACGATGCCGGTGCCGTGCTTGCCGGTGCTCTCGGCGATCAGCTGCTCGACCCAGAGGCCGAACGGTTCGAGCGCGGAGGGCACGATCAGCGTCAGCTTGTCGCGTCCGGCGCGCGCCGCGGCGCCGAGCGTGAGGCCGAGTGCGACCGCCGGATTGTCCAGCGCGCCGCAGTTCGACGGATCGGCGGCGCTCATCATCGCGAGGGCCCACCCCAGCAGGGCGGGCACGTTGATCGCCATGATCGCCGCCGGCACCATGCCGAAGAACGACAGCGCGGAGTAGCGGCCGCCGATGTCGGACGGGTTGATGAAGAGGTCGCGGAAGCGCTCGGCACGCGCGCGTTCGGCGAGCGAGGTGCCCTCGTCGGTGATCGCGACGAAGTGATCCGCCCAGCGCGTCACGCGCGCGTCCTCGAGGCGGGCGCGGAAATGCGCCGCGAGCGAGTTGGGCTCGATCGTCGACCCCGACTTGCTGGACAGGATGTACAGCGTGCGATACGGATCGGTTTCGGCGCCGCGGACGCTCGCCGGGTCCGTCGAGTCGAGCATGTGGAAGCGCGGCCGGCCCGGCGCGCACCCGAGGATGGTGTGCAGCACCTCGGGCGCGAGGCTCGATCCGCCCATGCCCAGCAGCACGACGTCGGTGAAGCCGTCGGCGGCGACGCGCGCGCCGAACGCGACCAGCCGGTCCAGCGAATCGGCCATCAACTCGGGCGACGACAGCCATCCGAGCCGCTGCGCGATTGTCGCCTGCACCGCGGCGTCGCCGCTCCAGACCGAGGGATCGCGGCGCCACAACCCGGCCGCGGCCCGCTGCGCCGCGTCGCGCGCGTCGAGGATCGCATCGTTCAGGGGACCCGGGGTGAGGTGCAGCGACTGTTGCAGGCGAGCACGCTTGGCGGCCACGTCGAGCGCCGGCCAGCGCGTCAGGAGGTCGTGCGCGCTGTGCATCTCAGTAGAATACTTTAGATACATGGCTCGCGGTTTCGAGAGCAAGGACGTCGAGTTCCAGCAGGCCGAAGCTGAACGGATGCGGAAAGCGGCACGCGCCCCGGCGCTGACGCCCGAGCAGCGCGCCGTGCAGGCGCGGCGGACGACGATCGAACTGGCGCTGGCGCGCAAACGAGCGGAGCTGACGTCGGCGCGGACCGACGCCCACCGTCGCACGCTCGCCGCCGCGATCGACGCGCTGGAGCAGGAACTGACCCGGCTGTCGTGATGCGCGTCGGCCCGATTCTGTTCCTGACGCTGTTCGCCGTCGCCTGCGGTTCGGGCGCGCCCGCCGGGCGCGACGGCGCGCCGGCCACCGGGCGCGGCGAACCGGGGGCGACGGCACCCAAAGCGGTCGAGGCACCCCGGCCGCGCGACGCGCGTCCAAAGATCGTCGTGCTGGGCGACAGTCTCACCGCCGGCCTCGGACTTCCGGTGTCGCAGGCGTACCCGACGCTGCTGCAGCAGAAGCTCGACGCCGCGGGGCTGACCTACGAGGTCGTCAACGCGGGCGTGTCCGGCGACACGTCGGCCGGCGGCCTCTCGCGCCTCGACTGGTCGCTGCAGGGCGACGTCAGGATTCTGATCGTCGCGCTGGGCGGCAACGACGCGCTGCGCGCGCTGCCGGTGGCGGAGCTGTCGGACAACCTGGCGAAGATCATCGAGACCGCGCAGAAGCGCGGCATCCGCGTGATCCTCGCGGGCATGGAGGCGCCGACGAACTGGGGACGCGACTACGACGTCTCCTTTCACAAGGTGTATCCCGCGCTCGCGGCGAAGTACCACGTGCCGTTCGTGCCGTTCCTGCTGCAGGGCGTGGCCGGGATCGACACGCTGAATCAGCCCGACGGCATCCACCCGACGGCCGACGGCGCGCGGATCGTCGCGGACAACGTGTGGCGGGTGCTGAAGCCGGTGGCGGAGCAGCTGCAGCGATCATGATTGGCCTTCGGGAGGTCTCCAAGACCGTCACCAGCGGCACCGAGCCGCTCACCATCCTCCACCCGCTGACGATCGACATCCCGCGCGGCCGCTTCGTGGCCATCGTCGGGCCATCGGGCAGCGGCAAGTCGACGCTGCTCGGGCTCATCGCAGGGCTCGACGCGCCGACGACCGGAGCGGTGACGATCGACGGCGTCGACATCACGCAGCTCGACGAAGACGCGCTCGCGCGGCTGCGCGGCGAGAAGATCGGGTTCGTGTTCCAGTTCTTCCACCTGATCCCGTCGCTCACCGCCCACGAGAACGTCGCCGTCCCGATGGAGATTGCCGGCGTGCGCGCCGCGGCCGCGCGCGCCTCGGCGCTGCTCGAGGAAGTGGGGCTGACGGGACGGGCGCACCATTACCCGTCGCAGCTCTCCGGCGGGGAGCAGCAGCGCGTCGCCCTCGCGCGCGCGCTCGCCAACGATCCGCCGATCGTCCTCGCCGACGAGCCGACCGGTAATCTCGACACGACCAACGGCCGGCACATCATGGACCTGCTGCGCTCGATCCATTCGCAGCGCGGGACGACGCTCGTGCTCGTGACGCACGACGCGGAGCTGGCGGCCATGGCCGACGCGCGGCTCGTGCTGCGCGACGGCCGCGTCGTCGAGAACACGCTCGAACTGGTGCGCTCGTGAGGTTCGTGCTTCGGATGGCGCTGCGCGAAACGCGCGCATCGTGGCAGCGCCTGCTGTTCTTCTTCGTCTGCATCGCGGTCGGCGTGGCCGCGATCGTCGCGCTGCGCTCGGTGATTCAGAGCGTGCGCGAGGTCTTCGGCACCGAAGCGAAGGCGCTGATCGCCGCCGACGTCCTGATCAGCAGCAACCGCGACTGGACGCCGTCGGCCCGCGACACCATCGATCGCCGGCTCGCCGAATTCGGCGCGCAGGCGACGACCGAGACGATCGAGACGGCGACGATGGCCCGATCGAACCAGCTCGCGAAGATGGTCGAGGTGCGGGCCGTCCAGCCGTCGTTTCCGCTGTACGGGACGGTCACGCTCGAGAGCGGGCAACCCTACGCGCACGCGCTGCTCGAGCAGCACGGCACGCTCGTCCGTCCCGAGCTGCTGACGACGCTCGGCGTCGCGGTCGGCGACCGGATTCAGGTCGGCCAGGCGTTCTTCACGATCCGCGGGCTGATCACGCGCGAGCCGGGCCGGATGGGCGGATTCAGCATCGGTCCGCGGATCCTCATCGACTACGCCGACCTGCCGTCGACCGGCCTGCTGAACTTCGGCAGCCGGGCGACGCGCCAGCTGCTCGTCAAAGTGCCGGAGCCGCGCATCCAGCCGCTGGTGTCGGCGCTGCGCGGGGAGCTGCGCCAGGCGTTCATCAACGTGCGATCGTACCGATCGAACGAGGACCAGATCGGCCGCGACTTCGATCGCGCCGAGAACTACCTCAGCCTGGTCGGCCTCGTGATCGTGATCCTCGGCGGCATCGCCGTCTCGAGCGTGACGCGCGTGTTCATCCTGCAGAAGATCCGCAGCATCGCGGTGCTGAAGTGCCTCGGCGCGCGCAGCGCGCAGGTAATCGCCGTCTACGTGCTCCAGGTGATGACGCTCGGCCTGGCGGGAAGCCTGCTCGGCGTCGGCATCGCGCGCGCCGCCATCGCGGCCATCCCGTACGCCATCGGGCCGGCGTCGACCTCCGTGCTCGCGCAGGCCCATTACGGCGTCACGTGGAGCGCCGTCGCGCAGGGGATCGCGATCGGCGTCCTCGTGTCGCTGCTGTTCTCGGTCGTGCCGCTGCTGCAGATCCGGCTGATCAAGCCGTCGCTGCTGCTCCGCGACGAGGGCGCGCGGCGCGGACGTGACTGGGTGAGCATGGCCGCGCTCGTCCTCGTCACCCTCGGCCTCGTCGCGGTGACCGCGTGGCAGGCGGCGTCGCTGCGCACCGGAGTCGTCGTGTGCGTCGGGTTCGCCGGCCTCGCGCTGGTGCTGCTGCTGGCGGGCCGGGCGCTCGTCGCGCTGGTCGCTCCGCTGGCGGCGTCGCGGTCGTTTCCGCTGCGCCACGCCGTGCTGCACCTCTCGCGTCCGGGCAACCAGACGCGCGTCGTGCTGCTCGCCGTCGGTCTCGGCGCCTTCTTCATCGTGGGGATCCGGTCGCTGCAGGCGACGCTGCTCGACGAGTTTTCGATCCAGGTCGCGGCCGATTCGCCCGACATGTTCCTGCTCGACGTGCAGCGCGGCCAGATCGACGGCGTGCGCGCGTTCCTGTCGGACCCGTCGCACGGCGCGGGGCAGTACCAGCTGATTCCGGTGCTGCGCGCGCGCGTCACCGGCGTCGACGGCCGCGACACGCATCTGGACGGCGTCGAGGACGTCCGCGAGCGCGGGGCGGGCATCGGCCGGGAGTTCACGATCACCTATCGCGATCACCTGGAGCCGAACGAGCGCATCGTCGCCGGCGCGTTCTGGACGGGGCCGTCGGGCAGCCCCGAGGTGTCGGTCGAGCAGCAGATCGCCGAGCGCGCGAAGATCCACGTCGGCGACACGATGCGGTTCGACGTCCTCGGCCGGACGCTCTCGGCGCGGGTGACGAGCATCCGCGACGTCGACTGGCGCGAGTCGCGAAACGGCGGATTCGTCTTCGTGTTCCGAAGCGGGGTGCTCGACCAGGCGCCGCAGACCTACGTCGCGCCGCTGAAAGGCCCGGGCGATGCGGCCGCCCGCGCGCGCTTCCAGCACGATCTCGTCGATCGGTTTCCGAACGTGTCCGTGATCGACTTCCACGAGATCCTCGAGACGGTCCGCGACGTGATGTCGAAGGTGACCCTGGCGATCACCGTCGTCGGCGGGCTGGTCCTCTTCAGCGGGGCGCTGATCCTGATCGGCGCCGTCGCGATGACGAAGTTCCAGCGCGTCTACGAGGCCGCAGTGTTCAAGACGCTCGGCGCGAGCACGCGCACCATCGCGCGGATGCTGCTGCTCGAGTACGGCGTGCTCGGGTCGCTCGCCGGCCTCGTCGGCTCGCTCGGCGCCGTCGCGCTCACCTGGGGCGTCGCGACGTACGCCCTCGAGATCCCGTGGCGGATCTTCCCGCTGGAACACGTGGCCGGGGTCGTCCTCACCGCGGCGCTCGTCGCCGTCATCGGCGTGCTCTCCAGCCTGGACGTGCTGCGCAACAAGCCGCTGTCCACGCTGCGGGCGGAGTAGAATCTCGCCGGCTTGCGATTCCTCGAACGACGGTTCGCGCTGCAGGCGCACGGCACCACGGTGCGCACCGAGATCCTCGCCGGCGTCACCACGTTCCTGACGATGGCGTACATCGTCTTCGTGCAGCCGGCGGTGTTGAGCGCGGCGGGCATGGATGCGGGCGCGGTGATGACGGCGACCTGCCTCGCGACCGCGTGCGCATCGGCGCTGATGGCGCTGCTCGCCAACTACCCGATCGCGGTGGCGCCCGCGATGGGCCACAACTTCTTCTTCGCGTACACCGTGGTCGTGGCGATGAAGGTGCCGTGGCGCGTCGCCCTCGGCGGAGTGGCGATCGCCGGCACGATCTTCATCCTGACGGCCGGCGTCGGCCTGCGCGAGCGGTTGATCACGGCGATTCCCGATTCGCTGAAGCACGCCATCGCGGCCGGCATCGGCCTGCTGATTGCGATGGTCGGCCTGCAGTGGGCCGGATTGATCGTCGCCGCGCCGGGAACCCTCGTCGGGCTCGGCGACCTGCACAGCCGTCCGGTGGCGCTTGCCGTCGCGTCGCTCGCGCTCACCTCGATTCTGCTCGCGCGCCGCGTCAAGGGCGCGTTCCTGTGGGGCATGCTCGCGACCACCGTCGTCGCGCTGCCGCTCGGCCTGGTGCGGTACCACGGCGTCGTCGGCCGCGTGCCGCCGCTCGCGCCGACCTTCCTGCAGCTCGATGTCGCCGGCGCGCTTGCGCCGGGGATGGTCGCGGTGATCTTCGTTTTCTTCTTCCTCGCGCTGTTCGATTCGGTCGGCACGCTCGTCGCCGTCGCCGGCCAGGCGGGGCTGATGCGCGACGGCGTGCTGCCGCGCGCGCGGCAGGCGCTGCTCGCCGACGCCATCGGCACGGTCGCCGGCGCGGCGTTGGGCACGTCGACCGTGACCGCCTACATCGAGAGCGGCGCGGGCGTGGCGGCCGGCGGCCGCACCGGACTCGCTAGCCTCGTCACCGCGGCGCTGTTCCTGCTGTCGTTGTTTCTGCACCCGCTCGTCCAGATGATCGGCGGCGGCTACGCGGCGCACGAGGGCGCGCCCACGCTCTATCCGATCATCGCTGCGCCGTTGATTCTCGTCGGGACGATGATGATCGGCGGGCTGCGGCGCATCGACTGGGACGACCCGACGGAAAGCGTCCCGGCGTTCCTGACCGTCATCGTCATGCCGCTGACGCTCAGCATCACGGAAGGGATCGCGTTCGGCCTGATGTCGTACGCGCTGCTCAAGGCCGCCGCCGGACGCGGGCGGGACGCGCACCCGCTCGTCTACGTGTTCGCCGTGCTGTTCCTCGGCCGATACCTCTTCCTGCGCTAAGTGCTATGATGTTTGTTTACACGGAGTCCGATCGAGATGGACGTAACGGTGTACAAAGAGGCGTTGCTGAAGAAGCGCGCGGAGATCCTCGGCACCGGCGGCATCAAGCCGCTGCAGGCGTCGATGGAGAACAACACGCGCCAGGGCGACATGGCCGATCAGGCGAGCGGCAACAACGAAGTGCACATCCAGTTGAAGCTCAAGCAGACGGACGCGAAGATCCTCCAGGCCATTGAAGAGGCGCTGTGGCGGATCGACAAGGGCACCTACGGCGTCTGCCGCGACTGCGGCGAAGCGATCGCGCCCGCCCGATTGAACGCCATCCCGTGGACGCGCGTCTGCATCACGTGCAAGGAAAAACAGGCGTCGTGAGCGATCTCCTCGCGCTGCTCCAGGAGTTCCATCGCGACGTGCTGACGTCGCTCCTGCGGCACCAGCGGGCCGCGCAGGTGGTCACGCAATACGACGCGAACAACACCTATCAGTACATCCTCAACCGGCAGGAAACGCACCTCTCGTGGGTCGGCACGGCAATCGAGGAGCTGGGCGGGACCGTGCCCGACGTCGCCGACCCGAACCGATCGATCAGCGGCAAGGGCGACGCGGCCGCCGCCGCCGTCACCGAGGAGGACGCGCGCGACGCGCAGGCGTTCGTCGATCGCTGGCGCCCGCGCATCGATACGATGACCAACGCGCGCCACGCCAAGATGCTGCGCGTGATCCTCGGCGAGGTCCTCGAGCAGAAGCGCTTCTTCGAGCAGGCGCGAGCGGGCCGGCGCGACCTGCTCGGACGCCGCGCGGAAGAGATTATCGGACCGGCGATCGGCGAAGTGCTTCCCACGCGGTGGGTCGAGTAGCGGCCGTCGCGCTCGGCTCCAATCTCGGCGACCGCCGCCGTCACCTCGACTACGCCGCCCGGCGGCTGGCATCCCTGCTGGCCGGCTTCACGCTGTCGCGCTACATCGAAACCGATCCCGTCGGCGTGGACGATCCGCAGCCGCGCTACCTGAACGCCGCTGCCACGGGAGAGACGGCGCTGTCGGCGCGCGAGCTGCTCGACGCGCTGCTCGCGATCGAGCGCGAGCGCGGCCGCGAGCGCCCGCACGCGAACGCGCCGCGGACGCTCGATCTCGATCTGATCTTGCTCGGCGATCTCGTGGTCAGCGCGCCCGGGCTGGTCGTGCCGCATCCGCGCTTTCGCGACCGGCGCTTCGTCGTCGAGCCGCTGGCAGAAATCGCGCCGGCGCTGCGCGATCCGGTCAGCGGCCTGACGGTTCAGGAGCTGTTCGACCGCCTGGCTCGGTAGGGCAGCCGCGAAGGGGCGGCCGCGCCGGAATTCATCGCGGTTGCGGCCGCGGCATCGGCCGCGGCAGCGGACGAACGGGCGCCACCGGCATGACGGACGCCACCGCGTCGATCGATTCGGCGATCGCGGCGTCGATCGCCGGCTGCGCGCCGGCGAGCGCCCGCGCGACTTCCGCGTCGATCCGGTCGACGTCGATGTCGACGCGGCCGAACGCCTGTCCGATCTCCTTCCCCTTCTCGCGCGCCTTCTCTTTCGCCTTGTCCGCATCGTCGTCGCGGTCGCGGCGGCGCCGCTCGATTTCCGGCCGCGCCTCGCCCGGGCGACGCAGCGCGATCGTGCCGCCGAACGATTCGAGCTCGACGTGCGCGCTGCCGTTGCCGAGCGTCAGCGACAGCCGCCGGTTGCGGTGGTCGCTGCTGCCTGTGTCGCTCGCCGGCAGCGGGAACGACGACCGGATGCTGCCGTTGTAGGTCCGCGCCGCGATCGTCGCGTTGACCTTCTCCGGAACGGGCAGCGCGATCGTCCCGTTGTGTGTCGTCAGGCGGTAGACGCCCTTGTCCTTGATCGGCCCGTCGTACGAGATGTTGCCGTTGACCGTGTAGAGGTCCACGTTGCCCGAATCGACGCGGTCGAGAATGATGCTGCCGTTGGTCGTCTCCGCCGACACGTCGCCGTTGATGTCGGCCAGGCGGATGCTCTCGTTGACGCCGCGGATCTCGATCTTGCCTTTCGCTTTCTCGAGCGTGATTTCGCCCTGGACCGACTTCAGCGACACGAACCCCGAGCCGCCGCGCACCTTGATGTCGCCGCGCGTCGTGTCGACGCTGACGTCGCCGCCGACGCCCTCGAGCGTCGTGTCGGCGTAGGTGCCGCTGACGCTGACCGCCATCCAGCCCGGAACGGAGATGGTGTAGTCGAGCGACCGCGGCGGGCCGCCGCGCGTCGACCGGCCGCGCACGCGGAGGACGCCTTCGTCCTGGCGGATTTCGACCGTCTCGCGATCGGAGTGGTGCACCTCGACGCGCACGGCGTCGCGGTCCCACGCCTTCACGTTGACGTCGCCCGCGAAGTTGTTGACCTCGAGCTTCGTGCCTTTCGTGACGTTGACCGTCTGGTCGGTCGTCGTCAGCGCCATCATCGAAAATACGAGTGCTGCAACCATGTCATCCTCATGCCGGGTCTGGAGGCCCGGCCTGTCCCTCGGTCCGTCGCGCGGGCAGTGGGCCCGCCTAATCTCCCTCCGTCAGGGCCGCGGCGCGGCGCAGCAGATCGAGCTTCCGCCGGCGGGCCTCGACGAGATGGCTGCTCAAGTAGCTGTTGGCCGGATCCGCTTCGAGCGCCTGCCGCGCCTGGTCGATCGCCTGATCGATGATCTGCAGGTTGTGCTCGACGATGTCGATCGTCGATTTGTCCAGACGCCCGCGCCCTTCGTTGACCGCCTTCTCGAGGTCGGCGACCGCTGCGTCGTACTGCGCGTCGGCGAAGCTGACGGTGGCGACGCCGGGCGTCGGCTCGGCCGGCCTCGCGGTCTGGACCGCTGCAGCCGGAGCGCTCGCCGTGGTGGCGTCGGGCATCGTCTTCGAGCCGACCATGACGCGCCACACGATCGCACCCGACAGCAGCGCGACGGCGAGGCTCGCGGCCAACGCCTGCGGCAGGGTGAACGCGAATCGGCGCGTCGACGGCCGGTCAATGCGGGCGGCGATCTCCGGCCACAGGTCGCCCTGCGGAGGGCGCGTCTCCGCGGTCCGCGCGCGAGCCACCACGCGCCGCAGGTCGTCGAGCACGGCGCGGCAGTCGGCACAGGCCGCCAGGTGCGCGTCGACGGCGCGCCGCTCGTCGGCCGCGAGCTCGTCGTCGAGATAATCCGACAGCCGGTCGGTCCATTCGGTATGCATCGTCTTCATCCGTTCAGGTGCGCACGCATGAGCATCCGCGCCCGGTGCAGCTGGCGCTTCGACGTGCCGGTCGCGATGCCGAGCATCGCGGCGATCTCGCGGTGCTTGTAGCCCTCGATGTCGTGGAGCACGAAGATTTCGCGCGCGCCCGGCGGCAGCTGTTCGATCGCGTGCTCGAAGTCGACCGTCAGGTCGGCTCGTGCCGGCGCGACCGGCACCGCCTCGAGCACCGCGGGATCGTCCGCCATCCGTTCGCGTTGGATCGCGTAGCTGCGCCGCCGCTCGATCACCACGTTGACGGCGAGGCGATGCAGCCAGGTGGTGAACGCCGCGTCGCCGCGGAACTGGCCGAGCTTCTGCCAGGTGCGGACGAAAATGTCCTGGGTCACCTCGTCGGCGTCGTGGCTGCCGAGCATCCGCCGCGTCAGGCTGTGGATCCGTGCAACGTGCGTCCGGTAGAGCCGCTCGAACGCGGACTGGTCCCCGCCCGCCGCCAGGGCCACGTCCGCATCGACCCCCGATCGACCCGCCCGAGCCTCGCCGTTGAACGCCATCACCGCAGCTGACAAGTGTGACCCACTTACCAACTGCTTAGATGAAAGGGGGTTAGGAAAGGTTGTCGGTCGAGGCTCAGGCCTGTTCCGCGGCCGGCGCGTGCACGTCGCGCCTGGGCAGCGCGGTCGGCTTCGACTTGCGGCCGGCCAGCCAGAGGCGGGCGTTCTCGATGTACACGTAGTAGACGGGTGTGATGTAGAGCGTCAGCATCTGCGAGACGAGCAGGCCGCCGACGACGGCGAGGCCCAGCGGGCGGCGGGACTCGGCGCCGGCGCCGAAGCCCATTGCGATCGGCAGCGTGCCGACGAGCGCCGCCATCGTCGTCATCATGATCGGACGGAAGCGCACCAGGCACGCCTCGTGGATCGCCTCCCGCGGCGTCTTGTTGTGCACGCGCTGCGCCTCCACGGCGAAGTCGACCATCATGATGCCGTTCTTCTTCACCAGGCCGACGAGCATGATGACGCCGACGAACGCATAGAGGCTCAACTCGGTCTTGAAGATCAGCAGCGTCAGCAGCGCGCCGAAGCCGGCCGACGGCAGTCCCGAGAGAATCGTCAGGGGATGCGTGAAGCTCTCGTAGAGAATCCCCAGCACGATGTAGATGACCACGATCGCCATGACCAGGATCAGGCCGAGGCCGCGCAGCGAGTCCTGGAAGGCCTGCGCCGTCCCCTGGAACGTGGTCGCCACCGTCGACGGCAGCGTTTGCGCCGCCGTCTGCTGAATCGCGGTGACGGCGTCGCCGAGCGCGTAGCCCGGTTTGAGGTTGAACGAAATCGTCACCGACGGCAGCTGCCCCGTGTGGCTGACGCTGAGCGGACCGGCTTCGGTGCTCACCTTGACGACGGTGTCGAGCGGCACGAGCGGACCCTGCGTCGCGCCGGCCGCCACGTTCGACGAGCGCACGTACAGCATCGACAACGCCGCCGGATCCTTCTGGAATTCGGGCGCCACCTCGAGGATCACCTGGTACTGGTTGTTCGGCGCGTAGATCTGCGTCAGCTGGCGCGTGCCGTACGCGTTGTAGAGCGCGGTCTCGACCTGGTTCACCGAGAGGCCGAGCGCCGCGATCTTGTCCCGATCCAGATCGACGCGCACCTGCGGATTCTTCAGCAACAGGTCGCTGCTGACGTCCTCGATCCCGGGCAGCTCGCGCATCTTCTGCTCGAACACCGGCGCGCTGCGATACAGCTCGGCGGTGTCGGTGTCCTGCAGCGTGAACTGATAGAGGCTGCGCGCGCCCTGCTGTCCGCCGAGATTGATCGGCGGCTGGTTGACCATGTACACGCGGACGCCCGGCACCTGCGCGACCTTCGGCCGCAGGTCGGTCATCACCTGATCGACGGTGCGCGTGCGCTGCGCGCGCGGTTTCAGGTCGACCGAGATGCGCCCGCTGTTCAACCCGCCGCCGGTCGGGCCGCCGCCGACGTTCGCGCTGTAGCCGAACACGTCGGGGTCCTTCCCGACGATCGTGGCGACATCCATCACGTGCCGCGTCATGTCGTCGAAGCCGACGCCCTGCATCCCCTCGATGCTCACCTGGAACCGTCCCTGGTCCTCGCTCGGCAGGAACCCTTTCGGCACCAGGTTGAAGAGGTAGACCGTGCCGAACAGCAGCGCGATCGAGACCGCCATCGTCAGCACGTGCCAGCGCAGCGACAGGCGCAGCGTCCAGTCGTACAGCCGCAGCCAGCTGTCGAACATCTTCTCGATGGCGTTGTAGAAGAAGCCGTGCTTCGTCGCGTGCGGCGGCTTGAGGAAGCGGCTCGACAGCATCGGCGTGAGGCTGATCGACACGAGGCCCGACACCATGATCGCGACGCCGATCGTCACCGAGAACTCGTGCAGCAGGCGCCCGACGATGCCGCCCATGAAGAGGACCGGGATGAACACCGCGGCGAGCGAGATCGTCATCGAGATGATCGTGAAGGCGATCTCCTTCGATCCGTCGTAGGCGGCGCGCATCGGCGCCTTGCCCATCTCCATGTGCCGGACGATGTTCTCCAGCATCACGATCGCGTCGTCGACGACGAAGCCGACCGACAGCGTGAGCGCCATCAGCGACAGGTTGTCGAGGCTGTAGTCGAGCAGGTACATCACCGCGAACGTGCCGACGATCGACGCCGGCAGCGCCAGGCTGGGGATCAGCGTCGCGGAGACGTTGCGCAGGAAGAGGAAGATGACGGCGACGACGAGGCCGATGGTGAGGATGAGGGTGAACTTGACGTCCGCCACCGACTCGCGGATCGGGATCGACCGATCCGTGCGGACCTCGAGGGCGACCGCGGCCGGGAGCTGCTCGCGCAGCGTCGGCAGCAGCGCCTTGACGGCGTCGCACACCTCGACGACGTTGGTGCCCGGCTGCTTCTGCACGGCCAGATAGATCGTCCGCTCGCCGTTGTACCAGGCGGCGTTCTTGTCGTTCTCGATGCCGTCGTAGACGTGGGCGACTTCGTCGAGCCGGACGGGATTGCCGTTGCGGTACGCGATGATCGTTGGCCCGTACGCCGAGGCCCGCATCAGCTGACCGCTCGCCTGCACCACGTAGGTCTTGTCCTCGCCGAAGATCGTGCCGGTCGGCAGGTTGACGTGCGCGTTCGTGATGGCGTTGCCGACTTCGTCGAGGCCGATGCCGTGCGCCGCCAGCTTCCGCGGGTCGACGTCGACGCGCACCGCGAATTTCGCCTGCCCGAACACGTTGACCTGCGCGACGCCGCTGACCATCGAGATCCGCTGCGCGATCGTCGATTCCGCGTACTCGTCCACCGTCTGCATCGGCAGCGTCGCCGAATGCAGGACGAGGAACAGCACCGGCTGGTCGCCGGGGTTCACTTTCTGGTACGACGGCGGCGTCGGCATCTGCGGCGGCAGCGACCGCTGCGTGCGCGCGATCATCGACTGCACGTCCTGCGCGGCCGCGTCGATGTTCCGGCTCAAGTCGAACTGCAGGACGATGTTCGTGCCGCCGAGCGAGCTCGTCGAGTTGATCGCGTTCAACCCGGCGATGGTCGCGAACTGCTTCTCCAGCGGCAGCGCGACCGACGAGGCCATCGTCTCGGGGCTCGCGCCGGGCAGGCTGGCGCCCACCTGGATGGTGGGGAAGTCCACCGTCGGCAGGTCGCTGACCGGCAGGCGCAGGTACGCCATCGCGCCGAACACGATGACGCCGAGCATGATCAGCGTCGTCGTGACCGGCCGCTTGATGAAGATCTCGGACAGGTTCATGACGTCGCCTTCGGGGCCTCTGCGCCCTTGATCGAGACGCGGCTGCCGGGGACCAGCCGCAGGAAGCCGTCGGTGACGACGGTCTCGCCGCCCGTGAGGCCCGACTCGATGACGCTCTGGTCGCCCGCGAGCCGCGCGACCTTCACGGTCCGCATCTCGGTCGTCTTGTCCGGTTTGATCACATACACGTACTGGCCGGTCTGGCTGTTCTGCACGGCGGCCGACGGGACGACGACGGCGCTCGGGTCCTGCGTGAGCGTCACGGTGACGTTGACGAACTGGCCCGGCCAGAGCCGGCGATCGTCGTTCGGGAACGTGCCCTTGATTTTGATCGTGCCCGTGGTCGGGTCGACGGCGTTGTCGATGAAGTTCACGCGGCCGGTCGACGGCCGGCCGTCGTCGGTCGGCGGTATCGCGGAGACGGGCAGCGTGCCGCTCTGCGCCATGTAACGCTTGAGCGCCGGCAGCTGCGCTTCGGGAATCGAGAACGAGACGTAGACCGGCGTGATCTTGTTGATCGTGACGATGGCCTGCGTGTCGTTCGCGCGGACGAGGTTCCCGGGATGCACTTGCAGGAGCCCCGTCCGGCCGGTCATCGGCGCCTTGATCGTCGCGTACTGCAGCTGCACCTTCGCGTTGTCGACGTTCGCCTCGTCCGCGGTGACGGTCGCGTCGAGCGCGGCCGCCTGCGCCACCATCGCGTCCACCTGCTCGCGCGTGGCGATGCCGCGCCGGAGCAGATCCTGGTAGCGATCGGCCTGTGCGCGGGCGTTCACCGCCTGCGCGCGATCCTTGACCAGCTGCGCCTGCGCCTGCGCGAGCGCCGCTTCGAGCGGTCGCTTGTCGAGCGTGACGAGCACCTGGCCTTCCTGAACGTCGTCGCCCTCCTTGAACGCGACCGAGGTGAGCTCGCCGGTGATCTGCGCGTGAACGGCGACGGTCGATGCGGCGATGACGGTGCCGATGCCCTGAATCGTGATCGGCATCTCGCGCTGCACGGCCTGCGCGACCGTGACCGGGACCGGCGCGTTGGTGTTGCCGCCCCGGCCGCCGGCGGCGGGCGCGGCGGGGCGCTGCGCTTCCGCTTCGCCGCGCGAGCAGGCGGCGCCGGCGGCGACGACCGCAGCGAGAACACTGACCACGAGCACACCCGAGATACGCATGAGGACCCTATTCGAACCGCAGCGCGTCGATGGGATCGAGCGCCGCCGCCTTTCGCGCGGGATAAAAGCCAAAGAACACGCCGGTGATCGCCGCGAACCCGAACGCGACGAGCACCGCCTGCGGCGACACCGCCGTCGGCCACTGCATCCACAAGGTGACGCCCTGCGACAGCGCGAACCCGAGGGCGATGCCGATGGCGCCGCCGAACAGGCTGAGCACCACGGCCTCGACGAGGAACTGCAGCAGCACATCGCGGCCGCGCGCGCCGATGGCCATGCGGAGGCCGATCTCGCGCGTCCGCTCCGTGACCGACACGAGCATGATGTTCATGATGCCGATGCCGCCGACGAGCAGCGACACGCCGGCGATGCTCGCGAGGAGCGCCGTCATCGTCTGCGTCGCCTGGACGCGCACGGCCGCCATCTCCTCCATCGTGCGCACCATGAAGTCGTCGGGATCGCCGGGCTGGATCTTGTGGCGGACGCGCAGCAGCGCGGCGATGCGGTCGGCGGTGGCGGAGGTGTCGTTCGCCGAAGCCGCCGAGACCTGCGCCTGCTGGATGAAGGTGATGCCGCGCATCTTCTTCATCACCGTCGTATACGGCACGAACACCACGTCGTCCTGATCGGTGCCCATGCCCGATTGCCCTTTGCTGATCAGCACGCCGGAGACGGTGAACGGCTGGTTGTTGATCCGGATCACCTGGCCCGTCGGATCCACGTCGGGTCCGAAGAGCTGATCGCGCACGACGGTCCCGAGGACGGCGACCTTCGACGCCGTCGTCACGTCCTGCGGCGTGAAGAACGCGCCGATCTGCACCGGCCAGGATCGAATCAGCGGCATGTCGACGTCGGTGCCCTGAATCTGCGTGCCCCAGTTCTGATTGCCCGCGACCACCTGTCCGCGCGTGTTCACGCCGGCGGCGACGTACTGCACGCCCTGCACGCCGCGGATGGCGTTCGCATCGTCGGGCGTCAGCGTGCTGGCGTTGCCCTGGCCCATGCGCACGCCGCCCTGCTGAAAGTTCCCCGCGCTCACCATCACCATGTTGGTGCCGGCCGACTGGATCTGCGATTCGATCGAGGTCTGCGCGCCGGTGCCGAGCGCGACCATCGTAATCACGGCGGCCACGCCGATGATCATGCCGAGCATGGTCAGCGCCGTCCGCATTTTGTTGCGACCGAGCGCCTTGAGTGCGATTCGCAGCACCATCAGGACGGACATTTAGACGGCCTCTTCCGCCGGCGGCAGCGCCGCCAGCTCGTCCGCTGCATTACGCCGCCGCTGCACGGCGCGATCGGCGATCACCTGACCGTCGCGGAACGTCACGACGCGCGTGCCGTACTCCGCGATGTCGAGCTCGTGCGTGATCAGCACGACGGTGATGCCGCGTTCGCGGTTCAGGCGCTGAAAGATCCCCATCACTTCGATGCTGGTCTTCGTGTCGAGGTTGCCCGTGGGCTCGTCCGCCAGCAGGATCGACGGGTTGTTGATCAGCGCGCGCGCGATGGCGACCCGCTGCTGCTGGCCGCCCGAGAGCTGATTCGGGTGGTGGTCGGCGCGGTTGCCCAGCCCCACGGCGGTGAGGACGTCCACCGCGCGCTTGTGGCGCTCGGCGGCCTTCAACCCGCTGCCGTACAGCAGCGGCAGCTCGACGTTGTCGAGCGCCGAGGTGCGCGACAGGAGATTGAAACCCTGAAACACGAAGCCGATCTTCTTGTTGCGGACGTTCGCCAGCGCGTCCTTCGACATCCGCGACACGTCCTGCCCGTCGAGAAAGTACTGGCCCGACGACGGGCGATCGAGGCAGCCGACGATGTGCATGAACGTGGACTTGCCGGATCCCGACGGCCCGTTCACCGCGAGGAACTCGCCGCGCTGCACCTCGAGGTTGACCCCGCGGAGCGCCTTCACCTCGACTTCGCCGACCACGTAGGTCTTGACGAGATTCTTCACCGCGATGACGGTGTTCTCGGCCATCGGTCGTCTTCTACCGCCCCCGTCCCGGGCCGCCGCGCTGCGGCATCAGCGGATTGCCGGCGCCCGGCTGTCCGCCCGTGGTGCGCGTCGTGCCGAGACCCGTCGCGCCGGTCGCCACCTCCATGCCCGGCTGTGCTTCGGGGCTGAGGACTTCGGTGTTCGTGCCGTCGGTGATCCCGAGCCGCAGGTTCAGCGGCTTCAGCTGCTTGTCGACGTAGAGCCACGCGCGGCCGCGCGATTCGACCGGCGGCAGCGGCGCGAACAACGCGTCGATGGTCTGCGCGCCCTGCTGCGTCACCGGCGCGCCGTATTTCGGCTTCAACGCGCTCGACGCGCTCGCGGCGGTGGACGGCGCGCCGCCGCGCTGCGGCGCGGGGGCTTTCGCCGTCATGACGTTTTCGAACTCCGCGGTATCGCGCCCGCGATCCTTCATGCGCGTGATGAATTGTCGCTGGTCTTCGGGCGACATCGCCTTGAAGCGATCCATCATCTGCGCGGGATCGAAGCCGCGGCGCCCGCCCTGATCGCCTGAGGAGCCCGCGGCACCGGTCGCCGTTGCGCCAGCGGGCGCACCAGCGGCGGCGCCTTGCCCGGATGCGCCCGCGCCGGCTGGACCGGACGGAGCCGCAGCGCCTTGTCCGGACGCCGCGACGGCGCCTGGAGCGGCGGCCGGCGCGCCTTGCCCGTTCCGGCCGCGGCCGCGTCCGCCGAATCCCTGCGCCTCGGGAGGCACCGGCTGATTGAGCGCCGCGAAAAGATCGGCCGACGGCCTGAAGCGCAGCGCGGCGTTCGGAACGCGCAGCACGTTGCTGCGGCTCGAGATTTCGACCTTCAGGTTCGCCGTCATCCCGGGCTTCAACTTGAGGTCGTTGTTCGGGACGTCGACGATCGTGCCGTAGGTCGTCACGTTCTGGACGACGACCGGCTGCAGCCGAATCTGCGAGACGGTCCCGACGAACGTATCGGTGGGGTAGGCGTCGACGCGGAACGTGACGCGCTGCCCCGGCCGGATGCGGCCGACGTCGGCCTCGTCGATGTTCGCGTTGACCTGCATCTTGGTCAGGTCGGCGGCGATGATGAACAGCGTCGGCGCCTGCATGCTCGCGGCGACCGTCTGTCCCACGTCGACGCTGCGCTGCGTGACGATGCCGTCGATCGGCGCGGTGATGATCGTGTGATCCAGGTTCACCTGGTTCTGGTTGACGGAGGCCTGGTTCATCGACACCTGCGCCTGCGCCTGTTTGAGCGTCGCCTGCTGCGACTCGAGCGCCGCCTGCGCCGTGTCGACGGCGATCTTCGCCGCGTCCAGGTCGCTCTGCGGCAGCAGGCTGCGCGCGGCGAGCTCCTTCGCGCGCGTGTATTTCTGGTTGGCGTCGGTGAGGGCCACTCTCCGCTGCTCGAGATCGCTCTGCGCCTTGTTCAGGTTTGCCTGCGACTGCAGGAAGTTGGCTTTGGCCTGCTGCAGCTGCGCGTCGAACAGCGACGGATCGAGCTTCGCGATCACCTGATCCTTGTGGACGATCGAATTGAAGTCGGCGCCGAGCCACGCGATGTTGCCCGACACCTGGCTGCCGACCTGCACCGTCGTCACCGCCTGCAGCGTTCCCGTCGCGCCGACCGAGTCGGTGATGTCGCCGCGCGTGAGCGGTACGGTCTGCACCTGGACGTCGGGGCCGCTGCGCAGTTTGTAGTACGCCCCCGCGCCGGCGCCGATCGCGGCGACGAGCGCGAGGACGATGAGGGCTCGCTTCATAAGTGGCGTTTCACTGAGGGGTCAACACGGTGACGTTTGCGGTCTGCAGGGTCGTCTGCTGCAGCCGTTCGAGCTCGACGAGCGCAATCCGGTAGTTGAGGATCGCCTGCAGCTCGTTGATCTGCGCCGTCGCGAGATCCCGCTGGGTCAGGATGACGTTGTAGTTGGTCGACATGCCGACCTCGAACTTGCTCTGCTCGGCGCGCATCGTCTGCTCGGCGAGTTCGCGCGCGGCCTGCGCCGCCTGGACGCGCTCCGCGTTGCTCTGGACGGTGATCGCCGCGTTGGTGACGTCGGTGGCGACCTGCAGCTCGATCTGCTTCACCTGCGCCTGCGTCTGGCTGAGCTGAATGCGCGCGCGCGCGACCGACGCCTGCTGGAAGCTGGTGCCGAGGGGGTAGGAGAGATTGATCTGCGCCGTCCACCGCGGGAACTTGCCGTTGAACAGCTGCGAGAGCGCGTCGCTGTACCCGCCGGGAATGCTGCCGATCGCCGGCCGGTTCACGCCCGTCGTGTTCGGGTCGAGGATCAGCTGCGGACCGAATGCGCCGACCAGCCCGTACGTGCCGACGAAGTCGGCCTGCGGCTTCAGCTGGTCTTTCAGGTACTTGAGCGTGACGGTGTTCTCCTGGCCGACCTTGTTGGCGATCAGGAGATCGGTGCGCTCGCTGAGCGCGCGGCGCACGGCGGCCTCGACGTCGACCGGCTGCGCAGCGAATTCCGGCCGGTCGACCGGATCGAGATGCGCGGCCCAGTTCGTGTCCTCGGTGCCGCTGACGATCAGCCGTTTCAGCGCGAGCTCGTTGGTGTTCATCGTGCCCTGCGCGAGCACGAGGTTCTGCCGGGCCGCCGCGGCCTGCGACTGCGCCGTCACGACGTCGATCGGCGCCATCGTGCCGACTTCGACGCGCGTCTGGTTGTCCTTGACGAGCTGTTCGGCGAGATCCACCGACTGCTGCGCGACGGCCACCGCCTGCACCGAATAGACGTAGTTCCAGTACGCCTCGCGGACGTTCGAGACCGTGTTGGTCATCGTCGCGCGCAGCTGCACGTCGGAGATGTCGCGATTCAGCTTCGTCACCTGAATCGACTGGCGCGTCGCATCGATGCCGAAGTTGCGGAGCAGCGGCTGCGTGTAGACGCCCGACCAGTTGGTGTTGTAGGTCGGGTTGTACAGCGAGTTGAGGCTCGTGGTGGTGGACTTGTTGTTGTTCAGCGCGACGTTGAAGCTGCCGCCGCCCCACGGGACACTCTGCGCGATGCCGCCGTTGTAGGTCGTCAGTCCGGTCGTGATCGGCGCGCCGGCCTGGCCGCTGCCGGCCAGCGAGGTCGTCGCCGGCGTCGTCGTCGCCTGGGTCCCCAGCTGCGAGGTGACGGACGGATAGTAGACCGAGCGGATGCGCGCGACCGCTTCGTCCTGAATCTGCGGATTCAGCCGCTGGACCGCGATGTCGAGGTTGCGATCGAGGGCCAGCTTCACCGCGTCGTCGAGGGTCAGCGACACGGTGGGCCGATTCGGGGTCGGCGCGGCGCTGGCGGGCGACTGCGTGGTCGGCGTGCCGCTCTGCGCGACGCGCGCGGTCGCTTGAGCGATCAATTCCTGAATGCGCGCCTCGGAGGGCGCCTGGGCGTAGGTCGGCGTGGTTGCGGCGAGCCCGAGCGCCGCGGTGAGCCCGATCGATCCAATCCACTTCATTGCGTGTCTCTCCGTCACTTGTCCCCGCGCGAGTGGTTGTGGTCCTTCGCCCACTGCTCGTAGCGTTTGTTCAACTTCACACGCTGGTCCGGCGTCAGCACCTGGCGCATGTGCAGGAGCATCAGCGTGCGCGCTTTGTTCATGTGCGATCGAATGGCTTCGACCTTGTCGACCTGCTTGCTGACGAGCGCTTCGTCCGCGTTGGCGCCGACCAGGCGCGACAGCTCGTCCTCCTGCTGGTCGAGGTCGGCCTTCTTGCCGCGCAGCGCCGGCACGGCCGCCTGGAAGACGCTTTCGATTCTGGAGACCTGGTCGGCCGTCAGCCCGAGGTCGCGCTGGAAGTCGGCGTCGCGCCACCAGGCGAACCCAAACGATTGTGCGTGAATGGCCGCGGCCGAGGCTAGTAATAAAACCATGGCAGCCAGCAGCCGCCGGGCCCACGTCGGAATCATGCGTAAACCTCTGATAAACCGGTTCTTAGAGGTATACGACAACCCGTTGACATCTATTTAACGAGAGACAACTTTTTACTCGGCGGGAACTGGGGACGGAGTGGGGACGGAGTCGACTCCGTCCCCACTCCGTCCCCGACCGATCAGCAAGACGCACACAGCTCCTGCTCGAGGACGTTCGAGTCCGCTGGGGACGGACCCCACTCCGTCCCCACTCCGTCCCTACTCCGTCCCCGACAGGATCGCATTGAACAGCAGCTTGAACGTCCCATGCGGCTGACCCCGATGCTCCGTTCGAAACCCGAGGAGGACCACATGCCCGCTGCCGACCCGCGCGCGCACCACCGCGGCGCGCCCCGCGATGACGCGTTCCCCCAGCAGCCACCCGCTCAGCAGCAGATTCGACGCGGGGTAGCGCGCAACCACTTCAACGCCCTCCCGCGGCTGGACCTCGAACGCCGGGCTGTTGACGAAGAACGCCGCCGCCTCCGCCGGCATCCCGTGCCCAATCGGATTCGACGGGTCGACCGCAATCCGCAGGATGCTGCCGGGGATATAGAAGTCGGCCTCGCCGGCCTCCGCCGTCACGTTGCGGATCGGCAGGTCGAACAGGTGCAGCGGCAGGTCGGCAGCCCGATCCATGCCGACGAGCGTGCCGCCGGCTTCGACGAACGCCTTCAGGTTTCGCATGCCCGCGTCGGTCATGCCGCCCGTGTATGCGTCCGGCAGCGATCCCGGCGGCACCCCGTGCAGCATCTGTTCGTACGTCGCGTCGGGCAGCAGGACGACGTCGAACCGGCTCCGCAGGTTTCCCGCGCGGACGTCGCGGTCGAACACGCGCGCGTACGGAAACTCGAACTGCTCGAGCACCCAGCGCGTCCACCCCTCGTCCATGTTGCCGCCCCACGCGTGATAGACGCCGACGCGAGGCGCCGTCGTGAGGACGCGATTTGCCCACCGCACCGGCGTGCCCGCCTTCAGCAGTCGATTGATCGCGAGATACGAATCGTTCTGATGCGGATCGAGCGTCGGCGCTGGAACCGGCACGACATCGACGGGTGCCGTCGGCACGGCGACGCGTTCGGCCACGCGATCGACGGCGACGCCCATCTGCAGGTTCAGCGTCCACCCGGTGATGTCGTACGGCCGCTTCGGCGGACCACCCGGATACATCCGCATGTCGGGGTACACCTGCGGTGTCAGCAGATCGCGGACGTACGGTTCGAACGGCTGCGATCCGCGGATGACGAACGACCCGCTCGGATACCGCCGTCCGCCGGCCGTGAACGGCGACGTGGCCTGCTCGATGTCGACCGCGCCGAGGCGCAGCGTGTTGATCATCTTCACCGCGGTCGGCCAGTCCCACTGGTCGCGCGACACGACGAACGTCTCGTTCGCGTGACCGCGGATCGCGTCGCGCCCCATCTGGTAGATGTCGTAGAGCCACTCCTCGCGGCGCTTCGCTCCGATGTCGAGCGCAGCCATCGACGTCGTCACCATGTAGTCGCAGCTGTTGCGCAGATGCCATTCGCCGCCACGATACGGGCTGGGATAGAACGCGCTCGGCTCGCTCGTCGACACGGTCGTGCCCGGGAAGAACTTCGGAAACGTCCGCGGATCGTAGGTGGCCGGCGTCGCCGACGCGTGGCTCGTTTCGGTGAGGATGCCCACCATGTTGTGGAAGTACGGCGCCGTCCGCATGCCGCCGTTCCACCACGCGTCGAATCCGACGCGCGACACCGCGCCACGTTTGCCCTCCTGATCCAGGCGCCGCGTCATCGCGTCGCCGACCAGGTTCACGCCGCGCATGACCAGCGGCGGAATGTTCGGATTCATCGGATCGTCGAAGGGCGGCACGAAGATGCGCGACGGATAGGGCCCCGCCTGATGCTGGTTGTAGACGATCTGCGGGAACCAGTCATACAGCTGGCGCGCGCTGTTGCGGCTCTCCGGCTGCGTGAACATGTACCAGTCGCGGTTGTCGTCGTGGCCGACGTACTTGTGCCACAGCTCCGGCGTCCGGTTCTCCCACGGCTTTCCGAGGTTCTCGCGATACCAGTTCGCCACCATCGTCGTGCCGTCGGGATTCATGTTGGCGACCAGGAGCAGGATGACGTTGTCGCGGATCGCTCGCATCTCGGCCGACTCGTCGGTCGCGACTTTGAACAGCAGCAGCGGCGCGGTCTGCGCGTGAGCGACCTCGCTCGAGTGCAGCCCGAAGTCGATCCAGACGATCGCCTTGCCTTCGCGCGCAAGGCTGCGCGCGGCGTCGTCGGTCAGGTCGCTGGCGAGCGCCAGCTGGCGGGCGACGGCGTGGTAACGGTCGAGCTGCCGCAGGTTCGACTCCGACGAGACGATCGCGAGAATCTGCACACGCCCTTCCGCGGTTTTCCCCATCTCCACGATGCGGATCCGTTCCGGCACGGCGGCAGCGAGTTGCCGAAAGTAGCGATCGATCTGCTCGTATGTGGCGAGCTTGTAGTCGCTGCACGGCGCCCACCCGATCACCGAAGCTGGCGTCGGCACGGCGGGTTGCGCCGCGGCGACGATGCCGGCGACGACGAGGACGCTAGCGGCGAGCAGTCTTCGCACGCGGAATCGTACAACACCCGCGGCGGCGAACATGGCGATGGCACCGCCGTTGCTGAGCCGACTGTGCGTGAAGCCGCTGTTCGTGGCGTGGATTGCGCTGGCGCTGTTGTTGTTGGTCCTGAGCGGGGTCGCCGGTCACCCGACGAACGTTTCGAGGCGCGCAATCGCGGCGCCGACCAGGTTGTCGGGCGTGGACGCCCCGGACGTCAGGCCGACCACCAGGGGGCCCTCCGCCGGCAGCCATCCCGTGGCCACCACTTCGGCCTTGCTGCCGACGGGCCGGTGACGGATTTCCGTCGCCGAGACGAGGCACTCGGGATCGGCGATGTGATAGGTGGGCTTCGCGGCCGCGCAGATCCGCGCGAGGTTGGCGGTGTTGCTGCTGTTGTAGCCGCCGATCACGAGCATCACGTCAAGCGTCCGGTCGCGCAACAGCGCGATCACCGCGTCCTGCCGATCCTGCGTCGCCGAACAGATCGTATCGAACGCCTGGTAGTGATCGGCCAGCCTGTCGTCGCCGAACCGGTCGCGCATCGCCGCGCGGATCGTTTCGCCGATCTCGAGCGATTCGGCCATCAGCATGGTGGTCTGGTTGGCGAGGCCGATGCGCTGCAGATCGCGATCGGGATCGAAGCCCTCCGAGGCCGCCCGGGCGAAGCGCGCGAGGAACGCGTCGCGATCGCCGCCGTGCCGGATGTACTCGCAGACGATGTCGGTTTCGGCGCGATCGAGCACCACGAGATAGCGTCCGCCGTACGAGACCGCCTGCGACGCGGTCGCGCGCGTTTCTTCGTGCGACACCTTGCCGTGGATGATCGACGTGAAGCCGCTCTCGGCGTAGTGCCGCACGTTCTTCCACACGTTCAGCACCGATCCGCACGTCGTGTCCACGAGCGTGCAGCCGCGCCGGTCGAGTTGCTCGAGCAGCGACACCGTCACCCCGAACGCCGGCAGGATCACGACGTCGTCGCCCGTGACGCGATCGAGGCCGTCGGCGTAGTCGCTGAGGAAATGGATCCCCATCGCCCGGAGTTGCTCGTTGACGTGCGGGTTGTGGATGATTTCGCCGGTCAGGAACACGCGGCGATCCGGAAAGCGCTCGCGCGTCTGGTACGCGTAGTCGACCGCGCGATCGACGCCGTAGCAGAACCCGAACTCGCGTGCGAGGTGGACCGTCAGCCGCCCCGCGCGGTACGTGAAGTCGTCGGCCTTGACCTGCTCGACGAGCGCGCTGTGATAGTTGTCGGCCAGCATGCCGGCGACGGCATGCTTCAGATCGAGGCCTTTGCGGAAGATGAGCGACGGCACTAACGAAGAGTGTTGACCTCGCGCACGTGCGGTGTCAACGCGTCGTACGCGATCAGCTCGCGGGTGCGCGGTCGCTCGAGCGCCGCATCCAGCTCGGACAGAAACGCATCGTCGGCGGCGACGTCGACGTGGCCGGTGCCGCGGGTGGCGACCGGCGTCAGCCGCGACGCGGCGGTCGCGCGCGCCTGCCGCGGCTGCGCGTGCCATTCCCATTCGTACGACGCGCCGAGCGCGACGCCGAGGAACAGTCCCGCCGCGGCCGCCGCCGCAATCCAGCGCGGCGCGACCCGGACGGTGGCCGACGCGAGCGTACGCGGCGCGGCCTGGCGCGGAAAGCTGATGACGCGCGCCGGACGCGCGGCGTGTTCGAGCCGCCGCGCGATCTGCTGCTGCTGGGCGCGCAGGCGTTCGGCCGTGAAGACCGCGTCGGCCTCGGCAGCGGCGTCGGTGCGGATCTCGTCGAGCAGGCGGGCGATGGAGGCGAAGCGCGCGCTGCAGGACGCGCAGTCGAGAAGGTGCTCGGCCAGACGCGGGTCGATCGTCTCGCCGCTGCGCTCGGCGTAATAACAGTCGTAGAGCTGCTGTTCGGCGGCGTGCCGCGACCACATCACAGCTTCCCTCCCAGCAGGCCACGCAGCTTCCGTGCCGCGCGGAACAGATGGACGCGCACCGTGGATTCGTTGAGCCCCATCATCGCGCTGACCTCGCGCGGTGTACAGTCGCCGTAGTGGCACAGCATGAAAATCGTGCGCTGGCGCCCGTCGAGTTTGTCCACGGCGTCGGCGACGCGCTCGCGCCGCTCGCGGGAGAGCAGGCGGCGTTCCGGGTCGGCCGGCCGTGCGGCGGCCGAGAGCCGCGCTTCGTCAGCCGTCGAGATCTCGCCGCTGACCATCCACCGTTCGCGGCGGGACTGCGACTTCCGGCGATCCAGGCAGCCATTGATGAGAATGCGCGTGAACCACACTTCGAACGGCCACGCCTCGCGATACGAGCCGATGTGCGTGAACACCTTGACGAACGCGTCCTGCACGGCTTCGTCGGCTTCGGCGGCGTCGCGCAGATACTGATACGCGATGCGCAGCGCGCGCTTCTGGTGCAGGGCGACGAGCTCGCCGAACCGATCGCGCGCCTCGTCGTGCCGGCTCTGTTCGACGAGCGCGCGGATCTCGACGGCAATCCGCGAATCGTCGTCGAGCGGCGCGGCGGGTGCGCGCCGAGGCGCAGCAATCCCTTCCTGGGGAAGGAGTTCGTCGCCGAGCGTGTGAGTTCGCACGTCGCCACTCATATGGGATTACGCCGATCGGTGACTTGTGTTTACAGTTTACTGTAGTTTACGATCCTGAATTCTCCTATGTCGCTGGATCTCCATGCGTTAGACCTCGAACGCGACGGTATCGCCCCCAGCCGCGTGTACTGGAACCTCCCCGCTGCCGCGCTTTACGAGGAAGCGGTGCGGCGCCAGGAAGGGCTGATGGCCGTCGACGGACCGCTGGTCTGCCGCACGGGTCAGCACACCGGCCGCTCGCCGAACGACAAGTTCATCGTGCGCGAGAGCCCGAGCGATCAGCAGATCGCCTGGGGCAAGGTCAACCGCGCGATGACGCCCGAGCAGTTTGCGACCCTGCACGCCGACATGCTGGCGTCGCTCAAGGGCAAGGAGCTCTTCGTCCTCGACTGCTTCGCCGGCGCGGACCCGAAGTATCGGCTGCCGATCCGCGTCATCAACGAGCTCGCCTGGCAGAACCTGTTCGCGCGCAACCTGTTCATCGTCGAGCCCCGCACGTCGGCCGTGCATTCGCCGCAATTCACGATCATCGACGCGCCGAGTTTCAACGCCGACCCGAAGCGTCATGGCACGAACTCGGCGACGGTCATCGCGCTCAGCTTCGAGAAGAAGCTCGTCCTCATCGGCGGCACCAGCTACGCGGGGGAGATGAAGAAGTCGATCTTCAGCGTGCTGAACTACCTGCTGCCGTTCCAGGACGTCATGCCGATGCACTGCTCGGCGAACATCGGCGCCGCCGGCGACGTCGCGCTGTTCTTCGGCCTCTCGGGCACCGGCAAGACGACGCTCTCGAGCGATCCGGATCGCATGCTGATCGGAGACGACGAGCACGGATGGAGCGATCGCGGCGTCTTCAACTTCGAGGGCGGCTGCTACGCGAAGACGATCCGGCTGTCGGCCGACGCCGAGCCGCAGATCTACGCGACCACGCAGCGCTTCGGCACCGTGCTGGAAAACGTCGTCGTCGACCTGGAGACGCGCCAGCTGGATCTCGACGACGACCGCTACACCGAGAACACGCGAGCGGCGTATCCGCTGTCGTTCGTCGAAAACGCGGCCCCTGCGGGGCAGGGCGGCCACCCGAAGAACGTCGTCATGCTGACGGCAGATGCGTTCGGCGTGCTGCCGCCGATCGCGCGGCTGTCGCCCGACGCCGCGATGTACCACTTCCTCTCCGGCTACACCGCGAAAGTGGCGGGGACCGAAAAGGGAGTGACCGAACCGAAGGCCACGTTCAGCACCTGCTTCGGCGCGCCGTTTCTGCCGCTGGCGCCGAGCCGCTACGCCACGATGCTCGGCGAGAAGATCGCCCGGCACGGCGCGCGCGTCTGGCTCGTCAACACCGGGTGGACGGGCGGTCCGTACGGCGTCGGCCGGCGCATGAAGATCGCGTATACGCGCGCGATGATCCGCGCCGTGCTCTCGGGCGCGCTCGACCATGTCGGCTACGAGCGCGATCCGATCTTCAATCTCGAGGTGCCGACCGCCTGCCCCGACGTGCCGCCCGACGTCCTGAAGCCGCGCAACACCTGGGCGAACGGCGCCGAATACGACGCGCAGGCGCGGAAGCTCGCGCTGATGTTCAACGACAACTTCGCCGCGTTCGCCGATGCCGTGACGCCGGCCGTGCGCGCCGCGGGACCAAAGATCTAGTACGTGGAATTCGAACCGGTCATCGGCCTCGAGATCCACGCCCAACTGCTCACCGACACCAAGATCTTCTGCGGCTGCAGCGCCGCGTTCGGCGCCGAGCCGAACACGCACGTCTGCCCGGTCTGCATCGGCCTGCCCGGCGCCCTGCCGGTGCTGAACCGCCGCGCGGTCGACTACGCGATCCGCGCATCGCTCGCGCTCGGCTGCACGATCCACGACCGGTCGATCTTCGCCCGCAAGAACTACTTCTATCCCGACCTGCCCAAGGGCTACCAGATCTCGCAGTACGAGGAGCCGCTCGCGACCGACGGCCGCCTCCGCGACGTCGGCATCCTCCGCGTGCACATGGAAGAGGACGCGGGCAAGTCGCTCCACGAGGGCTTCGCCGACTCGGCCCGCAGGACGTATGTCGATTTCAACCGCAGCGGCGTTCCGCTCATCGAGATCGTGACGCGTCCCGATCTGCGGGCGGCGTCCGATGCCGCCGCGTTCTTCAGCGCGCTCCGCGACATCCTCGTCTGGCTCGGCATCAACGACGGCAACATGGAGGAGGGCAGCCTCCGCTGCGATGCCAACGTGTCGGTGCGCCCGGCCGGCGCGACGACGCTCGGGACGAAGGCCGAGGTGAAGAACCTGAATTCGTTCCGCTTTCTGCAGAAGGCGCTCGAGTTCGAGATCGATCGGCAGATCGGCGTCGTGTCCGACGGCGGGCGCGTGGTGCAGGAAACGCGGCTCTGGGATTCGGGCGCGGCGCGCACCGTATCGATGCGCAGCAAGGAAGAGGCGCACGACTACCGCTATTTCCCGGAACCGGACCTGCCGCCGCTCCTGGTCGAGGCCGCGCGCATCGACGAGATCCGCCGGACGATGCCGGAGCTGCCGGAGGCGCGGCGCGCGCGCTTCGTCGCCGTCCACGCACTGCCCGAGTACGACGCAACACAGCTGACGCAGTCCCGCGCGGTCGCCGACTACTTCGAGGCAGTCGTCGCGGCCGGCGCTCCCGCCAAGGCGGCGAGCAACTGGACGATGCAGTCGGGCACGGTCCTGGCGCCTGCGGCGCTCGCCGGTCTGATCGCGCTGGTCGAAAAGGGCTCCATCAGCACATCGATCGCAAAGGGTGTGTTCGAGAAGATGGTCGCGACCGGCCGGAGCGCGGACGCGATCGTCGCCGCCGACGGCTTGACGCAGATCAACGACGAGTCGGCGCTGGGCGCGCTGATCGCCGACGTGCTGTCGAGGAACGCCGATGCCGTCGCGCAATACCGGGCGGGCAAGACCGCGACGTTCGGGTATCTCGTCGGTCAGGTGATGAAGGCCGCGGCCGGCAAGGGAAACCCCGGGCGTATCAACGAGCTGCTCAAAGAAGCGCTCGGTGCGTGATATACTGCCGGTAATCCTTTCGACAGTTTCCGTTGGCAGCCGTGGGTGCACAGGCAGCGTGATAGCGGTGTGGAGCTAGCACGGTGATAGAGACGCACCATCTATCCAAGCTCTACAGCCGCGGTGTCTATGCGCTGCGCGATCTCACCGTCACCATCGACAAAGGCGATTTCGTTTTCCTCACGGGCCCGAGCGGCGCGGGCAAGTCGACCTTTCTGCGCCTGCTCCTCCGCGAGGACCGGCCGACGGAAGGCGACCTCAAAGTGCTCGGCCGGGATCTCAACACGCTCCGGCCGTCGCAGGTGCAAACCTATCGCCGCAGCGTGGGCTTCGTGTTCCAGGACTTCAGGCTGATTCCGCGCTTCACCGTGTTCCAGAACGTCGCCTTCGTGATGCGCGTGCTCGGGCTGCCGCTCGCGACCCAGCAGCGCAAGACGTTCCAGGTGCTCAAGTGGGTCGGGCTGCAGCACCGGATGAACGCGCTGCCCGAAGAGCTGTCGGGCGGCGAGCAGCAGCGCATCGCGATCGCGCGCGCGCTCGTCAACGATCCGCAGCTGATCCTCGCCGACGAGCCCACCGGCAATCTCGATCCCGACCTCTCGCTCGAAATCATGAACCTGTTCCGCGAGATCAACGCCAAGGGGACGACGGTCGTCGTCGCGACGCACGATCGCGAATTGATTCGCCGCGTCGACCGCCGCGCGCTGACGCTCGACCACGGGCGCATCGTCGAGGTGGCGTGATGCGCGCGCTGCGATACGCGGCGGAGGAGGCGCTGGTCAGCCTGTGGCGCGGCCGCCGATCCGGCCTGTTGTCGACCGCCACGATCGCGCTCGCGCTGTTCGTGCTGGGCGCGTTCCTGCTCGTCACCGCCAATCTGCAGCGGCTCGCCGAGCAGTGGGGCAGCGGCGCCGAGCTCTCGGTGTACCTGGTCGACGACGTGACCGCCGCGCAGCGGCAGGCGATCGAGTCGACGCTGGCCGGGAGCGACGTCGTTGCGACGCGCGAATTCGTCTCCAAGCGCGATGCGCTGACGCGGTTCAAGCAAACGTTCACCGACCTCGCGTCCACCGTGGACACGCTCGGCGACAATCCGCTGCCGGCGTCCTACGAAGTGCGCCTGCGGTCGACGGCCGGCGGGGACGCGTCGGTGGACCAGCTCGCCGCGCGCGTGCGGACGCTGGACGGGGTCGCCGACGTGCGCTACGACCGGCAGTGGATCGCCCGCCTGCTGTCGGCGGTGCGCGTCGTCCGCGGCGTCGGGCTGGCGCTCGGGCTGCTGCTCACGATCGCCGCCGCGCTGACCGTCGCCAACGTCGTGCGCCTCGCGCTCTACGCGCGACGCGACGAGCTCGAGATCATGCAGCTGGTCGGGGCACCGGACGTCTACGTCCGCGGACCGTTCGTGATGGAGGGTGTGCTGCAGGGCGGCATCGGCGCCGCGGCGGCGCTGGTCGTGCTCGGCGCGGTGTTTCTAGCGGTCCGGGGCCGCTACCTGACGCCGCTGGCGGCGGCCGTCAACCTGCCGTCCATCAGGTTCCTGCCGGCCGAACTGTGCGTGCTGCTGGTCGCGGGCGGCATGGCCGTCGGCTGCGTCGGCGGGGCGGTGGCCGCCTGGCGCTCCTGAGGTTCGGCCCGGAATTACACAATCTTGACACCCGTTTTTCACCAGAATTACACTGAACTTCAGCAACGCGGACAATTCATCCCGAGGGGCTGCATGGAACGCTTCGCCGTCGACTCGAGGCCGATTCACGCGATCGCGGAGTTCTACCGGGAAGAATTCGCCAAGCATCGCCGCTGCCTGCAGCAGCAGCGCGACTACTACTCGGAAGGCGCGATTACCGACGTCGAAGTCGCGCTGGCGAAGATCATGAGCCAGCTCGAACAGCTTTCCGCCAAAGAAAACGCTCCGCAGCTCGTCAGCAACCTCCTCAAGAAATTCGACGTCGTCACCGGCCTTTCGGCTTGGTCTGATCCGAAGCTCACGCACTGACCCGTTCTCTCGACGAACTTCGCCGCGACGTCCTGGACATCGTCCGGGCCGCGATTCGTGCGTGCGATCCCGCCGAACTGACGCGCGACGCGCTGAGCGGCCGGCCGGTCGGTCCGTGCCGCTGCATCGCCGCCGGCAAGGCGGCCGTCGCGATGGCGAAGGGGGCGGCGAGCGTGCTGAAGGATCGGCTGCGCGGCGGCCTCATCGTGGCGCCCGCGCCCGAGGCATTCGGCTCGTTCGAGGTGGTGGCGGGCGGCCATCCGATTCCGACCGCCGGCAGCGAGCGCGGCGGCCGGCGCGCGCTGGAGATCGCCGCGTCGCTCGCGTCTGACGAAGAACTGCTCGTTCTGCTGTCGGGCGGCGCGTCCGCGCTGATGGCGGTTCCCGCCGAAGGTCTGACGCTCGACGACAAGCAGAAGACGACGGCGCAGCTGCTGCGCGCCGGCGCGGACATCCACGCGCTGAACACGGTGCGGAAGCACGTGTCGGCGATCAAGGGAGGCCGGCTGGCGGAGTATGCCGGCGGCCGCGTGCGGACGCTGGTGATCTCCGACGTGGTCGGCGACGACCTGAGCGTCATCGCGTCGGGGCCGACGGTGCCGGACGCGTCGACGTTCGCCGACGCGCGCGCGCTGATCGATCGGTTCGGCGGACCGGCGTCGTTTCCCGCGTCGGTGGTTGCGCATCTCGATCGCGGCGTGCGTGGCGACATTGCGGAGACGCCGAAGCCGGCGTCTCCGTCGGCGGCGGTGGACGTTCGGATTGTCGGCAGCCGGCGTCACGCGATGCTGGGCGCGGGCGGGCGCGCCGGTTCGCTGGGGTATCACGTGCACGTCGTCGAGGAGGCGGTGGTCGGCGAGGCGCGGGAGGCGGCGCGGTCGCATTGGCGCGGCGTCGGGAGGGTTGCGGCGAGGTTGCCGCGGCCGGCGTGCATCGTGTCGAGCGGCGAGACGACGGTGACGGTGCGGGGCGAGGGGCGGGGAGGGCGGAATCAGGAGTTCGCGCTCGCGCTCGCGCTGGTGTCAGACACCAGGTCGTCGGTGTCAGACACCAGGCCGCCGGTGTCAGACACCAAGTCGCCGGTGTCAGACACCAGGCCGTCGGTGTCAGACACCAGGTCGTCGGTGTCTGACACCTTCATCGCGGCGAGTGTCGGAACCGACGGCATCGACGGCCCCACTGACGCGGCCGGCGCCATCATCGCCCCCACGACCCTGACGCGCGCCCGGGCGGCCGGCCTGGACGCCGCCGCGTACCTCCAGGACAACAACGCCTACGCGTTTTTCGACGCGCTCGGCGATCTCATCCACACCGGTCCGACCGGCACCAACGTCGGCGACCTACAAGTGATTCTGTTAACGTAAATTCGATGTTTTCACGCGACCAGGTGCTCGCCGTGATGCGCGAGCGGGTGCACCATCCCGCCGGCATGCGCGAGCTCCTCCAGACCCTCAAGATTCCGCGCGACGAACGCACGTCGTTCAAGCGCCACGTCAAATCGCTCGTCGCCTCCGGCGACCTCATTCAGATTCGCGGACACCGCTTCGGCCTGCCCGAGAAGATGGACCTCTACGTCGGCCGGCTGCAGACGCATCCCGCCGGCTACGGCTTCGTCTCGCCCGAGCGCCCGCTCGACAACGGCGGCGACATCTACATCTCCGGACAGCTGATGAACGAAGCGATGCACGGCGACCGCGTCGTCGTCCGCATCGAGCGCATCAAGGAAGGCGGCCGCGCCGAGGGCCGCATCATCCGCATCCTCGAGCGCGCGAACGAATGGATCGTCGGCCGCTACGACCGCGACGACAACGGCATGGGCTACGTCGTGCCGTTCGACCGGCGCGTCCTGATGGACATCTTCATCCCCCCGGGCCAGGAAGGCGGCGCCGACGCCGGCGAAATGGTCACCGTGGAGCTGACCCGCTGGCCCACCTCGACGCGCGGCGCGATCGGGCGCGTCGCCGAGGTGCTCGGCAACATCGACGCGCCGGGCGTCGACACCGAGATCATCATTCGCAAGTACGGCATCCCCGACGCGCACCCGCCGGACGCCGTCGCCGAGGCGACCCGCCTGGGCGGATCGGTGACCGAGCGCGATCTGAAGAGCCGCACCGACTTCCGCGGCGTCCGCACCGTGACAATCGACGGCGAACACGCGCGCGACTTCGACGATGCCATCACGATCGACAAACTGCCGAACGGCAACTTCTGGCTCGGCGTGCACATCGCCGACGTCTCGCACTACGTCGAGGAGGGCGGCGCGCTGGATCGCGAGGCCTACGCGCGCGGCACGTCCGTCTATTTTCCCGAGCGCGCCGTGCACATGTTCCCGAGCGAGCTCGCGACCGGACTCTGCAGCCTGAACCCGCGCGTCGACCGGCTCGTGCAGTCGTGCCTGATGGAGGTCGATCGACGCGGCGCGGTCGTGCGATACGAGTTCCACGACGGCGTCATCAACAGCGACGCGCGCATGACCTACACCGCCGTCAACGCAATCCTCGCCGATCGGGACGCGGCGCTGACGAAGGAATACGCCGAGTTCGTCCCGATGTTCGAGCGGATGCGCGAGCTGTTCCAGATCCTCAACGACGCCCGGCGACGCCGCGGCTCGATCGACTTCGATCTGAACGAAGCCGAAGTGATCATGGATGAAGGCGGCATGATCGAGGCGATCATCGCCCTGCAGCGCAACGTCGCCCACCGGATCATCGAGGAGTTCATGCTCCTCGCCAACGAGACGGTCGCCTCCTATCTCGAATCGGTCGACGCGCCCGCGCTGTACCGCGTCCACGAAGAGCCGGACGTCGTCAAGGTCGCGAAGTTCGAGGAGTTCATCTCGGGGTTCGGCTACAGCCTCGCGGCGCCGCTCAACGCGCTCCGCCCGCGCCACTTCCAGAAGCTGATCGAGAAGATCGACGGCAAGCCGGAGGAGAAGCCGATCGCGTTCCTCATGCTCCGGACGATGCAGAAGGCGCGCTACGCGCCGGAAAACCTCGGCCACTTCGGCCTCGCCGCGTCGAGTTACACGCATTTCACCTCGCCGATCCGGCGCTATCCGGACCTCGTCGTCCACCGCGCGCTGCGCGCGGCGCGCCATCAGGCGCTCTCCGCCGAGGCGCGCGAGGAGTGGATCGAAGAGCTGCCCGAGATTGCGCGGCACACCTCGGAGATGGAGCGCCGCGCCGACGACGCCGAGCGCGAGCTCCTGCAGTGGAAGAAAGTGAAGTTCATGGCCGACAAGGTCGGCGACGAGTTCGAGGGCTACATCACCGGCGTCGCCTCCTTCGGGCTCTTCATCGAACTGATCGAACACTTCGTGGAAGGGCTCGTGCACGTATCGACGATGGCCGACGACTACTACCGGTTCGTCGAGAACGCGCACATGCTGCGCGGGGAGAACACGCACAAGACCTATCGGCTCGGCGACAAGGTGAAGGTCCAGGTGATCCGCGTCAACATGGAGATGCGGCAGGTGGACCTCGGGCTGGTCGAGATCCTGGAGCGCGTCCGCGAAGGCGAACGCGGCCCGCGGCGCAGCAAGGCGGCGCCGAAGCAGGAGAAGCGGCGCACGCAGCGGCCGGGCCGCCGCGAGCGGCAGCGGAGCAAGGGGCGGCGCTGACCGTGAAATCCGTCGTCGTCGGGACCGCGGGACACATCGATCACGGCAAGAGCGCGCTCGTGCGCGCGTTGACCGGCACCGATCCGGACCGCCTGAAAGAGGAACAGGCGCGCGGCATCACGATCGATTTGGGGTTCGCGCACGCGGTGATCGACGGCGTCAACTTCGCGTTCGTCGACGTGCCGGGTCACGAGCGCTTCGTCAAGAACATGCTGGCCGGCATCGGCGGCATCGACCTGGTGGCCCTCGTCGTCGCGGCGGACGAGTCGGTGATGCCGCAGACGCGCGAGCACTTCGACATCTGCCGGCTCCTGCAGGTGCCGATCGGCGTGGTCGCGCTGACGAAGTCCGACCTCGTGGACGCCGACACGCTCGAGTTGGCGCGCCTGGAAATCCGCGAGCTCGTCGCCGGCTCGTTTCTGGACGGCGCCGCGATTGTGCCGGTGTCGTCCAGGGCGGGATCGGGGTTGGACGATCTGCGCCGCGCGCTCGCCGACGCGACCGCGCGGGTTGGCGATCGCGGCGCCGGGACTGTCGCGCGGCTGCCGATCGATCGCGTCTTCTCGATGAAGGGGTTCGGGACGGTCGTCACCGGCACGCTGGTCGCGGGCCGGATTGATATCGACGACGAGCTGGCGCTCGCTCCGGGCGAGCGCCACGTGAAGGTGCGCGGTCTGCAAGTCCACGGACAGAAGCAGACGTCTGTGACTGCCGGCCACCGCACCGCGGTCAACGTGACGGGCGTCGAGGTGTCGGACGTGTCGCGCGGGCAGAGCCTGGTGACGCGCGGCGCGTTCGAGACGACCCGCGTCGCCGATGCGGTCGTCGACGTCCTCGCGAGCGCGAAGCCGCTCAAGCACGGGCAGCGTGTCCGGTTCCATCAGGGCACGGCGGAACTGCTCGGCCGCGTGTCGATCGTCGGACCCGATCGCGCCAGCGTCGACGCCGGTGCGCGCGCGTACGTGCGGCTGCGGCTCGAGTCGAGCGCGGTGCTCGCGCGCGGCGACCGCTACATCCTGCGCGCCTACTCGCCGCCGATCACGATTGCCGGCGGCGCGATCCTCGACCCGCAGCCTCCGCGCACCGCCATCCGGACGGCCGCGGCGCTCGAGCGGCTGCGCCGGCTCGAAGGCGAGCCCGTGCCGGGTATGATCGCCGACGCCGGCGCGGCGGGGCTGGCGGTGTCGGCGCTCGTCACGCGCGCCGCCGTCGATCCGCGCGACGTCGATGCGACGATCGCCGCGCTCGTCGCAGCGAAGCAGGCCGAGCGCGCCGGCGACCGGCTCGTGGCGCCGACGGTGCTCGCGCGCGTCCGCGAGGCGATCGTCCACGCGCTGACGCAGGTGCACGAGACGTCGCCGCTGTCGGAAGGCATGCCGCGCGACGAGCTGCGCGAGCGCGCGCTCGCGGCGGCGCGGCTGCCGCGTCGAGGCGGCGGCGGCGCGAAGGGAGGCGGACACGTCGCGGTGTTCGATCGGGCGCTCGACGATCTCGCGCGCGACGGCCGCGTCGTCGTCCGCGATCGCGTGGCGCTCGCGACGCACAAGGTGTCGTTGTCGCCCGAAGAAGATCGTGTGCGCGAGGCGATCGAACGCGCGTTTCGCACCGGTGGGCTGAAGCCGCCCGAGCCGTCGGCGATCGCGGCGGACGCCGGCGTCGCGCCGGCGGTGGCCGATCGCGTGCTGAAGCTGCTACAGCGGCAGAAGGTGCTGGTGCGCGTCGATACGCTGCTGTTTCACGACGAGGCGTTGAAGGGGTTGAAAGCGGAAGTGGCGGCGATGAAGGCGGCCGGCGGTCAGGCGGCCCGCATCGACGTCGCTACGTTCAAGGAACGATTCGGCGTTTCGCGCAAGTTCGCGATCCCGCTGCTCGAGTACCTGGATCGCGAGCGCGTCACGCGGCGGGTCGGTGACGCGCGCGTGATCCTATGACTTGTCGCTTTCCTTCAGCCCGTCCTTGAACTCTTTCACGGCGCTCCCCATGCCGCGCGCGAGCTGCGGAAGCCGATTGGCGCCGAAGATCAGCACGACAATAACGAGGATGATCAGCAGTTCCGGCAGGCCAAGAGTACCGAACATCGTGTGGCTCCTTGAAGTCCTGATTCTACCATTATTTGCAGCGGCGCTGGCTTATGGGCAGTTTACGTCCGGCGTCGATCTCGTCGAAGTCTACGCCTCGGTGTCAGACACCGCGGGGGCGGCCGTCCCGGGCCTGACCGCCGACGACTTCCAGGTCGAGGAAGACGGGCAGCCGCAGGCGGTCACCGCCTTTGCTGCGGGCGACGTGCCGCTGGGTCTGGCGATTGCCGTCGATCGGAGCTTCAGCATGAAAGCCGGGCGCGTGGACCGGTTCGCGCTGGCGAAACGCGCCGCGCGGACCCTCGTGGACGCGCTCCGGCCGGCGGACCGCGTCATGGTGGTCGCGATCGGCAGCGACATCGACGTGGTGTCGCCGCTGTCGGTCGATCACGCGGCGGCCGCCCGGGCCATCGACGCGCTGGACGTGTGGGGGACGACCCCGCTGTACGACGCGACGATCAAGGCGGTCGACGCCATTCAGGCGTCGAAAGGGCGCCGCGCGCTCGTGTTGCTCTCCGACGGCGCGGATCGGGACAGCGAGACGTCGGCGGCGGAACTCGTCGACGCGGTCCGGCACCGCGACGTGCTGGTCTATCCGGTCGCGGTCGACGCGCCGCGTCCGCCGATTTTCGCGGAGCTCGCGACGGCCACCGGCGGCCGCTCGTTCGCCCCGACGTCGGCACCCGCCCTCGAGGCGGCGGTGCGCGCGATAGCGCTCGACCTCCGGTCCCAATATCTGCTCGGGTACGTCCCGCGATCCGCCGGCGGCCCGCCGCGGTGGCACGCGATCACCGTGAAGGTCGCTCGAAGCGGACTGCGGGTGCGGGCGCGCGACGGCTACTTCGCGCCATGACGGCGTCCCACACGAGGCGCAGCTCGAACGTCTTCAGCAGCCGCCATTTCAGCGTGCGGTAACTTTGTCGCCCGGCGATCAGGTCCGCCATCACCCGGCGGATCGGGTCGCTTCGCTCCAGCGCCGCGATCAGCAGACGCACGAAGGGCGGCCTGAAGAAGCCGGCCTTCAGCCTCGCGGCGTGCACCAGCTCGGGGATGATGTCGCGCCGGACGCGTGCGTCGTACGTAGCTCGGGGCGCGGGCGTCAGCAGTGCCGCAGCGGCGTGCTCGGCCGACTGGAGCGCGAAGAAGATCCCTTCGCGCGTGATCGGATCCACGAGACCGGCGGCGTCGCCCGCCAGCAGCCACCGATCGCCGGCCAGCGGCGCGGCGAAGTCCGCCGCCGACAGCGACGGGATGGGCCACGAGTACGCCTCGAGGTGCGCGCCGCGCGCGAGACCGGTCGCGCGGATCCACGCCGCCGCGCGCGCGCGAAGATCCCCGGCGGTCGCTCCGCTGTCGGCCTGCGCGCAGATGCCGATGGCCAGGTGGTCGGGCCGCGGGAACGACCAGATGTAGCCGGGCGGATCGGCGACGAAGTCGATTGCGATCTCGTCGCTCGTCACCCCGCGTGCGTAAAAGCCGGTCGCGATCGACAGCTCGTCGCGGCGGAAGGGACGGGCGACGCGCCGGCGCACGAGGCTGTTGGCGCCGTCGGCGCCGACGAGGAACGCCGCGCGGCGTGCGCCGGCCGTCGTGCGCACGGTGACCGCGTCGCGCGCGACGTCGATGTCGACGACGCGGGCGGCGACGAAGTCGGCTCCGGCGTCACGCGCCGCGTCGAGGAGCGCGGCGTCGAAGGCGCGGCGGCTCGCGACGCGCAGCGCGTCGGCGTCCAGCGGCACGGTCGCGGAGCCGAAGCGCGCGGCGCGCACGACGACGGTACCTGGCACGTACCTGGTACGTACCTGGCACGTACCAGGTACCTCCAACGCATTGGACACCAGGGCCAGCGCCCGCCCCGTGACGCCGCCGCCGCACGCCTTCTCACGCGGATGCGACGGATCGAAGATCGTCACCCGCGCGCCGGCGCGCGCCAGCCGATACGCCGTCCACGCGCCGGCAGGTCCGCCGCCGACAACCGCCACATCAACCAACGAGCCGGTCCCAGCCATCACTCACCGCTGTCCGGCCGACAGCTCACCGCCACCGCGTGTTAAATTACCCCACCATGGTTGACGCGGAGACCGCGCTCTTCACCGTCGGTGTGTTTCAGAACGTGGAATGGGCAGCGAAGGCGATCGCGGCCCTGCGCGCCGCCGGGCTGCGCGCGGAATCGTTCTCGATGATCGCGAAGGACGACCCCGCGGCGGCGGCGCTCGTCGAAGACACCTGCGGCGGCCCCGCCGAACGACTCGACATCGCGAGCCTCGGTCCCGTCGTCGCGCGCGGACCCCTGGTCGCGGCCCTCCAGGGCGACGCCCGCGACCTCGCCAAGCTCGGCGTCGCCGCGACCATGCGCCGCGTCGGCTACCAGCCGCACGACGGCCGCATTTACGAAGCGCTGGTGGGCCGCGGCGGCGTCCTGGTCGCGATCCGGAGCGATCCGCGCGCGGCCGACGCGCTCGCCATCATGCTGTCCTACGGCGGGGGCAACGCCGCGATCGGCGCCTGGTCGGGGCGCGTCTGACACCGCCAATACGCTCGAGCCTCGAGGCATTTCTTTTGCAGTTGCGGCCTCGGAGACCGTGCGCGAAAATATCTCCACCGAGTCTTTCTCGTTCGCGATGACAGATCCCACGTCCGCGGCGCGCGTGTCGAGCAACACCTCCGCGGGTCACCTCTCGGTCCATGTCGAGGGGGAACACCCGGTCGATGTGCCGTTTTTGTTCGAGCAGCAGCAGAAGCGCATCGGTCCGGCCGTGATCGCCTCGTTCGCGTATCACGCCCTGATGTTCGCGGCCCTGATGCTCGCGATTCGCTACAGCTCGACGACCACGACGCAGGCGGCCGTGCTGCCCGACAAGCTGAACTCGCAGATCGTCTGGCTGAGCCAGCCCGGCCCGGGCGGCGGCGGCGGTGGCGGCGGCAATCAGATGAAAGAACCGCCTCGCAAGGCGGAGCTGCCGGGCAAGGATCAGATTACGGTTCCCGTTCAAAAGCCGCCGAGCATGCAGCTCGCGAAGAAGGAACCGGATCCGGTGGAGCAGTTGAACATCCCGGCGAAGACGCTTGCGTCCTCGGCCGAATCGCTGCCGGGCGCGCTCGAGGCGCCGCCCGGACCGCCCACGCTGTCGCAGGGCTCCGGCACCGGCGGCGGATCGGGAACGGGAACGGGCAGCGGCATCGGTCCGGGCTCCGGCTCGGGCCTCGGACCGGGCAGCGGCGGCGGCACGGGCGGCGGCGTCTACCGGCCGGGCAACGGCATCACGCTGCCGCAGCTCGTGCGCGAGGTGAAGCCGCAGTACACCTCCGACGCGATGCGCGCCAAGATCCAGGGCACCGTCCTCGTCGAATGCGTCGTCCGCCAGGACGGCAGCGTCGGCGACGCGCACGTCATCCGATCGCTCGATTCGACGTTCGGCCTCGACGAGGCGGCGCTCGCCGCCGCGAGGCAGTGGCGCTTCCGCCCCGGCACGCGCATGGGCGAGCCGGTGCCGGTGCTGGTCACCATCGAACTGACGTTCACCCTCCGGTAAGCGCGGTCGTCGGCGAACGGAAACACCCGGGACAGAAACGAAAAAGGCCCGGGAGCTTGCGCTCGCCGGGCCTCGTGACGTCAGCCTTCGGACTTCAGGCTTCAGGTCGTCCGCTCAGTACATCCCGCCCATGCCGCCGCCGCCCGGCATCGCCGGCGCTTCTTTCTTGTCCTCGGGAATCTCCGAGACCAGCGCCTCGGTAGTGAGGAGCAGCGACGCGATCGACGACGAGTTCTGCAGCGCCGAGCGCACGACCTTCGCCGGATCGATGACGCCGGCCTTGACCAGGTCTTCGTAGGTGTCGGTCAGCGCGTTGAAGCCCTCGGTATCCTTCATCTCGCGCACTTTCTGCACGACGATCGACCCCTCGTGGCCCGCGTTGGTCGCGATCCAGCGCATCGGCTCCTCGATCGCCCGCGCGACGATGTTGACGCCGATCTGCTGATCGCCGTCGAGCTTCAGCCCCTGCAGCACGCGGCCCGCGCGGATCAGCGCGACGCCGCCGCCCGGCACGATGCCTTCCTCGACCGCCGCCTTCGTCGCGTGCATCGCGTCCTCGACGCGCGCCTTCTTCTCCTTCATCTCGGTCTCGGTGGCCGCACCGACCTTGATGACGGCGACGCCGCCGACGAGCTTCGCGAGCCGCTCCTGCAGCTTCTCGCGGTCGTAGTCCGAGGTGGTGTCCTCGATCTGCGTGCGGATCTGCTTCACGCGTCCCTCGATGGCGCTCGACGAACCGGCGCCCTCGACGATCGTGGTGTTGTCCTTGTCGATGGTGACCTTCTTGGCCTTGCCGAGGTCGTCCATCTTGATGTTTTCGAGCTTGATGCCGAGGTCCTCGGTGATCGCGCGGCCGCCGGTGAGGATCGCGATGTCCTCGAGCATCGCCTTGCGGCGATCGCCGAAGCCGGGCGCCTTCACCGCGGCGGCCTGGAGCGTGCCGCGCAGCTTGTTGACGACGAGCGTCGCCAGCGCTTCACCCTCGATGTCCTCCGCGATGATCAGCAGCGGACGGCCGAGCCGCGCCACCTGCTCGAGTACCGGCAGCAGGTCCTTCATCGAGCTGATCTTCTTCTCGTGGATCAGGATGACCGGGTTCTCGAGCACCACTTCCATGCGCTCGGGATCGGTCACGAAGTACGGCGAGAGGTACCCGCGATCGAACTGCATCCCTTCGACCACTTCGAGCGAGGTCTCGAGCGTGCGCGCCTCTTCGACCGTGATCACGCCGTCCTTGCCGACCTTGTCCATCGCCTGCGCGATGATCGTGCCGATCGTGTGATCGTTGTTCGCCGAGATGGTGCCGACCTGCGCGACCATGTTGCCGCTGACCGGCTTCGCCATCTTCTTGATTTCTTCGGTCACGGCGCCGACCGCTTTCTCGATGCCGCGCTTGATGTCCATCGGGTTCGCGCCGGCGACGACGTTCTTCGCGCCCTCGCGGTAAATCGCCTGCGCGAGCACGGTCGCGGTCGTCGTCCCATCGCCCGCGATGTCGGACGTCTTGCTGGCGACCTCGCGGACCATCTGCGCGCCCATGTTCTCGAGCGGATCTTTCAGATCGATCTCTTTCGCGACCGTGACGCCGTCTTTCGTGATCGTCGGCGATCCGAATTTCTTGTCGAGGACGACGTTGCGTCCCTTCGGGCCGAGCGTCACTTTTACTGCGTCGGCCAGCTGATTGACGCCGCGCAGCACGGCCTGGCGCGACTGCTCGCCGTACACAATTTGCTTTGCCATTCTTCGTCTCCTGTGTCCTGTAGTCCGCCGCTCGACGCCTACTTCTTGGCGGTCTTCGCCTTGTTACCGTTGCTGCTGCCCTCGATCACCGCCAGAACCTCGTCCTCGCGCATGATCAGGAACTCGTCGCCATCCAGCTTGATCTCCTGTCCCGAGTACTTGCCGAACAGGATGGTGTCCCCCGACTTCACGTCGAGCGGGACGCGCTTGCCGTCGTCCTTGGACTTGCCGTTGCCGACGGCGATGACTTTCCCCTGCTGAGGCTTTTCCTTGGCGGTGTCGGGGATGATGATCCCGCCGATCTTCTGTTCGCCTTCTTCGAGGCGCTGAACGATGATGCGGTCGTGGAGCGGTCTGACGTTCATGCGTTGTACTCCGTCTGTCGAGATGTGGAAAGAACCGCGGTTTTTCCGAAAAAAGGATTGCCTGGGCGGGTTAGCACTCGCCCCGAGCGACTGCTAATTATATGTCACCCGCTGGCAGTGTCAACCCTCGACTGCTAAGAGGGTGCAACGGCGGAAAACCCCGGGGAAGCCGTTCTGGATGGGGTCGAAATTCGCGGGACGCCGATGGTCAGGCGCGTCGTCGAATCTTGTACTGGCCCATTTTCCGCGTCAGCGTGTTGCGGTGCATGCCGAGTGAATCGGCGGTCTTCGTGAGGCTGCCGTCGGCGCGGGTGAGGACGCAGGTGATGAACCGCTTCTCGAATTCGCGGACCGCGTCTTCGAACTGCACGCCTCGGTCCACCATCTCTTCGACGAGTCTCTGCAGCCGTTCAGCGATCATCACCAGGGGGCGGACTCGCGCGAGTCCGCCTACTCCAGCTCTCGGCCGGTAAGGCGACGGTAGGCTTCGATGTATTTCTCGCGAGTCTTCTCGACGACGTCGTCGGGCAGCGAGGGCACCGGCGGCTGCTTGTTCCAGCGGATCCGCTCGAGATAATCGCGCACGAATTGTTTGTCGAAGCTCGGCTGCGGTCCGCCGGGCGCGTAGCCGTCGCGCGGCCAGAA
>DASRGT010000003.1:0-119842 GCA_035650895.1 Vicinamibacterales bacterium
CGCGTCGGCTACGTCAACCCCGACGACACCACGTTCGCGTACATCCGCGACCGCCGCTTCGCGCCGCCGCCGGACGTGTTCGACCGCGCGGTCGCCTGGTGGCGCGGCATCGCGTCGGACCCGAACGCCTCGTACGCCGACCGCGTGGTCTTCGATGCCGCCTCGATCGAGCCCACGGTCACGTGGGGCATCAACCCGGGGCAGTCGGTCGGCATCAGCGAGCCGATCGAGGCGCCCGCCGACGACGAGGCGTTTGCGTACATGGGATTTGCGCCCGGCTCGCGCGTGGCCGGCACGCAGATCGACGTCGCGTTCATCGGCTCGTGCACGAACGGCCGCCTGTCGGACCTCGAAACGGCCGCCGCGGTGCTCCGCGGCCGCCGCGTCGCACGTCACGTGAAGGCGCTCGTCGTGCCGGGCTCCGAGGCGGTCCGCCGGGCCGCCGAGGCGAGCGGGCTCGCGCAGACGTTCATCGACGCCGGCTTCGAGTGGCGCGCGGCGGGCTGCTCGATGTGCCTCGGGATGAATCCGGATCGGCTCGACGGACGGCAGATCTGCGCATCTTCGTCCAACAGGAACTTCAAGGGCCGCCAGGGCAGCCCGACCGGGCGCACGCTGCTGATGAGCCCGGCGATGGTCGCGGCCGCCGCCGTCGCCGGCGAAGTGGTGGACGTCCGCGCGTTCGTGTAGCGCAAACCATGCAGAGTGCAATCATCCGGCGCGTCGAAGGGACCGGGCTCCCCCTGCGCGGCGACGACATCGACACCGACCGCATCATGCCGGCGCGGTTCCTGAAGGTCGTCTCGTTCGAAGGACTCGAACGGCATCTCTTCGAAGACGATCGGGCAGCGAACCCGGCGCACCCGTTCAACGACGCCCGCTTCCACGGCGCCGCGGTGCTCGTCGTGAACAGGAATTTCGGCTGCGGCTCGTCGCGCGAACATGCGCCGCAGGCGATCGCGCGCGCGGGGTTCCGCGTCGTGATCGGCGAGTCGTTCTCGGAAATCTTTCAGGGCAACGCGGCCATGCTCGGGGTCCCGTGCCTGCGCGCGGACCACGACGCGGTGGCCGAGCTGCAGCGGCTCGTCGAAGCGGCGCCGTACACGCGAATCGTGGCCGACATCGAGGCCGGCGCCGTCTCGGCAGGGCCGCTCGCCTTCTCCGCCGCCGCGCTCCCGGCGCTTCGAGAGGCGTTCGTCAAGGGCCGGTGGAATCCGACGACGATGCTGCTCGAACGCTTCGAGGACGTGGAGGCGGTGACGCCCCGCCTGCCGTATCTGCGCTGGACGTAACCGGTCCTACGCCTCTTCTCCCGAGGCCACCGCGAGAAACGCGTCGGCCGCATGCGACCGATGGGTCTTGCGGCAGACGAGCGTCACGCGGCGTCGCCGCGACACGCCGGCGACGGGCACTGCGGCGAGCCGCCGCGTCGCGATTTCGGTAATCGCGCACCGGCGCGGCAGCATCGCGACGCCGAGGTTCATCTCGACGGCGCGCTTGATCCCGTCGAGGCTCGGCAGCGCAATCACCATGTTGAGCGGAATGTGGCGCTGCTCGAACAGGCGCAGGACGCGTTCCCGAGCGGGCGACGGGTCGTTGTGCGCCACGATCGCCTCCGCCGACACCTCCTCCATCGTCACCTGGCGGCGGCGCGCCAGCGCGTGCGTCGGCGGCACGAGAAGCACCAGTTCGTCGGTGCCGACGCTCACCTCGAGCAGGCCAGGCTCGGACGGGTGAAACGTCAGCGCGCCGAAATCGAGGCTCCCCTGCTGCACTTCGATCGCGATCTGCCGGGCGGGCACGCGGCGGACGTCGATCGCGATGCCCGGGTGCCGGGTGCGAAAGCGGGCGATGAGCGGCAGCAGCGTGTGCACGGCCGCTTCGTTCGCGCCGATCAGCACGCGGCCGCGCCGCAAATCGCGCAATTCCCGGACGGCCGACTCGGTTTCTTCCGCGAGCCGGACCAGCCGCTCCGCGTAGTGCTGCAAGGTCCGGCCGGCGTCGGTCAGCGTCGCGCTCTTCGCCGAGCGGTCGAACAGTTCCTCGCCGAGCGCATGCTCCAGCCGGCGGACCGTCTGGCTGACCGCGGGCTGCGTGAGGTGCACTTTCGCGGCGGCGCGCGAGAAGCTCCGCTCGTAGGCGACGGCGAGGAAGACGCGAAGCGAGGCGATGTCCATAAATGTCGTTTATGATTTCGTAAATATTATCACTTTGACTTCTGCGCTGCGGGCCGCGACAATCGGCGCATGAGCGACGACGCTGCCCGCATCCTGATCTTCGACACCACGCTCCGCGACGGCGAACAGGCGCCCGGCTTCTCGCTCGACGTGGCGGCCAAAGTCGCCCTGGCGCGGGCCCTCGAGGCGCTCGGCGCGGACGTCATCGAGGCCGGGTTCCCGATTGCCTCGCCGGCCGACGCGGATGCGGTCTCGCAGGTCGCCCGCGACGTGCGGCGCCCCGTCATCGCGGCGCTGGCGCGCTGCCGGCAGGGCGACATCGACGAGGCGGCCCGGGCCCTCGCCCCCGCCAGGCGCAAGCGGCTGCACGTGTTCCTGGCAACGTCGGACCTGCACCTGTCGCGCAAGCTTCGGATTACGCGGGACGCGTGCCTCGAAGCGGTCGTGGACGGCGTCCGTCGGGCGCGCCGCTCGACCGACGATGTGGAGTTCTCGGCGGAGGACGCCACGCGGAGCGATCGCGATTTCCTCTGCCGCGTGGTCGAAGCGGCGATCGCCGCCGGGGCGGGCACGATCAACCTGCCCGATACCGTCGGCTATTCGACGCCCGACGAGATGCGCGAGTTCTTCGCGGGCATCCTGGCGCGGGTGCCGAACGCCGGCCGCGCAATCTTCAGCGCGCACTGCCACGACGACCTGGGCCTCGCCGTCGCCAACAGCCTTGCGGCCGTTCAGGGCGGCGCGCGCCAGATTGAATGCTGCATCAACGGGATCGGCGAGCGCGCCGGCAACGCCGCGCTCGAGGAGGTCGTGATGGCGCTGCGCGTCCGCCGCGACCGCCTGCCGTATTCGACCGCTATCCGAACCGAACGGTTGTACGAAACCAGCCAGCTCCTCACCGTGCTGACCGACGAAGCCGTGCAGGCGAACAAGGCGATTGTCGGCCGCAACGCCTTCGCGCACGAAGCGGGCATTCACCAGGACGGCGTGCTGAAGGAGCCGCGGACGTACGAAATCATGCGTCCGCAGGACGTCGGGCAGCCGGCCGCGCGGCTCGTCCTCGGCCGCCACTCAGGCCGGCACGCAGTCCAGCGGCGATGCGAGGCGATCGGCATCGCGCTCACCGACACCGAGCTCGAAGGCGTCTACCGCGGCGTCATCGAGCTTGGCGAACGCCGCAAGGCGGTCGGCGACGGCGAACTCCGGCGTCTTGTCGCGCGGGTCCGCCAGACCGCGGCAGAACCCGGCCACGTGCCGCATCATCACGAGGTGGTCGGGTACGGACACGGGGTGTAAGTTGAACGTCGGGAGTCGAGAGTCCCTGGTCTCGTTGGTCGAGGCGACTCGGCTGCGACGCGCGCGGGCTCCCGTACAATACGGGCATGATTCCGCTGCGGGACGTCATCCCGTCCCGGACCACTCCCTACATCACCGTCACCATCATCCTGCTCAATGCTGTGGCGTGGCTGTATGAAGTGAGCCTGCCGCCGCGGGAACTCGAGCGGTTCCTCTATTTCTACGGCGTCGTCCCGGCCTCGTTCAGCGCCTCCACGCTCATCACCTCGATGTTCCTGCACGGCAGCTGGATGCACGTCGTCGGCAACATGTGGTACCTGTGGATCTTCGGCGACAACGTCGAGGATCGCGTCGGCCACGGCCGCTTTCTGCTCTTCTACCTGCTCTGCGGCGTCGTCGCCGCCATCGGACAGATCGCGGTGGACCCGGCCTCTACGCTGCCCACCATCGGCGCGAGCGGCGCGATCGCCGGCGTGATGGGGGCGTATTTCGTGCTCTACCCGCACTCGCGCGTGCTGACGCTTGTCCCGCTCATCGTCTTCTGGGAACTCATCGAACTGCCGGCCATCGTGCTCCTCGGATTCTGGTTCCTGATGCAGCTGTTCAGCGCCGGCACCATCGCCGTCACCGCCAGCTCGCACGGCAGCGGCGGCGTGGCGTTCGCCGCGCACGTGGCGGGGTTCCTCGTCGGCGTGGCGGGGGTGCTGGTGCTGCGCAAGCGGGACACGAACCGCTGGGAAGGCGCAGACTCCTATTGATACAGAACAGGTAAGTTCTACTTCCCGCCCCCCACCGCGTTTCGCGGATCGCCCCGCCCATCGGTAGCTCGGCCATGGCGCCGATCTTGCCCACGCTGCCGACGAAACTCGTGTCTCCAATCACGCTTCTGACGATCGCCGCCGGCCTTGCGTGCCTCGCCGTCGTGCGGCACGCGCTCGCCAGGGCCTCGGCGGATCGCGCGGCGAGGATCGAGGCCGAGCGCGCGCGGCGCGACGCCGTCGCGCTGGGCGAACTCACGGCGGCGCTGTCGCGGACGCGCCTGCCGCGCGAAACCGAGCACGCGGCGCTCGTCGAGATCGTGCACGCGTTCACCGCGAGCGCCGGACTGTTCATGCAGGTGACCGAGGACGGCCAGGAGGCGACGCTCGTCGATACCATCGGCTGCCCCGACGACGTCGCGGTGGGACACGCCGTCCCCCTCGGCGGCAAGACGCCGATCGCCGAATCGATCCGCCGCTTCGAGCTCGTCGTGTCGGAGCGGACGCCCGACGATCTCCTCCGCGGCTTCGCCGCGTCGGCCGTCGTGCCGCTCGTCTCCGCGCAGCGCGCGATCGGCGCAATCGTCATCGGCTTCGGCGACCCCGAGCCGCTCGACGGCGATGCCCGCGCGCGGCTGCTGACGGCCGCGCGCCACGTGACGCCAGCGCTGGTGCGGGCGCTCGCGTACGAGGCGGCGCTGCGCACGTGCGAGGAAGGCGAAGAGTTCCGCGTGCGCGCCGACGCGGAGCTGCGCGAGCGTCACCGCGCGGAAGACGCGCTGCGCGACAGCGAGGGCAAGTACCGCGCGCTCGCCGCGCGCATGACGCGGCTGTACGAGCTGAGCGCAGCGCTCTCGGAGGCGATCACGCTCGATTCGGTCGCGAAGGTGATCGTCCGCCACGGCAAGGCGGTCGTCGGCGCGTCGGCGGGCTGCGTGGCGATGTGCGTCGACGGCGGACAGTTCGAGACGCTCTACGCGGAAGACTACACGCGGCTCGCCGTCGAGTCGTGGCACCGCTTCGCCGCCGAACCGGGCTTCTGCGCGACCGCCGCGGCGGCGACGCGCGCGCCGGTGTTCGTCGGATCGCTCGACGAGTGGCAGCGGCACTATCCGCGCAGCGGCGCGCTGGCGGCCGACGGCGGCTTCGAGTCGGCGGCGGCCCTTCCGCTCCTCTCCGAAGGGGCGTCGATCGGCGTCCTCTCGTTCCACTTCACGGCGCCGGTGAACTTCACCGACGACTACACGGCGCTGCTCCGATCGGTGGCGCAGCACTGCGGGCAGGCGCTCGATCGCGCGCGGCTGTACGAGGCGGCGCAGCGCGCGCGCGCCGACGCCGAAACGGCCAACCGCGCCAAGGACGACTTCCTGTCGACGCTCTCGCACGAGCTGCGCACGCCGCTCAACGCGATGCTCGGCTGGGCGTCGATGCTGCGCAGCGGGACGCTCGATCAGGAGAAGCGGGCGCGCGCCCTCGACGCCATTTTCGGCAACGCGAGCCGCCAGGCGCAGCTGATCGAGGATCTGCTGGACGTCTCGCGCATCATCGCCGGCCGCGCGTCGCTCGACCGCGAGGAGGTCGCCATCGGCGACACGCTGCGCGGCGCGGTCGACGCGATCATGCCCACCGCCGAGAGCAAGGGCGTGCGGCTGCAGCTCGATCCGCTCGGCGACGCCGCGCTCGCCGCCGATCCGCGGCGCCTCGAGCAGGTGTTCCTCAACCTGATCGCCAACGCCGTGAAGTTCACGCCGGCCGGCGGGCGCGTGACCGTCGGCGCCGCCGTGCACGACGGCATGGTGGACGTGCGCGTCGCCGACACCGGCGCCGGCATCGATCCCGCCTTCCTGCCGCACGTGTTCGACCGCTTCCGCCAGGGCGACGCGTCGGCGGCGCGACGGGTCGGCGGACTCGGCCTCGGCCTGTTCATCGCCCGCCGGCTCGTCGAAGCGCACGGCGGCACGATCACCGCCGAGAGCCCCGGCGTCGACGCCGGCGCGACCTTCACCGTGCGCCTGCCGATCATCGGCACCCGCGAAGCGCACGAGCCGGCGCCCGCGCCGGCGCTGCCCGCCGCCGCCACCGCGGAGCCGCCGCAGCTCTCGGGCGTCCGCGTCCTCCTCGTCGACGACGAGCCGGACGCCCTCGAAGTGATGAGCTCGGCGCTCGAAACCTGCGGAGCCAGCGTCACGACCGCAGCGTCGGCGCGCGAGGCCCTCGAGTCGCTGTCGCGCGATCGGTTCGACGTGCTGCTGTCGGACATCGCCATGCCGGACGCCGACGGCTACGAGCTGATTCGCGGCGTGCGCGGCCTCGCGCCCGCGCCGGCCTCGCGGATCCCGGCGGCCGCGGTCACCGCCTTCGCCAGCGACGAGGACCGCCGGCGGGCGCTCGCGGCCGGATTCCACACCCACCTCGCCAAGCCGATTCCTCCCGGGCTCCTCGCCGAAACGGTCGCGACGCTCGCTCAGCAGCGCGTTTAGGGCAGCCGCCTCCGTCGATAACGGCACAGGCACCGGAGCTTGCAGTCCTTCCTGCCCAGAAAGGGGGATGTGATGCTGTATACCCTCGCGGTGATCCTGCTGATCGCGTGGCTGCTCGGTATCGTCGGGACGTACACCATCGGCGCGTTCGTGCACGTGCTGCTGGTCCTCGCCATCGTGCTGTTCATCGTCGGTCTGCTGTCTGGCCGCAGCACCGTGGTGTAGCACGCAGTTCACACGTCGACTCGACATGTGGCGCCGGCAGGTGTGGGCGGCCGTCTTCGTGGTCGCGCTGCTCCTCTGCCGGCTCCCCGCCTTGTCCTCGACCCAGCCATCGACCGGCCGCCGGCTGACCTTCAGCATCCTCGAGGACTACGACAAGAACGAAGCGCTGACGGAAGTGGAAAAGGACTTCACCCTCTTCCACGAGCTCGGGATCACCACCTGGCGAGGCAGTTTCGGGTGGGACGACTACGAGCCGTCGCGCGGCACGTACGATTTCGAGTGGCTGGATCGATTCGCGGATCTCGCCGAGCACGACGGCATCACGTTGAGGCCGTACATCGGTTACACCCCCGCATGGGCCGCCGCCGGCGGCCAGGACCAGGACGCGTGGAACGATCCGCCCCGCGACATGAACGACTGGGAAGCGTTCGTGCGGGCGCTCGCCGCGGCGATGCGGCGGCATCACAACATCGCATCGTACGAGATCTACAACGAAGAGGACGTGCCGCAGTGGTGGGACGGATCGGCGGCGCAATACGCGGAGGCTCTCGAGCGCGCCGCGCGCGCGATCGGCGACGCGAGCCCGGGAACGCCCGTGCTGCTGGGCGGCATGGTCTACCCGGACGCCGCCTGGATTCATCGCGTCTGCGGAGACGCGCACGCGGCGAATCGCTTCGCGATCGTGCCGTTCCACGCGTATCCCGAGACGTGGACGCCCGCCGACGTCGACCTCGAACACTACCTCGGCCCCCGGTTCGACGCCGGATTCGCCAGCGCGGTCGATCGCGAATGCGGCCGGAAGCCGATCTGGATCAACGAGACCGGCTTCGCGACCGTGGACGGACGCAGCGAACACGATCAGGCCGAGTGGTGGATGCGCGCCGTCGCCACGTTTGCGTCGGAGCCGCGCGTCGAGCACATCGGCGTCTACGAGATCAAGGACCTGCGGCCAGACGCCGCGGCGATCGGCGGCACGCCGAACTACCACCTCGGCATCACGCGCGCGGACCGCACGCGCAAGCTGGCGTTCCAGACGGTGAAGGATCTTGCCGGGTTCTTCGGCGACGAGCAGGTCTCGGTCGACGAAGGCGTCCGGGTCACCGGCGGGACCGACGATCTGTACACGCACGCGCTGAGGCGAGACGACGGGCGTGAGATGGTGTTCCTGTGGACGAAGCATGCGGCGGCGACGGTGGACATCCACGCCGCTGCGCGCTTCCGCGCCGCGATCGAGCATCACCTCGACGGCGGCACTTCGCCGGTCTCGAAGTTCGACGGGTCGGTGCTGACGCGCGTCAAGCTCGACGCCGGCCATCCGCGCGCGTTCGAGCTGGTGCCCTGAAGCGGCCGCCTCCGCGCCTCTCTACGATTTGGTGCGAATCTGCGCCGACACGCGCGCGATTTCGATCAGCAACCGCTCCAGCTCCGCGTCGTACTGATCGGCGGGCATCGTGTCCTTGCGCGCCTTCAGCGCTTCGACCTCCGCCTCGAGCTCCGCGCGCCGCTTGAACAGATCGGCGAGCGCCGCGTTGGACGGCACCGCGACCGGCGCGTCCGGCTGCAGGTAGGTGATCTTCGCGACGGCGCCGTCCGGGCCGGGGTTCCGGGCTTCGCGCCCGATACCGGCGCCCGTGTCGTCCAGCAGCGGGCGCTCGGTCGGCAGCTGGCCTTTTTCCTGAAACGCGCGCTGCACCGCATCGCTCGCGTAGGTGAACGCCTCCCAGATCGACACGCGGCCGTTCTTGTCGAGATCCGCCGCCGTGTCGGTGAGCGCTTTCAGGAAGAACTCGGGAAAGATCGTCTCGAACTGCTGCGCCGACGAATCGGTCGCGGTCAGGACGATGCGCCCTTTGCCGGCGAGTTTGCGGAGGAATGGAAAGCTGGCGCTGCTCGTGTTGACGAACACCAGGCGTCCGGGCAGCGGGCGCAGCAGCTCGGTCCACTCGCTCGCGCTCAGATCCGGGCCAACCAGGTTGAACTTCGCCTCCTCGCCGTCCATCGACGTGCCGTGGCCGATCAGGAGGACGATCAGTTGGTCGTCGCGCGTCAGCCGACGCCGCAGGTCGGCGACGGCGCGCTGCACGTTTTCGCGCGTCGACTTCTGGACGCCGTTCCCTTCGCGCTCCGCCAGGACGATGACGTGATCCTGCGCGTAGCCGAAGGTGTCGCGCAGCGTGTCGACGAAGCTCTGGCGCCACCCGTCGTATTTCTTCGCATACGCCTCCCCGCCGGAGGCGCCCGTGACGACCAGCGCATACCGCTCGCCGGCGAAGGCCGACGAGGCGAGCGCCGCGAACAGCACGCAGGCCGGCAGGAGAACGGCCGCTCTCACCGCAGCCCCCAGCGCCGCCGCAGAATCCATTCGGCCGAGAGCAGGGCGATGATCGCGGCAAACGCCCAGGGCTCGTGCCACAGATCGCGGCGTTCGGGCGCCGCGTGCTGCGGGACCGCCGCGCTCAGCCAGCCGGCGATCTTCCCGGCGTCGTTCGCGCGCACGTAGCGGCCGCCGGAGTCGCGCGCCGCGCGGCGCAGCCAGCCCTCGTTCAGGCGCGGGTCGGTGAACTCGCGGTCCGCGCCGCCGACGAGCATCCACCGGTCCGACGATCCGAGCGCCGTCGATCCGCGGCGGGCCTCGGCGTGGACGCGGTACAGACCCGGTCGATCGGGACGAACGGCGGCGGTGAACCGACCGGCGGCGATGTCGGCGCGCCGAAGCTTGAGCGGCTCGGGCCCGGCGCCCGGCGCGGCGAGCGTCGCCTCGACGATGGCATCCGGCACGGCGGCGAAGGAGGCGTCGCGCGTCTCGACGTCGATGGAGATCGCATCGCCGGGCTCCGGCGAATCGGGGACCGCGATCTCCACGGGATCGGGCGCGTGCGACGACAGCCACCGCGCGGCCTGGCGCCAGAAGAACTCGTACGAGCGGTCGGTCGACGCCATCATCATCTTCCAGCGCCATGACGCCTCGCCCGCGAACACCATCGCGCGGCCGCGTCCGTAGCGCTGCACGGCGACGAGCGGGTGCACGGCGCCGTCGGGCGAGGTCGTCACCGCCAGCACGCTCGCGCCGGGCCGCGGCGCGCCGAGCGGCGCGGCGGCGGCCAGCGCCGGCAGCGCGGCCCAGGCCTTCCGCGTCTCCTCCGGCGTCGCCCCGATGCGCATGACGGGATGCGATTCGCCGTCGGTCGTGACCGTCACCCGGTTGTGCGGCTGCAGATCGTCGGCGTTGTACGACGTCCGCACCAGCCCGCCGCGGCGATCGTTCAGCTCGACCGGGAGCACTTCCTCGAGCGGCGTGCCCGCGAGGCCGCGCTGTGTGAACGAGCGGCCGCCAAGCACCAGCAGGCCGCCGCCGCGCTCGGAGACGAAGTCGGCGATCTCCGACAGCTGCGCGCGCGCGAAGAAGTCGCCTTCGACGTTGGCGATGACGAGCGCGTCGTACGCGAAGAGCTTGTCGCGCGTCGCGGGAAAACCGCCCGTGAGGATCGCGGAGCGTCCCGGCGCCGCCTGCACGAAGAACGTATCGGCCCCCTGGTCGTTCTTGCCCTTCCGCGTCACCGTGTCGACCTCGAGGCCCGGATCGGCCGCGAGCGCACGCGTCATGAACGAGTGCTCGAACCCCGGCGCGCCCTCGATGGCCAGGATCCGCCGCTTGCGGCCGGCGGGGCTGACGAGCACGCTCCGCGTGTTGTTCTCGCGCACCAGCTCGGAATCGTCGGCGGCGATCTCCGCCGTGTAGACCGTCGCCGCCTGCGGGTTCGGCGACACGGTGAACACGACATCGATCGGCGATCCGTCGGCCTGCGGCACGAGGCGGCGTGTGTCGGCCGGCTGCCCGTTGGCGAGCAGGCGCAGCTGGAACGGCGCGCGGCCGAACCCGGAACTGACCGCGGTCACGTGGAGATCGACCGAGGCGTGGTCGAGCCGAGGGTCGCCGGCCTGGATGCCGAGGACTTCGCGATCGCGCGGACCGTCTGGCGCGCCGACGCCGACGGTGTAGATCGGCGGGCCGTCGCCGCCCGCCCGGGCTGCGCCGCCGGCGCGACCGGCCCCGTCCGCGCCCGTCGTATCAGCGCCGTCGGAGATCAGCACGATGCCGGCGACCCGCTGGCCGCGATACCGGTCGCGAATCGCGGCGAGCGCGCCGCCCAGATCCGTGCGGCGCGCATCGGCCGTGAGGCGATCGACGCTCGTCGGCGCGACGCCGTCGCCGACCGCGAACAGCTCGGTCGAGAACTGGCGGCCGAGCGACGGCAGCAGCTGCCGCTTCAGCAGGTCGGCGGCGCGATCGATCCGCGCGCGGCCGTCGGCATCGCTCAAGCGCATGCTGCGCGACGCGTCGACGAGCACCGGCACGATGGCGTCGCGCGAGCCGGCCGGCGGCAGCATGGCGACCGGGCGGAAGAGGAACAGCACGAGCACCGCGAGGACGACCACGCGGAACGCGACGAGCGCGGCGCGCTGCAGCGCGGTGAGCGGCGCGAGCGGCCGCCGGTATTCGGCGAACGCGGCGGCGGCCACCGCCGCGGCCAGCACGACGGCGAGCCACCAGGGAAGGGGGACAGCGAGATGCATCAGTGTTCTGTCAGCCGGGTCACTGTTTCTTCTTCGCGATCGCCTTGAAGTAGTCGTCGACCTGCTGCTGGTAGGCGGCGGGCGCCTTGTCGTCGGCGCCGGCGGCCAGCCGATCCTTCGCCTGCTTTTCCTGCAGCTTCTTCGACAGCGTCGTCTCGGCGTTCTCGAGCGCCTGCGTCGCCTGCCTGCGAAGCGTTTCCCAGCGCGCGAAGTCCTGCTTGAACGCCTCGGTGCCCGGCGCCGACAGCGTCATCCCCTGGCCCTCGAAGGTGAAGCCGGCGCCGCCGCGCGCGAACGTCTGGCCTGACGGATCCTCGCGCTTGAGCTGATCCATCAGGTCGCGCGTCTCCTGGAGCTTGCGCGCGTACTCGTCGCGCAGCCGCGCGAGATCGGTGCCGTTGCCGCCGCCACCGCCCGCCTGCCCTTCGCCGGCGCGCCCCTGCTGCCCGGCGGCCGTCTGCCCGGCCGCGCTCGAGGAGGGCGAATCGCCGCGCTGGCCGGGCTGCTGCCCGCCCGCCTGTTGGCCGCCGGACTGGCGACCGCTCGACTGACGTCCGTTCGGCGAGAGGCTGCCCGAGGCGGCATCCGACATCTGGCGTCCGAGCCGATCGAGCTGCTCGCGCAGCTGCTGCGCGCGCCCGAGCTGCTCGGACAGCTTGCGCGACTCGGCGTCGGCGGCGCCCCCGGCCGACGCGAGCTTGTCGGCGACGCGGTCGAGCCCGCGCGCGAGCTCCTGCTGCGCGGCCGCCTGCGATTTCGCCTGGTCGCCGGAGGACCGCCCGCGTCCGCCGGCACTCTCGCCGGCCGCCGCGCGCATGGCATCGGCCGATTGCTGCATCCGGTCGGCGACGCGCCGCTGATCGAGCTCCTTCGCCGCATCGGCCGTCGATCCCTGCGCGCCGTTCTCCTGTTTCAGCCGCTGCTGCAGGCTGCGCGCGCGGTCGGCCAGGCGCTCTTCCTCGCCGGCGAGTCGGCGGACGGCGTCCCTGGCGGCCTCGCCCTGCGGCGTCCGGCTCAACTCCGACGCGATCTGCCGCTGCGCGTCGGCGAGCTGCCGCGCCTCGAGCTGCATGTCCCCGAGCGCGCGCTTCCTGTCGTCCGGCGCGCTGCCCGATTCGAGCTGGCGCTGCAGCTGGCGCAGCCGGTCGAGCGCGCGCGTGCCGGACGCGGCGGCCTGCTTGGCGTCCTGGCGCCGCAGGTCGTTCGCGGCGTTGCGCATCGCCTCGGACACGTCGCGCATCCCCTGCGACCCGCCCTGGCCCGACTTGCCCTGCTGGCCCTGCTGCCCCTTGCCCTCCGACTGCCGGCCGTCCGATGCCTGTTGACCGCCGGTCGACGGCTGGTTGTCGTTCGACGACTGGGGACCGTTCTGAGGCATCTGGCGCGACAGTTCCTCGGCCTTCTGCCGCAGCTCGGACTGCTCGCGGGTCAGCTTCTCGAGCTCGCGCTTCAGCTCGTCCTCCGACAGCTTCTCGCGGTTCTTCGCGAGCTCCTGCTGCTTCTTCAGCAGTTCGTCCTGCCGCGACGCGAGCTCCTTGATCTTGTCGAGCGCGCTCTGGTTCGGATCCTGCCGCTGTTCGGCGGTCGATTTCGTCTCGTAGTTCGTCTGCTGGTTCTTCTTCAGCTCCTTGTCGAAGAGCGTCGAGATGTCGTAGTTGCTCCGGTTGTTGCCGGCGCCGCTTCCCGCCTGCTGCCGCTGCACTTCGCGCTTCTTCACGTCGGCCTGCGCCTTCAGCAGATGGTTGAGCGCTTCCATCTCCGGCGGCAGCGCGGGCGCCGTCTTCAGGTCGTCGAGCGATGCGACGGCGTGGCCCATGGCCGCGGCGGCCTGCGCCATCGCGTCTTCTTCGGGCAGCGTGTCGCCGGCCCGCGGGCCGCTCGGCGTCGGCGGCGGGCCGCCCCGCCCCTGCGGCCGCCGCCGCGGATCGCGCATGGTGGATTCGCGGAACGTGCCCGAAGTCTGCTCGACGCGCTCTTTCAGTTCGGATTCGGCCTGCGACACGGCGCGGATGTCCGACTCGGATTTGGCGCCCTTGGCGGCCTGCGCCCGTCGATCGAGCTTGAACGTGGAGACGATCACCTCTTTTTGCGCCGTGACGAGGTCGTCGATCGAGTTGCGCCCGCCGGCGCCGGCCATCGCCTGGCTCGCGGCCAGCGTGAACTCCTGCTCGAACGGCTTCACCTCGAGAAAGAACATGTCGCTGCGCGCTTCGTTCGGCCGCGTGCCGCGCGTCAGGTCGCGCGCGCGCACGTAATAGGCGACGAAGTCGCCCGGCTGCACGTCGAGATCCTCGAGGTAGAGGGTGTGGTGCGTCTTGACCGTCAGCCCCTTCTTCGGAATCGGCAGCGGCGTCGTCTTCTCGACCCCTTTCACCGAGTAGACCAGGTCCATGCGGTCGATGCCGTAGTCGTCTTCCGCCTCGGCGTCGATGTCCACTTCCTCGAGCCGCGTCACCTGGCGATCCTGCGCGGGCCTGGTGACGCGCACCTCGGGCGGCCGATCGTCGAGCGTGCGGATGAAGTACTCGGTGTCGGCGTCGGACTTCAGGCCTTCGCGGTCGGCGAGCGCGACGCGGTACGAGGTGTCTGACACCACCTTGAGGTCGGCGGTGAACTCGGTCGGCTGCGCCGGCGTCAACGCCAGCGGCTTGCCGTCGCCGAGCGCCAGCTCGCCCGCCGCGACGGGACGATCGGTGAAGACGTGGACCCGCACGTCCGTGCCCGCCGGGGCATAGATGTCGCCGCTGTCGCGCTCGGAGCGCGGCGGCATGCCCAGCCCCTGCGGATAGGTGTAGTCGACGTCGATGCGCGCCACGCGCGGCGCATGCGCCACCGATACCTCGTAGACCGGCGACGTGACGGTGCCGGCGGCGACGCGATACGTGAACGGCGCGGTGACGGCGCCCAGCGTCTGCGTAAACGTGCCGGTCGGCTGCAGACTCATCGCGATCGGGCGCCAGCCGTCGCCGTCGGCGATCTGCAACTGCGCGATGACGGGCGCGCGATTGCCGACGAGCCGCGCCGTGATCGCGAGCGGCGTTCCCGCTTTGACGCGCGTGCTGCCCGGAGCCACCTCGAGACGAACGCGCCCGGGGAACATCGTCAGCGCCGTGGCATCGATCGCTTCGCGCAGCGGGGCGCGGCCGGCGATCAGCACGAGCAGCAGCGCGAGCGAGGCCGCCGCGGCCTGGAACGCGACCCGCCGCAGCGACTCGGAAGCGACAATCGACGCCGGATCGATCGCCCCCGCGCGGCGGGCGGCATCGGCAATCATCAGGTCGGCCATCGGCGGCGGCGCAGGCTGCCGCGCGACGTCCACCGCGGTGGCGAGCCGATCGTCGAGGCCGGTCGACCGTTCTTCGATGAAACGCGCCACCTGCGCGTCGGTCGGCCGACGGCGGAGCGGCAGGAGCAGGACCACGACCGCGGCGACCGCGGCGGCGAGCGACAAGCCGGCAATCGCCGCCAGCACCCGCGGCGACGCGTCGATCCAGCGGGCGGCCACGAGCGCCACGCCGACGGCGGTCAGCGCCGCGAGCGCCGCCCGCGTTGCGGCGCGCAACGCGACCTCGGTGCGCCATCGCCGGCGGACGCGCTCGAGCAGTTGCTGGATGTCGTGATATGGCGACATGTCTTTCGTGCCTTCGTTCCTCACACCGTTCTCGCCGCCAGCCATCCTTCGGCGACGAGCGCGATCGCCATCAGCGCGATCGCGTACTGCCACAGGTGCTGCCGATCTTCCTGCTGCCGCGCCTCGCCGCGCGCTTCGGCGGACGCCGCGTCCTTCATGTGCGTGATCGCCGACTGGAACTCTTCCGGCGTCAGCCGCGCGGGATCGCTTTCGCGCGGGTCGACGTTGATCGCGACGGTGCGCGGCGCCGCATGCTGCCGGTCGGCCACGGTCGCGATGCCGGGCCGCCGCGGCGCGCCGGCCGGCGCGTCGCCCACAGCATAGTCCGACCCCTGCGCGCGGCCGCTGCCGACATACCGCACCGCTTCGTGCAGGAACGGAACGAACGTCGAGTGCAGCGGAAAGTCGTTCCAGCGGTTGTTCAGGTCGGAGGCGAGCACGAGGCCGCGGCCCTCGCCGGCCGAGCAGTCGAGCAGCGCCGCCTCGCCGGTCGTGAACCGCGCGATCGTCTGGCACCCCGAGCCGTCGACACGAGCCGCCTGGCGGAACGTCACGAGCCCGAGCGCCGCCGCGTTCGACGCGAACGGATGGAAGATCGGGTGCCGCACGTCGGCCGGCGCGATCGCGCGCGGCGTCGCGCTCGGTCCCGGAACGGTCGACACGCGCAACTCGGCGTCGTGTCCCAGCACGTCGGCGACCACTTCGCCGTCGACGTCCGGTCCCGCCGCCAGCACCAGCCCGCCGCCGCTCTGCACGTATCCGGCGAGAAGCTCGCGCCCGTGGCGATCCAGCCCCCGCGTCGACACGAGCACGACGGCCGCGTAGTCGTTCAGTCCGTTCGCCGGCATCGACGCCAGCGTCGCGCCGCTCAGTCCCACCGGTCGATACCCGCGCGCACCGCCGGCCGCGAGCGCGTGTTCGGCGTAGAAGGCTTCGCGCGCCAGGTCGCCGCTGCCGGTGATCACGGCGACCTGCGCGGCGCGTGTCGCCTCGAGCACCGCGTAGCGCGTGTCGTCGGCCCTGACACCGCCCGGATCGTCGACGCTGACGACGGCCGCGCGGCCGGGGGCGGCGGGAAACGACACCTCGCCCGACTGGCGCGGTCCGAGCGCGGCGGTGGCGTCGCCCGCCGGCCGTCCGTCGATCGTCACATGCACGCGCGCATCGCGCGCCGACGGACCGGTGTTGCGAATCGTCGCGACGATCCGGTCGCCGGCGGAATGGACGTTGACCACCGCGAGGTTGGGCGGCATCTCGCCGACGTCGGCGAGCTCGATCGCGACCCCCTCGGGAACGACGGCGCGGTCGCCCGCATCCCAGCCGCCCTCCTGCAGATCGGTGACGAGGACGATGGTGCCGGTCCGGCCGCCGAGCGCCTGCGCCGCCGTCGACAGCGCCGCGCGATACCGCGTCGATCCGAACCCGACCGCCGCTTCGTCCACCGCCGATCGGGCGAGCACGCGATCGCCGCTCGGCTTCGCGGTGATCGCCGCCTCGTCGGCAAAGGTCACCACGCCGACCGCCTCGCCTGCCGGCACGCGGTCGATCGCCGATCGCGCCAGCTGCTTCGCCCGATCGAATCGGCCCGGCGCGTCGAGGCTGAACGAGGTGTCGAGCGCCACGATCGTCGCGCGCGAGGCGGCGGCCGCGGCGCCGTCGGGCACGAACGGCCGCGCAAAGGCGAGCGCCAGCAGCACGAGCGCCGCGATCCGCAGCGTCAGCAGCAGCAGTTGCCGCAGCCGATGGCGCTCGGTCTGCTCGACCGGCGCCTCCTTCAGCAGCTTGACCGCGGCGAACTTCACGCGGACGTCCGGATCGCGCTTCAGCAGGTGCAGGAGGATCGGCAGCGCCGCGGCCGCGGCGCCGACGAGGAAGAGGGGCGACAGGAAGCTCACAGCGCCCTCGCCCTCGTCGACAGGTACGACAGCAGCGCGAGCTCCAGCGGGTGCTTCGTGTTCAGCTGCACGTAGTCGATGCCGACCGCGCCCAGCTCGCGGCGATAGCGCTCGACCATCGCGTCGAGCGCCTTCAGGTAGTGGTCGCGCACCGCGCCGGGGACGGCGAGGACTTCGTCGCTCGTTTCGAGATCCTCGAACCGCGTCGCGCGTTCGAACGGAAAGTCGATCTCGTCGGGGTCGAGCACGTGGAACACGATCACGTCGATGCCGCGATAGAGGAAGTGCTTCAGCCCGCTGATCACGGCGTCGGCATCGTCGAGCAGATCGGAGATCAGGATCACCATGCCGCGTTTGGTCAGCGACTCGGCGAGCAGATGCAGCGGCTTCGACACGTCGGTCCTGTGCGCCGTCTTCAGGCGGTCGAGCGTGACGAGGACGGCGCGCAGGTGACCCGGCCGCGAGCTGGCGGGCAGCATCTGCACGATCGTCTCGTCGAACGCGGTCAGGCCGACGGCGTCGCGCTGGCGGTTCATCAGGTACGCGAGCGACGCGGCGAGCACCGCCGCGTACTCGAACTTGCTCATCGCGTGGTGGCTGCCGTAGCCCATCGATCCGCTGACGTCGAGCATCAGGTGGCAGTCGAGGTTCGTCTCTTCCTCGAACTTCTTGACGTAGTAGCGATCGCTGCGCGCGAACACCTTCCAGTCGATCGTGGAGAGATCGTCGCCGGGGATGTACTGCCGGTACTCCGCGAACTCGACGCTGAATCCCTTGAAGGGGCTGCGATGCAGGCCCGAGAGGAAGCCTTCGACGATCGTGCGCGCTTTCAGCTCGAGCGTGCCGAGGCGCGCCACCACCGCCGGATCGAGAAACGGACGGTCGTGCGCGGCCCAGGGCGCCATTACATGCCGCTCTTCGGCGGCGACACCGTCTGGATCAGCTGTTCGATGATGCTGTCGGAGGTCACGCGCTCCGATTCCGCGTAGAAATTCGTCATGATGCGGTGGCGCAGGATCGGCTTCGCCAGCCGCTGAATGTCCTTCACGGCGACGTGATAGCGGCCGTCCATCAGCGCCAGCGCCTTGGCGCCGCGCACCAGCGCCTGCGATCCGCGGAGCCCGGCGCCCCACTTCACCCACTTGTTGACGAACTCCGGCGCCCCTTCTTCGCCGGGGCGCGACGCGCTGACCAGACGGACGGTGTAGCGGGCGATCTCCTCCGCGATCACCACCTGCTTGGCGAGCTCCTGGAACTGCAGGATGTCGGCGCCGTTCAGCACGCGCGCCGGCTGGCGGTATTCCGCGCTCGTGGTCTGCGTGACCACCGTCACCTCGTCGTCCTGCTTCAGGTAGTTGATGACGATGTTGAACATGAAGCGATCGAGCTGGGCCTCGGGCAGCGGATACGTGCCTTCGAGCTCGATCGGGTTCTGCGTCGCCAGCACGAAGAACGGCCGCTCGAGCGGATAGGTGCGGCCGGCGGCCGTCACCGTGTACTCCTGCATCGCCTCGAGCAGCGCCGCCTGCGTCTTGGGCGGCGTGCGGTTGATCTCGTCGGCCAGGATGATCTGCGCGAAGATCGGCCCCTTGACGAAGCGCAGCCGGCGCGTCCCCTGCTCTTCGTCGAGGATCTCGGTCCCGGTGATGTCGGACGGCATCAGGTCGGGCGTGAACTGGATCCGCTTGAAATCGAGATCGAGGATGTCCGCGAGAGTGCGGATCAGCAGCGTCTTCGCGAGACCGGGGACGCCCGTGATCAGGCAGTGGCCGCCGGTGAAGAGCGCGACCAGCACCTGATCGATCACCTGATCCTGCCCGACGATGACTTTTCTCAGTTCCGCGAGAATGCGCTCGCGGCCGGCGGCGACGCGATCGGCGCCGACGGTGGCTACCGGCGAATCCATGTGCGTTCCTTAATGCGTGAGGGCGTAGACGATTTCGTTGATGCCCATGCGGTACGCCATCGCGGTGTACTTGATGTAGCCGGGATAGTCCTCGGCATTGGACCACTCCCAGCCGTCGCCCATGTCGGTGTTCCAGTTGATGAACACCATCGGCCGGCCCGTGTCGTCGAGGATCGTGCGCAGGTGCGGCACGAAGCCGCCCTTCTCCCACGAACGGCCGGCGAGAAACGATCCGAGTCCGGCGACCTGGGGGTAGCTGTCGATCTTGTAGAAGCAGCTGAAGACGGGGTGATCCTTCGGCACCTCGACGATCGGCCGATCGGGGAAGACCCGCTTCAGCTCTTTTTCGAGGTTCTGCCACTCGAACGGTCCGTGAAAGTCGTCGAAGTATGCGTGACCGCCGCGCAGCAGGAACTCGCGCAGGATCGACACGTCGCTGTCGAGCAGCTTCAGGTTGCCCGGCTCCACGAAATAAATCCAGGGATACTGGAACAGCCGCGCATCGTCGAGCGTGAGGACGATGGGATCCTCGACCTGGATCGCGGTGGCGGTCTTCACGCGCCGCGAGAGGTTCTGCTCGGCGGCCGGCGCGTCGATGTACCACGGCTCGCCGTAGAAGTCCTGCTGGATGTGCGTCCCTTCGGTGATGAAGTGGTACTTGATCCGGACGAAGCGCCACTGCAGGCCGGCGTAGCGATCGTCGGGCGCGTTGGGCAGCTGCGCGTCGACGCGGGGCTGCAGCACCGGGACCAGAATCAGCAGCGCGGCGAGCGAAAAGACGAGGCGGCGCGTCATCTGTCCACGAGCTTGAGCAGCAATTCCTGTGCTCGTTCGTACGTCGGCGCGATTTCGAGCGCCGCCAGCGTCTGCTTCTTCGCGTCGGCCTTGCGGCCGCTCCTGAAATAGCTCTCGGCGAGGTCGGTGTAGGCCGCCGCGCGATCGACGGGCCCCAGCGCGACCACGGCTCGGAACTCGCGCACCGCCGTCTCGGCGTCGTTGCGTTCGAGCGCGTCCCGGCCGAGATATGTGTGCGCCTCGGCGTCGAACGGATCGACCGAGGCAATCTGCTGGTAGACGGGGCGCAGCTTGTCCGGATCCGTGACGTTTGCCTTCCGCATCGCGGCGGCGAGCTGGCGCGCCGACTCGACGTCGCTGCCGTCGAGCGTCACCACCCGGGTCAGCTCCGCGATCGCGCGCGAATCGTCCTTCTTCTGCAGCGCGATGGCGGCCAGCTGGGCGTGCGGCCCGTCGTGGCCGGCCGCGCTCGGAATCAATGCGGCGGCGCGTTCGAATGCCTGCGCTGCCTCGTCGAGCTGGTTCGCTTTCCGCAGTGACAGGCCGAGCGCCATCTGGAGCGGGAAGCTCGTGGGCTGCGCCTGGGCAAGCCCCTGCAGCTCGGGCACGGGCAGACGGCCCAGCTGCGTCACGCCTTCGGGCATCGCCATCGCGCGGCGCATCGCGCCGAACTTCTGCTCGATCGTCTGGTCGAACCCGGTCTGCATCTGGGCCAGGTCGGCGTGGATCGTCGCGTTCAGCGCGGCGTCGGTGTCGAGGTTCTGCGCGAACGCGCGGACGAGGCGGTTCATCGCCGCGTCGCCGTACGTCTTCACCATGTGCTCGACGAGCAGCGAGCCTTCGTAGTACGCGAGCTGAATCTTTTTCGGATCCTGGAACGCGGCGTTGAGATCCTTGAGCTTGATGTCCTCGTGGCGGTTCAACAGGCCCGCGTATTCGAGGTCCATGTCGCGCCGCCACTCGGGATGCGCGCGCGTCTCTTCGTACTCGGAGATGCCCTCGGTGAGCCACCGCGGGATCCGCTGGTTCGACATCTGCAGCGTGATGACGTGCGCGAGCTCGTGCCAGAGCGTCGCTTCCCACTGGAACTCGCCCGGGGGCCGCGCGTGCGGCGAATCGAGCGACACGACGCGGCCGAAGCAGATGCCGAGCGCGCCGATCGCGCCGGGCAGCCCGAGGTTCCTCACCGCGAAGTCGTCGTGCTTGGGGAAGATCTCGACGAGGATCGGCCCGCGCGGCACGAACTCGTAGCGCTTCGAGAAGGTCTCGAGCGCGCGTTTCGCCAGCGGCACCGCGTACTCCGCGAGCACCGGCGCCTCTTCCGGGTCCATCCGGACGATGAGATCGCCGTCGCGAACGGTGGTGAACTTGTCGACCTTGTCCATCACCTGCAGCAGGTTGTAGGTGACCCGGTCGTACGCATCGAGGTTGAACGACTCCTCGAGCGCCCGGCGCGCGCCCGTCTCGTCGCCGGTGCGCAGCAGATCCATCCCGAGCTCCGACAGCGCGCGCGAGTTCTTGCCATCGAGCGCCAGCGCCTTGCGCTCGAGCACGACCGCCTCGTCGAAGCGATATTTGTGCGCGGCGCGCTCGCCGGCGACGGCGTAGACCTCGCTGTAGTTGGGCGCGATCGCGAGGGTCCTGGCGACTTCCGCCTCGAAGTCGGACGGCTTGTCGTCGACGTAGTCGAGCGCGGCGAGCAGCGAGTGCGCCTCGAGGCTCGATGGATTGACCTCGAGCGCCTTCGTCAGGTAGCCGCGCGCCTCGTCGCCTTTGTCGGCGTCGGCGGCCTGCTCGGCGAGGAAGACGTTGGCGTCGACGCTCGACGGGTTGATCTCGAGCGCGCGCTTCGCGAACATCACCGCTTGCGGCGGGTTTTCGTCCGCGAGCGTCCGCGCCGCGCCGACGAGCGCCGGCGCGTAGCGCGCGTCGTACTGCAGCGCCATCTGGAACGAGCGGAGCGCCTCGGGCTGGTTGTATTTCTCGAGGAAGAGCTCGCCCCACGCGGTCTGCACCTCGGCGCTCGCGCCGGCGGTCATCGCGGCGTCGCGATAGGCGGCGTTCGCTTCCTGGAAGCGGCCCAGCGCGCGGAGCGCGCGCGCGGCGCGCGCCATTTCGGCCGGCTCGTCGCTCGTTTCGGCGAGCGAGGCCACCTTTTCGAGAATCGGCTTGGCGTCGCGGCCCAGCATGCGGACGAGCAGTCCGAGCTGCAGCGCCGCATCGCTCGTCGGCGCGCGCTGCGCGGCCGGACGCAGGGCCGCTTCGGCCTCGGCGTAGTGTCCGCGTGCGACGAGCGCGCGGGCGCGCAGCGCGACGACCGCCGGATCCTTCGGGTCCAGCTTCTCGGTGAGCGCGTCGATGTCGCCGTAGCGGCCCTCGACCAGGGCGCGCTGCGCCGCTTGCATCGGAGACACGGGGCGCCGGGGCGCCTGCGCGGTCCCGTAGGTCGGCAACGCAAGGAACGCGAGCGCGGCGGCGAGCACCGACAGCCGCGAAACAGGCATAACGGTTCGTATTATAGGCTGCGGCCGAGGGCGCGATCCTCGACGCCGCGGCGCTTCTTCAGTAGGACGCCGAACAGCAGCGTCGCGGTCGGCCCGGCGACGAGCGCGCCGGTCATCAGCGCCACGCCGACGAGCTCGCCGACGACCCCGACGTAGTTCGGGTGTCGAAGGAAGCGGTAAGGACCGCGCGTCACGAGCGGCGCGCGCGGGACGACGAGCACGCGGAAGGTCCAGGCGGGGCCGAGCGTCAGGATCGCCCACCACTTGAGCGCTTTCGCGAAAGCGAACACGGCGGCGCCGGCGGCGATCACCTCGTCCGATGGGCGTCCGCGCCAGGCCAGCTCGAGCAGCATCGCGGCGAACGCGCCCGGATACATCACCTGCATCTGTCTGTAGACATCGTCAGCGGGCTCGATCGCGCCGCGGGCGAACTGCGCGCGTTCGTTGCGGGCGGCGCGGATGGCCTCGAGGAGCATCGGCGCGTAAATCGTGAGGGCGAGGAGGGTCAGGGTCATGTGTGCGGGTGGCGGGCGACGGTACCTGGCACGTACCTGGTACGTGCCAGGTACGTGCCTGGTACGTGCCAGGTACCTACCTGGCACGACAGTCGCCCGCGTGCGCGATGACGCGCTGCAGCATCGCCGGCGCGACGCGCGCGCTGACCGTCGCCGCGGCGACGAGCGCGGGCGCCCCCACCACGCGACGCAGCGCGCGGTTGAAGCGCTGCTTGCCGCCGAACTCCCGCCGACGCCGCGCCGCCGCGCGTCGGTGGACGCCGGCCCAGCCGCGCGCCAGCGCCTCGAGCGCCGCGGCCGCCGCGATCTCGCCGCCGCGCACCGCGAAGCGAAGACCGTCGCCGGTCATCGGGTCGATGAAGCCGGCCGCGTCGCCGGCGAGGATCAGGCCATCGAGCGCGAGCGGCGCGACGTCGACCGCCAGCGGTCCGAGGACGACGGGCGCGGCAATCATCTGCGCGCCGGCGAACCGATCGCGCAGCCGCGGGTCGTCGGCAAGCGTGCGCGCGAGCAGCGCGCGCGAATCGCGAATGGGGTCAGCGCCCGGCGTCCACGCGCGCACGAGGCAGACGTTGGTCAGGTTTTGCCGCACCGGCGCGATGCCGATGTAGCAATTTCTGCGCACGTGCATCTCCCCGAGTGCGATATCGCACACTGGGGACGGAGTCGACTCCGTCCCCACTCCGTCCCCACTCCGTCCCCACTGCGTCCCCACTCCCGCGAAATACGCGCCGACCGCCCATCGCCGCGGCCTGACCGGATGCCGCGCCGCACCCAGGCCCCACGCGATCGCGGACCGCCGGCCGTCCGCCGCAATCGTCACGCGCGCCGCCAGCCGACCGCCGTTCGCCACGCGCGCGCCGACGACGCGCCCCGCGTCGACCACCGCGCCGGTGACGGTGACGCGCGGATCGAACGCGCAGCCCGCGGCCATCGCGTGCCGCAGCAGCATCCAGTCGAGATCGCGCCGCAGCAACGCGCGCCCGCACTGCCCGCGTGGATAACGCCCGACCACCGCCTGGCGCTCGCTCGCGACCACCATCCCGCCGACGCGCAGGCCGGCCGCCTCGACCTCCGCCGCCACCCCGAGCGCGCGCAACCGCGCGAGCGTGCCCGGGTTGACGGTGTCGCCGCACAGCTTGTCGCGTGGAAACGACGCGCGATCGACGATGCGAACGCGGATGCCCGCGCGCGCGAGCACCAGCCCGGCAATCGCGCCGGCCGGCCCCGCGCCGACGACAAGCACATCATCCATGCGCGTGCGGTTACGTCAGGCGGACTTCCCGATGACGATGACGCTGTTCTTCGAGCCGAAGCCGAGACAGTTGCACATCGCGGCTTCGACGTCGGCCGCGCGCCCCTCGTTCGGGATGAAATCGAGATCGCAGGCCGGATCCGGCTCGCGATGGTTGATCGTCGGCGGAAGATAGCCGCGCGACAGCGCGAGCGCGCTGGCGACGACGCCGGCAGCGCCGCTCGCCCCCTGCGGGTGGCCGATCATCGACTTGACCGACGATCCGGCCACGCGGTCCGCGTGCGCGCCGAGGAACTGCCGCACGCACCGCGATTCCACCGCGTCGTTCAGCACGGTCGACGTTCCGTGGAAATTGACGTAGCCGATCGTCTCGCGCGCGCGGCCCGAGCGCTCGAGCGCGATCGCCATCGCGCGGACGATCTGTTCCCCGTCGGGCGCCATCTGCACGCGGTGGTACGCGTCGCACGTCGACCCGTAGCCGTCGATCGTCGCGTAAATCGTCGCGCCGCGCGCCCTCGCGCGATCTTCGCGCTCCAGCACGAGCATCCACGCGCCTTCGCCCAGCACGAACCCGTCCCGCGACTTCTCGAACGGACGCGATGCCTCCGCCGGCCGATCGTTGAACGCCTTCGACACCGCGCGCATCCGCGAAAACCCGAAGATCATCCCCGGCGTCACCGCCGCGTCCGCCCCGCCCGACAGCAGCACGTCCGCTTCGCCGCTCCGGATCAGGGCCGCGGCGTACCCCATCGCGTCGGTCGAGCTCGTGCAGCCGCACGAGAGCACGTGGCTGACGCCGTGCAGCCGCAGCGAGATCGACACCTCGCTCGACATCATGCCGACGATCGACACCGGAATCGCGTACGGCGAGACGCGGCGTCCGCGCTCGACGAAGTAGTCGTAGTACTGGCGCTCGCCGACGTCGATGCCGCCGCCGCCGCTGCCGATGACGACGCCCGCACCCGGCTCGCCGATCGACAGCCCCGCGTCGGCCCACGCCTCGCGCGCCGCGATCACGGCGATGAGCGCCGCGCGCGAGTAGCGTTCGGGATCGGCGCGGTAGCCGGGATCGGTGTGATCGTCGCCGTCGAGCGGCGGCACGTCGTCGATCGACACCGGCGGCACGGCGGCCGCGACGCGGCACCCGCCGTCGCCGACGTCGAACTCGGTGATCGCGCGCGTACCGCTGCAGCCGCGGCGCACGCCGTCCCAGTAGCGCTCGCGTCCGATGCCGAACGGCGACACCGCGCCGATTCCGCTGATGACGACGCGCGTCATGCGGCCCCTATAATCGCACGATGCGTGGCGCGCGCGCGTTCGCGTGGCTCGGCGGCGGCGTGTTCGTGGCGTCGCTCGCGTACTGCGGGTGGTGGTTCCTGTTCCGCCTCGGCCAGCCCCGCCCGTGGAACGGCTGGGCACCCGTCGCCTGGAACGCGGGGCTGATCACGCTCTTCGCGCTGCATCACAGCGTGTTCGCGCGCGACGCGGTCAAAGCGCGGCTCGCGCCCCTCTTCGGCGATCGCCTGCGATCGGTGTACGTCTGGATCGCCAGCCTGCTGCTGTTCGCCGTGTGTCTGTTGTGGAAGCCGGTCGGCGGCACCTGGACCGATCATCACGGGGCTCTGAAGGCGGTGGACATCGTCCTGCAGCTGCTCGGCGTCCGGCTGATCGCGCGCTCGGTCGCGACGATCGATCCGCTGGCGCTGGCCGGCATCCGGGCGCTGCCGCCGGCCGAGACGCTGCAAGTCACAGGCCCGTATCGCTTCATCCGGCATCCGCTCTATTTCGGCTGGATGGTGGCGCTGTTCGCGACGCCGCACATGACCGGCGATCGACTCGCCTTCGCCGTGTTGACGTCGATCTATCTGCTGATCGCGGTGCCCTGGGAAGAGCGGTCGCTCAGGGACGCGTTCGGCGAGGACTACGAGCAGTACGCGGCCGAGGTGCGCTGGCGCGTAATTCCTTACATCTACTGAAAGCGCGCAGTTGGTGAGTTGGTGAATTGGTGAGTTGGTGAGTTCCGATCAGCGATTGAATCGCGAATCGTCGTCCAGCTCGGCGTCGCCGTCGGCGGCCGCGGCGGGCCGCGAGGGGGGCGGCGCGACGCCGCGCTCGAGGAACACCATGGAATGCTGCGAGGGAATGTCGAACTTCTTCCCGCACGTCTTGCAGGTGACGACGTCGTCGATCCGGATCATGTAGTCGCGGAGTTTTTCGAACAGCGCGCGGTCGCGCGCATCGGCGCCGGGCGGGACCCGGTCTTTACGGGTGCGGATCACCCACCGCATCTGGTAGTCGTTGACGCGCTTGCAGCGCGGGCACGACAGGCGATCGGTGCGTGTCTCGCTGCGATTGTTGAAGAAATCGCGTTCGTCGAGAGCCACGCACCGATCATACCTTCACTGCGCCTACATCAGAAGTCGACCGAGAAGCCGATGCGCATGATGCGCGGCGCCACGATCGAGGTCGGCACGAGGTAGGACGTCGCCTGCGCGCCGGTGCCCACGCCCTGCGGCGTGTAGCGGTTGAAGAGGTTGTAGATGTCGAACTGCGGCGAAATGCGGCGCTGCCCGAACCGGAACGCGCGCGACAGGCGCAGGTCGACGAGGGTCACCGCCGGCAGCCGCTCGTCGCCGCGGTCCCCGAGGATGACGAGCTGGCTGGACCGCACGAGCCCGGTTCCGCAGTTCGCCGTGCACAGCGAGGGGAACGCCGCGCGCGTCACCGTGTAGGTCGACACGTACGGGTAGCCGCCGTTGGACACGAGGCTGCCCGCCACCTGGATGTCGTACGGGGCGGTGTAGCTGCCCGACAGGCGGAACGCCACCGGCGAGTCGTTGCCGACGATGCCATTGGCGAAGCGCGTCTGGTTCGGGTCGTTGAGGTCGCCCGCGTTGGTCGATCCGGTGATCGTCGTCGCCTGGCCCGATCCGGCGCTGGTGTTGAGGCCGCCGGTGTTCTTGCCGATCGTCAGGCCGGCCACCATCTGCCACCGGTGCGACATCCGCTTGTTGGCGGTGAACTCGACGCCGTTGTACTTCGTGTCGAGGAACGGCTGGTTGTCGAGAATCTGGTTCGACAGCGAGAGGAACGACGCCGACGTCAGGTTGTAGAGCGTCGCGGACGTCGGTCCGTTCGGGCCGTTCGGGATGTTGACCGTCGACGCCGTGTACGCGCTCGCCGGCACCAGCGTGTTGCTCGTGCCGATCTGATTGCGGTTGGTGCGGTAGTAGTACATCACGCCGAGGCGCATGTCCTTCATCACCTGGCGCTCGACGCCGGCGGTGACCTCGTCGGAGTACGGCCACGCGGGGCCGTTCGGTCCGGCGTAGTGCACCGCGAGGCCGGGGAACGCGCTGCAGGTCGCGGTCTGGATCTCCGACGCCTGCACGATGCCGTCGCCGTTCGGATCGGTCCACCCGCACGTGCGGCTCGCCGCCGAGAACGGATTGACGTTGGTGACGCGATCGATGCCGACCTGCAGGCCGTAGCGGCTGTAGCTCGCCTTGACGGCGGTGAGGCCGTCGCCCATCGGGTCGTATGCCATCCCGAGGCGCCACACGCCGAGGTTCTGCTTGATCGGCGTCGAATCCGGAATGCTCTGCGGTCCGACGAAGAGCCCGCCCGGCGTGGACTGCGCCGGCAGGACGCCGACGTTGTGATCGAAGCGCGCGCCGAGGTTCAGCGTCAGCTTGTTCGCGATCGTCCACGCGTCCTGCACGAACAGCCCGATGACGCGATCGATGTTGAGGTTCTCGGTCGGCGTGTTGAACTCCTGCACCTGCGCCGCCTTGCCGCCGGTGAAGATCTCGTACATCCCGTTCAGCACGTCGTACCGATCGTCGAAATAGAGCCGCGCGAACTGCACGCCGCCCTTGAACAGGTGGTTCCCGCCCCAACCCGGCTTCGAGTACGACACGACGTTGTTGAACTCGGTGCGGGAGTTGGGCTGCTCTTCCTGGCGCGCGGCGGCGAAGTCGGCCACCGTGCCGTCCGACACCCGGCGCACGGCGTTGGTCGGCGTGCCCGGCTGGTAGCTGTAGTCGGTCTCGCCCTTCATCAGGCTGAACGACGACTCGAACACCAGCTGGTTGTGGATGCCGGTGTACTTCGCCTGGGTCGACGAGGCGGGGTTGGTCTGGACCAGCGACGCGATGTCGCTCTGGATGTCGGGCGGTGAATCGCGGCGATGGCCGCGAATCTTGTTGTTCCAGTTGAACGAGAACGACAGCTTCTGGTTCGACGAGATGGAGTCGACCAGCTTGCCCGAATAGTTCTTCAGCGTGTTGTCGTCGATCGCCTGCGTGCCGTCGGCGTTCTTCGCGTTCACCAGCTTGTTGATGACCCAGCGGCGGACCGAACCGCTCGCCCACAGCCGATCCTGGATGATGGCGCCGCCGCCGCCGAAATTGAGATCGTAGGCGAGGTTGGTCGGATTGCCGAGCAGCCCGGTCTTCGGCAGCACGCCCGCGTTGATGCCCGGCTGCAGGTTGTCGCTCTCCATGCAGCCCGGCTGCACCTGGCTTGGCGTGACGCAGCCGTTCGAATACGAGTATTTCGCGTTGCCGCGCCACTTGTTGCCGGCGTCCTTGGTGACCATGTTGATCGAGATGCCGCCGACCATCACTTCGGCGGGAATCGCCGACGTCATGTAGTTGACTTCCTCGAACATCCCCTGGTCGTAGTACAGCATCGTCGCGCCGCCGCCGCCGCCGGGCCAGTTCACGCTCGCGCCGTCGATGTTGTAGCTGACGTCGTTGGTGCTCGAACCGTGCGCCGACAGGCTGCTCTGCTGGATCGACTGCGTGCCGCCGACGTCGTACGTCGCCACCTGCACGCCCGGAATGATCTTGGCGACCGACCAGGGATCGCGGCCCGACGGAATGCCCTCGAGCTTCTCCTGGTTCATCACGGTCTGCTGCAGGTTCGACCGCGTGTCGACGGTCGGCGAATCGCCGGTGACCGTCACCGTCTCCTGCACGCTGCCGACGCCGAGCTTCGCGTTGACCGTCGCGACGAACGTCGCGTCGACGACGATGTCCTTGCGCTCGAGCGATTTGAAACCCTGCAGCTCGAACGTCATGTTGTAGTTGCCTGGCGGCAGCCGATCGAACCGGTAGGCGCCGGTGGCGTCGGTCGTTTGCGTTTGCGTGCCCCCGATCAACTTCTCGCCGCTCAGCGATACCGTCGCGCCCGGCAGCACCGCGTTGCTTTCGTCGGTGACGATGCCGGTGATCGATCCGGTCTGGACCTGTGCGTACGCCGGCGCGCTCACCACGATCGTGAACACCGCCAGCGCAAGCATCCGAACCCACTTCATGCCGCCCTCGCTTTCGTCCTCGGATGTAACGGGTTGTCACGCGGCTCGACGCAGGCTTCGCCGGATCGAGCCGCAGGTTTTAATGGCGGGTCATGTTACCCCGACTGCACCGTATACTGGGTCGGCGAATGAAGCAGTTTTTTGGGCTCGCGCTGCTCGGATCCATCGCGACGAATTTGCTCGTCGCGGCGCCGCAACAGCAGCCCGCGAACGAGCAGGACGCGCTCGTCAAGCAGTACTGCTCGGGCTGCCACAGCGAGAAGGGCAAGGCGGGCGGACTGTCGCTCGTCGGATTTGCGCTGGAGGAGGCGCCGGCGCACGCCGACGTCGCCGAGAAGATGATCCGCAAGCTGCGCGCCGGCATGATGCCGCCGCCGGGCGCGCGGCGGCCCGACCCGGCAGCGCTCGCCGACCTCGCCGCCTCGCTCGAAACGCAGATCGATCGCGACGCCGCGCTCCACCCGCGACCGGGCCATCGATCGTTCCAGCGGCTCAACCGGCCGGAGTACGCGCGCGCGGTCAAGGATCTGCTCGCGCTCGACATCGACGTCAGCGCGTATCTGCCGCCCGACACGATCAGCGCCGGCTTCGACAACATCGCCGACACGCAGGCGTTCTCGCCGGCGCTGCTGGAAGGGTATCTGCGCGCCGCCGGCCGCGTCGCGGCACTCGCCGTGGGCGACGCCGATGCCGAGAGCGTCGAGTCGCACTACCGCGTGCCGAAGACCGCGTCGCAGCTGACGCGCGTCGACGGCGCGCCGCTCGGCACGCGGGGCGGCATCTCGGTGGTCCACACGTTCCCCGCCGACGGCGACTACGTGTTCCGCATGGATCTCCACGGCAACGCCGACGGATTTCTGTTCGGCGGCCCGGCGTCCGGCGAACAGCTCGAGGTCTCGATCAACGGCGAGCGCACGGCGCTGCTGCCGATCGATCCGCTGATGGCCGAGGTGACCACCGGCCTCACGCTGAAGACGCCGCCGATCCACGTCGCCGCCGGACCGCAGCGCGTCACGGCGGCGTTCCTGCAGCGGTTCGAGGGGCCGGTCAACGATCTCATCGCGCCGATCGATCACACGCTGGCCGACACGCAGATCGGCGTCGCGTACGGCATCACCACGCTGCCGCACCTGAAGGATCTCGCGATCGCCGGACCGCAGCACGTCAGCGGGATCTCCGATACGCCGAGCCGCCGCGCGATCTTCACCTGCCGTCCGACCTCCGCACCCACCGAGCGCGCGTGCGGCGAACGGATCGTCTCGCGGCTGGCCACCGACGCGTTTCGACGTCCGGTGTCGGCGCACGATCTGCAGCGGCTCATGACCTTCTTCGATCGCGGCCGCCGCGATCGCGATTTCGAGTTCGGCGTGCGGTCGGCGCTCGAGGCCATCCTGGCGAGCCCGCAGTTCCTGCTCCGTCTCGAATCGGTCGAACCGCGGCGCGCGGCCGGCGCCGTCGCGCGCGTCGGCGAAACCGACCTGGCGTCGCGCCTGTCGTACTTCATCTGGGGCGCGGCACCCGATGTTGAACTGCGGCGCGCGGCGGCCGATGGACGCCTGGCGGCCGCCGGCGGTCTCGAGAAGCAGGCCGCGCGCCTGCTGGCCGATCGACGATCCAGCGCGCTCTCGACGCGTTTCGCGGCGCAGTGGCTGCGCCTGCACGATGTCGACGCCATCCTGCCCGACGCCGTCCTCTATCCCTATTTCGATCGCACGCTGGGCGATGCCTTCGTCCGCGAAACCGAGCTCTTCTTCGACAGCATCGTCCGCGACGATCGCAGCGTCCTCGATCTGCTCACGGCGGACTACACCTACGCGAACGAGCGCCTCGCGCGTCACTACGGCATCCCGAACGTCACCGGTCCCGAGTTCCGGCGCGTCGCCGTGCCCGACTACCGCCGCGGTCTCCTCGGGCAGGGCAGCATCCTGACGCTGACGTCGGTCGCCGACCGCACGTCGCCCGTGATGCGCGGCAAGTGGATCATGGAGGTGCTCCTCGGGTCGCCCCCGCCGCCGCCGCCGCCCAACGTGCCGGCGCTGGAAGAAACGAGCGCGAACGCGGGCGGCAAGCTGCTCACCGTGCGCGAGCGCATGGAAGAGCACCGCAAGAACATGCCGTGCGCCTCGTGCCATCGCGTCATCGATCCGCTCGGCCTCGCGCTCGAGAACTTCGACGTCACCGGCCGGTGGCGCATCAAGGACAACGGCGCGCCGGTGGATTCGGTCGGCGTCATGTACGACGGCACGAAGCTCGACGGCCCCGCCGGCCTGCGCGCGGCGCTGCTGAAGCATCAGGACGTGTTCCTCCAGACCTTCACGCAGAACCTGATGACGTACGCCCTCGGCCGGCGGCTCGAGGCCGAGGACATGCCCGCCGTTCGCGCCATCGTCCGAAGCGCCGCCGCACGCGACAATCGGATCTCGGCGTTCGTGCTCGGCATCGTCGAGAGCGCCGCGTTCAGGATGACGACGGCCGACGCCGTGGAGACGAGTACTCCGGACCGCTGACGCGTAACCCGTTTCCGTCCCTGTTGACTATGTACATCCGCAACCTGCACCTCGATCGCCGCGCCGTGCTGAAGGGCCTCGGCTGCACCGTCGCCCTGCCGCTGCTCGAGGCGATGATCCCGGCGCGCGCCGCCTGGGGCGCGACGCCGGCGCGGACCCGCCTGTCGGCGATCGAAATCGTCCACGGCGCCGCCGGCAGCACGGCGTTCGGGGCGAAGCGGAATCTCTGGTCGCCGGCGTCGGCGGGCACGACGTTCGATCTGGCGCCGACGGCGCTGGCGCCGCTCGAACCGTATCGCGACGCGATCACCATCGTCAGCAACACCGACGTGCGCAACGCCGAAGCGTTCATCCCGCCGGAGATCGGCGGCGACCACTTCCGCTCGGCGGCGGTGTTCCTCACGCAGTCGCATCCGAAGCAGACGCAGGGCTCCGACCTGCACGCCGGCATCTCGCTCGATCAGATCTACGCGAAACAGTTCGGCGAGGACACGCCGGTGCCGTCGATGCAGCTGTGCGTCGAGGCGATCGATCAGGCCGGCGGCTGCTTCTACGGCTACTCGTGCGCGTACACCGATTCGATCAGCTGGCGGTCGCCCGAGGAGCCGCTGCCGATGATCCGGGATCCGCGCGCGGTGTTCGACCAGCTGTTCGGCGTCGGCGCGACGCCGGAAGCGCGCGCGAAGCGCCGGCGCCAGGACCAGAGCCTGCTCGACTGGGTCACCGAATCGATCGGCCAGCTGAAGTCCACGCTCGGCCGCTCCGATCGCGCGCGCCTCGACAGCTATCTCGACGACGTCCGCGAGATCGAGCGGCGCATCCAGAAGATCGAAGCGCACAATGCCAGCGGCGAACCGCGCGAGCTGCCGGCGGCGCCGATCGGCGTGCCCGATTCGTACGACGAGCACGTGAAGCTGATGTTCGATCTGCAGGCGCTCGCCTGGTCGGCGGACATCACGCGCGTGTTCGCGTTCAAGTTGAGCCGCGACGTCTCGAACCGCGTGTTCCCGGAGACCGGCGTCTCGACCGGGTTCCACATCGCGTCGCATCACGCCGAGCGCGAGGAGCGGATCCTCGATCTCGCGAAGATCAACAAGTACCACGTCGGCCTGGTCCCTTACTTCCTCGAGAAGCTGAAGACCACGCCCGACGGCGACGGCAGCCTGCTGGATCATTCGCTGATCGTGTACGGGTCGCCGATGGGCAACCCGAACGTCCACAACCACAAGCGCTGTCCGCTGTTCTTCGCGGGCCACGCCGGCGGCCGGCTGAAGGGCGGCCGCCACATCGTCGCGCCGGACGGGACGCCGATGGCCAACGCGATGCTGACGGCGCTGCACGCGCTCGGCGTCGACGTCGACACATTCGGCGACAGCACGGGTCCGCTGGATCTGAACGATGCCCAACAGACCGAACGCAGTGCGGCGTTGTAGCGCGTCGCGGCCGACGCGCACCGGCACGCGTGGCGGCCCGCAAGCCGCGCACAGCGCACTCATGGTTTTCCTCGCCGCCGCGCTCGCGTCGAGCGTCGCGTTGGCGCGCTCCGCGGAGCCGCGGTCGGCCGTCGCCGACGCGGCGATGTCGCGCGACGCCCCGACCGTTCGGGCGCTGCTCGCGCGCGGGGCGGACGTCAACACGGCGCAGGGCGACGGCATGACCGCGCTCCACTGGGCCGCGAAGAACGGCGACGCCGACCTGGCGGCGACGCTGCTCGCGGCCGGCGCCAACGTCCGCGCGACCTCGCGGCTCGGCGGATACACGCCGCTGCACCTCGCCGCGGCTGCCGGCGCCGCCGCCGTCGTCGACGCGTTGCTGCGGGCCGACGCCGGCGTCGACGCGCCGACGAGCACCGGTACCACGCCGTTGATGCTCGCGGCTGCCGCCGGCAGCGTGCCGACCGTCGAGGCGCTGCTCGCGCGCGGCGCGGACGCGAACCACCGCGAGGGCGCCAACGGCGAAACAGCGCTGATGTTCGCCGCCGCGCGCGACCGCGCGGACGTCGTGCGCGCGCTGCTCGAGCGCGGTGCGGATGCCGATCTCGCATCGACGATCGTCGACGTGTCGAAGCTGACGGCGCCCGAGGAACGGCTCCAGGCCGCGATCCGCGAGGCGCAGTCGCAGCCCACCAAGACGGTTGCGGGCATCGTCGCGGCGCCGCCGGCGCCGCCGGGGGGCGTTGCCGGTGTCACCCGCGCCTTCACCTTCGACGAACTGATCGGCCGTCAGGGCGGGCTCACCGCGCTGCACTTCGCCGCGCGGCAGGGTCATGCCGCGAGCGTGCGCGCGCTCGTCGAGCACGGCGCCCGCGTCGACGCGGCGACCGGCGACGGCACGACGCCGCTGGTCATCGCGACGATCAACGGCCACTACGACACCGCCGCGTTCCTGCTCGAGCACGGCGCCGATCCGAACCGCGCCAGCGCCAACGGCATGACGGCGCTCTATGCCGTCCTCAACATCGAGTGGGCGCCGCGGATGTTCTATCCGCAGCCGCGCGCGCAGCTCCAGGAGACCCGCTCGTATCTCGATCTGATGAAGGCGCTGCTGGACAAAGGCGCCGACCCGAACGCGCGGCTGACGCGGAAGGTCTGGTACACGCAGTACAACTTCGATCTCCTCCGCATCGACGAGAGCGGCGCGACGCCGTTCTGGCGCGCCGCGTACGCCAGCGACATCGCCGCGATGCGGCTGCTGGTCGAGCGCGGCGCCGATCCGGCGATCCCGACGATGAAGCCGGCGGGGCGCACGCGCGTCGGCGACAACGAGCGCGAGAACCTGGAGCTGGCGGGCGTGCCGCCGGTGCCCGTCGGCGGCCCCGGCATGCCGCCGCTGCTCGCCGCCGCCGGCGCCGGCTACGGCGAAGGCTTCGCCGCCAACGCGCATCGGTTCGCGCCGACGGGGATGCTGGCGGCGGTCAAGTACCTCGTCGAAGAACTCCATGCCGACGTCAACGCGCGCGACTCGGAGGGCAACACGGCGCTCCACAACGCCGCCTCCCGCGGCGACAACGAGATGATTCGCTATCTCGTGTCGAAAGGCGCCGACGCCACCCTCGTCAATCGCATGGGCCAGACGACCGTCGACATGGCGAACGGCCCGGTGCAGCGCACGCAGCCGTATCCCGACACGATCAAGCTGCTCGAGAGCCTCGGCGCCAGGAACAACCACAAGTGCGTGTCGTGCTGATCGGCGCGCCGCCGAAGACCAGCGAATCGACCCGCCTACGCTCCCGCTGGATGGCAGCGGCACGCAAAACGTGCCATGCTCTTGCACTGGCGTTCGTCTATGGCGACCGATTCGGCACGCACCTATCCGAGTGAACTGCCCGTTCTCGCGCTTCGACAGACGGTCGTCTTCCCCCAGACGCTCCAGCCGCTCGCCGTCAGTCGTCCGCAGTCGATCGAGGCGGTCAACCGCGCGCTGAGCGGCGACCGGCTGCTGTTCCTCGTCCTCCAGCGCGAGGAAAAGGACGAGCCCGACGCGGACGACCTCCACACGGTGGGGACCATCGGCGCCATCCGCCAGATGGCGAAGATGCCGAACGGCGGCATCCACGTGATCGTCGAGGGATTGACGCGCGCGAGATCGTCGCGCGCGACGAAGAGCGGCGTGTCGCTGAGCGCCGAGGTGACGCCCGCGCCCGATTCGTTCGCGCGGACCATCGAGATCGACGCGTACGTCCGCCGGCTGCAGGAGCTGATCGACCGCGCACTGTCGCTCGCGAGCGGGTTGTCGCAGGAGCTGCGCGGGCTCGTCTCGGGCATCGACGATCCGCTGCGGCTCGCCTACCTGCTCTCGAGCCTGCTCGACATCAAGGCGGACGAGAAGCAGCACATCCTCGAAACCGAGGACCTGCTGAGCAAGCTCCAGGCGGTGGCCGCCGCGATGAACCGCGAGATCTCGCTGCTCGAGATGAAGTCGAAGATCGAGTCGGCCGCGCAGCAGGAGATGAACGACGCGCAGCGTCAGTACTACCTCCGCCAGCAGCTGAAGGCGATCCAGGACGAGCTCGGCGAAGGCGAGAAGACCGAGATCCAGGACATCCGCAAGCGGCTGGCCGATGCGAAGCTGCCCGACGCCGTTGCGAAGACCGCCGACCGCGAGGTCGAGCGCCTCGAGCGGATGACGCCCGCGTCGCCCGAATACCAGATGCTGCGCACCTACATCGACTGGGTGCTCGACGTCCCCTGGTCGGCGACGACGGAGGATCGGCTGGATCCGGCGGCGGCGCGCGCCGTGCTCGACGAGGATCACTACGACCTGGACAAGGTCAAGGACCGCATCATCGAGTACCTTGCGGTCCAGAAGCTGAAGCGATCGCAGGACTCGACGCAGATCAAAGGACCGATCCTCTGCTTCGCGGGGCCGCCCGGCGTCGGCAAGACGTCGCTCGGACAGTCGATCGCGCGCGCGATGAACCGCAGATTCGTCCGCATCTCGCTCGGCGGCGTGCGCGACGAGGCCGAGATCCGCGGGCACCGCCGTACGTACATCGGCGCGATTCCCGGACGCATCGTCCAGGCGTTGAAGCAGGCCGGCGCGATGAACCCGGTGTTCATGCTCGACGAGATCGACAAGGTCGCGGCCGGCTATCAGGGCGATCCTGCGGCGGCGCTGCTCGAGGTGCTCGACCCGGCGCAGAACCACTCGTTCCGCGATCACTACCTCGAAATCAACATCGATCTGTCGCGCGTGCTGTTCATCGCCACCGCGAACCAGCTCGGCACGGTGCACCCCGCGCTGCTCGATCGCATGGAGGTGATCGGGCTGGCCGGGTACAGCGAGGAGGAGAAGCTGCACATCGCGACGCGGTATCTCGTCCCGCGGCAACTGGAGGAGAACGGCCTGACGCCGCGGATCGTCGCGTTCGAAGACGCCGCGATCCGCCGGATCGTGTCGGAGTATACGCGCGAGGCGGGCGTTCGGAACCTGGAGCGCCAGATCGGCGCCGTCGCACGGAAGATCGCCGCGCGCGTCGCCTCGAGTCCCGAGCCGCCGGCCGCCGGCTCCCCCGCGATCCACGTCACGGCCGACGGCCTGCCCGACTACCTCGGTCCGCCGCGCTTCCGCGACGAGGTGTCGTTCCGCGTGTCGCGTCCCGGCGTGGCCACGGGCGTCGCGTGGACCGAAACCGGCGGCGACGTGCTCTTCATCGAAGCGCGTCTGCTGCCGTCGGGCCACCACAACCTCATCCTCACCGGCCAGCTCGGGAACGTCATGCAGGAGTCGGCGCGCGCCGCGTTGAGCCACATCCGCGCCGAGGCGTCGTCGCTCGGCATCGCCGCCGACGAGTTCGACAAGTACGACCTCCACGTCCACGTGCCCGCCGGCGCGATCCCGAAGGACGGGCCCTCGGCCGGCGTCACGATGGCGACCGCGATGGTCTCCGCGCTGAAAAACCAGCCGGTGCGCGACGATGTCGCGATGACGGGCGAGATCACGCTGAGCGGGCTCGTGCTCCCGGTCGGCGGCATTCGCGAAAAGGCGCTCGCCGCCCGCCGCCACGGGATCAAGGAATTCATCCTCCCTGCGCGCAACGAACCGGATCTGGCGGAGCTGCCCGCGGAGCTGAAACAGGGCATGACGTTCATCCCGGTGCAGACGCTCGAGGACGTCCTGAAGGTCGCGCTGCCGCCGCCTGCGTGAAGGTCGCGTTCTACATCTCCGGCAACGGCCTCGGCCACGCCGCGCGGGCGATCGAAGTGATGCACGCGCTCATGGCGCGCGCGCCGGACACCCGCATCGCCGTGCGCACGTCCGCGCCGCGGTGGATCTTCGAGCGCACCGCGCCGGCCGTCGTCGACGTGCTGAGCGCCCACGTCGACACCGGGATGGCGCAAATCGACGCCCTTCGCATCGACGAAGCGGCGACGATTGCCGACGCCGCGCGCTTCTACGCCGACTTCGATCGCCGGGTCGACGCCGAAGCCGCCTGGCTCCGTGATTTGTCGCCCGACGTCGTCGTCGGCGACATTCCGCCGCTGGCGTTCGCCGCGGCCGAGCGCGCCGGGGTGCCGTCGGTCGCGATCGGCAACTTCACCTGGGACTGGATCTACGGCGCGTACGAGCGGTTTCGTTCGGCGGCGCCGCACGTGCTTCCGACGATTCGCGGCGCGTACGCGAAGGCGACCCGCGTGCTGCGGCTGCCGCTGCACGGCGGCTTCGAGGGGCTGGCGCACCTGACGACCGACATCCCGTTCATCGCGCGGCGGTCCGCGCGCGACCGCGCCGACACGCGCCGGCGGCTCGGCCTCGCCGACGAGCGCCCGGCCGTCGTCGCATCGTTCGGCGGGTACGGCGTCGATCTGCCTGTGGACGCCCTCGGCCGGTCGCCGACGTTCGCGCTCGTCGACGCGAGCGCGCGGACGCTCGACGCGTGCGGCCTGCATTACCAGGATGTAATCGCCGCCGTCGACGTCGTCGTCGGCAAGCCGGGATACGGCATCGTGTCGGAGTGTCTCGCGAACGGCGCCGCGCTGCTCTACACGTCGCGCGGCCGGTTCGCCGAGTACGACGTGTTCGTGGCCGAAATGCCCCGCGTGCTGCGCTGCCGGTTTCTGCCGCCGGACGATCTGCACGCCGGCCGCTGGGGCGCGCCGATCGCGGCGCTGCTGCGGCAGCCGCCGCCGCCCGAACGCGCGGCGATCGACGGCGCGTCGCATGTCGTGCAAACGCTGCTCGAATTCCGCGCGCCGGCGTCCGAGACGCGGTAACATCACGCATCTCCCCCCTTTCCAAGGAGTCCATCGTGCGGCGATTCATCGGAATCGTGCTGGATGTGTGCTCGTTCGCCGCCGTGTCGGCGGCGGCGGCGGCGCTGGCACAGGGTCATCCCGTGCCGCTCGCCTCGACGCGCAGCGATCTCACCGCGCTGCGCGCCGCGGACGGGCAGATCGATCAGATGCTGCGCAGCGGCGACCTGCGCACTCGCGAAACCGTTCGCGACACGCTGCTGCCGGGTCGCGTCCACGAGCGGATCGATCAGTACGTGCGCGGCGTGCGCGTCGTCGGGGGCGACATCACGCGGCAGACGGCGGCCGACGGCACCGTGTCGATCTTCGGCACGATCCACGACGTCGGCGCGCTGTCGACGACGCCGGGGCTGTCGGCCGATGCGGCGCGAACCGCGATTGCGTCGGCGGTGTCGGGCGAGCCGTCAGGCGCGGCGCCCGAGCTGGTCGTGCTGCCCCTGTCGGACGGTTATCACCTCGCGTACTTCGGCCGCGCGCTCGCGGGCACCGACATCGTCAACGCGTACGTCGACGCGAACTCGGGTGCGCTGCTGCAGCAGTTCTCCGAGTTCATCAACGAAGTGGGCGTCGGGATCGGGGCGTACGGCGACCAGAAGAAACTCAGCGTGAAGGCATCCGGCGGCGCCTTCGTCGCCGACGACGGGCTGCGGCCGGCCGCGATTACGACCTACGACATGAAAGGCGACCTGACGCACACGTTGAACGTGCTGAACGTCGTGACGCCGGTCGTGCCGTCGGACGTCGCCTCGGACGCGGACAACAACTGGACGGACCGGACGGTGGTCGACGCGCACGTGTACGCGGGCTGGTACTACGACTACCTGTCGAAGCGCTTCTCGCGAAACGGCCTCGACAACAACAACCTCCGGATGCCGGTGATCGTGCATCCGGTGCGCATCGAAGACATCAACCGACAGCCGCTTTCGGTCCTCGGCCAGTACTACCTGAACGCCTTCTCCTGCGGGACCTGCGGCCCGAACGGCCGCGGCGCCGTGGTATTCGGCGAGGGCGCGCCGAACGGCGCCTACTACCCGGGGATTGACGTCAAGCCGTTCTCGGCGGCGCTCGATGTCGTCGCGCACGAGCTGACGCACCAGGTGACGTCGAACACCGCTCGGCTGAACGGCTTCACCTTCAGCGAGGCCGGCGCGCTCAACGAGGGCTTTTCGGACATTTTCGGCGTGTCGACCGCCTTCTTCTTCCTGCCGGCCGGCAATGGGCCGATGCAGGCGTCCTACTTCCAGGGCAAGGACCTCACGGTCCCCTCGGGGCTGTTCGGCCGGTCGATGGCGAACCCGCAATCGAGCGGCGATCCGGATCACTACAGCCAGCGCATCATCGGGTTCGATCCGCATTACAACTCGACGATCCTCAGCCATGCGTTCTACCTGGCGATCGAAGGCGGCACGAATCGCACGTCGCGCCTCAGCGTGCAGGGCGTGGGCGCCGCGAACCGCGAGCAGATCGAGAAGGTGTTCTTCCGGACGTTGACGTCGCTGATGCCCTCGAGCTCCACGTACGCGCTCGTCCGAGGCGCGACGATCCAGGCCGCGCGCGATCTGTACGGCGGCGGCAGCGCGGCGGAGCGCGCAGTCACGCAGGCGTGGGATGCGGTCGGCGTGCAGGATCGCACCGTGCCGACCGCGGCGATGCTGCCCAACCCCTCCCCGAGCACGACGTGCAGCGCGAACCTGGCGTCGCCGCAGTGGCTGATTGGCATGACCGTGTCGGCGGGCAACAGCAACCTGCGCATCACGCAGTGGACGCTGGATTTCTACGACCACACCGGGAAACAGATCGAGCACGACACGCTGACGCCGACGAACTTCGCCCAGTTCTTCGGCTCGTGCGGGCCCGGCAGCGCCAGCCTGCTGGCCCAGACCGATGCGTGCAGCGCCATCTGCCTCAGCCTGAACGGCGAGACCAGCGGATCGACGCAGGCATCGTTTCAGGCGGTCGACGCCGCCGGACAGGCCGTGACGTTCGCCACCGCGCGCGTCGCGCTGCAGCGGTAACCGGCCATGTCGCGCACAACCCTCGTCTTGCTCGTCACCACCGGTTGCCTGTGGGCATCGATCCCGGCGGACGCCCAGACCGCCGACGTCGAACGCGGGTACATCACCGCTGCCGCGGACTTCCTCGGGGCCGGCTCCGGCTTCACCGACGAGATCCATCCGATCGACTTCGGCGAAGCGGCGACGGTGGCCGGATCGTACCAGGTCAAGTTCGCGCCCGGGTTCGCCGTGGGCGGCGGCGCGCGCGTCTGGCGCCGGCTGGCGCTCGGCGTCGAGGCGGGACGCGTCAGCCACGGCAACACCGCCGACGTCTCCGCGCAGGTGCCGCACCCGTTCTTCTTCAACAAGCCGCGCGCCGTCACCGGCAGCGCGAGCGGCCTCGACCGCGCCGAGCTCGCCGTCCACGTAATCGCGTCATGGGTCGCGCCGGTCGCCGATCGGTGGCAGCTGAGCGTCGGCGGCGGACCCTCGTGGATCACGGTCGACCAGGCGGTGATCAGCGACGTCACCGTCACGCAGACCTATCCGTACGACACGGCCACCTTCGCGGGCGCCGTCACCCGGAAGGCGTCGAAGGGGCACGTCGGCGTCAACGCGGGCGTCGAGGCGGCGTACCTGTTGAGGCCGCGCGCGGCGCTCGCGTTCGGCGCGCGCTTCTCGCACGCGCACGTGCCGCTGACCGACACGGCGTCGACCGATGCCGGAGGCCTCCACGCAACCGCCGGTCTTCGGTTACGCTTTTGACGGAGATGCCCATGCCCTCACGACGATCGTTCCTGTTTGCCACCGGCGCCGCCGCCGGGCTTGCGACGCTGAAGCTGTCGGCGCAGCGCGGCCGCGGGGGCGACGCCGCCGCGGCGGGCCCGCTCCCGCCGAGCGTCGCCGCCCTGACGTCGATGCGCGATCGCGCCAAGCCGATCACGGCCGAAGAACGGCGGGCGCGCATCGAGCGTGCGAAGCAGATCATGACCGCGCAGAAGATCGATGCCATCATCCTGGCCGGCGGCACCTCGCTCACCTACTTCACCGGGATCCGCTGGGGCAACAGCGAACGCCTGACCGCAGCGATCATTCCGCGCGTCGGCAACCCCTACATGGTGACGCCTGCGTTCGAGGAGGATCGGACGCGCGAACAGCTCGCCGGCGGACCGCTGGAGCACACCGACGTCGCCATCTGGCAGGAAGACGAGAGCCCGTTCGACCGCGTCGCGCAGGGCCTGCGGGATCGCGGCATCGCCACGGGCCGGCTCGGCGTCGAGGAGACGATGAAGTTCGTCTTCGCCGACAGCATCGAGGCGGCGGCACCGGGGCTGCACGTCACGAGCGCCTCGCCGGTGACCGCCGGCTGCCGGATGATCAAAACGCCGCACGAGCTCGAGCTGATGCGCGTGGCGTGCGAAGCGACGCTGAAGTGTTACGAGGCGGTGTTCAAGGCGCTGCAGCCCGGGATGACGCAGAACACCGTGAGCAGCCTGATCGGCGCCGCGTACGGACGCCTCGGCTTTCCCGGGTTCGCCAGCGTGCAGGTCGGCGAGTACACCGCGCTGCCGCACGGCTCGATCACGCCGCAGACGATCCGCGAAGGCACCATCATCATGATCGACGACGGCTGCACGGTCGAAGGCTACCAGTCGGACATCACGCGCACGTTCGTGCTCGGCAAGGCCACCGACAAGATGAAGAAGGTGTTCGACATCGTCCACCAGGCGCAGACCGCCGCGCTGAACGCGGCGAAGCCCGGCGCTCCGCTCGAATCGATCGACGCCGCCGCGCGCAAGGTGATCGTCGACGCCGGCTACGGCCCCGGATTCAAGTACTTCACGCACCGCGTCGGCCACGGCATGGGGATGGACGGCCACGAGTGGCCGTACCTGGTGAAGAACGACATGTTCGGCTTCGAAAAAGCGCTGACGATGAAGCCGGGAATGGTGTTCAGCGACGAACCGGGCGTCTACATCAAGGGCGAGTTCGGCGTCCGGCTCGAGGACGACATGCACGTCACCGAGAACGGCGCCGAGCTCTTCACGCCGCAGAGCCCGGGCATCGAACAGCCGTTCGGGACGACGTAGCCGCCGGTCGGTTGTCGGTCATCGGTGAACGAATCGACGACCGACGACCGACGACCGACAAACGACGCCGACGCAGACATGCCGGCGGCTAGCGGCCGCCGGTTCGAGCCGACGAGGGCGGCACGTGCCCTTTCGCGCGCATGTAGACGACGACGTTGCCGTAGTGCTCGTTGTCGTGCGTCGTGTTGAACATCAGCAGCAGCCCGCGCGTGGTCTGCGTCGGCTTCATCGGGCCGACCGCCGGCGTCGACACCGGTTCGTTGAACGACGCGTCGGTCAGCTCTCCGTAGACCGCATCGCAGTAGGTCAACGAATCGTCCAGCGCCTTGACGAGCGCGGCCTTGTCGGTCAGGCGCTCGTAGCCGCCGGTCGCGGCCGGCGTCGACATCGGCGACGCCCCCTTCGCCATCGCGCAAAAGAAGTAGTTCGCGCTCGCCACGTGGCCGACCAGCGCCGCGAACGTCCGCGAATCGGGATGCGGCTTGTACGCGTAGTCCTCGGCCGGCATCGCCGCCGCCGCGTCGGCGAGATCCCCGCGGATCGTCGCGAACATCGCCTTCGCGCTCGCGGCCATCGACGTCGAGAGCGCCTTGTCGAAGCCGCCGTCGCTCGTCTGCGCGTACGCGGACACCGTGCACACCTGGAACAACACCACGAGCGCGACCCGTAGACGCATCACGACCTCCACGCGGCCCGGACGGGCCGCCATACCGTCACCTGTCGACTGTGAAGCGGTCGACCGTGGGCCGGCGACCGTCGACTATTCTTTGATGCAGGTAACCAGCGACCAGATCCGCGGCACGTTGACTTTCTGGATCGACACCGGCTTCAGCTCGGCCTGCGCGAGGAACGCCGGCAGGTCGAGGTCCGATTTGAATCCCACGTGCACCGTCAGCGGCGAGATGAGCCGTTCGAGCCACGCGCCCATCCGGTTGCTGCTGCGGAAATGGTTGAGGATGACGATGCGCCCGCCGGGACGGCAGACGCGGCGCATCTCGCGCGCGACGGCGACCGGATCGGGAACGACGCTGATCACGTACGGCGCGTAGACGATGTCGAAGGTGTCGTCGGCGAACTTGAGGTTGGCGGCGTCCATCTGCAGCAGGCGGACGTTGCGGACGTCCTTGCGCGCGACGCGCTCGCGCGCCTTCTCGAGCATCGAGCTCGAGAGATCGATGCCGGTGACGGAGCAATCGGTCGGATACAGCGCGGCGTTGATGCCGGTGCCCACGCCCACCTCGAGGACGCGATCGCCGGGTTTGATGCCCATCCGCCGGATCGCGTCGACGCGGCCGGGATGCAGCGTCGGCCCGAAGACCAGGTCGTAGCCCCACGAAATGTTCTCGTAGACCTTCGCGACGAAGTCGTTTTCGACCGCCGTCACCGACAGCGCCCGGGTGGCGGCGTCCGGCCCCAGAATTTCTTCGTCTTCGTGTGCGCTATCGCGCTCGAATAAGGGCATCGACCAGCGACTATACATCTGGACAGTTAGCGAAGTCCATCGAGGACGCCCAGAGCCGCCTCGATTTCGCCAGACTGTGTAGAGACCTGCAAACCCTGCACCGCGCCGCGCAGCTGACCTGCGATCTCGCGGGCGATGGCCACGCCGTCGGCCGCTGCGGCCTCGGCCGACGCGGCGCCGCGCATCCGCGCGAGCAGCGCGTCGGGGACGCGCGCGCCCGGCACTTCGTTCGCGAGAAACTCGGCGTTTCGCGCGCTTTCGAACGGAAAGATGCCCGCGACGATCGGCAGCCGGGCTGCGGCGAGGCGCGGCAGCACCGCCTCGAACGCGCGCACGTCGAACACCGGACGCGTGAGCACGAATTCCGCGCCCGCTTCCACTTTGTAGTCGAACCGGCGGAATTCCTGATCGAGGTTCGTCGCCGCGGGATTGATCGAGACGCCGAGGTGGAACGCGGTCGGCACGCCGATCGCCTGTCCGCCGACGTCGCACCCATGATTGAGGCGCGACACCAGGTTCGTCAGGCCGATCGAGTCGACGTCGAACACGGCGGTGGCGTCCGGATAGTCGCCGACGCGTCCCGGATCGCCCGTGATCAGCAGCAGGTTGCGAATGCCCATCGCGTGGGCGCCGAGCAGGTCCGACTGGATGCCGAGCAGATTGCGATCGCGGCAGGCGTAGTGCAACAGCGTTTCGATGCCCGCCTGCTGCTCGATGAGCACCGCCAGCGACAACGCGCTGAGCCGCGCGCCGCCGCGCTGCCCGTCGGGGATGTTGATGGCGTCGACGCCGCGGATCCGCAGGCGCCGCGCGCGGTCGACCACCTGGTCGGTCTGGAATCCGCGCGGCGGCAGCAGTTCCACGATCGTGACGAACCGCCCCTGCACCATCGCGTGCGCCAGACGCGATTTCTGCTCGCGCGGCGTCGGCGCCCCCTCGACGCGCGGCGCCGCCGGGACCGGTGCGTGCGGCGGATGCGGCTCGCCGCTCCGACCCTGCGCCGAGCCCGGTCGCACGGCTGCGGCCCCCACCGCGCGCACCGCCTGCTTGATCTGCCGGATGTGCTCCGGCGTCGTCCCGCAGCAGCCGCCGACGATGCGCACGTTGTGCAGCATGAAGCGACGGGCGTACGACGCCATGTATTCGGGCGAACAGAGATAGATGTTGCGCCCCTCGACGTCGCGCGGCTTGCCGGCGTTGGGTTGGGCCGAGAGCTTCAGGGTCGACACGGCTTCCATCCGCTCGACGGTGTCGAGCATCGGCGCGGGGCCGACGGCGCAGTTGACGCCGATGATCGTCGCGCCGTGTCGCTCCAGTTCGGGCGCGAACTTCTCGGGCGGCGTCCCGTCGAGCGTGTTGCCGTCCTCCTCGGTCGTCATCTGCGCGACGATCGGCAGGTCGGAGATGCCGCGGATCGCGTCGATGGCGGCGCCGATCTCGTTCAGGTCGCGGAAGGTCTCGAGGATGAAGAGGTCCACGCCGCCGGCGACGAGGGCCTCGGCCTGCTCGCGGAAGTAGTCGCGCGCCTCGTCGACGCCGGTTTTCCCCCACGGCTCGATGCGGATGCCGAGCGGCCCGATCGCGCCGCCGACGTACGCGCGGTCGGCGGCGGCCCGGCGCGCGATGCGCGCGCCTTCGACGTTGATCTCGTGGAGCTTGTCCGCGAGCCCGAACGAGCCGAGCTTGATCCGGTTCGCGCCGAAGGTGTTGGTCTCGATGATGTCGGCGCCGGCGCGGACGTACTCCTCGTGCACCTGCGCGACGAGGTCGGGCTGCGTCAGGTTCAGCGCGTCGAAGCTCTTGTTGATGAAGACGCCCTTCGCATACAGCATCGTACCCATGGCGCCGTCGCACACGAGCACCCGCTCCGCAAGCGCGTCAACGAAGGGTTTCAATCGTTCGATTGTACTCTGCGCCTGACGTCGGGCGTCAGCTTGTCGGCCGACGCGAGCAGCTGGCTCACCTGCCACAGCTGCTCGTCGCTCAGCGATCCGCGGTACGCCGGCATGCCGGTCAGACGGATGCCGTTGGCCGCCTTCCAGTACGTCTCGCCGACCGGATCGTCGGTCACGCCCTTCCCGTGCAGCAGCAGCGGCGGCGGCGGAAACATCCCTTTCGCCGTCGCGGACGTCGTCCCGTCCGCGGCGCCGTGGCACACCTGGCAGTTCTGGTGGTAGATCTCTGCGCCGGCGGCGAGCGTGGCGGGCGTGGCCGGGACGGGCGACGACTTCGGCGCCTCGCGATCGATGCGCGCCTGCAGCGCGAAGTGCGTGATCGTCCGTTCGAGCGGCAGAGGCGGCGCCGCCGTCGCGACCGGCGCGTATCCGAGCCACAGGTAGCCGAGCACGAACGCCGGCCACGCCACCAGCCCGACGAGCAACCCGATGATGAGCTGTTTCATGCGCACGCTCCGCCGTACCGCCCTGCAAGAGTGGTGGCACCGCCGCTCGGGTACGAGATAGTACCGATATGAAGGCGAACGAAACGCCGTCGCGCTGGCTGCCGCGCATCGATTTCGGCACGCTGATGGCGGTGATGGCGCTGGCGATCTCGGGGTTGAGCTTCCATCGCAGCTATCTGTACACGAAACAGGACCTGCAGATTACGGTCAGCGAGGTCTCTTACATGACCAACCAGGGCGGCGTGTACATGACCATTGCGTTTTCGAACGGCGGCAATCGGGATGCGGCCATCCTGCGCGTCGAGCCGGCGCTGTGGGAGAAGAGCGGGTCGCAACCGAGCTGGCGCGCGCTCGGCGACAAGGTTCATCCCGACATCCCGGTTACCGTGCCGAAGACGCCGTTCGTCGTCAAAGCGGGCGGCGTCGAAGTCGCGACGCTGTCGGCGACGCTGCGGCCGGGCGACGCCGAGCAGAGCGCGCTCTCGGCCGACGGCGGCGCCTTCCTCGGCATCCGCGTCGAGACGATGAACTCGGACGGCAATTTGTACCGGCTGGAACACGCCGTGGCGCGCCTGACGCTCGACAAGACCGGCCGCATCAAGAGCGCCGAAGCGGCGATCCACCAGACGCTGCCGGGCTTCGAGGACGTGCGCGTCGCGCCGCCGGGCGACCGGCTGCAGTCGAACAAGCAGACGCCGTTCGTCTGGGCAGACCAGGAATCGTGACGGTATGCTGGGGCATGCGCCGCCTCGCCGCCATCGTCGCGCTGGCCACGATCGCCTGCTCCGCTCCACCCGCTCCGCGCGCTGACGATTCCGCGCTGCGATCGCTGGCGCGCGAGATTCTCGAGGATCGCTATCAGCGCCACCCGAGCCAGGCGACCGACCTCGGGCTCCACCAGTACGACTCCCAGCTCGAGGATGCGTCGGAAGGCGCCGTGCACGCGGAAGTGCAGGCGCTCCAGCAGTTCAAGACGCGGCTGGCGGCGATCGACGGGCAGCGGCTCTCGCTCGAGGCCTCGCTGGATCGGGAGGTGCTGCGCGCGTCGCTCGACGCCGGCATCCTCGCGCTCGATCGCATCCGGCAGTGGGAGAAGGATCCCGATTCCTACAGCGGCGCGATCACGAACGCGGCGTACGTGATCATGAAGCGCGCCTACGCGCCGGCGGCCGACCGGCTGAAGGCGCTCGTCGCGCGCGAGCAGAAGATGCCGCGGGTGCTGGACGAGGCGCGGAAGAACCTGCATGCGCCGCCGCCGATCTACACGCAGATTGCGATCGAACAGATCGACGGCGACATCCACTTCTTCACGACCGATTTGCCGGCCGCGTTCTCCGAGGTCACGGACCGGACGCTTCTCGATCGCTTCCACACGAGCAACGCGGCGGTGGTCGCCGCGCTGACCGACTACAAGACGTACCTCCAGCAGGCGCTGCTGCCGAAGTCGACCGGCAGCTTCGCGTTCGGCGCCGACACGTACCGGGCGGCGCTCGCCGCCACCGAGATGATCGACCTGCCGCCGGCGGACCTGCTCGCGTTCGCCGAGGCCGATCGGCAGAAGAACGAGGACGCGTTCCAGGCCACGGCGAAGACGATCGATCGAAACAAGCCGGCCGACGCGGTGCTCGCGTCGCTGCAGGCCGATCATCCGCCTGCCGATACGCTGCTGCAGGCGACGCAGGACACGCTCGACTCCATCCGGCGGTTCATCGTCGAGCACGACATCGTGACGATTCCACCGTCGGCGCCGGCGCGCGTCCAGGAAACGCCGCCGTTCATGCGCGCGACGACGTCCGCGTCGATGGACACGCCGGGACCGTTCGAGCAGGCCAGGCTGACCGCCTTCTTCAACATGACGCTGCCCGATCCGCGGTGGTCCGCGGCCGAGCGCGCCGACTTCATGCGCCAGTGGTACTACCCGGCGATCGCGAACGTGTCGGTGCACGAGGTCTACCCGGGGCACTACGTCCAGTTCCTGTACGCGAAGCAGTTTCCGTCGGACGTGCGGAAGGTGTTCGCCGCGAACACGAACGTCGAAGGATGGGCGCACTACTGCGAACAGATGATGCTCGACGAAGGGTTCCACAGCGGGGATCCGAAGTATCGTCTGGCGCAGCTGCAGGACGCGCTGCTGCGCGACGTGCGCTTCATCGCCGGGATCAAGATGCACACGCAGGGGATGACGGTCGACGAGGCGACGACGCTGTTCGAGACCGCCGGCCATCAGCCGCATCCGGTGGCGGTGTCGGAAGCGAAGCGGGGCACGGCCGACGCGCTCTACGGGTACTACACGATGGGCAAGCTGATGATCCTGAAGCTGCGCGGCGACTACATGGCGCAGCACCCGGGCGCGACGCTCCAGCAGTTCCACGACGCGTTCATCAAGATCGGCCCGCTCCCGCTGCCGCTGGTGCGGCGCGCGATGGCGGTCGGCCCGGCGGGCGCGCTGTTCTGAGCGGTTGCTGTCGGGGTCTCTGTCGGTGTCTGACACTCACTGGCGCCGGTGTCTGACACCGCCGGGCGGTTCGGTGTCTGACACCACGCGGAGGGCGGTGTCTGACACCGGGCGGTTCTACCCGCGCGTCAGCTGGCTCGCAATGAAGGCCTTCACGATGGCGCGGGCACGGTCCGTCTGCGCGCTCTCCCGCGCGACCCATTCGTGCTCGCACCCGTCGAACAGCTCGTACTGGCAGCGCCCGCCCGCGGCGCGGTACGCGGCCGCGAATTGTTCCTGGACGGCCGGCAGCACGTTGTCGTCGAGCGCGCCCTGCATCACCAGCAGCGGCGGCAGCGTCACCGTCTCGTGCCGCTCGAGGATTTCCTGCGGGTTGCTCTCGTGGATCGTGTCCCACGGCACGAAAAAGGTCGTGTGATTCCTGACCATCGCGTCGCGATGCTCTCTTTGCGCATTCTCGAACCGCGCGACCGGATTGCTGACGGGCGACCGCATGGCGACCCACGCGACGCTCGCGTCGACGCCGGGGTGGCCGGCCAGCGGAATGGCGTTGTACCGTCGATCGTGCGGCCGCATCGCGAGCAGTTCGGCAACGTGGCCGCCGCTCGAGCTGCCGTAGATGCCGAGTCGCGTCGCGTCGCCGGCCCACCGCGCGGCGTTCGCTTTGAGCCAGCGCACGCCGTAGTTCGCATCCTGCACGCACGCGGGATACGGCGCCTCCGGCGCCAGCGTCATGTCGATCGCCACGACGAGCAGCCCGCTGGCGGCGAGCGCGCCGTCCATCGGCGCTTCGGCGTGCCGATCCTTCGCGTTCCACGCGCCGCCGTGGAGATCGAGCAGCGCGGGGAACGGTCCCGCCCCGGCGGGCCGATAGATCCGCGCCATCAGCGTGCGTCCCGCGCTGTTGCGGCGGAATTCGACGTCGCTGACGGTCACGTCGAACCGCGCCTGCGGATCATAGGCAACGCGGGCCGCGCGCGGGACGGCGCGGATTGCCGGAATCGCCGCGGCACTCGCGATCGCCCGTCGCAGCAGTTCCCGCCGGGTCATGGACTGCTCAACCATACCGCCTCCGACGCGAGATGGTAGCGCAAGCTGGCACCGTCGTTGATTACGACGCGGCGGGAGGCCTGACGTGCTGTTTCTCGTATTTCTGCTGCTGATTCTGTGGTTCCTTGGAATGGTCACCAGCTACACCGTGGGTGGTCTGCTCCACATCCTGCTGGTGATCGCCGTGATCCTGTTCCTCGTCCACATCATCCAGGGCCGATCGATCGGCGAAGCGTAGATACTGGTGCCGTGCTCCCCACGGCAGGCGACGAAAAGGCGGGATGGCGACATGCCGGCGACCGGCCGGCGCCGTCGGTCGCCGAGGCGGAACGCCTGCTCGCGCGATGGCTGCGCGGCCGGCCGATTCGCCGCCTGGAGCTGATGGCGGGCGGCCTGATGAACCGGAACTGCCGAATCGGCGTGGACGATTCGTCCGATGTCGTCCTGCGACTCTACGATCGCGATCGTGCCGCCGCGGCCAGAGAACGCGCGGTGCTGGCGCGTCTGCGCCGCGACGTGCCGGTCCCCGAGGTGCTCGACGCCGATGTCGATGGTGACGACGGCGATCCTCCATACCTGCTGCTCCGGCTCGTCGACGGGATATCGCTTGCGGAGCTGAAGCGGAGCGGCGATGCCGCCGCCATCGCGTCGGCCGCCCGAGACGCAGGCCGACTGCTCGCGCGCCTGCAGACCTGTCGGTTCGAGCGCGTGGGACGGCTGACGCCGGCCTTCGACGTGGACGCGACGGGACTGCCGGACCCGTTGACCACCGCAGCGCTCGTCGAGCACTTCGCCGCATCGCCGTCGTTCACGTCTCGCGCCGGCACGAGAAGCGCCGCGCTCGTGCGCGCCGCACGGGAGTGGGACGACGACCCCGGCGTGCCGCCGCAGCCGCCCGCACTGGTCCACGGCGATTTCAACGCGCGCAACATCTTCGTCTCCGATGCCACCGGCGACTGGCGCGTCGCGGCGATCCTCGACTGGGAGTTCGCCTTCGCGGGCACGCCGTACATCGACGTCGGCAACTTCCTGCGCTACGAGCGCGCGGATCGCCCGCGGTTCGAACCCTGGTTTTCCGGTGGATTGACCGAGGGCGGCCTTGCGCTCGACGGCGACTGGCTGCGGGCCGCGCGCATGGCCGACCTGCCCGCGCTCTGCGAGCTGCTCGCGCGCGACTCGACGCCCGACGACCTCGTCGCGGAGCTGCTCGGATTGATCGACGCGACGCTAGGTGTCTAGCCGTTCGGTCTTGAACGTGTCGGCGTTGATCAGCAGGTACGACTTCGTCACCACGTCGAGGCCGATCGACCGAACGCCCTGGCGCATCGAATCGGTGAACTCGTGGTGATGCCCGAACAGGTGCAGCCTCGGCTTCATCGCCGCGAGTACGTCGTTGATCACCGTCTTGCCGGCGTCGATGCGCCGCCCGGCGGGATAGAACGGCCGCGGCGCTTCGTGCGTCAGGAAGAGGTCGACGTCCTTCACGGCTTTGCAGGCGAGCACTTCGTCGCGCACGAAGTGGCGCCGCTTGTCGTCGCGGCTTTTGCCGAGCTTGACCGACGCGCTGGTCGATTTCTTGCCCTTCGAGGGCGGCAGCTGCGACGCCGGCGTGTTGTACCAGCTCGGCGCGAAGGTGCCGCCGAGCGCCGCGACGCGCCACGGGCCCACCCGATGCGGGCCGCCGTTCGCCAGATAGTGCAATGTGGGCGCAATCGCGCGGCCGGCGATGGCAGCCGCGATGACGTCGAACTCTTCGTTGTTGCCTTTGATGAAAAACAGCGGAGCGGGCGGCGAAAAGTACGAGCCGTCGTTGCTGGCCACGTCGCCTACGCAGACCCACATCGGGACGTCGGGATGCCGTCCCATGATGTCGTCGACGGCGTCGAACTCGCCGTGAACGTCGCCTAGCGCGCCGATGATCATACGGGCGGCGCGGCCTCGCCTGCCCTTACCTGCCCTGCTGCGCGAGTGGCGGCGCGCTGGTCGCCGACGGGACGAGCAACTCCGTCTTGTCCCACACGAAGTCGTCCTTGCTGTAGACCGCGAGCTCGTAGTCCTTGCCCATGAAGATGGCGCCGACGGGGCACGCTTCCTCGCAGTACCCGCAGAAGATACAGCGCGTCTTGTGGATCTGGTAGACCGACGCGTACCGAGGACCGGCCTGCACCGAGCCGTCGTTCTCCGCGGCTTCGAGGTAGATGGCATCGGCAGGGCAGGCGACCGAGCAGAGTCCGCAGGCGACGCACTTCTCGAGCCCGTTCTCGTCGCGCATCAGCACCTGCTTGCCGCGGAATTTCGGGAACATCGGGATTTTCTGCTCCGGGTAGTTCACCGTGATCGGCTTCCGGAACACGTGCTTCAATGTCGTCGCGAACCCGATGATCAAGGGGCGGATCACAGCCATTTGCTCTCAGTGTAACCGTCCGATACGATCAATGTAAATCGATGCAGGGACCGCAGTTCCTCTCGTCCGAGCAGATCCTGCTGACCACGCTGGTCGTGAAACTCGCCGTCATGGCGGCCCTCGCGACGATGCTCGTGCGCTACCGGCGGTTCCGCCACATCCTCATCTTCGAGCGCCGCGCGTGGCCCGACCGGCTGACGTTCGCCCTCAGCCTCGGCATCCCGCTCACCGCCGGCGTCGCGGCGCGGCTCCTGCTCGGCTACGACGCCGGCGACCTCACGCTCGAGGGGTCGTTTCTCGCCGGACTGATCGCCGGCCCGTACGCCGGCGCCCTCGTCGGCGCGATGGTCGGCCTCGCCCCGACCTTCACCGGCGAATGGGCGGCGCTCCCCTTTGCGGTCGGCTGCGGATTCGCCGGCGGCGGCCTCCGCGAGCTGTGTCCGAAGGAGGCGATCTGGCACTTTTCGCCGTTCGTCTTTCCGGCCATCCCGAAGCGCGCCTACACGATGATCCGGACCGTCCAGGTGGACTGGCAGGTGGTCCTCCTGCTGGCGCCGATCGGCCTCGAGTTCCTGCGGCAGTTCGTGGGCGCGCGCTGGGGCGTCCACCATCGGCTCTTCTACCTGCACGGCGTCCCGCCCGCCTCGTCATGGCTGCTCGCCGTCGTCATTCTCGCGACGGTGCTGTGCGTCGCGACGCCGATCAAGATCTGGAACAACGCGCGGATCGAGCACAAGCTGCAGGAGCAGGAAAAGCTGCTGCTCGCGGCGAAGATCGAGGCGCTCTCCAACCAGATCAACCCGCACTTCCTGTTCAACACGCTGACGTCGATTTCGTCGCTGATCCGCACGCAGCCCGACACGGCGCGGATGCTGATCACGAAGCTCTCGGGGCTGCTGCGCCGGTTGATGCGCAGCACGGATCATTTCGTGACGCTGCGCGAGGAGCTCGCGTCGATCGACGAGTACCTCGACATCGAGGTCGTCCGCTTCGGCCCCAATCTCAACGTCGTCAAGCAGATCAGCCCGCAGGCGCTCGACGTCGTCGTGCCGAGCATGATCCTGCAGCCGCTCATCGAGAACTCGATCAAGCACGGGCTCTCGCGCAAGGTCGGCGGCGGCCGCATCACGATCAGCGCGACGACGCGCGACGGCCACACGCGCATCGAGGTCCACGACGACGGGCTCGGGATGTCGGAGGAGCGGCTCGGACAGGCGCTCGAAGGCGGCATCGGCCTCAGCAACGTCAACGAGCGGCTGCGCACGATCTACGGCGCCAACTGCAACCTGAAGCTGACGAGCGTTCCCGGCCTCGGCACGACGGCGGCGGTCGAGATCCCGGAGCTGACGGTGCCCGAGCGGGTGACGGCGTAATATGGATTTGAGAGCGGTCCTCGTTGACGACGAACAGCTGGCGCGGGACGAACTGGGGTTTCTGCTCGGCCAGGTGGGGGGCGTCGAGGTGGTGGGGCAGGCCGGCAACGGCGTCGAGGCGCTGACCACGATCGATCGGCTGCAGCCCGACGTGGTGTTTCTGGACGTCCAGATGCCGGGGCTGACCGGATTCGAGGTCGCGCGGCGCATGCTCGACGCGAACGCGTCGTCGCACATCGTCTTCGTGACGGCGTACGACCAGCACGCGATCGAAGCGTTCGACGTGAACGCGGTCGACTACCTGCTGAAGCCGGTCGATCCCGCGCGGCTGATGCTGGCGGTGCAGCGCACGCGGACGCGGCTGGCGAGCGCGCGGCCGCTGCACGACCAGATCGAGCGCATCGTGCAGCTCGTCGCCGAGCGGCAGGGGCGCAAGGAGCGCCTGGCGATCAAAGTCGGCGAGCGCTTCATGCTCGTGCAGGCCGAAGAGATCGTCTTCGCGTCGCTGATCGACGAGGGGATCACCGTCGTCACCGACCAGCACAGCGGCGCCTCGAACTACCGCACGCTGGACGAGCTGCAGGAGCGGCTCGACCCCAGCGTGTTTTGGCGGGTGCACCGGTCGCACCTGGTGAACATCAACAAGATCAAGGAGATCGTCCCTTGGTTCAGCCGGAACTACATCCTGAGGATGAAAGACGAGAAGGCGACGGAAATCCCGGTCAGCCGCACGCAGACGCGGCGCCTGCGGGAGTATCTCAAGCTCTGACGTTCGGCGCCGAACCGGCCGCGGACCGTCCGGCCGACACGATCGCGCTGCCCCCGGATCTGCGGCTCACGAGCCCCGGCATCCGGCTGGCGCAGGTGAAGGAAGAGCTGATCGCGTGGGTCAAGACGCTCGTGTCCGCCGGTGTCTACGCGATCCTGATCGTCACCTTCGGGTTCCAGATCGCGCGCGTGGAAGGCCAGAGCATGGCGCCGACGCTCGAGGATCAGGACCGCCTCGTCGTCAACAAGCTGGTGTACCGCATCGGCGAGCCCCGCCGCGGCGACATCGTGATGCTCTACTACCCGCTCAATCCCGACAAGTCGTTCGTCAAGCGCGTCATCGCCGAAGAGGGCGACACGGTGCGCATCGTCGACGGCCGCGTGTACGTGAACGACATCCCGCTCAAGGACGACTACGTCGCGCCCGACTACCGGAGCCACGACGACTGGGGGCCGCAGGTGATCCCCGAGGGCTACTACTTCGTGATGGGCGATCACCGCAACAACAGCTCCGACAGCCGCCACTGGGGCATGGTGCCGAAGAAGTACATCATCGGCAAGGTGCAGCTCCGGTGGTGGCCGGTCCCGAACGCGCGAGTGTTCTGACGACCGTGGTGGCTGGCCGCCGGTAATCGGTGACGCGGTGTCTGCGCAACCAGCCCCCAACCTCCCGCCGCCGGCGCCCGTGCGCTATGCCGCCGTCACGCGCGTCCTCTGGCGCGTGCTGCTGCTGAACGTCGGCGTCGCGCTCGCGAAGATCGGGGTCGGCTACGCGAGCGGCGCCGTCAGCGTGTTGTCCGACGGATTCCATTCGCTGACCGACGCCGCGTCCAACGTCGTGGGACTCGTCGGGGTGCGCGCGGCCGAACGTCCGCCGGACGCGGATCATCCGTACGGCCACCGCAAGTACGAAACCGTCGCCGCGGCCGCCGTCACCGTCTTCCTGCTGCTCGTCGTCATCGAGGTGCTGCGCAACGCGGCGAATCACCTGCTGGGCCGCACGCAGTCGCACGCGATCGGCGCCGAGAGCTTCGTCGTGATGATCGTGACGGTCGCGATCAACCTGACCGTCGTCGCCTACGAATCGCGCGAGGGCGAACGGCTGGCCAGCGAGGTGCTGATCGCCGATGCGACGCAGACGCGCGGCGACGTCTTGTCGTCGATCGCCGTCATCGCCGCGCTGATCGGCGCGCGCGCCGGGCTGCCGGTGCTCGACCCGATCGCGGCGCTCGTCGTCGCCGGGTTCATCGCGCACGCCGGCTTCCAGGTGGCGCGCGTGACGACCCGGATCCTGAGCGACCGGATCGTCATGGACGAATCGGATCTCGAGCGCGTCGTGATGAGCGTGCCCGGGGTGCTCGGCTGCCATCAGATCCGCACCCGCGGATCGGCCGACCATGTGTTCCTCGATCTCCACGTCTGGCTCCCGGCGGCGATGCCGCTCGTCGACGCGCACGCGCTGTCGCACATGGTCAAGGACCGCCTCATCGACCGCTACCCGCAAATCGTGGATGCGATCATCCACATCGAGCCGCCTCCGCCGCCGTCCCCGCCGACGGTCGGCCGCAGCCGCCGGCCCCCGGCGCCGTGACGCGCTTCGAGGCGTTCGTCGCGCGCAAGGAAAACGAGGCAATGCGGGCGGCGCTCTGTCCGTTCCGAACCCGCCTCGACGCGCCGCCGTCGGACGCCGTGCGGATCGGCAACGACTGGACGCGGCGCCTGTTCGACGGCGACTTCTACGTCTCCGAGCCGCGCGGGCCGCTGCCATCGACCTCGCTCGTATTCGTGCAGTCGAAAGACGGCAACACCGGTGCGCCCAACCCCATGGCGCTCGGCGGCGGCGAGCTCGACCTGCACGTCGTCTACGAGGGGCTGTCGCGCGTCGCCGCGGACGCGGTGCTCGGCGGTGCGCAGACGGTTCGCGGCGGCAACATCGTCTTTTCGGTGTGGCATCCGCAGCTGGTGGCGCTGCGTGCCGCGCTCGGCCTGCCGCGGCACCCGATCCAGATCGTCGCCACGCTCCGCGGTCTGCCGTTCGACGACGCCCTGATCTTCAACGTCCCCGAGCTGCGCGTGGTCCTGCTGACGATCCCGAGCTGGGTCGCATTGCTGCACGCGCCGCTCTCCGAGCGGCCGTGGATCACGCCGGTCGTCATGCGGACGCCCGACGATCTGCCGTCGGCCTTCGAGCGCCTGCGCGAGCTCGGCATCCAGCGGATCTCGTGCGTCGGAGGCCGCACGCTCGCGGGCCAGCTGATCGACACTGGGGTCGTCGACGACGTGTATCTGACGACGTCGGCGAAACCGGGAGGCGAGCCGAACACGCCGCTCTATCGGCGTCCGCTCGGCGGACGCGTCGTCGTCCAGAAGGATGGCACGGGCGCCGACGCGGGCGTGCGGTTCGAGCACGTGCGACTGCGATCGTGACGGCCGGGCGACGGTTTCGACGAGCGATCGACGCGCGTCGCGCGCCGCTCGCGGACTGATTCGGTCGACGCGGGCCCGCGTCCTCAGCGTGAAGTTCGGCTTGGCGTCACGGACGCAACAGCGCTTCGAGCGCGGCCCAGTCGAGCCCGTCGCGGATCTTCTCCATTGCCGGCCGCCACTCCTCCGGGAGATCGGGTGGAACGACGTCCGACCGCGGCCCGGACTGGACGTACGGCAGGTACACCGCGAGGATCTGCGCGACTGACGGCGGCCGCGCGCGATCGAAGAAGGCCGGATTCGGCACCGTGAGCGGCTCGGCGCCGTCCTCGTCCGGATCGACCAGCCTCGCTTCGCCGTCGCCGGGGCGCACGTATGACGGCGCCGCGCGTTCCGCGTCGGACATCGCGGCGAGCGCGGACTCCTGCTCCTCGACCGCTTCCGTGATCAGCTTCACCGCGCTGTCGATCGCCGCCCGCACCGTTTCGTCGGTGGCCTGACCGGCGTATTGCGTGCGGACGCTCGCGAGTCGGGCGCGGAGATCCTGGATGCGCAGCCGCAGGAAGCGCTCGCGCGTCAGCGGGACGAACGGCGGGTCTTTGCGCGTGCTGAGGACGACGCATTGGCGATCGTAGATCGGGTAGCCGTGGAGCTCTCCGGTGCGGCGCTCGCCGATCAGCACCGGCCGATCGTCTTCAATCCGCCACGGCGCCTTCGAGCCGGGATGCTGGAACTCGGTCGCCGGACAGCCGAGGACGGTGTTCGCGTAGATGCCGAAGTTCGCCGCGCCCTGTCCGCCAGGATTCGGCCTGGCGTCGGCGCTGAACAGCGTCCCGAACGCGCCGGCATAGAACGGCAGGCCCGAATCGAAGTGCGCCCAGTCGGTGCGCTTCCCGGTCGCCCGGTTGACGCGCACGCTGTAGCCGGTCGGCGACGCCACGGCCGGATCGCGGCGAAGGATGTCGAGCACCGACGTCGCGAGCGCGGACGCCGCCTCGCGCTGGGCGGGATCGACGGGCGAGCCGCCGATCTGCCGGTCGATGCCGAGAACGAACGCGCCGGGACGGGCGCCGGACTGCGGCTCGGCCCGCAGCGCGCGCCACGGCCCAGCGAGCGCAAGCGCGGCGAGAATGGACGCGGCGGCGAGCGGTCGACGCCGCATCAGGCGATCTTCGTGAACTCGACGCGACGGTTGTTCGCTTTGTTCTCGGGCGAGTTGTTCGGCGCGAGCGGCTTCGTGGCGCCGTACCCCTTCGTGGTCAGCCGGCCCGCGTCGATGCCCTGGTCCACCATCAGCTTCTTGATTGCGGCCGCGCGCGACTCCGACAGCGCCAGGTTCTTCGCCGCATCGCCGTCCGAGTCGGTGTGGCCGCCGATCTCCAGCTTCAGCGACGCATCGCTCTTCAGCGCCTTGACGATATCCATGATCGCGCCCATCGACTGCGGCTTGACGGTCGACGAGTTCACGTCGAACAGGATGTGGCTGACCACCTTGCCGTCCCGCGTCAGCGTCTGGATGACGTTCATCGCGCCGCCCGCGGCGATCCGCACGTTCCTGAAGATGAGCGGGTTGTCCGTTTCGCCGATGCCGGCGAAGTACACCGATTTCGGTTGAAAGCCCTCGCCGAAATCGGGCGCCACGAGAACGCGGCTCTGATCCTCGTACGCCTTGAGCTGCCCGGCCTTGTACACGAGCGCGAGATGGTGCCACTTGTTGTCCCAGGCGTCGGAGCCGCCCGGATAGCTGGCGCTGAGATCGTGCTCGGTGTTTTCGGTGTTGACGTCGCTGCCGAAGAACACGTTGTGATCGGTGTCGCCGTTGGTCAGCATCACGCCGATCTTCTCGAAGCCGCCGGCCTTCGGGTAGAAGTCGAGCTCGATCGTGAACGTGTCCGGCAGGTACGCGTTGCCGCGGATGCGCGGCTCGACCTCCGCGTAGTTGCCGTCGGTCAGCAGCAACGCCGGCTCGCCGTCCACCTTGTTGACCACCGCCTGGCCCTTGCGCAGCTTCCACCGCGCCGGGAACTCGCCGTCCTGCGCGTCGCGAAAGTCGTCCTCGAACAGGATCTTGTCGCCGGCGACGAAATCGTAGTTCTGGTACGCCCGGTAATCCTGTGCGACGAGCGACGCCGCCAGCCCGGCGGTCATGACGATCCCCGTAACCACGCTCCGCATGGTGCCTCCACGCCCGGCGCTCGATCGCGTCAGCGCCGGTGCCAGTTGCGCCCGCCGCTCAACGACCCGGCGACACGATCGCGATCTCGAACAGCTTCGGCCACAGCTTGCCGGTGACGAACAACCGATCGTGCGAGGCGTCGTAGGCAATCCCGTTCAGCACGTCGGTGTTCGCGCGCTCGCTCCGCGTCAGCAGCCCGCGCAGGTCGACGTAGCCGGTCACCCGGCCGCTGTCCGGCGCGATGCGCGCGATGAAGTCGGTCTGCCAGACGTTGGCGAAGATTTCGGTCTTGACGACCTCCAGCTCGTTCAGGTTCCGCAGCGGCTGACCCGCCGCCGTCACCTTGATCCGCCGCTGCTCGGCAAACGTCACCGGATCGAGCACGCGCAATTCGTCGCTCCCGTCGCTCATGATCAGGTGGGTGCCGTCGGAGGTCAGGCCCCACCCTTCGCCGGGATAGGAAAAGCGCTTCTTCGGCTCGAACGTGGTCTTGTCGTAGACGAACGCCACGTGGGTCTGCCAGGTCAGCTCGATGAGATCGTTCTTGAAAACGGTGATCCCCTCGCCGAAGTGCTCGGCCGGCACGGCGCGCTGCTGCAGCACCTTGCCCGTCTCGAGCGCAACGCGTCGGATCGACGAGCGGCCGTTGAGCCCGGTCCCCTCGTAGAGGACGCCGTCGACGTATTGCAGCCCCTGCGTGAATGCGTTCGGATCGTGCGGGTAGACGTGGACGATCCGGTAGGTGGCGGTCGGAAGAGTGCCGGCCGGCGACTGGCCGGCCAGCAGCGTGGCGGCGATGGACATCGCGAGGAGCCTCATCGCCGCTGATTATGTCATGCGTGTTTCGCGCCGGCGCCGGTCAACTGCCCCTTATGCCGTCCTTCGGCGAACTCCTCGATCGCTTTCGCGTTGAACGCCGGGATGTCGTCCGGCTTGCGCGAGGTCACGAGGCCGTTGTCGACGACGACCTGTTCGTCGACCCAGTTCGCGCCGGCGTTCCGCAGATCCGTCTGCAGCGACGGCCAGGACGTCATCCGCCGGCCGCGGACCGCATCGGCTTCGATCAGCGTCCACGGGCCGTGACAAATCGCCGCGATCGGCTTCTGCGCCTCGACGAACGCGCGCACGAATGCGACCGCCTCGTGGTTGGCGCGCAGCTTGTCGGGATTCATGACACCGCCGGGCAGCAAGAGGCCGTCGTAGTCGGCCGCCTTCGCCTCGGACAGATGGCGGTCGACGCGCATCTCGTCGCCCCACTTCGTGTGCTGCCAGCCCTTCACGGTGTCCCGCTGCGGCGACACGATGTCGACCGTCGCGCCAGCCTGCTCGAATGCCTCCTTCGGTCCGGTGAGCTCGACCTGTTCGAACCCGTTGTCGACGAGCGCGGCAATACGCTTTCCGTTCAGTTGATTCGCCACTCGCACCTCCAGTGTGTTGCGCGTGGACGACTGCAACGTCAGTACCCGGCCGCCTTATCGACGACGTTGCGCAGCGGCTCCCCGCGTTCGAATCGGCGGAGGTTATCGGCAAAGAGCGCGACGAGCGGCGTCCAGTAGTCGCGCATCGACCCGGCCGTGTGCGGCGTGACGATGACGTTGGGCAGCTGCCAGTACGGGCTTGCCGCGTCGAGCGGCTCCTTCGTAAACACGTCGAGCGCCGCCCCGCCGAGCCGCCCGCTCCGCAGCGCGGCGATGACCGCCTCGTCGTCGATCAGCTTGCCGCGCGCCACGTTGATCAGCAGCGCCCCGCGACGCATGCGCGCGACCGCCTCGCCGTCGATCAACTGCTTCGTCGTCGGCGTATGCGGCGCGGCGATCAGGACGACGTCGCTCGCGGAGAGCAGATCGTTCAATCGCTCGGGCGGCAGCACCTCGTCCACCTCCGCTGGCCGCGGTTGATCGACGCGGCGGCGAATGGCCGCGATCCGCAGGCCGAGCGGCGCCGCCAGCCGCGCCACCTCCATCCCGATCGCGCCGAGGCCGACGATGCCCATGCGGAGCTCCGACAGGAGACGGACGCCCGACTCGGGTCCTTCGAGCGCGTCCTGCGCCCACTCGCGCGCCACCTGCGCGCGCATCGCCACGGGCAGCCGCCGCGCCAGCGCGATCGTGACGCCGATGACGTGCTCGGCGATCGAGCGGGCGCGGATGCCGCGCGCGCTCGTGACGACCACGCCGCTGGCCACGAGCTCGGGGAACAGCAGGCTGCCGACGCCGACGGCCGGGCTCTGAATCCAGCGCAGCCGATGCGCGTCGGGAAAGACGTCGCGATCGACGAACGGCGTGAAGGCGACGTCCGCCTGCGGCAGGAGCCGCCGGATTGCGTCGCGGTCCCAGGCGTCGACGAACGTGTGATGCGGAAAGTCGCGGCGGAGCTGGTCGACGAACGCCGGCGGCATCACCCATATCGGCGCCGGCGAAATGACGCCCACGAGAATGTTCATGACTTCGATGATTGGAGCGGCGGCGGCCGCCGCCCCTCACGTCGTCACCGGCGCGTGTACGTTCCGCTTCGTCCGCCGGCTTTGTACTCGAGACGGATGCCTTCGATCACCATGCGTTTGTCGACCGCCTTCACCATGTCGTAGATGGTGAGCGCCGCGACGGCGACCGCCGTCAGCGCTTCCATCTCGACGCCGGTCTGCGCCGTCGTGCGGACCCGGGCCTCGATGTCGTACCCGCGCGGCGTCGCGAACAGCTCGACGTCGATCGCGGAGAGCGGCAGCGGGTGGCACAACGGAATCAGCGACGAGGTCTGCTTGGCGGCCAGGATGCCGGCGAGCCGCGCGGTCTGCAGAGGATCGCCTTTCTTGACCTTGCCCGATCGAATCAGCCGCCGCGCCCCCGACGACATCCGGATCGAGCCGCGGGCGATCGCCTCGCGCGTCGTCACCGGCTTGTCGCCGACGTCCACCATGCGCACGCGGCCGCGCGCGTCGACGTGCGTGAGCGCGGTCCGCCGTCCCGCGCCGCGCCGGCCCCGAGCGCCGGGCCTACGCGTCGCCATTGCCCTGCGCCAGGAAGAACGACAGGCTCTCGAGCGACACCGTCAGATCCACGCTCTTCAGCTTCACGTCCCCGGGCACCTGCAGCGTGCCGGGCGAGAAGTTCAGGATCGCTTTGATCCCGGCCGACACGACGAGCTGCAGCACCTGCTGCGCGGCGACGGCCGGCACGGCGATGACGGCGATGCGCATGCTCTCGCGCCGCGCGATTTTCTTGAGATCGTGGATGTCGTAGATCGGCACGCCGCCGCGCGACTGCTGCCCCACCTTGTCCTTCTGGCTGTCGAACAGCGCGGCGATCTCGAACCCTTCCTGGCCGAACCCCGGGTAGTCCGCGAGCGCCAGCCCCAGGTTGCCGGCCCCGATGATCGCGACGCGCAGCTTTCGATCGAGGCCGAGGATCTGCCGCAGGTGACGCTTCAGGTCGCGGACGTAGTACCCCACGCCGCGCACGCCGAACTCGCCGAAGTTCGCGAGGTCCTTCCGGATCTGCGCCGCGTTCAGGTGGAACTGCTCCGCGAGCGCCTGCGACGAGATGGTGCGCACGCCGGCCTGCTCGAGCACGCTGAGGCACCGCAGGTAGACGGAAAGACGGTTCGTGGTGAGCTCGGAAACCTGATCGGCCGCCTGCTTGCCGGCCACCGTGCGCGGCGTGGCTTTGTTCGAACCTTTCACAAGGAAGGCTCGGATTGTAGCAAATGCTAATATCCGGCTCCTATGGCTACGGTCCCGCAGCAGGCCCCCGGCTTCCAGCCGTACGTGCCCGCGACGCAATCGCCGCCGGAATTCACTCCGAAGGCCATCGTCATCGGCATCCTGTTCGGCCTGCTGTTCGGCGCGTCCACCGTCTACCTCGGGCTGCGCGCCGGGTTGACCGTCAGCGCCTCGATCCCGATCGCCGTGCTGGCGATCTCGGTCCTGAAGAGGCTCGGCGGCTCGACGATCCTCGAGAACAACATCGTCCAGACGATTGGATCGGCGGGCGAATCGGTCGCCGGCGGCGTCGTGTTCACGATCCCCGCGCTGATCTTCCTGACCCCGTACGGACCGGCGTATTTCAGCTACTTCCAGATCGCCATGCTCGCGTTCGCGGGCGGAATCCTCGGCACGCTGATGATGGTGCCGCTGCGCCGCGCCCTGATCGTGAAGGAGCACGGCGTGCTGCCGTATCCCGAAGGCACCGCGTGCGCCGACGTGCTGGTGGCCGGCGAACGCGGCGGCCAGCTGGCGTCGATGGTGTTCGGCGGCGTCGGCGTCGGCGCGCTGTGGAAGGCGCTGTCGTGGGTCTTCAACCTGTTTCTGACGGAGCTCGACTACTCGACGCCGCGCGGCACGCAGTTTCCCAACGCGACGCTGAACGTCGACATCTCGCCCGAGTACATGGGCGTGGGCTACGTCATCGGTCCGCGAATCGCCGGGACGATGTTCGCGGGCGGCGTGCTGTCGTGGCTCGTGCTGCTGCCGCTGCTGACCATTCTCGGCAACTACATCCCGGTGCCGTTTCCGCCGATTCACCCCAACTACGCGAGCAACCCGGCGACGGGGCGTCCGTTCCTGATCTCGGAGATGAACGCGGCGCAGCTCTGGAGCGCGTACATCCGCTACATCGGCGCCGGCGCGGTGCTCGCGGCGGGGCTCATCACGCTCGGCCGCACGCTGCCGACGATCGTCGCCTCGGCGCGCGAGGGATTGAAGGACTTCGGGGCCGGCGGCAGCGCGCCGCGCATCCGCACCGAGCGCGACATCCCGACGATCTTCGTCCTCGGCGGCTCGCTGCTGCTCGCGGTGTTCCTCGTGGTCGCGCCGAAGATGCCGACCCAGGGGAATCCGCTCGCCGCGATCCTCGTGATCGTCTTCGGATTCCTGTTCGTCACCGTGTCGTCGCGCATCACGGGCCTGATCGGCACCTCGTCGAATCCGATCTCCGGCATGACGATCGCCACGCTCATCGTCACGTGCGTGCTGTTCGTCGCGATCGGCTGGACGGGCGACGTCTACGCGCCGATTGCGATCTGCGTCGGCGCCGTGGTCTGCATCGCGGCCGCGAACGCCGGCGGGACGTCTCAGGATCTGAAGACCGGGTACCTGGTCGGCGCAACGCCGATCTACCAGCAAATCGGCCTCATCATCGGCGTCGTCACGTCGGCGGCGGTCATCGGCCTGACGACGTTGTATCTGCACCGCGTGTTCGGGATCGGCACGCCGGCCATTCCAGCGCCGCAGGCGACGCTGATGGCGACGATCATCAAGGGGCTGCTGAGCCGTAACCTCCCGTGGGGGCTCGTGCTCGTCGGCGTGTTCATCTCCGTGACGCTCGAACTGTGCGGCATCCGCTCGCTGTCGTTCGCCGTCGGCTCCTATCTGCCGATCGCGACCACCGCGCCGATCTTCGCGGGCGGTCTCGTCCGCGCGCTGGTCGAGCGGACCACCGGCACGCGCGAAGAGTCGGAAATCGGCGCCGGCACGCTGTTCAGCTCCGGCCTCATCGCCGGCGGGTCGCTGTGCGGCATTCTCTTCGCCGTGCTCGTCGGCACCGGCCACATCGCCGGACCGCAGGCGCTGGGCAACCTGGTGCCGTTTCTGCACGAGGGCACGTCCGGGTACGTGTTCGGCGCGCTGCTGTTCGCGGCGCTCGGCGTCGTTCTGTTCCGGATGGCGCAGAAGAAGGTGATGTGACCCGGAGGACGCCGTCAGGGCGCGTTCCGCGGGTGTGGCACGCGGTCGCGATCGCGATCGCGTGCGGCACGATGGCCGCCGCGCAGCCCGCGACGCGTCGCGCGACGAACATCGCGGCGCTGCTCGCGTATCCGACGTTCTTCAGCGGCCGGCCCATCCTCGTCGTCGGCAAGGTCGGCGTCGAGAAAGACGAGCTCCGCGTGTCGAGCGACTCGGGTTCGATTCGGCTCGTCAGCAAGGGAAACGCGCCGGACGGCCTCGACGAGATCCGCGGCGAGTTCTGGGACATCGGACGGATGAAGCCGGACGATCCCCGCCTGTCCACCTACGATCTGCGCGCGACGTTCCACTTCGATCCCGACGGCCCCTGGCCGAAGCCCGGCGACGTGACCGCGCTCATCGCGTCGTCGGTGTCGGCGACGCAGCCGTCGCAGAACGCGACGATCCGATCGATCGTGCTGGATCCGGATCGCTTCCTCGAGCAGAAGGTGACGATTACCGGACAGTTCTCGGGGCGCAATCTGTTCGGCGACCTGCCGGACGCGCCCGGCCGCAGCCGGTACGACTTCGTCCTCCGCTCCACCGACGCGGCGATCTGGGTCGTCAACATGCGCCCGAAGCTGCGCGATACGAACGGCAAGGAGATCGAGCTCGGACTGGACGCCCGCATCGACACGGGCCGCTGGCTCGAAGTGCGCGGCACGGTGCAGCAGGGACGCGGGCTGCAGTGGGTGGACGCCGAGGCGGGCAGTCTGAAGCTGGCGAAACCGCCGACCGAAACGCCGACCTCCACCGAGGATCAGGTCCGCGTGCCGATGTTTCCCGCCCCCGAGGCGATCTTCAGCGCGCCGACGGAGGACGAAACCGACGTCTCGACCGCGACGACGGTGCGCATACAGATCTCGCGCGACATCGACCCGCTTTCGCTCCGCGGCCACGTGCACGCCCGCTACGCCACCGCGGAAAGCGCGCAGCGCGGCGAGCCGGACACGCCGCCGATCGCCGTGACCGCCACCTACAACGCCGCCAATCGCGTCGTCGAGATCAAGTTCGCGCAGCCGCTCGAACGGTTCCGCACGGTCAAGATCGATCTCGGCGCCGACATCCACGGCACCGACGGCCAGCCGATGAAGCCGTTCACGTTGACGTTCATGACCGGCGGCGCCTGACGCCGGAGACCCGTTACGGCACGACCCGAAATGCCGCGAGCGTCCGGTTGTCGCCGTCCGCGAGCTCGATCACGTAATCGCCAGGGGCCAGCGGCGCCAGCGCGAGCTGCGCGGTCATCCACCGCGACCCGTCCGCGTCGTCTCGAATGGCGGCGGCGACCGGCACGGCGAGCGGCTTGCCGGCGCGGTCGAGCAGCCGCGCCGCGCCGGGCTGCGCCGAGCTGGTGGGGACTTCCACCTTCGCCTGTTCGCTGCGCCGGAAGCGGAGATCCGCCGTCGGCGTCTCGCGATTCGCGGTGAGCGGTCCGCGGCGCAGCCAGATCGCACCGGCCGCGTGCGGGCGGGTCGGCACGGCGACGTGAATCGTCTCGCGCGTCGGCAGCGTGGCATCGGTCGCGCGCGCGGCGGCACGGACGATGTAGTCGCCGGCGGCGAGCGGCTCCGGCGGCGCGAGAGTGGTTCGGAAGCTTCGCGTTCCCGCCGCCAGCGTCACGCGTGCGGTGGCAATCGACGCTCCGCCGCTCGGCGCCAGCTCGATGGTGGCGACCGCGCCGCTCTTCCAGACGTCGTCGTTCTCGCGGGCGGCGCTCAACTCCCCTTCGACCGCCACGAACGATGCCCCCGCATCGCCCGGCTTCCACCCGACGGCCGACTGCACGCGCAGCGGCACGTCGCGCGCGAAGCCGGCGAGCGGCGCGATCGCCGCCGTCAGCGCGGCGGCTGCGGCGTCCGGCGGTGTCGGCGCGGCGGCGGTCGCCGCGCTCGCCACGATCCGGCGCGCCGCGTCCGGCGTCGCCGCGAGATAGCCGCGCCGGGCGCGCACCTGCACGCCGGGACGCTGCACGCGCACGGTGATCGAGTGGAACTTGCCGTCGAGCCGCCCGGTCGAGTAGTAGCCGAGCAAGTAGTAGGAGCTGAGGTCGTTGACGATCTTCCGGAAGCTGCCCGCGAGGTCGTTAGTGCTCACCATCGCGAGCCCGTCGGTGTTCTCGGCGAGCGTGCGCAGCGTCTGCTGCCGCTGCCGCAGCATCGCTCCGTCGGCGGCGGGCAGGGCGGGATCGGCGATCGGCGTGTCGAAGGCCGGCAGACCGCGGGGATCCAGCGGATAGAACGACGTGTTGGCCGTGTTCGCGCGGTCGAGCAGCTGCCGGAACTCGAGGCCGTCGTCGATTCGCGACAGCAGCATCAACGCCTTCGTGCACTCGTCGGCCGACACGCGGCCCGGCACGTTCTGGTCGCCGACCTGCAGCCGTCCCGTTCCCGGATTGAGGCCGACGGTTGGCGGCGATCCGCCCATGTTCGTCAGCCGCGCATCTTCGCCGTAGAGCAGCCAGCCGTCGGTGATCGCGATCACGGCCTTGCGCTCTTCCCGCGCGCCGCGGAGGTAGGTGACGAGATCGGTCAGCGCATCGAGCGTGATCTTCTCGCGCCGGCGGTCGACCAGCGCCTGTGTCGTCTGGCTCGTCGGGTACGGGCCGAAGCAGGATTCGTATTGCTGTTCGACGGGGTCGACGAGCACTGTTCGATCGCGATCGCCCCAGTCCCAGTGCTTCTCGAGCATCGATTCGATCGTCGTCGTCCGGCGCGCGAAGGTGAGATCCAGCGCCGACATGTCGGGCGTCATGAACGCCACGAGGTCGTCCTCGCCGATCAGCGTATTGAGCGCGTCGACGAGCGGCCGCCGGATGTTGTGCGAGCCGCCGACGTCGACGTGTCCCGTGTCGAGGAAGACGACGAACACGCGCGCGCGCGGATTCTGGAGCGCGGCGCGCGAGCCGGCCACGGTGTTCGGCTCGCGCCGCATCTCCTGCGGCAGCCGTCCGCCGGCGACGACGTGCTCGAACTGCTCGAGGCGCTGCGGCGCGCCGTTCTCGAGGACGGCGAAGTCGTCCTGCGTCAGGTCGTCGACCGGGATCCCGTCCTTCGTCGGGTAGGCGTCGACGCGGACGTAGTTGGCTTCGGTGCGGAACGTGGGGCGCGGCTGGTCCTGCGCGGAGGCGGCGACGACCGCGAGAGCGGCCGCCGCCGCGGCTGCTCCCAACGCAAAATGCGCGACGGCCGCCGGCATTCCGCATCGCTGACCGTGCATGTCGCGTCTCCGCAGGCTGGCGCCGCTACTGTATCACTTCGCCTTCGGCGAGCAGCGCGGCAATTCGCGCCCTCACCTGCTCGATGACGCGCCCGCGATCGTCGACGCTCAGCCCTGTCGTCTCGATCGGCGCGCCGACGCGGATGCGCACGGTCACCGGCCGGATGATCGCGCTGCCCCTGCGCATCGCGTCGCGGCCGCCCTGAACGGCCACGGGCACGATGGGCGCGCCGGCCTTGATGGCCATGATGAAGCCGCCTTTCTTGAACGGCAACAGATCGGCGGTGCGGCTGCGCGTCCCTTCGGGAAAGATCAGGAACGAGTTGCCGGCGCGCAGCGACGCGGCGCCGGCTTCGATCGAGCGCATCGCGGCCTCCTTGTGGCGCCGATCGACCGGAATGAAGCCGCCCATCCGGAACGCGCGCGCGAGCAGCGGGATGCCATCGAGCTCGGCCTTGTAGAGGATGTGGATCCGCGGATGCAGCGCCTCGAAGAGCACCGGCGGGTCGATGTTGCTCTGATGGTTCGAACAGTAGACCGCGGCGCGGTTCGTCGGCAGATGCTCGCGTCCGTCGACGCGGTAGGTGATGCCGCTGGTCAGCAAGCCGAGGCGCACGCCCGCGTGCCCCAGGACGTAGAGGACGGCCTTCGAGCGGAACGTCAGCGCCAGCGCCATGCCGATCGGCGCGGCGAAGAGCACGTAGACGGATACGACGATGTAGGTGGCGAAAGAGCGGAAGGCCGCGATCACCGGTCGACAGTGTACAGTCGACGGTCAACCGCGGGTTGACCGTCGACTGCGGACTGCGGGCTAGCGGGTTACGCGGTTCGCGCGGCGCGGCGTGGCGCGCTGCTGTTGGCCGCGGCCGCGCGCGGCGCGGGCGCCGCCTTCGCGATCTTGGCGCGGACCGGAGCCGCCGGGCGCGACGCCGCCTTGACCGACAGGCAGCGCTCGAGCGCACGGTCGACGCGCCCTTCGATCGCCGCCGCCGATTCGCGCACCACCTCGGAGATTTCCGAGACGATGAGGAACTTGGCGCGATCGAGCATGCGCTTCTCGCGGAACGAGAGGCTCTTCGACTTGGAGAGGAACGTGAGGTTCTTCAGCACGTCGGCGACTTCGTAGATCGAGCCGCTGCGCATCTTGTCCGAGTTGTCCTTGAAGCGGCCCTTCCAGTTCTGGTGGTTGTCGATCTTGCCGTCGCCGAGCAGCCCGATCAGCCGTTCGACTTCGTCGTCGGTGATGGCGCGTCGGAGGCCGACGCCGTCGACGTTGCTCACCGGCACGAGCACGGTCGTTTCGTTGGCGACGATCCGGAGATGATAAAAGCCGCAGGTGGTACCGAGGATAGTTTTTTCTTCGATGCGCTCGACGATCCCGAGACCATGGTTCGGGTAAATGACCTTGTCGCCGATCTCAAATGTCACGAGTCCCCCTGTGAAGAGCGCTCTGTACGGAAGGCAAAATGTCGCGCCAGCAGTCCTTTCAGTATATCCGATGTCAGAGGGGGGATCAACGCGAAATGGCCGAAAAACGGCGGGAAATCGCCGTTTCTGGCGTTAAGTACCTGTACCTTTGGCGGTTGACCTTAGTGCGACGAGGGGTTCGAGCGTCGCAACGTCACGAACCAGCTCTCGCAGTCTTCCCGCGAGCCGCCGGCCAGCACGACGTCGAGGTGCAACCCGTTGACGTCCCAGCTGTGCTTCGCGTTATTGGAGACCAGCTCTACGGTATACGGCCTGAGCAGGTTCTGCGCCGAGTCGTGGTCGCGATGCTCGTCCTGGATCCCGCGGAAGAACGCGAACTCGTGATACGGCCCCATGTGGAGCTCGAACGGCTCCATGCCTGGCCACCGGCCGTCGTACACGCGTTCGGCGTATTGCCCGTCGGCTTCGCGGCACGACTGCCAGTTGCCTTCGAGCAGCGTGGTCGAGCGGTCGCTGAACGGGCGGAACAGCTGCGCGTACCCCACGGTCGCGGCTGCCAGCGTCGCCGCCGCCGTGAAAAAAGCAATCCGTTTCCAATCTGCGCGCGGCCGAGCCATCGGTCGAACCTCCCGGTCCCCGCGGTGCAAGGAGCCGGCCCGCACACGGCCGCGCTATACTGATTTTTCCTTCACGTCCTCCTGAGCCGGAGTGGTGAAACTGGCAGACGCGCGGGACTCAAAATCCCGTGAGGGTAACCCCCTCGTGTGGGTTCGATTCCCACCTCCGGCACGAATCTCATCGCGACCACCGCGACCGCGGCAGGCGACGATTCGGCACGGACCTCGCACCGTTTTCCGGCCATGACAGCCGTCGGCGCGCTCGTTCTGGCTGCAGCGGTGGTGGTCTCCGCGCCGGTCGACTTCTCCGGCACCTGGACGCTGGACACGTATCTCAGCGACAACTCCGAGCAGGTTGCAGCGGCCATCCGCGCCGACCTGCGGATCGGATCCGATACGTCGACCTTTCTGATGACCGGCGCGCGCGGGCCGCGCGAGCGCGGACGCAATCCGCACCAGGCCGACGCGAAGCCGCCGAACGCCGACGAGCAGAAACAGATCGACGACCTGACGATGGCGCTGCGCTATCCGGCGCCGACGCTGAAGATCACTCAGTCGGGCGACGCCGTCACGCTGACCGACGCGCAGGGGCAGACGCGCACGCTCGACCACTGGGAGGGGCCGCAGCTGGTCGCGACGACCGATCTGGGGAACGGCCGGCGCATGACGGCGACCTACTCGCTCGTCCCGACGACGAAGCAGCTGATGGTGCGGACGGTGATCGAGCGCGCGCCGAATCAGCCCGGTGCGTTCGAAATCAAGCAGGTGTACGACCGGGCGCAGCCCTGATCACTGGCCATCACGCTCCGCGTCAATCCGACCGCGCGTCACTCCACCGACGCGGACCTGTCGCGCGAAATCACCGGTTGTCGTACGGCGTGCCGATGTAGTTCGGCACCAGGTCCGGCCGCAGCACGAGCATCGTCTGCATGAACAGCATCGTGTGCCGCCCGTTGCCGTCGCGGCCGAGCGCGATCGGCTGGACGTTGCGCACGTGCCAGTCGTAGACGGCGAGCCACGGATCGGTGCCGACGTCCATGAAGTCGGGAAACTTCATCTGCGCCCGGAGGAACTCGACGATGCGGGCGCGCACCGGGGAAATGTCGTGAAAATCCTGCTGCGCCTCGATCGAGCGGCGGATGTCCTTCAGCGCGGCGATCATGTCGTCGAGCGCCCGCTCGGGGATCTGCTGCCCGACGCCGTCGGGGGCGAACAGGGATGCGACCACTCCTCCGCCAATCACCGCTCGTCTCGCGATCATCGGTGCACCTCCCGTATAGTGTGCGGCACATGGCCCTGGTGGAAGATCCGGAAGGACACGAACTCGACGCCCTCGCGCGCGTGCAGCCGTCGTTTGCCGGCCTGCGCGTGCTCGAGATCGGCGCCGGCGACGGGCGGCTGACGGGGCGCTACGCGGCCGGCGCGGGGGCGATCGTCGCGATCGATCCCGACGGGGACGACATCGCGGCGCTCCGCGACGCGCTGCCGGGGATCGACGCGCGCGCGATCGGCGTCGAGTCGCTCGACCTCGCCGACGCAAGCGTCGACGTCGTGCTCTTCGCGTGGTCCTTGTGATGACTGCCGATCGAGGGCATGGTCGATGCCCTGCGGCGCGCGAGCCGGTGGGTGCGGCGTGACGGCTGCGTCATCGACATCCATCCCACCGCGCAGGTTCCGACGATTGAGGCCGGCGGCCGCGTCGTCGGCCGGGTCGAGGTGCCGGACGGGCCGGCGCGGCACGGCGCGGCCGACCGGGCGCTGCGACAGGTGGTCGACGAGGGGCGGCTGGTCGAAACGGTGTCGCATGCGTTCGACTTCTACACGTGGGGCGACAGCTTCGAGGAGCTCCGCGAGCACATCGAAGAAAACTGGCGCGATGCGCGGATTGCGGTCGACGGCGCAGCGCCGGCGGGGCGGTGTCGAGCGGTGGAGCGCGTGCGGATCGCGAAGCTGGTCGTGGCGGGGGGGTGAGCGCGGGAAAGCGTGGTGTCTGACACCAAGGTCCGCGGTGTCTGACACCCAGGTCGGCCGTGTCTGACACCCGGGTGCGCCCCGCCGCCCATCGGAATACAATCCGCCGCATGCGATTCGCCGCCTGCGCCCTCACCCTCCTGCTGACCCCCGCCCTCGTCGCCATTCAGGAACCCACCCGCGTCGCGCCCCGCCGCGCGATGACCATGCGGCCGGAGATTCTGGGTCAACAGGGCATCGTCGCCGCCGGCCGCCATTACTCGGTGTCTGCCGGCACCCGCATCCTGCAGCAGGGCGGCAACGCCGTGGACGCCGGCGTCGCGACCGTGTTCGCCGCCTCCGTCGTCGAGATCTCGCACTTCGGCTTCGGCGGCGAGGTCCCCACGATGATCTACGACGCCAAGACCGGCCGCACGGTCGTGATCAACGGTCAAGGGCCCGCGCCGAAGGCGGCCACGCCGGCGCTGTTCAAAGCCAAGGGAAAGGTCGACGCCAACGGTCCGCTCGGCGCGACGCTGCCGACCGTGATGGACACCATGGCGATCGCCCTCGAACACTACGGCACGATGCGCCTCGATCAGGTGATGGCTCCCGCCATCGAGCTCGCCGACGGCTTCCCGATGTATGCCTACCTCCGAGAGGCGCTCGAGGCGAACAAGAAGAAAACGACGCAGTACAAGTGGGGCCATCTCTACTACCCGAACGATCACATCGCCGACGTCGGCGAAACGTTCCGGCAGCCGAACCTCGCCAGGACGCTGCGGACGATCGTCGCGGCCGAGCGCGAAGTGTTCGAGAAGACGCACGACCGCGCCGCCGGCATCCGCGCCGGCCGCGATGCGTTCTACAAGGGCGACATCGCGCGTCGCATCGCCGACGCGGATCGCGCCGAGGGCGGCGTCTTCGAGTACGAAGACCTCGCGAATTTCCACGGCTCGATCGAAGAGCCCGTCTCGACGACCTTCCACGGATACGACGTGAAGAAGGCGGGGCCGTGGGACCAGGGTCCGGTGCTGCTCGAGACGTTGAACATCCTCGAAGGCGTCGATCTCGAGTCGATGGGACCCAACTCCGCCGACTACATCCACACGGTCCACGAGGCGATCAAGCTCGCGTACGACGATCGCAACGCCTTCCTCGGCGATCCGGCGTTTGCGAAGGTGCCGCTGAAAGGGCTGCTGTCGAAGGAGTACGCGGCCGAGCGGCGGAAGCTGATCGGGCCCCGCGCGTTTCTGGATCATCGGCCCGGCGATCCGTTCGCCTTCGACCCTGACGTCAAGGCGCCCGCCGTGCGCTACCTGCCGCACTCGCAGGGACGGAAGGATGCCGACACCAATGGCGACACGACCTGCGTCGACGTCGTCGACAAGGCCGGCAACCTGTTCAGCGCGACGCCGAGCTCGGGATGGCTGCTCGGCGGGGCCTTCATCGCCGGCGACACCGGCGTGCCGTTGTCGAACCGCATGCAGGTATTCGATCTCGATCCGGCGAGCCCGAACGTCCTCGTCGGCGGCAAACGGCCGCGGACCACGCTGACGCCGACAATCGTGCTGAAGGATGGCAAGCCGTTCCTCGCCATCAGCACGCCGGGCGGCGACAGCCAGGACCAGCAGGTGCTCAACGTGCTGCTGCAGATGATGGTGTTCGGCCAGGACATCCAGGCGGCCATCGAAGCGCCGCGCATCAACTCCGACCATCCGCACAGCTCGTTCGACAACCACGAGAGCATTCCCGGCCAGCTCGAAGTCGAGAATCGAGTGCCCGCGAAGGTGCTCGACGACCTGCGCGCGCGCGGCCACGTGATCCGCGCGATCGGCCCGTACGCGATGAGCACGGGCGTCGTCGCCGTCGGGGTGGATCCGGTGCACGGCACGCTCCGCGGCGGCGCCGATCCGAGGCGCGAGCGCTACATCTTCGGCTGGTAGCGGAACTGGCTCCTCGACAATGCGCTCCGCACCCCGACCGCACCCGACCGCACCCCGACGAAGACGCGACCGCGCCTCCGAAGACGCGACCACATCGCCGAGACCCAAGGACGGCCTCAACCACTGCTCCGCCAACCACAAGCGGCCGGATCGCACCGTCCCGAATTCCCGATAGCGGACAGGTGCGGCCGGAGACCGACGCGGGTAAAATCGCGTCCAACCAGCCATGAATTTCCTTGCCGATCTCAAGTTCGCGCTGCGATCGCTCTCGCGTAACACCGGCCTGTCGCTGACCGTCGTCGCGACGCTTGCGCTCGGCATCGGCGCGAACGCCGCCATCTTCTCCGTCGTCCGCGGCGTGCTGCTGCGGCCGCTGGTCAACCGGGACGAGAGCCGGTTGATTTACATCCGCCAGAGCGCGCCGGGACTCGGCGTCGAGAACATGGTCTTCTCGGTGCCCGAGATCCAGGACCTGCGCGGGCACGTGAAGACGGTGGCGAGCTTCGGCGAGTTCTCGACCATCGGCTTCACGATGATCGGCCTCGGCGACGCGCGCACCGTCCGCGCCGGCGTCGTCAACGGGTCGTACTTCGACGTGATGGGGCTGCACCCGGTGCTCGGACGGCTGCTCAACGAGCACGACGACGGGCCGAACGCGGCCGGCGCCGCGGTCCTCACCTATCGATTCTGGTCGACGGCGCTGCACAGCGACCCGGGCGTGATCGGCAAGACGGTGCGGCTGGGCACCCGGTCGGCGACGATCGTCGGCGTCCTGGAACCGTCGGTGCCGTACCCGTCCGAGACCGAGCTGATCGCGAACGTCGTCACGAGCCCGCACCACCTGTCGGCGACGATGGTGACCGGGCGCGTGCACCGCATGACGGAGCTGTTCGGCCGGCTCGCGCCCGGCGCCGACCTCGACGCCGCCCGCGCGGAGCTGAAGGCGGTCCACGCCGCGATCGTGTCGGAGCATCCCGAGGCGTATTCGAAGCGCGGCAACGCGCAGATCAACGCCGTGCTGCTGCGCGACCAGATCACCTCGAAGGCGCGGACGGTGCTGCTCGTGCTGCTCGCCGCGTCGGGGCTCGTGTTCATCATCGCCGTCTCGAACGTCGCGAACCTGATCCTCGCGCGCACCGTGCGGCGCGAATCGGAGCTGACCGTGCGCGCCGCGCTCGGCGCCAGCAGCGCCGTGCTGCGGCGCACGCTGCTCGCCGAAAGCCTGCTGCTCTGCGGCACCGGCGCGCTGATCGGCGTGTTGATCGCGCAGCCGATGGTGAACGCGCTCGCGCGGTATGCCGCGCGCTTCTCCGTGCGCGCGCTCGATCTGACGCTCGACGCGAGCATGCTGTGGGTCGGCGTGGGGCTCGCCCTCGCGGCGTCGGTGGTCCTCGCGTTCGTCCCGCGTCTCCCCGCCGGCACGACGCCCGGCGTCGGTTCGAGCGGCGTCCGGATCACCGGCTCGACCAACCGGCGGCTGCGCGCGTTTGCCGTCACGCAGATTGCCGCGTCGTTCGTGCTGCTGGCGGGCGCCGGCATGCTGCTCAAGACGCTGATGGCGCTGCAGGCGACCGAGCCCGGTTTCCGTACGCACAACGTGCTCGCGATCAACGTGCCGGTGATGACGTACGGGCGGACCAACGAGCAGGTGACGCAGTTCTACCGCGAGGTCGAGCGGCGCGTCGCCGCCCTTCCCGGCGTCGTGAGCGTCGCGAGCGCGAATCAGGCGCCCTGGCGCGATGCCGGCAACTTCAGCTTCACGGCGCAGTTCACCGTCGAAGGGTTCCAGAAACAGAACGGCGAAGACGATCCGCGCGCGCGCTTCCGCACGGTATCGCCGGGCTACTTCGCCACGCTCGGCGTTCCGCTGGCGGCGGGCCGCGATTTCCTCGCGAGCGACGATGGGAAGGCCGAAAAGGTCGTCATCATCAGCCAGAGCGTCGCGCAGACGCTGTTTCCGGGCCAGGATCCGGTCAACCGTCACCTGATGTGGACCGACCCGGTGATGAAGTTCATCGACGTCAGCACCGGCCCGCGCCGCATCGTCGGCGTCGTGCCCGACATCGACGACGAGCACCTGGAGCCGAAGGCCGCGATGGCGGTCTACCACCCGGTGGATCAGGAATTCGGCGGCGGACGCCTGCTGGTGCAGACGGCCGGCGATCCGTACGCGGTCGTGCCGGTGATCGCGCGGACGATCCGCGATCTGTCGAACGAGCAGCCGGTGGAGCGCGCGGCGACGCTCGACGACATCAAGGCCGAGGTGCTCGCGCCCGAACGGCTCAACACGATCGTGTTCGGCGGATTCGCGATCGTCGCCCTGGCGATTTCGATCGTCGGCGTCGGCGGCGTACTGGCGTTCTCGGTCAGCGGACGCACGCGCGAGTTCGGCATCCGCCTCGCGGTCGGGTCGCAGCCGAGCCGCATCCTGACGAGCGTCGTCACCGAAGGCGCGGCGATGGCGCTGATCGGCGTCGCCGTGGGGGCCGCGGCCGGATGGGCAGGGGCGCGCGTCATCGCCAGCCTGCTGCAGCAGATGCAGATGCCGGGCGCGATCCCGATCGCCGGCGCCGCGGTCGTGCTGCTGGCGGCCGCGGTGCTGGCGTCGTTCATGCCGGCGGCGCGCGCCGCGCGCGTGGACGTCATGCAGGCGCTGAGGTCCGAATAGAGCGCGCCGGCCCGGTACCAGGTACGTGCCAGGTACGTACCTGGTACGTGCCAGGTAAGTACCAGGTACGTGCCAGGTACTTTCCCGCGCCGCGCGTGACCTCCGGCAGCGGCCCGCGTTTATAGTCACAGCGGGCCGATGACCGACGGTGATGCCGAGCGCCAGCTCGTCGAAGCAGCACAGCAGAACCCGTCTCACTTCGCCGAGCTGTACGAGCGGCACGTGGACCGGGTGTATGCCTTCGTCCTCGCGCGCGTCCGCGACCGCCACGTCGCCGAAGACCTGACCGCCGACGTCTTCCACAAGGCGCTCGCCGCCCTGCCTTCCTTCGAATGGCGCGGCGCGCCGTTCGGCGCCTGGCTGATCCGGATTGCCGCGAACGCCCTGGCCGACCGCCGGCGGCGCCCGACGCGCGAAGTGGCGGATCTCGACATGACCGGCGAACAGCCCTACACCGACCCGGCGATCGACGACTTCGAGAATCGCGCGCGGCTGTTCCGCTACGTCGACGAACTGCCCGACGTGCAACGAACGGTGATCGTCGAGCGCTTCGCCCACGAGCGCAGCGTGCGCGAAGTCGCCGCGCAGCTCGGCAAGACCGAAGGCGCGATCAAGCAGATTCAGCTGCGCGCCCTGCGGGCGCTGCGCCTGCGGATGGAGGGCGGCCATGCCTGATCGCGCGTGGACGCTGCAGCGCCTCGAAGCCGCGCTCGCGGGCCTGCCGACGCCGGAGTTCCGCGCGCGGCTGCGCGCAGACCTGCAACGGAGGAGCACCATGACGACAGACCCACGTCCGTCCGACGCGACCGCTTCGACCGCGGCGCCCTACGTCCACACGGCCGCGCGGCCGACCGCGGCCCCGGTGCTGCGGCTGCGCGGCGCGGCGAAGGCGATCGATTTCTACGCACGTGCCTTCGGCGCACGCGAGGTGATGCGCTTCGCGATCGGCGATCAGATCCCGCACGCCGAGATCGAGATCGGGGACGCGCTGATCATCCTGGCCGACGAGAACGCGACGATCGGCTTTCCGGGACCCGACACGCTGGGCGGCTCGCCGGTCACCATTCGCCTCGACGTCGACGACCCCGACGCCGCCGTCGCGCGCGCCGTCGCCGCGGGCGCCGCCGTCTTCCTGCCCGTGCAGACCCACTTCTACGGCGAGCGGAGCGGCACCGTCGTCGATCCCTTCGGCTACCGGTGGGGGCTGACGAAGGTCGTCGAGCCGATGACGGTGGAGGAGATGCACCGCCGGATGATGGCGGCGGGCGGTCCCGCGCCCAATCGCCGCGACTGGGTGCCCGAGGGCTACCGCGACCTGACGCCGTATCTCGTCGTGCAGGATGTGCCCGCGGTCGTCGCCTTCGCCAGGGCGGTGTTCGACGCCGAAGAAACGCGGCGCGCGATCGGTTCCGCCGGCGGGTACCACGCGGAGGTTCGCATCGGCGACTCGATGCTGATGATCGGAGGCGGCGGGCCCGACGTCGCGTGGCGCGGAGAATCGAAGACGACGCCGCTGCATGTCTACGTGCCGGACGTCGACGCGGTGTACGCGCGCGCCGTCGCCGCCGGCGCGCGCACGACTCACGAACCGCGCGAGATGGAGTACGGCGATCGCGAATGCGGCTTCGAGGATCCGGGCGGCAACGTCTGGTACGTGGCGACGCATCACGACGGGGGCCACGTCCCGGCCGGCCTCGGCACCGTGACGCCGTTCCTTCACCCGCGGCGGGCCGATACGGTCATCGCGTTCCTGACGCGCGCGTTCGGCGCGACGACGATGATGCGCTACGCGACGCCGGACGGGGTGGTCCACCATGCCGCCGTGCGCATCGGCGGCAGCGTCGTCGAGATGGGCGATGCGCACGGGCCGCACCAGCCGACGCCGAGCATGTTCCATCTGTATGTGCCGGACGTCGACGCGGCCTATCACCGGGCGCTCGAGGCGGGCGGCGCCTCGCTGACGAGCCCGGCGGATCAGCCCTACGGCGTCCGCCAGGCGGGTGTGACCGACCCGTTCGGGCACCAGTGGTATCTCGCGCGGCCGATTCCCGTAGACAATCGCTGACAATACGCGGATCAGGCCGCACAAATCGATCGAAAGAGAAGATTTCGGACCCTCTCGGTAGTGTAAAATTCATGCGAGAAAGGAGCCTCGTATGATCGCCCGATCGCTCCGCATAGGTGGTCTTGCCCTGGGGGCATCCGTGGCAGTTGCCGGTCTCGCGACTGCTGCCGATTCGGCCAAGCCCGTGACCTTCACGAAAGACGTTGCGCCGATCTTCCAGGCGAAGTGCCAGGAGTGCCATCAGCCGAACTCGATCGCGCCGATGTCGCTCATCACGTATCAGGACGCGCGGCCGTGGGCCCGCTCGATCAAAGAGCGCGTGTCGACGCACCAGATGCCGCCGTGGCACATCGACAAGACCGTCGGCGTTCAGAAGTTCAAGAACGACATGTCGCTGAGCGACGAGCAGGTCGACACGATCGTGCGCTGGGTCGACGCCGGCGCGCCGATGGGCGACCCGAAGGACATGCCGCCGCCCAAGCCGCTCGTCACCGACAACGAGTGGAAGGCCGTGCGCGACGGCTTCGGACCGCCGGACCTGGTGGTCAAGTCGCCCGACTACACGATGGCCGCCGAGCATCAGGACGTCTGGTTCCGTCCGATGTCGGACATCCCGCTCACCGAGCCGCGCTGGGTGAAGCTGGTCGAGATTCGCCCGACCAGCCTCAAGGCGCGCCGCATCATCCACCATTCGATTGCGTACCTCGTGCTGAACAACGATCCGGACGCCGTCAACACCGGCACCGCCACCGGACCGGGCCGCTTCGCCGACGACGATCTCGTCAACCGGCGGCCGCAGCTGATGGAGTGGGCAATCGGCAAGGGCTACGACCTGTATCGACCGGGCACCGGCAAGCTGCTCGTGCCGGGCGAGAAGATCTCGTGGGATCAGCACATCCACGCGGTCGGCGAAGAGGTCACCGGCGGCTCCGAGATCGGCATCTGGTTCTACAAGAAGGGCGAGGAGCCGAAGAAGCGCAGCTACCTCATCGGCTTCACCGGCATCGATCGCACGAAGATGCTCGACATCCCGCCGAACTCGATGGCGATGACCGAGGGCTTCACGGTCCTGAAGGAGAACGCGCTCATCGAGAACTTCCAGCCGCATTTCCACCTGCGCGGCAAGGCGATGGAAGTCGAAGCGATCATGCCCGACGGCTCGCGCCAGGTGATCAGCTACGTCGGCAACTTCAACTTCAACTGGATGACGAACTACATCTACGACGACGACGCGGCGCCGCTGCTGCCGAAGGGCACCGTCATCCACGTCACCGCGTGGTACGACAACACCAAGGGCAACAAGAACAACCCCGATCCGGATCAGTGGGTCGGCTACGGCGATCGCACGGTCGACGAAATGGCGCACGCCTGGATGAACGTCGTGTACTTCACCGATCAGGAGTTCAAGGACCTCCAGGCCGAGCGGAAAGCCAAGGCCGCGAAAGCGACCAACAACGACAACGAGAAGCAGCAGTGAACCGAGTCGGGCTCCTGTCCGCCGCTGGCCTCATCCTTCTCGGGATGAGCGCCAGCGGCGTTTTCGTTTCGGCGCAGCGGATTTCCATTCCCGAGCCCCGCCGCGGCGCCGGCGACAGCATCACGGCCGCGTACGAGGGCTGGTACTACAATCCCGACGGCAGCCGCGCCTTCCTCATCGGCTACTACAATCGCAATTCGCGCCAGGAAATCGACATCCCGATCGGACCGAACAATCACATCGAGCCGGGCGGCCCCGACCTGGGCCAGCCGACGCATTTTCTGACCGGCCGGCAGTGGGGCATGTTCAGCCTCCCCGCGCCGCGCGAGTTCAAGCCGACCGACTCCTACACCTGGACGCTCGTCGCGAACGGGCAGACCGTGTCGATTCCGTTCCGCCTCCATCCCGATTACGTGATGGCGCCGTTCAGCGAGATCGCCGCGAACAACACGCCGCCCGTGATCCGGTTCGAGCAGAACGGCAAGACAATCCAGGGTCCCGTTGCAATGCTCGCCAGCGCGCCGACGCGCACGGCCACCATGGGCCAGCCGCTCGAGCTGCCGCTCTTCGTCACCGACGACATGAAGTACGCGAGCGGCACCGGCACCGGTCCGCCGGCCAATCGTCCGCCGGTCAGCCTGCGGTGGACGAAATATCGCGGTCCGGGCGAGGTGAAGTTCGACAAGGCGCGGCCGGAGGTCACGAAGGTGTCGCAGGGCGAGGGGCTCTTCAGCGGCAAGTCCACCGCCGCGGCCACCTTCAGCGAGCCGGGCGATTACGTGCTGCATCTCACCGCGAACGATTACTCCGGCGACGGCGGTCAGGGCTTCGGCTGCTGCTGGACCACCGCGCTGCTCAAAGTCACGGTGAAATAGCGAAGTTGGTGAGTTGGTGAGTTGGTGAGTTGGTGAATTGGTGAGTTGGTGAATCGGTGAGTTGGTGATTGAATTCACCAAGTCACCAACTCGCCCAGTCACCAACTTCATGCGCCCGGCTCTCTTCCTCGCACTCACGCTCCTTCAAATCCCAACAGTACCGCGCGCGCTCCTCGAACGGCCCGTGGCGCGCGCGACCGGCATCGGCCACGCGCACGACGCCGTCGCGGCGCGGTCGCCGTCGGCGCAGGCCTTCTACGATCAGGGGCTCGCCTACCTGCACTCGTACGTCTGGATCGAGGCGGCGCGCGCCTTCAACCAGGCGCTGCGCGCGGATCCGTCGCTTGCCATCGCGCACGCGCAGCTCTCGCTCGCGTACACCGAGCTGAACGCGCCGGCCGACGCGCAGGCGGCGATCGAACGTGCCACCGCGCTCGCGGCCCGCGCCACCGATCACGATCGTCGCCACGTCGAGCTGCGGCGGCTGCAGATGACCGCCGAGGCGCACCCGGCCGACCCGTCGGCGCTCGAGGCCTACCGCGCGGCGCTCGACGCGGCGCTCGAGGCGTTCCCCCGCGACGCCGAGCTCTGGCTGCTGCGCGGCAACGCCGAATCGCCCGATCCCGCCGATCGCGGCCAGGGCAGCGTCGCGCGATCCATTCCGTTCTACGAGAAGGCCCGCGCGCTCGCGCCGTCCGACGATGCGCCGCTGCATTTTCTGGCGCACGCGTACGAGAACAGCCGGAACGCGAGCCAGGCGCTCGTCTTCGGAGAGGCGTACGCGAAGGCGGCGCCCGCGATTCCGCACGCCCAGCACATGCGCGGTCACGTCCTGCTCGAACGCGGCCGGACGTCGGAGGCCGTCGGCGCCTTCGAGGCGGCGGATCGGATCGAGCGCGCGTTCCTCGCGCGAACGGGGATCCCCGCGCAGGACGAGTGGCACCACGAGCACAATCTCGATCTGCTCGGAGCGTCCGACGCGTATCTCGGGCGGATGCAGAATGCGCAGGCGGCGCTCGAAGAGGCGTTTCGGCTGCCGACGGCGCTCGCGGTCCAGGCGTTCAACAAGCGGAACTACCCGTCGCTGCTGACCTCGCGCGGCCGCTACGATGCCGCGCGTGCCGCGGCCGCCGTGCTGTCGGCGCATCGGTCGTCGTTTGCGCGCGTCGCGGGGCGCATCGAGGAGGCGCGCGCGCTGATGGCCGAGCACCGGTATCGCGAGGCCGCCGACGCGTCGAATGCGGCGCTGCACGAGATGCGCTCGTCGCCGGCGGCCGGCAGCTTCGCGTCGATCCCGTTCGCGGCGGTGCAGGCCGAATTCCTCGTGCGCACGGGCGAGCGGGCGCGCGGCGAGGCGATGATGCGCCAGGGGGTCCAGCGGCTCCGGATGCTGACCGGACCGGACGCGCGGATGGACGCGATCTTCACGATGGAGGCGCTGGCTCGCGCGATGCGGGATGCGGGCGCGTGGGACCTCGCGGCGTGGCTCGCGGGGCAGATGATGGAATTCGACGCCGGCTACGCGGGATCGCACTTCGCGTCGGCGCTGGCGCTGGAGCACGCCGGAAATGCGACAGGCGCGCGGCAGGCCTTTGCGGCCGCTGCGCGCCTGTGGTCGTCCGGCGATTCGGACCTGCCCGAGCTGCAGCTCGCCAGCCGCAAGAGCCGCTAGCGAGCCCCGCCCGTCTTCAGAACGTCAACTGCATGCCGAACCGCGCGTAGCGGCCGTCCACGATCGCCTGCGGCGTCAGCCACAGGTTCGTGCCGCTCGCGGCGTAGGTCTCGTTCAGGCGCGTGACGGTGCCCGCGTTGAGCACGTTGAACAGGTCCATGAACCCCTGGATGTTCGTGTGGCCGACGTGGAACGTCTTGCCGATGCGCATGTCGAGCCGGTTCTGGTAGTCGAGGAACAGCGAGCCGGGCTGCACGAGGTTCACGATCGTCGACGCCGCGCCGGCCGTCGAGCCGATGATCGGGCGGCCGGCGATCGCGGACGTCACGGTCAAGAGCGCTCGCACGTTCACGCCGGGGATGGCGCCGAAGCTGCCGCTGACCTGGATGTCGTAGGGGAACGTGTACGCGCCCGACGCTTTCACCGTCGTCCGGAACTGGCCGCCCCACTGATCGCCGACGGCGACGTTCGTGTTGCAGAAGCGCGAGGCGTTGGGATTGTCGCGCGGGCTCGTGCCGTCGGTGACGTTGTCGCCGTCGCACGTGTTGCTGACGCGCTTGTCGACGGTGACGCCGCCAAACAGCAGGTAGCGGCTGCCGCGCGCGTTCGCGGTGAACTCCACGCCGTTGTACCTCGTGCTGTCGGCGGTCGAGTAGGTGACGAGGTTGTCGGTCGCGACGCCCACCTTTGCCGCGTTCAGCGTGTACATCGGGATCGGCTGGCCGGCGAGCGGCAGCCGCGGATCGTTGGGCGTCAGGATGCTGTACGACGTCCAGTCCGACTGCGCGACGTTCTGGTTGTCGACGATCTGGATGTTGTAGTAGTCGCGGTGGTAGAAGGCGGCGGTGACCGACACGCGCGGCACCAGCTCGCGCTGGATCAGCGCGCTGTATTCCCAGTTGTACGGGCGCACGAGGTTCGGGTCGGGCCGCTGCGTGATCTGGCCGAAGTTCGACGTGCCGCCGATCACTTCGTTGGTCTGGATCGATCCGTCGGCGTTCAGGATCGTGCCGTCGTGGTTCGCGTCGTTCCAGGTGCGCGTCTGCGTCGCGCCGTTCATGCCGTTGAAGGTCTGCGCGAGACCGGCGGCCTGCGCCGCGACGTACTTGCCGACGTTCGCCTTGAGGGCGGTCTTGCCGTCGCCGCTGAGATCGTAGGAGACCGCGAGGCGCACGGCCCAGTCGTTCCAGTTGGGCACGTTGGAGATCTCCGGGAAGTTCCGCGCGGCGATCCAGGTGGACGCCGGCGCCGATTCGGCGGGGATCGACGCGTTGAAGTGCTCGAACCGGACGCCGTAGTTCACCGTCAGGCGCTTCATCGTCCACGAATCCTGCGCGAACGCGCCGAGATCGCTGTTCACGTCCTGGATGCCCGTGGTCGGCGTGTTGTAGACCGCGACCTGGAACGGGAAGTTGAGGAGCGTGGGCGAGGCGTTCACCGTGATCAGCGTGTTGATGTTCGCGCGCTCGGCGAAGGTGCGCGAATTCTCGCCCCACAGGTTCGTGAGGCCGAACTTCATCGCGTGCGAGCCGGTGACGTAGCTGACGTTGGCGAGGACGTTGTAGTCCTTGGTCGTGCTGTCGTACTCGGGGATGGTGTAGCCGCAGCGGCCGGAGAGCAGACCGGTCGACCCGTTCAGCGTCGCGAGCGTCGTGCCGCCGGGCGCCGTCCGCGAGCAGACCTGCGAGTACGGCTGGTTGTAGTACGCGAGGCCGGCTTCGATGAGCACCTTGCTCGACTGCGCGCGCGTCCAGCGCAGCTGGGGAATCCAGCCGCGGCCCCACGCGTCGGTGGATGCTTCGGGGGTCGTGTTCGCGTTGGTGTTGAAGCCGTTGTAGTACTCGCCGTTGAACTGCTTCTCGATGTAGGCGCGGATCTTGTCCTTGTCGCTCGCCTGCCACGTGAAGCGCGCCACGCCGCTGTAGTTGCCCATCGCGTTGCGGTACGCCTGGCTGCCGTCGGCGAAGTGCGCGCTCGGCACGTAGAACTTGTTGTCCTCGTACTTGTAGGTGGCGTAGAACCAGAGCTTGTCTCTGGCGATCGGACCGCCGAACGACGGGTTGATCTGCCAGTTGTACGCCGTGCCGGCGATGAGCACCCCCGCCTGCTTCACCGCGTCCGACCGGTTGTCGGACTGCAGCCCGCTGCCCTGTCCGTACAGGAACAGCGATCCGGAGAAGCGGTTGCCGCCGTCCTTCGGCACCTGGTTGACGCGGATGCCGCTGGTCTGCACTTCCGCCGACTGCGCGCCGGTGAGGTAGGTGAGCTCCTGCACCGCGGCGTCGTTCATGTAGAAGCCGCTGTACTGGCCGCTGCCGCACAGGTTGTTCACGCGCATGCCGTCGATCGCCATGCCGAAGTCCGACGTCGACGATCCGTGGCTGGTCAGGTTGTACTGGCCGAGGACGAACGGCGTGACGGTCGTGCCCGGAATCAGCAGCGCGCGCGCCGGGGTGTTGCGGATCGGCGTCGGAATCGCGTCGAGCACGTCGCGGTTCAGCACGAAGGATTTCTGCGTCGTGATCGTGTCGACGGTCGGCGTCTCGGCCTGGACGGTGACGGTCTCCTCGACCGCGCCGACCTGCAGCTCGGCGTTCACCTGCGCGGTGAAGTTGCCCTCGAGCAGGATGCCGCCGCGCTTGACCACCTTGAAGCCGGGGAGCGTGAACGCCACTTCGTAGGTGCCGGGGCTGAGGTCGACGATCTTGTACTGCCCCGCGGTATCGGTGACGACCGTCCGCGATTTCTCGATCAGCGCGGGGCTGGACGCCTCCACCGTCACTCCCGGCATGATGGCGCCCGTCGTGTCCTTGACGACGCCGGCGATGGCGACTTGCGCGGCGCCGCTGCGTGCGATCAGCAGCACGACGCCCACGAGGAACGCGACACGCAGTCCGACTCGACGCATGCAACCCTCCCTCATCCGAGATCTCCGATTGAACCGACGCGCACGTTACCGTCGCGGTCGGGGGCTGTCAAGGCGAATTGCGTGAGAAATCGGGTGGACGCGGCCGGTTTTCCTGCGACACTCGGCCCGTTGGATCGGACCGACCGGCCGGTCGGTCCATCGGATGGGACCGCAGGCCGGACGCGGGGAGCGACGTCCGCTCCCCACCCCCGTCACGTGCTCAGAAATGCAGCTGCGCGCCGAGCGTCAGGATCCGCGGCTGCAGCGCCTGCGTCGGCGCCCCGAGCTGCGGCCCCTGCAGCGTGCCGACCGCGAGGAGCGGATGCGCGTCCAGCACGTTGAACACGTCTGCCTGCACCTGCCAGCTGCTGCCGCCGCGGAACTTGAACTTCTTCGCGAACCGCAGATCGAGCTGGTTCCATCGCGGCAGGTAGAGACTGCCGGGCGTGTTCAGGTTGACGGTTTCGGTCGCCTGCCCCGGCGTCAGCAGCGCCGCCGGCACCTGGTATTGCTGCTGGACGTAGTCGAACGCCGTCGCGCCCGATCCGTAGTTGCGCGTCCCCGGATAGCTCTGGAACGTGCCGCTCACGTTGAACCCGTACGGCAGCGGATAGGTGCCGCCCAGCTTGATCTGCGCGCGGAACGGGATGTCGAACTGCGACTGATCGCAATAGAGCGTGTAATTCGGATCGCTCGCCTGCGCGAACGCGATCGTCGCCGTGCCGTCGGAGGAGTCGCACAGATTGGAGATCTGCCGCGCGACGAGCACGCCGCCGAACACCTGCGCGCCGCCGTGGAGCCGCGCCATGAACGATGCCTCGACGCCGTTGTACACGCGATAGTTGTTGGACGAGTTCCTGTCGATGACCGGAGCGCCCTTGCCGATCAGGTCGGGCCGGATTTTGTAGACCGTCAGCGTCGCCGGCTGCGCGCCGGCGCAGCCGATGGCCGCGTCGTTCGCGCACGGATTCGGAATCGTCGTCGGGGTGAATGCGCCCGGCACGTCGAGCGCCGTGTTGTCGGTGTAGATCAGGTTGTAGTAATGGCGGTGGAAGAAGCCGCCGCTCACCGACACGCCCGCCATCAACTCGCGCTGCACGCTCACCGTCGTCTCGACGTTGTACGGCCGGGTGATGTTCGGATCCGGCGTGCGCGTCAGCAGGCCGAACGACGAGTTGGTCGACGGCCCCAGCAGGCTGACGCCCGGCACGAACACGTTGTTGGTGGCCGAGGGGTTCAGCCAGTTCCGCGTGTCGGTCGACAGCACCATCGGGTTGTACGCCTGCGGGAAGGTGACGGTCGAAAAGGCGGCGTCGTACTTCGAGATGCTGGCCTTCAGCGCGGTCTTGCCGTCGCCGAACACGTCGTACGACGCGCCGAAGCGCGGCGCCCAGTTCTTGAACGTCGGCATCGTCTGGCCCGGAAACAGCGGCCGCGCCTGATAGCCCTCGAGCAGCATCAACTGCTGCTGCTGCAGCGACACGCCTTCGTCGGGGTAGCTGGCGTTGAAGTATTCCCACCGCAGGCCGGGTGTGAGCGTCAGCCGCCTACGAGTCCAGGTGTCCTGGATGTAGATGCCGAGATCGGCGTTCAGGTGGTCGAACTCCTCGGTGGGCGTGTTGAACAGCGTCACCTGGAACGGCACGGTGACTCCGTTCACATCGTGGTAGCGCTGGTAGAAGTTGATGCTCGAGTTCTGCCAGCTGCGCTGCAGGCCGCTCTTGCCGTGCGACAGCTCCATGCCGGTCTTGATGGCGTGGGTGCCGGTGACGTACGAGAGCGACACGATGCCCGTCTCGCGGACCGGCGTGTGGACGTAGAACGGCGTGGGCGGCGCGCCCCACTCCTGACCGTTCGAGATGTTCAGCTTCGGGACGGGATTGCACGTCGCCGCGGCGAGGCAGTCCTCGAGGTGCGGCACCAGCTCCCCGGTGGTGTACGACTCGTTGTTGACGCCCACGCCCGCTTCGAACAGCAGCCGCGTCGTCCAGACGCCCGTCCACTTCGCTTCCGTCATGTAGTACTGCTTCGGTTCGCGGGTGCTGAAGGTGTCCTCCGACCAGATCGTCGCGCCGGTGACGTTGTTCTGCTCGTGACCGCGAAACTTGATCAGCTTGTCGAAGTAGAAGGCGAACTTGTTCTTCGGGCTCACCTGCCACGTGAAGCGCGTCATGAAGCTCTTGATGTTGTTGTCGTCGGGCACGAGCTGGTTCGCGTCGGGGCTGAAGCCGGTGTCGCTCGGCGCGAACGTGTTGGACGGATAGAACGCCTGCGCGACCGTCTGGTTGACCGCCCAGTGGCGCGTCGACCCGAAGAACCACAGCCTGTTCGCCTTGAGCGGACCGCCCGCCGACACGTTCACGTCGTGGATGCTGTTCAGCGAGTTGCCCGACTTCAGGCCCGCATCCTTCAATTCCTGCGGCAGCGGGTCGGCCTGCAGCCGCTGGCCGGTCGCGGAGAGGAACACGTCGCCGTGGAACGCGTTGCCGCCATCCTTCGGGATCATGTTCAGGCGGACGCCGCCGCCGGAGCTCTCGGCGGAGATCCCCGCGGTCTGATAGCTCATCTCCGAGAACATGCCTTCGTTGAAGTACTGCTGGATGGCGCCGTCGCCTTCGATCCCGTTCAGGCGGATGCCGTCCACCATGATGTAGTTGTCTTTCGGATCGCTGCCGTGCGCCGCGAGGTAGGTCTGCTGCATGCCCTGCGCGCCGCCGACGTCGGGCTGCGACTGCGTCACGCCGACGAGCGTCGCGCCGACCGACTGGATGTTGCGCCCGCCGGTCGGCACGGCGTCGAGCAGCGTCTGCGGCAGCACCTGCTGCGTCACCGCCTGCTGCACGTCGACGACGGGCGAGGCGCCGGACACCGTGACGGTCTCCTCCACCGCGCCGACGCGCAGCTCGCCGTTGATGGGCGCGGTGAAGTTCGCCGGCAGTTCGATGCCGGTGCGCTTCACGGTCGCGAACCCGGCGAGCGAGAAGGTGACGCTGTAGGTGCCGGGACGCAGGTCGAGAATCTTGTAGTTGCCCTCGGCGTCGGTCGTGGCCGAGCGCGCCTTTTCGATCAGCGCAGGGCTCGACACTTCCACGGTGACGCCGGGTAGGACCGCGCCGGTGGTGTCCTTCACCACTCCGGCGATGGCGCTTTGCGCGCGGGCAGGTGAACCGACGAGAAGAACGGCAAGGGTGACGACGCCAGCGAGTGCGGAACGGACCTGACGATCGGCCATGGCTCCCCCTCCTGAAGCGACGACGATAGGTTGGAGCGGGCATCATACGCCGTTGTCACACGGGCGGAGACATGAGATCCTTCGCGCCGCACGAACTCGTGCAGAAGGGATCCAGCCAGATGCGCGCAGCGGTCATCGGCCTGCTCGTCGCGGCGGCGGCCACCGTCGGTCTTACCCAGGAAAAAGGAGGAGACGATCGGACGGGCCCCTACGACGTCGTCGACAACTGGCCCCAGCCGCTTGGTTTCGCCAAGCCCGGCTACATCTGGGGCTCGACGGGCGGCGTATTTGCCGAGACGCCGAACCGGATTTTCATCGCGAACCGAGGCGAACTGAAGGTGCCGGCGACGCTGCCGCCGGGCTTCACCGGCTTCTGGGGCTCGCTCGGCGAGCAGGCGACCACGCCGACCCCCGAGTGGCGCAACCTCCTCGTCGTCGTCGACGGCAACGGCAGGGCGGTGGAGTCGTGGACGCGGTGGGACTACCTGTTCGAGGACGGCCGCGGCCCGCATTCGGTGTTGATCAACCCGTACGATCCGGCGCACGACATCTGGGTGGTCGACGACATCCACCACCAGATCTTCAAGTTCTCGAACGACGGCGCGAAGCTGTTGATGGTGCTCGGGACGCGCGACGAACCGGGCAACGACGGCACGCACTTCAAGCGGCCCACCGACATCGCGTGGCTGCCCGACGGCACCTTCTTCGTCAGCGACGGCTACGGCAACACGCGCGTCGCCAAGTTCGATCGCGACGGCAAGTTCCTGACGATGTGGGGAACGCGCGGCACCGGGCCGAGCCAGTTCAACACGCCGCACTCGATTGCGATCGACCGGAACCGCCGCGTGTACGTCGCCGATCGCGCGAACAACCGGGTCCAGGTCTTCGACGAGAACGGCAAGTACCTCGACGCGTTTCCGAACATCACGCAGCCGTATCACATCCGCATCAGCGACGATCAGTTCCTGTGGGTCTTTTCCGGACCGCTCGACAAGTTCATGAAGTACGACCTGCAGGGGCATCTTCTCTACGCGTGGGGCACGCACGGCACGACGCCCGGACTGTTCTGGGCGGTGCACGAGTTCTCGGTCGACGGCGACGGCAACCTCTACACGGCGGAAGTGTTCGGCGGCCGCGCGCAGAAATTCCGGCCGCGCGCCACGGCGGATCCGTCGCACCTGTACAAGCCGCAGCCGACGGCGCCGAAAGCGGCGACGCCGCCGGTCGAAACGGCGATGACGCCGCCGACCAACGCGTTCAGGAACGTCGGCGCGGGCGGCACCAATTTCGGCGCGACGTGGAAGCTGACGAACGCGGTTCCGCCGCCGGCGGCCGGCCGCGGGCGCGGCGCCGCGGGCGGCGGCATCGCCGGGCCGTTCGCCGACACGCTGTTCGCGCAGGCGCCGGACGCGATCACGATCGCGCAGAACGGCAACACGCTGACGGTCGGGATCGCCGGCGCGACGGCCGGCTACACGCTCGACGCGAAGACGACCGCGGTGCCGCCGGGCGACGTGATGGCGCTCAAGACGCGCGCGCACTGGGACGGCGCCGCGCTGCACCTGCACTACAAGCAGGGGATGAACTGGGGCCGCGACGTCCTGACGCTCGACGGCCCGACGCTGACGATTCAGCGCGACCTGGAGTCGGGCGGACAATCGACGACGCGCGTGCTGACCTACAGCAGGGCAACGGGAGAAGGACGATGAAACAGATGAGCGTCGCGCCGGTGGTTGCGCTGGTCGTCGCGATTGCGTGCGTGGCGCACTTGGCCGCCGCGCAGGCGCCGTCGCCGGGCGCACCGGCGGTGGCGAATCCGACCTACGCCTCGATTCCGATGGAGATCGACGTCAACCGTCCGGCGGCCGAGGTCTGGAAGCGCATCGGCAAGTTCTGCGATATCGGCGAGTGGCTGCAGATTCCGGCGGGCTGCACGCTCCTCTCCGGCAAGGACGGCGAGTTCGGCGCGGTGCGGTCGGTCGCGAACGAGATCCTCGTCGGCCGGACCGACCTCTCGTACACCTACACGCAGCCGGTGCGGAACGATCGGCCCTACAACATGTATCACGGCACGCTCGAAGCGCGGCCGGTGACGGCGACCACGTCGAAGATCGTCTACACGCTGTTCTTCGACAACTCGATGCTGCCCGACGACAAGGCGCGCGAGGAGGATCTGCAGCGTCGCAAGGCCACGTTCATGCGTGCGCTGCAGAACATGAAAACGCTCGCGGAAGGCGGCACCCTGCCGCCGCCGCCGACGCGCGGCCGCGGCCAGCCCTGAGCTATACTTTTTCTCCACTTCTGCTGTCCCGGAGGGAAGGTCCATGAAACGGTGCGCGCTCGCATTCATCGGTGCGGCAGCCATTTCGCTCGGCTCGACGCTCGTCGCGCAACAGTCCGCCCCCGAAATTCCGTTCGACGGCGACGTCAGCTTCCTGAAACTTCCGGAGGGCATGAACCTCGGCGAAGCCTCGGGTGTCGCGGTGAATTCGAAGGGCGAGGTCGCCGTCTTCACGCGCTCGAACAGCGCGGGCGGCCCCGCCTACGGCGCCACCGCGTCGCAGGTCCTCCTGTTCGACAAGACGGGCAGGTTCGAGCGGGAGATCGGCAAGGGCCTATACGCCTGGTCGTACGCCCACGCGATCCGCTTCGACAAGGACGACAACCTCTGGGCGATCGACAAGGGTTCGGACATGATCGTCCGCTTCAACCCGCAGGGGCGCGTGACGATGGTGTTCGGGCGCAAGAAAGAGGCGTCCGACGACGCGAAGCCGTGGGAGCGCGTGCGACCGCCGCTGCCGCCGATCCCCGGCCAGTTCCGCCAGCCGACCGACGTCGCGTGGGACGCCGACGGCAACATCTACATCAGCGACGGCTACATCAATTCGCGCGTCGCGAAGTTCACCCGGGACGGCGACTGGGTCGCATCGATCGGCGAGCCCGGCGGCGGCGCGCTCGGCAATCTCAACACGCCGCACACGATCGCGAACGACGCGAAGGGCAACATCTACGTCGGCGACCGCGGCAACCGCCGCATCCAGGTGCTCGATCCGAAGACGAACCGGTTCGTCCGCGAGATCAAGATCGACGTGCCGGCGCCGCCCGACGCCATGCCGTGGATGGGCGCCAAGCCCGACGTGGCGCGTCTGCTCGCGCCCGACGCGCCGCCCGGATCGGCCACCATGGCGCCCGGCGCCCCGTGGGCGATCTGCGTCACGCCGCCGAACGCGCAGGGACAGCAGTTTCTCTATTCCTCCGACGCCTACCCCGGACGCGTCTACAAGCTGACGCTCGACGGCAAGGTGCTCGGATGGATCGGGAAGTCGGGCCATCAGGCGAAGCAGTTCGGGTGGATTCACGAAATCGCCTGCCCGAGCGAAAATGAACTCCTCGTAGGCGAGCTTCTCAACTGGCGCGTGCAGAAGATTTCGCTGCACCCGCAGCAGGCAAAAACGTCGACAGCAGCAGGTGGAGACAACAAACGATGAAACGGATAGCACTCGGACTCGTCGCGATCGCGGTCGCGGCCGTCGTCATCCCGAGCCTGCACGGCCAGGCGCCGGGCTTCCCGACGACGAAAAACGGCGAGTGGCCGTACTACACGGCCGACGTGAAGGGCACCCGCTACTCGCCGCTCGATCAGATCACCGCGCAGAACTTCAAGGACCTCGAGGTGGCGTGGCGCTTCAAGACCGACAACCTCGGCACGCGCCCCGAGTACAAGCTCGAAGGGACGCCGCTGATGGTCAAGGGCGTCGTGTACGCGACCGGCGGCACGCGCCGATCGGTCGTCGCGCTCGATGCGAAGAGCGGCGAGCTGATGTGGGTGTACTCGCTGCGCGAGGGGCAGCGCGCCGTCGCGGCGCCGCGCCAGCTCTCGGGCCGCGGGCTCTCCTACTGGACCGACGGGAAGGGTGACGACCGCGTCATCTTCGTCACCACCGGCTACCGCCTCGTCGCGCTGAACGCGCACACCGGCGCGCCGATCAAGACCTTCGGCAAGGACGGCATCGTCGACATGAAGGTCGGCGCGGTCGTCGGCAAGGGCGAGCAGATCAACCTCGAGACCGGCGAAATCGGCCTGCACTCGACGCCGACGATCGCGAAGGACGAGATCCTCGTCGGCTCGTCGTTCCGCGAAGGCCTGACGGTGAAGACGCACAACAACACCAAGGGCCTTGTGCGCGCCTTCGACGTGCGCACCGGCAAGGTGCTGTGGACGTTCAACACGATCCCGCGCCCCGGCGAACCGGGCAACGACACGTGGGAGAAGGAATCGTGGGCGAACAACGGCAACACCGGCGTGTGGTCGCAGATCACCGCCGACGAGGACGCCGGGCTCGTGTATCTGCCGGTCGAGGATCCGACGTCGGATCTGTACGGCGGCCATCGTCCGGGCAACAACCTGTACGGCGACAGCCTCGTGGCGGTCGACCTGAAGACCGGCCAGAAGAAGTGGCACTACCAGATCGTTCACCACCCGATCTGGGACTACGACATGCCGGCCGCGCCGATCCTGATCGACATCAACGTGAACGGCAAGCCGGTGAAAGCCGTCGCGCAGGCGACCAAGCAGGGCATGCTGTACGTGTTCGACCGCATCACCGGGCAGCCGGTGTGGCCGATCGAAGAGAAGCCGGTGCCGCAGACCGACGTGCCCGGCGAGAAGACGTCGCCGACGCAGCCCTTCCCGTCCAAGCCGCCGGCCTACTCGCGCAACCAGGTGATGGAGAGCGATCTGATCGACTTCACGCCGGAGCTCCACGCGCAGGCGGTCGAGCAGGCGAAGCGGTATCGCCTCGGTCCGGTCTTCCTGCCGCCGGTCGTCAGCAAGCCCGAGGGTCCGCTCGCGGCGCTCACCGCGGGTACGCTGAGCGGCGGCGTCAACTGGCCGGGCTCCGCGGCCGACCCCGAGCTGCACATGTTCTTCACGCACGCGTGCAACGCGTGCCTTGCGCCGCTCGGCCTCGTCGCGCCGCCGAAGGAGTTCTCGGATCTGGATTACGTGATGGGCACGGCCGGCCAGCAGTTCCGTCCGATTCTCGGCGGCGGCGAGGGGTCGGCCGCTGACGCGCCGCAGTCGCGCGGCAACACGCCGCCGCCTCCTCCGCCTCCGGCGGCGGCACGCGGCGGCGAGCAGGGCCGCGGCGGACGCGGGGCCGGCGGCGGTGGCGGCGGTGCGGAAGGCGGCTTCGGCGGCGCCGGCACGATCGTGCAGGGTCTGCCGATCCTGAAACCGCCGTACGGCGTTGTCGTCGGCATCAACCTCGATAAGGGGACGCTCGAGTGGTCGACGCCGCACGGCGACACGCCGGACGCCATCCGCAACAGCCCGGTGCTGCGTGGAATGAACATCCCGAAGACGGGCCAGACGGGCAACGTCGGCGTGGTCGTGACGAAGACGCTCGTCATCGTCGGCGATCCGCAGGTGACGACGACGCCGGATCATCCGCGCGGGGCGATGCTGCGGGCGTATGACAAGCTGACGGGGAAGGAAGTCGGCGCGGTGTTCATGCCGGCGGCGCAGAGCGGGTCGCCGATGACCTACATGCTCGACGGCAAGCAGTACATCATCGTCGCGGTCAGCGGCGGCAACTACTCGGGCGAGTACATCGCGTACGCGCTGCCGAACGCGCCGCAGCGGACGGCGACGGGTCAATAGCGGAGGATCCGGGCGTAGCGGGTAGGGATTCCTATTCGCTACGCCCTCTTCCCTCTTCGTTCTTTCTTCCTGCAACTTCGCGATAGACCGCCAGGGCTCGTCTCCCGACCGCGTCCCAGGTCAGATTTCGCTGGAAGTGTTCGATCACGGCGGCGCGGTCGATGTGCGCGGCGGCGCGGTCGAGCGCGGCGGCGCAGGCGTGCGCATCGCCTGGAGTCCAGAGGTGCCAGGCGGGTACCGGGTCGGTACCTGGTACGTGCCAGGTACGTACCTGGCACGTACCAGGTACCTGCCCGGCGCCGAGGATCGCGCGGAACGCGGGGATCGCGGTGACCACTGGCACGGCGCCGCACGCCAGCGCCTCGATCAGCGCGTACCCGCTGCCCTCGTGATGGCTGCCGGACACGAACAGGTCGGCGGCGCTGAAGAACGCGGCGATGCGATCGTGAGGCACGGCGCCGACCAGCCGGATCCGGCCGCACGCGCCGCCGGTGTCTGACACCGCGCGGTCGCCGGTGTCTGACACCAACCGCCCCCCGGTGTCTGACACCACCCGCGCGCGGACCGCCGCCTCCGCCTCCCCCCCCTCGAACACCATCGTCAGCGTCGCCCCCGGACGCCCCGCCGCAAACCGCTCGAACCCATCGACCACCGTCAGCGGATCCTTGTTCGCGTTCAGCCGCCCGACCCACAGCACCGCAGGATCGCCGCTGACCCCGCTCGCCGCCCGCGCCTCCTCGCGCGGCACCGCCGCGATCGCCGTGCTCGCCTCCATCACGTCATGCACCGCCTGACGCGGCGCGATCACCCCGGCGTCGCGCCACGGCTGCGCCTGCTCGAGCGCGCTGAAGAGGAACGCATCGACGCCGGAGAGCAGCCGCCGACGCACGGCGCGGCTGACGGCGCCCGCGGGCACACCGCTCGCGTGGTCCTGCACGACGAACGCGGCGCCTCCGAAGCGGCGGCGCTGCAGACGCGACACGCGCCAGATGCCGAGCGGGCAATCGAGGCCGTTGATGTGAACCACATCCGCCCGCCACCGCGACGCGCGCCGGACGATCTCGCGAAAGGGACCGAACGCGTACCCGATCCCCGCCCTCGTGACATTCGCTGACGAATGGAACTGCTGAACCGTCAGCACCTCCGCCCCCGCCCGCGCCAGCGCCTCGGCCCAGCCGGTCAGCGTGGCGTAGCGGTCGAGCAGCGCCTCAGCCGACGGCAGCGCCGGATCGAACGCGAGATTCACCTGAACGACGCGCATAAAAGATCGGCGCTGCGCCCCGCGGACGGCGCCCGGTGCGGTATATTGTGCGCGTCCGGGAGGGACACTCACTCATGAAACGTTCTTTGCTCTCGTCGGCGCTTGCCGGAGGCGTCGCCGTGGCCGGCATCGCGCTGCTCGTCGGGTCGACGCACGTGGTCACGCAGGTGTCGGGCCAGGGTTACGTGCCTTCGACGAAAAACGGCGACTGGCCGTACTACACGGCCGACGCGCACGGCACGAAGTACTCCCCGCTCGATCAGATCAACGCCGGCAACTTCAAGGACCTCGAAGTCGCGTGGCGGTTCAAGACCGACAACCTCGGCACGCGGCCCGAGTACAAACTGGAAGGGACGCCGCTCGCGATCAAGGGCGTCCTCTACACCACCGCGGGCACCCGCCGATCGGTGATCGCGCTCGACGGCAAGACGGGCGAACTGATCTGGTCGCACAGCTACCGCGAAGGCAACCGCGCCGCGATCGCGCCGCGCCAGCTCTCCGGCCGCGGCGTCGCGTACTGGACCGACGGCAAGGGCGACGAGCGCGTCGTCTACGTGACGACCGGCTATCGCCTCGTCGAGCTGAACGCGAAGAACGGATCGATGGTGCAGTCGTTCGGCACCGGCGGCGTCGTCGATCTGAAGACCGGCGCGGTCACCGGCAAGGGGCAGCAGATCGACCTCGAGACCGGCGAGATCGGCCTCCACTCGACGCCGCTCGTCGTCGGCAACATGGTGATCGTCGGATCGTCGTTCAAGGAAGGCATGACCGTCGTCACGCACAACAACACGAAGGGCCTCGTCCGCGCCTTCGACGTGCGGACCGGCAAGCTGCTGTGGACCTTCAACACGATTCCGCGGCCGGGCGAACTCGGCAACGACACGTGGGAGAACGAGTCGTGGGCCACGAACGGCAACACCGGCGTCTGGACGCAGATGACGGTCGACGAGGAAGCCGGCCTGGTGTACCTGCCGGTCGAAGATCCGACCTCCGACTACTACGGCGGCCATCGTCCGGGCAACAACCTGTTCGGCGACACCCTCGTCGCGGTCGACATGAAGACCGGCCAGCGCAAGTGGCACTTCCAGATCGTCCACCATCCGATCTGGGACTACGACCTGTCGTCCGCGCCGATCCTCCTCGACGCGACGATCGACGGCAAGGTGCGCAAGCTGGTCGCGCTGCCGAGCAAGGAATCGTTCCTCTACGTGTTCGACCGGATCACCGGGCAGCCGATCTGGCCGATCGAAGAGAAGCCCGTGCAGCAGTCGGACGTGCCCGGCGAGAAGACCTCGCCGACGCAGCCGTTCCCGACCAAGCCGCCGGCGTACGGGCGCCCGTTCCTGAAGGTGCCCGACGATCTCATCGACTTCACGCCGGCGCTCCGCGCGCAGGCGCTCGAGAACCTGAAGCACTATCGCGTCGCGGGCATGTTCAATCCGCCGCTCGTCGGCGATCTGAACGGCATCCGGGGGGCGATCAACGTCGGCAACGCGAGCGGCGGCACGAACTGGCCGGGCGCGGGCGCCGACCCCGAGAACCACATGGTGTACGCGCAGGCGGCAATGGCGTTCGTCAGCGGCCTCTCGCTGCGCAAGCCGCCGGCCGGCTTCTCGGATCTGAACTACGTGTCGGGCACCGAGGGGACCGAATTCCGCGTCGCCGAAGGCCCGGGATTCGGCAGCGCGGCCGACGCGCCGCAGAACAATCGCGGCGGCGGCGCGGGACGCGGCGCCGGAGCGGCGGCGGCCGGCCGCGGCGGACGCGGCGCGGAAACGCCGGCTGCCGGCGCGGCTGCCGGCGGGCGCGGCGGCGCGTTCTCGAACCCGCTGACCGAAGGGCTGCAGGGCCTCCCGATCGTCAAGCCGCCGTACGGCGTGCTCTCGGCGATCGATCTCAACAGCGGCACGCTGAAGTTCCAGGTGCCGCACGGCGACACGCCAGACGCGGTGCGCGACAGCCCCGCGCTCAAGGGGATGAACATCCCCAAGACCGGACAGAACGGCAGCGTCGGCCTGCTCGTCACCAAGACCCTCGTCGTCCTCGGGGATCCGCAGGTGACCGCGCCGCCCGGACGTCCGCGCGGCGCCATGCTGCGCGCGTACGACAAGCAGACCGGCGCCGAAGTCGGCGCGGCGTGGATGCCGGCGGCGCAGAGCGGGTCGCCGATGACCTACAAGGGTCCCGACGGCCGCCAGTACATCGTCGTCGCGGTCAGCGGCGGCAACTACTCGGGCGAGTACATCTCGTTCGCGCTGCCGTCGACCGGCGATCGCTCGACCGCCGGTCAGCACTGAGGTGCGCGCCGCGCTCCTCGTTTGCGTTGCACTGCTCGTCTTCGCCCCTCCCAACAAGGGGGGCGAAGACGAGACCGGCCCTTACGAGGTCGTCGCGCAATGGCCGACCGACTGGGCGAAGCCGGGCTACATCTGGGGCTCGCAGCCCGGTATCTTCGCCGAATCTCCCGACCGCATCTTCATCGCGGCGCGCGGCGAACTGAAGCTCCCCGACAAACTCGGTCGCGGCTACAACGGCACATGGGGCTCGCTCGGCCAGCGCGCCACCGAGCCGAAGCCCGAGATGCGCAACTGCATCGTGGTCGTCGATCGGAGCGGCAGGCTGCGCGAAGCGTGGACGCAGTGGGACTCGCTGTTCGAAGGCGGCGGCGGGCCGCACAAGATCCGCATCAGCCCGTACGACCGCGACCGCCACGTGTGGGTGGTCAACGACGCGCGACACGTCATCTACGAGTTCACCAACGACGGCAAGCAGCTCGTCCGAACCCTCGGCGAAACCGACGTGCCGGGCGACGACGGGAAGCACTTCAACCGGCCGCAGGACATCGCGTGGCTGCCGGACGGGACGCTGCTGGTCGCCGACGGCCTCGGCAACGCGCGCATCGCGAAGTTCGATCGCGCCGGCAATTTCATCGGCTCCTTCGGGTCGCGCGGCGGCGGCGAAGGGCAGCTCGCGGGCGTCCACGGCGTCGCCGTCGACGCGCGGCGGCGCGTCTACGTCGCCGATCGATCCAACCACCGCGTGCAGGTGTTCGACGAGAACGGAACGTTCCTCGACGTGTGGCCCGACCTGCGCCAGCCGAACGACATCCTCGTTTCCGCGGATCAGCACGTGTGGGTCGCCGACGGAACCAACGCGAAGGTCCTCGAGTACGATACGTCGGGCACGCTGCTCTACACGTGGGGCACGTACGGCACGTTCCCCGGACAGTTCTGGGAGCTCCACCAGATGTCGGTCGACTCGGAAGGGAACCTGTACGGCGCCGACAGCTTCGGCGGACGCGTGCAGAAGTTCCGCCCGCGCGCCGGCGTCGATCGCGCGAAGCTCGTTGGCGCTGCCGCCAAATGAGGACGCCCGGCCGTCTCCCGTAGCGACATCTCAGCACGTCGACGACGATTTCCAACGAGTTAGCGCCCGGCAGGAATCGTGCTTGTGTTGGAATCCAACATGCGCCACACGATTCGTGTGCTTTTCTTTATGGCGATGCTGTCTGCCTGCGCGCCCGCGGTGCGCGCGCAATCGGCAGCCGGCGACGATCAGGATTCCGGACAGACCGCGCGCCCGCAGGCAATCGAGTACAGCGAAGGATACGAGACGCGCGCAAGAATCCATAAAGTCGCGAGCTGGGCGACGCTGCCGCTCCTCGGCACCGAAGCGATCCTCGGCCAGAACCTGTACAACGATCCGCAGGGACGCCTCAGCTCGTACCGCGGCGCGCACATCGCCGTCGGCACCGCCATCACCGGCCTCTTCGCCGTCCAGAGCGTCACCGGCGTCTGGAACCTCGTCGAGGGCTGGAAGGACCCGAACCACAAAACGCTTCGGCTGGTGCACGGCATCATGATGCTCGGCGCCGACGCCGGGTTCGTCGCGGCGTACGGAACGGGCCCGGGCGGCCGCAATCTCGTCAACTTCGATCAGAACAAGAGCACGCACCGCACCGTCGTCTTCACGACCATGGGCGTCGCGACGGCGTCGTACCTGCTGATGCTGTTCGGAAACCGGTGATGACCGATCTTCTGCAGACCTGGAGCTCGTTCTACGCCAACCACGCGGCGATGCGCACGCTCGTCGCGTTCGTCCACGTCGGCGCGCTCATCGGCGGCGGCGGGCTCGCCGTCTCGGCCGACCGGGCCGTGCTGACCGCGCCGATCGACGACGACGGGGCGCGGCGCACGCTCGATACGCTGCGAGGCACGCATCGGCTGGTCGTCGGATCGCTCGTCCTGATCGCGATCAGCGGCCTCTTGCTCTTCGCCTCCGATTACGAGACGTTCCTCTACTCGAAATTCTTCTGGACCAAGATGGGCCTCGTCGCCCTGCTCGCGGTCAACGGCATCGTGCTCTGGGGGGCGGAGCGCCGCGCGCTCGCGGGCGATCGGGGCGCATGGAGAACGCTTCGCGCGACCGCCGTCGCCAGCATCGCGCTCTGGTTCCTGACGACGCTCGGCGGCGTCGCGCTGCCCAACATCGGATGATGAACTGTTCCGACTGTCCATCCCGCCGCGATTTCCTGCAGATCGTCGCCGCGCTCGGCTTCGCGGCGCTGCCGGTCGTGTTCGTCGACGGCGCTCAGGCGGCGGCGAACGAAGCGAAGTATCCGTTCCCGAGCGCCGACAGCGTGACGATCGATCGCAAGCAGCAGGTGATCGTCGTCCGCGCGCAGGGCCACGTGTACGCGTTCAACCTCTCGTGCCCGCACGAGAACACGGCGCTGAAGTGGCTGCCCAAGGACAACCGCTTCCAGTGCCCGAAGCACGAGTCGAAGTACCAGCCGAACGGCACCTTCATGTCCGGCCGCGCGACGCGCAACATGGATCGGCTCGCGATCCGGCGCGACGGCAACGATCTCGTCGTCGACCTGTCGCACGTCATCAAGTCGGACACGGATCGAGCCGCGTGGGACGCGGCCACGCTCCCGGCGTGACCGCGCGCCGACGCTCGGCCGCCTACTTCCGGCGGTACTCCGGGCTGTTGCGCAGCTCGCGCTCGACGTCCTGCTGGCTCCAGTGGTCGCGGATCACCCGCTCGACGTAGGGCGCGCTGCCGGCGGCGTCCGGCTCGCGCTTCAGCACGGCGAGGTACGCGGCGCGGACGATGGCGCGCGCCTTCTCCGGCGTCATCACGCTCTTCTCGCGAAACTCCGGGCTCTTGCGGATGTCGGCGCGCACGTCCTCTTCGCTCCAGCCGTCGTCGAGCAGGCGGCCGCGGTACTGGCGCATGCCGGCCGAATCGGGGTCGCGACCCAGCAGATCGCGATACGAGCGTCGGACGATCGCGTCGGCGTCGCCGGGCGACATCCGCCGGCCGCGATCGCGATCGCGGTCGCGATCGACGTCCCGAGAGGGTCCGCGGTCGTCGAACGTCGAACGGACGCGGATCGACGAGATCGTGTCGTTCCACCCCTCGCGGCGCAGATCGCTCACGTCGAAGCCGAACCGGCTCGACTTGCCGTCGAAGCGGACGTCGCGGAAGACGGTGGCCTCGGCGCGGCCGAAGATCCGAATCGACGAGATCCGGTCGTTCATGCCGCGCGGAAGCGAGGCGACGCTCTCGCCCGCGCCCACGCAGAAGTAGTCGCCGCGGAAATTGGTGTCCTCGTAGAAACAGACGCCGTCGCGCGGCCGATCGCCCTGCCCCCACCGTTGTGCGTGCGCGGGGACCGCCGCCGCCAGAAGCGCCATCGCGCCGAGAGCTGTTGCCGTCACTCGCATCCTGACCTCCCCGTCGTTGCCGCCTTACACGATGATAGCCGTCATCGCCCGGCGCGTCAGGCCGGACCGCGCGCGAGACGCGGCAGCTCGACGTTCCGCTCCTGCCAGGCATTGGCAAGCGTCAAGCCCGCGATTGCCCAGCCGCGGCCAGAGCGTGCGGCGTCGATCTCGTATCGGCCGCCGACCATCCAAACCCGATCGGCGCCGGCGGGCACGCGCGACGGCGGCGCGATGTGCCAGGCCACGACCGACGCCGACGCGTGGCCGCGGTCGCCGGCGACGCTGATGAACGGGATGCCGATGAGGTGTTCGGTGCGTTCGAAGAACGGCAAGAACGCGCGCCAGCCCGCCACGAGATCAGCCGCTGCCGTGTCGGCGGGGCTGCCGCCGAAGAGCGACGTGTAGTCGACGCGGACGGTGGGCGCGAACAGATCCGTCAGCCGCGGCCAGTCACGCGTGTCGACCAGCGCCGCAAGCGCGCCGACGAGGTTCTGAATTTCGAAATGATCCCGCTCCATCCGCCCATTCTAATGAGGGGAACGTTCCGGCGCCGGCGGGCGTCCTACCGCAAGGGAGCAGACAGCGATGAATCCCACGTACACCGTGAGCCGGACGGCCCGCATCGAGGCGCCGGCCGATCGCATCTACGACATCATCCGCGACTACCATCACGGCCATCCGAGCATCCTGCCGAAGCAGTTCAGCAACATGCGTGTCGAGGAAGGCGGCGTCGGCGCCGGCACGCGGATCGGCTTCGACGTGACGGTCCTCGGCCAGACGCAGCACTTCATCGCGCTCGTCACCGAGCCCGAGCCGGGACGCGTGCTGGTCGAAAAGAACGTCGAGCCGACCGAGTCGGTCACGACGTTCGTCGTGGATCCCGACAGCGGCGGACGCGCCGCGAACGTGACGATTCGCACCGAGCTGTCGTCGCGTCGCGGCCTGGCGGGACGCGTCGAGCGCTACATGACCGCGAAGGTGCTGCAGTCGATGTATCTCGCAGAGTTGAACACGCTGGCGGAGAGAGCGGCGCTCACTGCGCCGTCGTCGTCCTCGCCGCCGCCGCACCCTTGAGCAAATCGGCGATCTCGTACACGCGGCCGTTCGCGACGACGCGCTTGACGTGGTGCGCGGCCGCGATGTCGGCCAGCGGATCGCCTTCGACGATCACGATGTCGGCGAGCTTGCCGGGCTCGATCGTGCCCGTCTCCACGTTCAGCGCCCTGGCGGGATTGACCGTCGCGGTCTTCAGCGCGTCGTAGGTCGACATCCCTGCCGCGACGTAGGACATCAGCTCGCCGTGCACGTTGATCGCGTTCGGCGTGTCGGTGCCGGCGACGATCGTCCCGCCGGCCTTCATCACGTCCAGGACCATTTTGCCGTTCCCCGGCGCCGGCGCGGCGCCGCTCGGCTCGCGCGAGACCTCGTCCTGCATCCACTGCGGATACAGGCGGAACCGCGGATCGTTCTTCAGGTCCGGCTCCTTGTCGAACGCCAGGCGCCCCGACCCGAACATCGTCGGTGTCAGATACCGGCCGCTCTTTCCGAACAGCTGGACGACGTCCTCGTACGCGCGCTGCATCGTCGCCATCTTCGGCGAGTAGCCGCGGCGGCTCGTCGCCGACGTGTGCTCCGTGTTGTCCACGCCGACGAACGCGGCCGGGTAGATCTCGTGCGTCGCCACCGGAATGCCGATGCTGTGTGCGAATTCGACCATCCGCTTCTGCTGCAGATCCGGCAGCCGCACGTAGCTCTTGAGCATGTCGTACTGCAGGATCTTCGCGCGCTGCAGCTCCATCTCGAAGTGCGCCGGCCCGGACAGCGCGATGCCCATCTTGTAGTACACGCGCTGCCATTCCATCAGGTTGCCGGTGCCCCATACGCGCGGACCCGGACGCACCCCCGCTTCGTTGGCTTCGCGCTCCTCCACCGGTTCGTACGGCGTGTTGCCCGGGCTCCGCACCTGCGTGATGCCGAACGCGAGGAACGCGCGCCCTTCGGCCTCGCCGAAGTCGGGCTGAATGTGCGAATGGAACTCGGTGAGGCCCGGCATCACCGTCAGGTCCGTTCCGTCGACGACTTCGCGGTTGGCGTGGTTCGCCGCCGCGTGCGGCACCACCGAGACGATCCGGTTGCCGTCGACCAGCACGTCGACGTTCGCCCGCTCGACGCTGCTCTTCATGTCGATCAGCTTGCCCGCGTGCACGACGAGCTTCGTCGTCGGAATCGCGGGGGTCCATTTGAGGTCCAGCGGAACGGTCTTCGTCTCCCCGCTCTCGATGTCGACGATGCGCAGCTTGTCGTAGTTCTGATAGAGGATGTGCTTCGAATCACCCTGCCAGCTCGGCGCGTGCGCGCTCTCGCTCGTGACGTGGCGCGGCGGGCCGAGCGGCTCGCCTGACGACGCGACCGGCCAGACGGCGAGCGTTCCCTCGTAGATCGCAGCCATCTTCGTGCCGTCCGGCGACCACACGGGTCCGCAGTTGCCGCGCGAGTCGATCGACATCATCGGCTCCGGCGCGAACCACTTGTCGCTCGCCATCATCGGCGCCACCCGTTCCGCGCCTCCGCCCTCGGCCGGCGGCAGCGGCCCGGGGTCGGCCGCGATCGTCAGCACCTGGTTGGTGCCCTCGCGGAACCGCCGCGTGATCGGCGCGACCTCGGCGAGCGCCACGCGCGTGCCGTCGGGCGACCACGTGGGCGTTCCCGGCTGCGCGAGCGTGTCGTGAATCTTCGTGACGCGGCCGCTCGCGATGTCGAGGATCGACATGTTGGCGACGCGCCACATGCCGCTCACGTCGAAGAACACGATCCGTGTGCCGTCGGGCGAGAAGCTCGCGCCCTGCGGCTGCGTGGTGAGGTGGGTCACCTGCCGCGCCTGGCCCGACGCCATGTCGCGGATCCACAGCTGCAGGTGCTCGCTGTTCCGGTCGGACGAGTAGACGAGCTGACGTCCGTCGGGCGACCACGACGGATCGGTGTCGAACGCGGCGTCGTTCGTCAGGTTCACCGGCTTGCCGCCGACCGGCATCACGTAGATGTCGCCCAGCGCGGCGAACGCGATCTGCTTGCCGTCGGGCGAGATGACCGGCCGCACGATGCCGAGCGCCTGCCGCGGCGTCGTCGACGTGAAGTCGCGCTTGCGCCGCGGGTAGCTGCCGTTCGCGCGCGTCACCTGCAGCGTCGCGCTGAACGCGATCGTTTCCGGCGCGGCGCCCGCCGCGCCGGTGTCGCGGCGGCGGATCTTTCCGTCGGAGACGTAGTAGAAGGTCGTCGGCGACGCCCACGACGCGCGGAAGGCGAAGACGTTCTCGCTGCCGGTGATCGTCTTGCCGGCGATCTCGTACCGCGAGGTCTCGGCCTCGCCCGCCGGCGCGCCCCGTCCGCCCGTCGTCTTGTGATAGACGATGTCGCCGCCGGGACCCCACGACGGCGCGTCGAGCCGGCCGCCGCCGGAGACGCCGCCCTTGCGCTCGGCACCCGTCGCCGCGTCGACGATCCAGAGCGACGAGCTGTTCTCGCGCGCCGACGCGAACACGATCTCCTTGTCGTCCGGCGACCAGCTCGGCATGTAGTCGTCGGCGGGATCTTTCGTCATCTGCCTGACGGCGCCGCTCGCGACGTCGAGCACCCAGATGTTGTAATCGCTGCCGAGCGGGTTGCCGCGGTCGGACGAGAACGCGATCTTCGTGCCGTCGTGCGACCAGACCGGTTCGCGATCGTCGAACGGGCCCCACGTCAGCTTGTGCTGATTCGATCCGTCCGGCGCGACCGCCCAGAGGTCGTAGCCGCCGTCGCGATAGGCGAAGAACGCAATCCACTTCCCGTCGGGCGACCAGGCCGGCTGCCGCGCGTCGTTGTAGATGTCGGTGATGCGCTTCGCCGCGCCGCCCGTCGCCGGCAGCGTCCAGATGCTGCCCTGCATGTCGATGGCGAGCGTCCGGCCGTCCGGCGACACCGCCACCGACATCGAGGTGCCTTCGTGGACGGTGACGTCGATTCGTGGGGGTGCGGGCGCCGCGGCAATGGCGGCAGCGACGACAGCGAGCGCGGCGATGACGACGGCCGAACGGACCATGGCGACCTCGCAGGGAGAGGAGTAGGGAATAGAAAGTCCCGGAATTCTACTCCCGATTTCCGACTCCCCACCCCTGCGCGGCGCGCCTCGCGATCAGAACGTGAGACGGAACCCGAGCTGCGCCTGGCGCGACACGTACGCCGTGCCGGTATTCGACGCCGGCGTGCCGAACAGCGCGGTGGTCGCCGCACTGGTCGGGCTGAGCGCGGTGTTGTAGCTGCCGTAGTTCGCGTGGTTGAAGAGGTTGAAGACCTCGCCGATCAGCTGCGCCTTGGAATGGCCGGCGATCGTGATGTCCTTCGTGATGTGCAGGTCCACCTTGTGCAGCGGCAGCCCCTCGAGGGCGTTGCGCGGGATCGTCATCCCCGACGTGATCACCGCCGGGCCGTCCCAGCGATCGAGGACCGAGGCGGGCACCGTGATCGTCGGCGACGGGCCGCCGTTGCCGGCGAGGTTCAGGCGGTTCGTGCCGGTCTTGCCGTACGGCGCCGTCGCGATGCTCGCCGCGAAGCGATTACCCGACCCGTAGAAGTACGACACGCTCGCGTTGATGCCGAACGGCAACTGCGCCAGCGCGTAGGTGCGGACCGTGTTGCGCTGGAAGTCGAGCGACGTCGCCCATTCGCCGGCGAGGTAATCGAACGGGTTGTTGGCCGGCGCCGTGCCGTAGCCGACCGTGCCGTTGTCCTTCATCTCGAACATCAGCGTCCAGGTGACGCCGGCCTGGAAGTGGTTCTTCATGCGGCGCGTCAGGCTCGAGGCCATCTGCGTCTGGTCGCGCTTGCCGTCCGAGGTGAACACGAAGACCGGACCGTACGCCGGGTTCGGCCGCACCGCGTTGGCGCCGTTCGCCACGTTGTAGCCGGTCGCCGGGTTGTAGATCAGGTTCGCGTCGATCGTCCGCGTGTCGCGATACTCGGTCCAGTGCGTGATGTCGACGTCGAAGCCGGTGATGCTGTTGATCTGCTTCTGGAAGCCGATGCTGCTCTGCCAGTTGTACGGCGACTGGAAGTCGGGCGCGATCGAGCGGACGGTCTGCGCCGGCACCTTGATCTTGCCGCCGAAGATGTCGGCCGTCGTCAGCCCGTTGGTCGGGTTCGTGATGAAGTCCGGCCGGCCGTCGAAGACGAACTGCGCCGACACGAGCTGGCTGTAGAGCTGCGGGCTGAAGGTGACGTTGGAGACGGGCGACGCGAAGTAGACGCCGGTGCCGCCGCGGACCACCAGATCGTTCTTGCCGTTCACGTTGTAGGTGAAGCCGGCGCGCGGCGCGACGTCCTTCCAGTCGCGGATGCCCGACTTGTAGCCATAGTCGCCGACGCCCGTCTGATACGAGCCGTACGGCGCGGGCAGCTGGTTGTTGATGAGGATGTTGCTCTCGACGATGTTCGGCGGCGACGCCATGTTCGGGTCGGCGTCCCAGCGGATGCCCATGTTGATCGTGAGGTTGCTCGTCATCCGCCAGTTGTCGCCCACCCACAGCGCATAGGTCGGACGCGGCGCGTCAATCGTCCAGTCGCCCTGGGTGAAGTTGATGTTCGAGTTGGTGACGTACGGATTGAGCAGCGACACGTTCCACTTGGTCGGATCGAGCTCGGTCCCCGCGGGGAACGCCGCGGCCAGCACCGACGCCGGCGGCGCCGCCGAGAAGTTGAAGAAGCCGGCGCGCTGGATGAACCACGGGCCGCCGTCGTGCACGTGGATGTACTCTCCGCCGATCTTCACGTCGTGCTTGTCCTTGTGCAGGCTGAAGTCGACGCGGCCGTCCCAGTTGTCCTGCTTGAGGGTCTGCGGGTAGTTGTACGGCGCGCCGATCGTCATGCCGGGGATCCGGTATTCCGGCGTGCCCAGCAGCGAGTCCTGCGGCGCGTTCGTCCAGTGGAAGCCGTTGTAGCCGCCCTTCACCTCGAGGAGCCGGTTGCCACCGCTCATCACCTTCGTCCACGTGCCGAGCACGTTCGTCGCGTTCTTCGTCTGGTTCGACGATTCCGAGGCCGGGATCGTGCCGTTGGTGACGAAGAACGGGTTCGCCCACGTCCAGTACGAGCCGCGCACCGACAGGCGGTCCATCGTCGTCAACTGGTCGTCGACGCGGGCGAGGAAGCTCTTCTGGCCGTTCTGGTACGGCACCGAGACGCTCTGCCCCGGCAGGAGCGACGGGCTCTGGAACGCGGTCCCCGGTTCGCGCTCGTACTCGTAGGAGACGAAGAAGTGCACCTTGTCCTTGACGATCGGGCCGCCGAGCGTTCCGCCGACCTGCTGGTTGGAGTACGGCAGCACCTTCTTCGCGACCGGGTCGGGCGCGTTGAGGCTGTCGCTGCGGAAGAAGCCGTAGCCGCTGCCCGCCACGATGTTCGTGCCCGACTTCGAGATCGCCTGGATCTGCATGCCGGCCGATCGTCCCTGCGTGATGTCGAACATGTTGGTGACGATCTGGAACTCGGCGATCGCTTCGCGGCTGAAGCGCGGCTGGCCGAAGCCGGAGCCGGCCACCTTCTGCGTGATCTGCTGGCCGTCGAGATTCAGCTGCCACATGTCGTCCATCGACCCGGTGCCGACGCTGTTGCCGACGTCGTTGGCCGTCACGCCTTTCACCAGCTTCGACAGCTCCATCCAGTTGCGCCCCTGGAGCGGCAGTTCCTCCATCTGGCGCCGGTCGACGTTGCCGGCCACCTGCGACGAGGAGGTGTCGACGAGCGGCGCGTCGCCCGTGACGGTGACCGATTCGTTCACCTGCGCGAGCTTCATCACGAACGGCACCGTGGCGTTCTGGCCGACGAGCAGTTCGAGCGATGGGACGACGATCGTCGAGAAGCCGGTCAGCTCCGCCTGCAGCTTGTAGCGGCCCGGCGGGAGGTTCAGCAGGCGGAACGCGCCGCTGGCATCGCTGACGGCGACCGCCTGAACGCCGGTTTCGAGATTCGTCGCGGTGACGGTGGCGCCCGGCAGCAGCGCCTTGGTTTCGTCGGCGACCGTGCCGATGACGGTGGCTTCTTGCGCAAACACGGATGTCGCGAACGCGAAGAATATTCCGAGCGCGACGAGCAGGACACGATGAGATCGCACAGCACCCTCCTCTGGCTGAACCGGGAGACGAGGCGACTTGCCCGCAAAAGTTCAGCAGAAGATAGGCGAGACTCTTTGGGCGATCAAGGGACAAATCGAGCGCATGTGAGCCGGTTGCTGGCGTACTCCACCGCGTTGGATTACATTCGGTCGTGGCCTCCCCGTTCCACCCCGTAATCGCCCGCTGGTTCGACGATTCCTTCGGCCGTCCGACGCCGGCCCAGTCGCGCGGGTGGGATGCCATCCGGCAGCGCCGCCACACGCTCATCGCCGCGCCGACCGGCTCCGGCAAAACGCTGGCCGCCTTCCTGACCGCGCTCGACGACCTCGTGCGGGAAGCCGACGCCGCTGCCCTCCCCGACGAGGTGCGCGTCGTCTACGTCTCGCCGCTGAAGGCGCTGAGCGCCGACATCCACAAGAACCTCGCGGAGCCGCGCCGGGGCATCCGCCGCGTCGCGGAGGCGATGGGGCTGGTGCCGCCCCGGATCACCGCCGCCGTCCGCACCGGCGACACGACGGCGTCCGAACGGGCGGCGATGCTGCGCCGGCCGCCGCACGTCCTGGTGACGACGCCCGAGTCGCTGTACCTCCTGCTGACCGCCGCCAAGAGCCGCGCGATGCTGCGCACGGTCCGCACGGTGATCGTCGACGAAATCCATGCCGTGATCGGCACGCGGAGAGGCGCGCATCTCGCGCTGTCGCTCGAGCGGCTCGCGGCTCTCGCCGACCGGCCGTTCGTACGCATCGGCCTGTCGGCGACGCAGAAGCCGATCGACGCCGTCGCGCGGTATCTGCAGGGGGCCGCCAGCCCGACATGCGACGTCGCCATCGTCGACGAAGGCCACCGCCGCGATCTCGACGTCGGCATCGAGGTGCCGAGCTCGCCGCTCGAAGCGGTGATGTCGCACGAGGTCTGGGCGGAGTACTACGACCGGCTCGCGTCGCTGATTCGCGATCACCGGACGACGCTGGTGTTCGTCAACACGCGGCGGATGGCGGAGCGCGTCGCGCGGCATCTCGCGGAGCGCGTGGGCGAAGAGGCCGTGACGGCGCACCACGGGTCGCTCTCGAAGGAGAAGCGGCTCGACGCCGAGACGCGCCTGAAGGACGGCGCGCTGCGCGCGCTGGTCGCCACCGCGTCGCTCGAGCTCGGGATCGACATCGGCTCGATCGATCTGGTGTGTCAGATCGGGTCGCCGCACCGGATCGCCACGGCGCTGCAGCGGATCGGCCGATCGGGCCACCGCGTGTCGGGGACGCCGAAGGGACGCCTCTTCCCCGAAACGCGCGACGACCTGATCGAATGCGCCGCGCTGCTGCGCGCCATCCGCCGCGGCGAGCTCGATGCGATCGTCGAGCACGACGCGCCGCTCGACGTGCTCGCGCAGCAGATCGTCGCCGAAGCCGCCGCCCGCGAATGCACCGAGGACGAGCTGTTCGCGCTGGTCCGCGGCGCCTGGCCGTACAGAGCGCTGGAGCGCGCGCAGTTCGACGCGCTCGTCGCCGTGGTGTCCGAGGGGTTCGCGACCAGGCGCGGACGACGGGGCGCGCTGCTCCATCGCGACGAAGTCCGCCGGCGGATCCGTGGGCGCCGCGGCACGCGGCTGCTCGCGCTGTCGTCCGGCGGCGCCATCCCCGACGTGGCGGACTACCGCGTCGTGCTGGACCCCGACGACACGTTCATCGGCACGGTCAACGAGGATTTCGCGATCGAGAGCCTCGCGGGCGACATCTTTCAACTCGGCAACCTGTCCTGGCGGATCCTGCAGGTCGCGGCCGGCACGGTGCGCGTCGCCGACGCGAAGGGTGCGCCGCCGACGATCCCGTTCTGGCTCGGCGAGGCGCCCGCGCGCAGCGACGAGCTGTCGAAAGCGGTCAGCGACCTGCGCGCCGACGTCGAAGCCGCGCTGAAGCCGAGCGCGACCGATGGCGCGGCCTTCGCGGCTGCCGTCGACCGGTTCGCCGCCGACACCGGCGTGTCGCGCGCCGCCGCCGACCAGGCCGTTGCCTACCTCGCCGACGCGCTGCGCGCGCTGGGCGCGCTGCCGACGCAGGACACGCTCGTCCTCGAGCGGTTCTTCGACGAATCGGGCGGCATGCAGCTCGTGCTGCACGCGCCCTTCGGCAGCCGCGTCAACAAGGCGTGGGGGCTGGCGCTGCGAAAGCGCTTCTGCCGGCAGTTCAATTTCGAGCTCCAGGCGGCGGCCACCGAGGATGCGGTGCTGCTGTCGCTGGGGCCGCAGCACTCGTTTCCGCTGTCCGACGTGTTCCGGTACCTCCATCCGGCGACCGCGCGAGACGTGCTGGTGCAGGCGCTGCTCGACGCGCCCGTGTTCCAGACGCGCTGGCGCTGGAACACCTCGATCGCGCTCGCCGTTCCGCGGAGTCGCGGCGGAAAAAAAGTGCCGGCGCAGCTGCAGCGCATGCTCGCGGACGACCTGATGGCCGCCGCGTTCCCCGATGCGGCAGCCTGTCTCGAGAACATTCCGGGCGACCGGCAGATCCCCGATCATCCGCTCGTCGCGCAGACGATGCGCGACTGCCTCGAGGAGGCGATGGACTTCCCGGCGCTCGCCGCGGTTCTGGAGCGCATTCATCGCGGCGAGGTCCGCTGCGTCGCGGCCGACACCCCCGAGCCTTCGCCGCTGGCGCACGAAATCCTGACGGCGCGTCCGTACGCGTTTCTCGACGACGCGCCCGCCGAGGAGAGGCGGACGCGGGCCGTCTACGCGCGCCGCGCGACCGAACCGTCGACCGCCGGCGATGTCGGCGCGCTCGACGCCGCGGCGATCGCGCGCGTTCGCGACGAGCAGCGCCCCGATCCGCGCGACGCCGACGAGCTGCACGACGCGCTGATGACGGTCGGCGTCATGCCCGCCGACGAAGCGCCCCAGGCGCTGGTCGCGGAGCTGATCGCGCAGGACCGCGCGACGCGCTTCCGCGGCGCGATCGTCGCCGCCGAACGGATGCCGGAAGTCCGCGCCGTTCACCCCGACGTCGTGTTCGATCCGCCGATCCAGCCGCCGCCCACGCGAACCGGGCGGGCCTGGACGATGGACACGGCGCTCGTCGAGCTCGTTCGCGGCCGACTGACCATCTCGGGACCCGCCACGGCGGCGGCGCTCGCCACGACGCTCGGCGTGGCGGCCGACGACGTCGATCGCGCGCTCTTGACTCTGGAGGCCGACGGCGTCGCGATGCGCGGGCGATTTACGCCGACCCGGGACGAGGGGCCGCGCGCGCCGCACGACGCGCCGACGTTGGAATGGTGCGATCGCACGGTGCTCGCACGCATCCATCGCTACACGCTGAACCGCCTGCGCGCGGAGATCGAGCCGGTCGCGCCGGTCGACTTCATGCGGTTCCTCTTCGCGTGGCAGCACGTCGACGCCGCCCATCGCCTCGCCGGCGTCGACGGCGTCAGGGCCGCGGTGGAACAGCTCGACGGCTTCGATCTGGCGGCCGACGCGTGGGAGCGGAGCGTGCTGCCGGCGCGGGTGGACGGCTACGAGCCGTCGATGCTCGACACGTTGTGCCTCGCGGGCGAAATCGCGTGGGCGCGCCCGCAGACCGGCGAGCCGGTGGAGATGACGGGCGCGACGCCGATCGCGCTGTTCGTGCGCGGCGGCGCCGACCCAGGGTCCGACGACGCGGATCGCGAGCGTCGGAGGACCGCGGCGTCCGTTCACGACGAGGAATCCCGCGATCTGATCGGCCGCCTGTTCGGACCCGGTTCGGCATCGCATGCCACCGCCGCGCGGGTGCTCGCAGCGCTGCGCGAGCGCGGTCCGTCGTTCGCCCACGAAATCGCGCGCGTGTGTCACCTCGCGCCCGACGAGGTGCGATCGGCGCTCGGCGAGCTCGTGTCGGCCGGCGCAGCAGCGTCCGACGGCTTCGGCGGACTCCGCTGGCTGCTTCGGAGCGACACGCGGCGGCCGGGGCGGATGCAGGTTGCCGGACGCTGGTCGGCGATCGACCCGTGCGCCGCCGATCAGGACGAGGCCGCGATCGAGGCGTCCGCGCGCATGTTGCTGCGCCGCTACGGCATCGTGTGCCGGCGCGTGCTCGCGCGCGAGACGCGCGTCCCCGGCTGGCGCGACCTGGTGATGGTGTACCGCCGTCTCGAAGCCCGCGGAGAGCTTCGCGGCGGCCGGTTCGTGTCGGGGCTTTCAGGCGAGCAATTCGCGGTGCCCGATGCCGTCGAGCGGCTGCGCGAGATCCGGCGGACGCCCGCCGACGGCCGGCTCGTCACGATCGCCGCCGCCGATCCGCTGAATCTCGCCGGCATCGTCACGGCTGGCGACCGCGTCCGCGCCGTCGCCGGCACGCGCATCGTCTATCGCGATGGCCATCCGATCGCGGCGCTCGAAGGGGACTATCTGCGTCCGCTCACCGACGTCGTTCCCGGCGAAGCCGCGCGGATCGCGTCCGCGCTCACCGGCCGGGCAATGCCGCCGGTGACGAGCGGCTTCGTGGGGCGATAGCGGCGGCCCCGTGCGGTTTCTGCGCCGCGGAATCTCGCAGTGGCGCTACAATCGATCCATGCGCGCCGCGTATCTGTTCCTGGGTCTCGCCGTCGCGATCAGCGCGCCGCTCGCCGCTCAATCGAAGGCGAAGAAGGCCCCCACCTCCAAGACCGTGTCGATCAGCGGCTGCGTCGCGGAACGGCCGGGGTCGAACGACCTCACCATGGAGGACAAGAGCGGCTCGTACCGGCTCACCGGTCTCAGCCTGCACGACTTCGTCGGCCAGCAGGTGCAGCTGTCGGGGTCGGTCTACGAGAGCAAGAAGCTGGTGATCAAGGGCGGGTTGCGGCCCTCACCCAACGCGGCGGGTCAGGCCGGCGCGATCGATCAGACGCAGGTGGCGAACGAAACGGTGGGGGGTTCGGGTCCGACGGGCGACGTCCAGCTCCCGGAATTCCGGGTCAAGAGCATTCGCCCGCTCGGCACTGGCTGTAAGTAATTGACTACTCGGGAGAAATAGACGCGCGGCCGCAGTCGTCGCAGCGAAGATAGACCACCGGCAGGGCTTCGGACCGGCCGATAATCTTGGCGGCCGGGGCGCCGCAGCGCGGGCAGACGATAGCTGAAGTAGAGCGTTTGGCCATCGGGATGAACTCCTTGCTCGATTAGACGCTCTTTCATACTACCCGGTCTCACCCCGAAAACCACCTCGTCTGCGCGCAAACGCGCCCGATCAGGACCTCCCCTGCGGCCGGACCGTAATCTGCACGGCCTTTCGGAACTTCACCGGCGCGCCGTTGGCGACCGCCGGCTTGTATCGCCACGTCTTCGTCGCGGCGATCGCCAGCGCGTCGTAGTTGGGGCTGACCGGGACGCGCATCACCGCGTTTTCGACGAGCCCGTCTTCGTCGATCACCACTTCCATCACGCCCTGTTTGCCGATCGTGATCACGCCGGGGAACGCCGGCAGCTCCTGACGCAGCGTCACCGGAGGCACGACCCGCGGGTCCCCGGCGACGTAGATCGCCGGGGCCGCGGCGGCGGGGGCGGGCGCCGCGGCCGGCGCGACCACGTCCGGCGCCGGCGCGCTCTTCGGCTGCGGCGCGACGACCGGCTGCGACGGCAGCGGCGGCGGCGTGGCGGCCGAGACGCTGAGATCGTGGAATCCCTTCGCGAGGACGCGCATGTCGGCCAGCGGCGGCTGCGCGACGGCCGCGGCCACGTCGGGGTCGCCCATCAGATCGAGCGCCTGCTGGAATCCCTGCGACGCCGCCATGAACTCGCGGCGATCGAACGCCGCCTTCGCGTCCGTGTAGCGCTGCTGGATGATCTGCGGCAGCAGCTTGCGCCGCACGTCGATGAACGCGTTGCGCACGCGCGGCGACATGTCGGTATCCACCGGCCGGTACGACGGCTGCCCCTCGACGACGGTCGCGATGGCCCGCTCCGCCTCCGCGGCGCGGCCGAGCGCCAGCAGGCAGAACGCCCGATACTGCTCGATCGACCGCGATTCATCGGACGAGCGCTGCGACTGCGGCAGCCGTCCGAGCACCGACAGCGCGTCCTCGTAGGCCGCCGACGCGTAGAGATCGCGCACCGTCGCGATCGATTCGTTCTGCGCCGCGACGCCGCTGCTCAGAACCAGGCACCACGCGCCGAGCACGCCGCACCAGGCACCCTTCACCGTTCGTCTGGTCTTCATGGCTTCTTCCTCATGTCCACGCTCACCCGCGCCGGCTCTTTCAGCGACACGGTGACGGCCTGCCGCTGCTCGCCGAGATCAGGGTGGCGGAAGATGATTTCGTGCGGACCGATCGGCAGCGAGAGGTTCCCGATCGGCGTCTGGCCGACGGCGTTGCCGTCGACGGTGACGTCCGCCCAGGGCAGCGCGTTGATCGCGAGGCTGCCGGTCGGCCAGTTCACCGCCACGGGCGCCACCTTGCCGGGCGCGACGTTCACGGTGCGCGTCACGCGATAGCCGAGCGTGTCGTTGACCAGCTCGAGATCGTGCTTGCCGGCCGACACCATAATCCGATCGCTCTGCGTCGTCCCGACGAGATTGCGGTTTTCGAAGATCTGCAGTTCGACCGGCGCCTTCACCGACACCCAGCCGGACACCGGCGCGCCTTCGGTCGCGGTGAGCGGCACGACGAGCGATGCCGTTTCGCCGGCTTCGATCGTCACCGTCTGCTTGACGGTCGCCACCTCGCTCTGCAGGATGACGACGTGCTCGCCGGGGGCGAGCGAATCGACGAGCAGCGGCGCCTTGCCGCGATCGTTCCCGTCGATGAGGACCGTAGCGCCGGCCGGCTGGCTGTTGACCTGCAGCTTGCCCTGCGTCGCGGCGGCCTTGCCGAGCTCCACGTATTGCGCGATCTGCTGGCCCGCATTCACCGTGACGGGCATCGTCCGCGGCTCGCCGGCGCCGCGCAGCTGCAGCGTGTGCGGCCCGGGCGCGAGCGTGAGCGTGATCGGCGTCACGCCGCGGGCTTCGTTGTCGACGAGGACCTGGGCTCCGGGCGGCACGGTCGTGACGCTGACGGTTCCGGTGGCGACCACCGGCGCGCGCGACGAGAACAGCTTCGTCGCGCCGTAGCCGCCGGCCAGCAGCACGAGGACGGCCGCGGCGGCGAGCCCTGCCTTCGGCAGCCACGAGCGGCGTTCCACGGCCGCGCTGTCGTCGGAATCGTCCGCGAGCTCCGACGACACGACCGGGCGCACGGCGATCTCGTCGTCGACCGGCGCCGGCACGAACGCGCGCGGCGGCTCGATCGGCTTCGCGAGCTCGATCGGCTTCACGGCCTCGATCGGCTTCGCCGCTTCGATCGGCCGCGGCGGCTCGACTGGCCTCGGCGCCTCGGCGGCGATCGGTCGCGGCCGCTCCTGGACCTTCGGCGGCTCGGGCGCCTTGCGCGCCTCCGGCACCTTCGGCGGCTCGGGCGCGCGGCGCGGCTCGGGCGGCCTCGGCGTCTCGACGGCGCGCGCGACGTCCGGCATCCGCGACGGCTCGGGATGCCGAACGGCGTCCATCACCGACCCGAAGTCCACGTGCATGTCGGGCACGGCAGGCGCCTCGTATACCTGCGGCGCCACCGGCGACGGCCGCGGCGCCGGGGGCACATGAGCGACCTGAGGCGGCTGAGACACCTGAGGCATCGGAGCCGCCTGAGGCGCCTGCGACACGCCGATGAAGGGCGTCTCGTCGTCGTCCGACAGCACGCGCTCGAGATCGTCGCGCGCGTCCACGGCGGAGTCGAACGTCCCGCGCGGATCGAGCTGCAGCGCGCGCGCGAGCCAGCCGCGGAGACCGGATGGCAGCGCCTCTTCCTCGCCGCGCGACGACAGCGCGGTGGCGGAGGCGAGCAGATCGCCGATAAGGGTCGGGTATTCGAGGTCGTCCAGCGTCCGCCCGATGATCAACGCGAGCGCCGTCACGCCGATTTGGGTGACGTCCGTCCGGTGATCGAACCGCGACAGCGCTTCCGACGGTGGCACCGCCACGCGCAGTTCGCTCCAGTACCGATCGCGCGGATACCGCAGCTGCTCGAGCGCCGCGCCGAGGACGTACTCGAGGACGACCACGCGAGCGTTCGGCGTGATGACGACGCGCTCGGGCGCGATGGCGCCGTGACCGACATCGGGCGCGTGCTCGTGCAGGACCGCGACGGCGTTCACCAGCTGGCGGATCAGGTGAATGGCGGCGTTGATGTCGATCGTCGGCCGGTCGGCGCTGGTGAGGAGCGTTGCGAGCCGCACGCCGCGCACGGCGTCCGACACGACCGCCAGCGTGGACGCGGCGTCGTTGAGGCGATCGATGCTGCGCACGCGCGCGAAGCACGGGTGGCGGAACGCCGCCAGCCGGCTGGCGCGCTCGCGCAGCGCGAACTCGAACGACGGAATTCTGGTCAGGTCGGCGCGCAGGTACAGGCGTTCGATCGGTTCGGCGCCGGTGGCGTCGGTTGCGCGCCGGCGCTCGCCGAGTCCGTCGAGGAACGATGCTTGCGAAGCCGACGTACCAGCTGCGAGCGCAGGATCCATGTGAGCCACCCTCGGCCGACCGGGAAGGCGAGAATCGTGCCGGTGTGACGGAAGTCGTGTACGGCCGCAAAGTCGTTCAACGGCAGCTGGTTGCTCGCGATTGTCACGCGGCGGCGCGGGGGACCGATTACAGAGTCGGCGTACGGGACTCGATTTCCGTCAGTGCGTGCCGCCGGCCGTAACCGGCGTAGACCGTAAGGCCGATCACAAGCCAGATCACTAGCCGCTCCCACGTGGCGATGGGCAGACCGATCATCTGCGCCAGGCAGATCGCGGCGCCGGCGATCGGCACGAAGGGCACGCCCGGCGTCCGGAACGGCCGCGGAACGTCGGGCGACGTCCGGCGCAGCACGATCACTCCGATCGAGACCAGCACGAACGCCAGCAGCGTGCCGATGCTCACCAGCTGCCCCAGGACGGTGATCGGCGTGAAGCCGGCCACCAGCGCGATGACCGCGCCGACGAGGATCGTGCTCAGATGCGGCGTGCGGAAGCGCGGGTGCACGACGCCGAAGAGCGGCGGCAGCAGGCCGTCGCGGCTCATCGAGTAGAAGATGCGCGTTTGTGCCAGCATCTGCACGAGCATCGTGCTGAACAACCCGAACAGCGCGGCGATCTTCACGAACGGCGCGAGCCAGCGGAGTCCGGTGGCGTCGATGCCGACGGCGAGCGGATCGGCGACGTCCAGCCGCTGATACGGCACGATGCCAAGCAGCACGATCGCCACCGCGATGTAGAGCACCGTGCAGATGGCCAGCGATCCGAGGATGCCGACCGGCATGTCGCGCGACGGGTTCTCGGCTTCCTGCGCCGCGGTCGACACCGCGTCGAAGCCGATGTACGCGAAGAACATCACGCCGGCGCCGCGCAGCACGCCGCTCCACCCGAACGAGCCGAACGCGCCGGTGTTCGGCGGAACGAACGGCGTCAGGTTGGCGCGGTTCACGTACGCGGCGCCCGCGACGACGAACACGACGAGCACCGCCACCTTGATGACGACGAGGACGGTGTTCGTGTTCGCCGACTCCTTGATGCCGACGACGAGCAGCGCCGAGACGAGCAGGACGATGACGGCCGCGGGCGCGTTGAAGCCGGCGGCCGATCCGCCCGCGCCCGCCTGCAGGTGGAGGCCGGCATCGCGCGCAAGGCTGACGAAGTAGCCGGACCAGCCGACGGCGACGGTCGACGCGCTGAGCGCGTACTCGAGGATCAGATCCCACCCGATGATCCACGCGAAGAGCTCGCCCGCCGTCGCGTACGCGTACGTGTAGGCGCTGCCCGCGACGGGTACCATCGCGGCGAACTCGGCGTAGCACAGGCCGGAGAACGCGCAGCCGACGGCCGAGATGATCATCGAGAAGACGAGCGCCGGGCCGGCGTTCTGCGACGCGGCGGTGCCGGTGAGAACGAAGATGCCGGTGCCGATGATCGATCCGATGCCGAGGGCGGTCAGGTTGAACGGCCCGAGCGATCGCTTCAGCGCGCCGCGCTCGGCTTCGGCGTGAAGGTCGTCCAGGCGTTTCTTCGAGAACAGTCCCATCGCAGGTGCCTCAGGTGGCGACGACGCACAGCGTGCCTGAGGGACCCGGGCCGGGTCTTGGATCGGTCGGACCCGCTGGGACGCGCTTAGCGCAGGCGGGCGCGGTACTCGGCGGGCGTGAGGCCGGTGTGCTGCTTGAAGCAGCGCGAGAAATGACTCTGGTCGCAGAAGCCGGCCGCGCACGCGATGTCGCTCAACGCGGCGGTGCCGGCCAGCTCGCGTCTGGCGAAATCGATGCGCAGCTGGCGCACGTAGGCGGCGAACGTCGTCTGGTGCACGCGCCGGAACGTGCGCGCGAGGTGGACCGGATGGACGCCGACGCGCCGGGCGACCGCCGCGAGCGGCAGCGGCTCGGCGAAGTGCTGCTCCACGAGCGCGAGCGCCACCTGCAGCCACAGCGGGACCGGGCGCTGCGTCCTGGCCTGGCGCGCGGCGGCGACGCGGCGGCTCGCCTCGGCGAGGATGCCGAGCGCGAGGCTCTCGATCACGAGGCGCGACACCTCGTCGCGCAGGCCGAACTCGCCGTGCAGGCGGTGTGCGAGGTGCAGCAGGAGGCCGCCGCGGAAACTGGTCGAGTCGCCGAGCAGGGGCGCCTGCTCGCGGGCGCGGCGCAGCCAGCCGGCGTCCATGTCGACGAGGAGCACCTTCGCGCCGGTGTCTGACACCGCATAGGAGTGCGCGTCGCCGGCCGACCGGAACAGCAGCGTCGACGCGCCGTACGTCGTCGAGCCGCCGCCGGTGGTGTCGGTGAGCGATCCGGAAATCACCAGCAGAAACCGCGCGTTCGCGTGCACGTCGCGGTGGATGCGCTGCCCCGGCTCGAACGCCGCCTCGGCGAGCGTCAAACCGCCGACGCGGCGCCAGCGCAGGATGTCGCCGGCCGTGAACGACGCGGGCAGCGCCGCGGGTAACATCGCTCGTGATGATGCTCGACTCGACGGCGCGCCGCAAGGCATTTCGGATCGCTCAGGCGCTGACGGTCGTCGCAGCGGGCCGTGTCGCGTATCTGTTCGCCCGATACGTGCCGGGCGCGGG
>DASRGT010000004.1:0-8741 GCA_035650895.1 Vicinamibacterales bacterium
CGTAGGGAGTAGAATTCAACACTCTAATCCCTACACCCGAATCCCTGCACGATGGCCGACGTCGCCGTAGCCGAACGCACCCTTCCGCACAATCTCGAAGCCGAGCGATCCGTGCTCGGCGCGATCCTCATCCACAACGACGCCTTCAATCTCGCCGCCGAAGTGATCGACGCGCAGGATTTCTTCCGCGACGCGCACCGCCGCATCTTCGACAAGATGGTGACGCTCGCCGAACGCGGCAACGCGATCGATCTCGTCACGCTGAAGGAGGAGTTGAACCGCTCGGGCGAGCTCGACGAGGTCGGCGGCCCGGCCTACATCGCGGCGCTGGTCGACGGCGTGCCGCGCTCGACCAACGTCGAGCACTACGCGCGGATCATCAAGGAGAAGGCGACCCTCCGGAGCCTCATCTACTCCGCCAACAAGATCGTCGCCTCCGCCTACGACGCGGAGGAGGAGGCCGACGTCATCCTCGACCAGGCCGAGCACGCGATCTTCGCCATCGCCGACGACAAGGTGCGCGACGGGTTCGTGTCGCTCAAGGACCTGGCGCAGTCGAGCCTCGACACGATCGAGAAGCTGCACGCGCGCAAGGAACTCATCACCGGCGTGCCGACCGGGTTCACCGATCTCGACGAGATGACCTCGGGGCTGCAGTCCTCGGATCTGGTCATCGTCGCCGCCCGCCCGTCGATGGGGAAGACGTCGCTCGTCCTCAACATGGCGCAGCACGTCGGGACGAAGACCGACATGTCGGTCGGCATCTTCAGCCTCGAGATGTCGAAGGAGCAGCTGTTCCTGCGCATGCTGACCGGCGAGGCGCGCATCGACGCGCACCGGCTGCGCGGCGGCTTCCTCGGCGAGCGCGACTGGGGGCGGCTGTCGCAGGCGATCGGCACGCTTAGCGACGCGAAGATCTTCATCGACGACACGCCGTCGATTGGCGTGCTCGAGATGCGCGCGAAATGCCGGCGCCTCGCCTCGGAGCACGGACTGAACCTCGTGATCATCGACTACGTGCAGCTGATGCAGGGGCGCGGCCGGTTCGAGAACCGCACCCTCGAGCTCGCGTCGATCTCGCGCTCGTTGAAGGGGCTGGCGAAGGAGCTGAACGTCCCGATCGTCCTCCTGTCGCAGTTGAGCCGCGCGCCCGAATCACGTTCCGATCACCGCCCGCAGCTCTCGGACCTGCGCGAATCGGGCGCCCTCGAGCAGGACGCGGACGTGGTCGTCTTCATCTACCGCGAGGACATGTACCTCGACAAGAGCCAGCCGCCGACCGATTCGCAGGGAGTGGCGGAGCTGATCATCGCCAAGCAGCGCAACGGCCCGACCGGCGTCGTGAAGCTGGCCTTCATCCGCGAGTACACGCGCTTCGAGAATCTGGCGGTCGGAACCGCCTGACGTGATCCGGCCGACCGTCGCACGGATCGATCTCGCGGCGCTGCAATCCAACTACCGCCGCATCGTCACGCACCTGCGGTCGGAGCCACACCGCCACCCGGGCGTCATCGCCGTCGTCAAGGCGAATGCGTACGGCCACGGCGCCGCGCAGGTGGCGCGGGCGCTCGAGGAGGCCGGCGCCGATCTCGTGGCGTGCGCCGACATCGAGGAAGGCGCGGCGCTGCGCGCCGCCGGCGTCCGCGCGCAGATTCTCGTCTTCGGCGCGCTCAGCGTCAGCGATCTCGATGGACTCTTCGACGGCCGGCTGACGCCGACGATCTCGACGCCCGGCGCCGCGCGCGCCGTGCAGGCGGCGGCCGCGCGCTACAAGCAGCGGCTGCCGTATCACCTCAAGATCGACACCGGCATGAACCGCCTCGGCTTCCGCTGGGACAACCTCGCGCGCACGCTGCCGGACCTGCTGGCGAGCGCGAACCTCGATCTCGAAGCGGTCTACACGCATTTCGCGACCGCCGACGATCCGGAGTCGCCGCTGTTCGGCGACCAGCGCCTGCGATTCGATCGGGCGCTGACGGCGCTCCCGAAAGCGCCGGCGTACGTCCACGCGGCGAACAGCGCCGCGCTGCTGCGCGACTCGCGCGTGTGGTACGACCGCGTGCGGCCGGGGCTGCTGCTGTACGGCCTCGTGCCGCCGCCGCTCGCGTCGACCCTCGACCTGACGCCCGTGATGACGCTCACCAGCCGCGTCGTCGCCGTCAAAGGCGTGCGGCCGGGCGAGGGTGTCGGCTACGGATCGCGTTTCCGCCCCGACGCGCCGGCGCGGATCGCCATCGTGCCGGCCGGCTACGCCGACGGCCTCGACGTGCGGCTCGGCGGCCGCGGCGCCGTGTTGATCCGCGGGCGCCGCGCGCCGATCGTCGGCGCGGTGTCGATGGACATGATGACCGTCGACGTCACCGGCCTCGACGCGGATACCGGCGACGAGGTGGTCATCGTCGGCGCCCAGGGCGGCGATCGCATCGACGTGCGCGAGATGGCTGCACGGATTGGTACGATCCCCTACGAAATGCTGTGCCGCGTCGGCAGCCGAATAGAGCGGGTGTACTCGTAGTTGGAGAGTTGGAGAGTTGGAGAGTTGGAGAGTTGGAGAGTTGGAGAGTTGGAGAGTTGGAGAGTTGGCGATTGACGATGCGATAATCGCATTGATTCACCAACTCACGAATTCACCAATTCACCAACTGCGCTGATCAACAAATGGCGAAGCGCCCCTCCACCGTTTTTGTTTGCGAGCAGTGCGGCAGCCAGTCGCCGAAGTGGCTCGGCCGGTGCCCCGACTGCAACGCGTGGAATTCGTTCGTCGAGGAACGCGCGGCCGAGAGCGGCGGCGCGCCGCCGGCGACGCATCGCTACGCGCTCGCGGGCGCCGCGGGCACGGCGCAGTTGTACCGCGACGTCGAACTCCGGCAGCATGCGCGCCTCACGACGGGGATCGACGAATTCGATCGCGTGCTGGGCGGCGGCATCGTGCCCGGATCGCTGGTGCTGCTCGGCGGCGAGCCGGGCATCGGCAAGTCGACGCTGCTGCTGCAGGCCGCCGCCAACGTGGCGCGCGCCGTCGGTCCGGTCCTCTACAGCTCGGGCGAAGAGTCGGAGCACCAGATCAAGTCGCGCGGCGAGCGGCTGTCGGTCGGCGACGCGCCGCTCTACCTGCTCGCGGAGACGTGCCTCGAGCGCATCGTCGACGAGGTGGCGCGCCTGCGCCCGGCGCTCGTCATCGTCGATTCCGTCCAGACGATCTTCTCGCTGAAGTTCCAGTCGGCGCCCGGCAGCATCGGTCAGGTGCGCGAGGCGGCAACGCAGCTGCTCTTCACCGCGAAGGGCCAGAACATCCCGACGTTCCTCGTCGGCCACGTCACCAAGGAAGGCAGCCTCGCCGGACCGAAGGCGCTCGAACACGTCGTCGACACCGTCCTCTACTTCGAGGGCGAGCGGCATCACTCGCATCGCGTCGTGCGCGCCGTGAAGAACCGCTTCGGGGCGATCAGCGAGCTCGGCGTGTTCGAGATGACGTCGGCGGGCCTGAAGGCGATCCCCAACCCGTCCAAGATGTTCCTGGCCGAACGGCCCGCCAACGCGCCGGGATCGGCCGTGCTGTGCTCGGTCGAAGGATCGCGACCCATCCTCGTCGAAGTGCAGGCGCTCGTGAGCTCGAGCACCTACGGCACCGCCCGGCGCATGGCGAGCGGGATCGACGCGCAGCGGCTCCCGCTGCTGCTCGCGGTCCTCGAAAAACGCGCCGGGCTCAACCTGATCGGCGACGATGTGTTCGTCAACGTGGCGGGCGGGATGACGGTGGACGAGCCCGCCTCGGACCTCGGCATCCTCGCCGCGATCGCCTCGAGCGTCCGCAACCGCCCGATTCCGCAGACCACCGCGATGTTCGGCGAGGTCGGGCTCGCCGGCGAGGTGCGCGGCATCGCGCAGGCGTCGCTCAGAATCCGTGAAGCGGCGCAGATGGGGTTTTCGCGCTGCATCCTGCCCGAAGCCAACATCGACCCCAAGGAAGCGGCCGCCTGCGAGCTGGTGGGGGTTCGAACCATCGGCGAAGCGCTCGACGCCGCGTTCGGTTAAAACTCGTCACAATCGGATACAAATGGTGATATAACAACCCCTCTTTCATAACGGCGCTCATAGCGAGGGGTTCGCCATGGCCTGGTTCGCGTTCGGTCGTGTCCTGTTCGTGGGGACGGTCGCTTACACCGCGGCGCTTCTTCAGCCGTTTCCGTTCGGTCCCGCGGTCAACCTCGGCGTCGCGCTCGCGCTCGCCGCCGCGGTGGTCGTCTTCGAGAGCCGCCTGCGCGAAACCGCGGTCACCCGCATTCTCGGCGCGATGCTCGGCTGCGCCATCGGGCTCACGATCGCCCGGACGATCGTCAGCGGTCTGTTCTGGGCGAACAACGGCGACTCGCGCGTCGAGTTCCTGCACAGTTTCACGCTGATCGTGCTGCCGTACCTCGGCCTGGTTCTCGGCGCCAAGCACGGCGAGTGGCTCGAGCCGTCGCGCCTCGTCAGCCTGTTCCGCGCCTCCGGGCCGCAGCGCCGCTACAAGATTCTCGACACCAGCGTCATCATCGACGGCCGCATCGCCGACGTCTGCGAGACCGGCTTCATCGACGGGACGCTGGTCGTCCCGCAGTTCGTCCTGAAGGAGCTGCAGCTCGTCGCCGATTCGGGCGACTCGATGAAGCGCAACCGCGGACGCCGCGGCCTCGACATCCTGCAGAAGATTCAGAAGATGTCGGGGATCGACGTCACGATCTCCGATCTCGACTTCCCCGACGTGCGCGAGGTGGACCTGAAGCTGATCGAGCTCGCGCGGACGATGCACGGCAAGATCGTCACCAACGATTTCAATCTGAACAAGGTGGCGCAGCTGCGCGGCGTCGAAGTCCTCAACGTCAACGAGCTCGCGAACTCGCTCAAGCCGGTCGTCCTGCCGGGCGAGATCATGAAGGTGTTCATCCTCAAGGAAGGCAAGGAGTACAACCAGGGCGTCGCCTACCTGGACGACGGGACGATGGTCGTCGTCGACAACGCGCGGAAGATGATCAGCAAGACGATCGACGTGGTCGTCACCAGCGTGCTTCAGACGACGGCGGGCAAGATGATCTTCGGCCGCTACCTCGAGGCCGGAATGCCGGCGCCGGTGGCGATCCAGGCGCCGCGCGCGGCCGCTGCGCAGACCTAGATGCAAATGACGAATGCGGATTGCTGACATTCAGCAGTTTGCATTTACCATTTAGCATTTCCGCGTGCGCATCCCCCCGTATCACTGGTGGCGAACGGTGTTCTTTCTGATTCCCGCCATCAGTGTCTACACGGTCGTCCTGGGGACGGCGTCGATCGTGTCCAGCCTCTTCGATCCGCGCGGCCACTTCGCGCACCGGTGCGCACGCGCCTGGTCGTGGCTGATCCTGAGGACGACCGGCGTCCGCGTCAGCCTCGAGGGCCTCGATCGGATCGAGCCGGGCAAGACCTACATCTTCGTCTCGAACCACCAGAGCATCTACGACATCCCCGTGATCTTCGCGTCGCTGCCCTATCAGCTGCGGATCATCGCGAAGCAGTCGCTCGCGCGTTTCCCCGTGCTCGGGTGGCATCTCGCACGGGGCGGACACCTGTTCGTCGATCGCCGGAATCCCGATCGCAGCGGCATCCTCCGGCGATGGCGCGCGCTGGTGTCGGACGGCCTGTCGCTCATCATCTTCGCGGAGGGGACGCGCAGCTCGGACGGCCGCGTCGCCCGGTTCAAGGGGGGGAGCTTCATGCTGGCGATCGAAGCCGGCCTGCCGATCGTCCCGCTTGCGGTGATCAACACGCGGGCGGTGATGCCGAAAGGACGCCTGCGCACCGAACCGGCGGACGTCCGCCTCGTCGTCCACGATCCGATCGCGCCGCCGCCGCTCGAGGCGCCCACCGGCGCCGATGCGAAGGCGCTCGCCGATGCCGTGCATGCCGTCGTTGCGAAGACGGTGGAGACATTGCAGAATGGCAGGATTGCGGACGTGCGCCACCGACAGGTGTGATCCGCAGCCCTGCTGCCATGTTTGTCACAGCGATCATCGCCGCCGGCGGCCGGGGACAGCGGTTCGGCAGCGCGCAGCCCAAGCAGCTGGCGGTGATCGGCGGCGAGCCGATGCTCGCGCGGAGCGTGCGCGCGTTTGCCGCGCATCCGGCGGTCGGCGAGGTGATCGTCGCGCTGCCCGACGATCTCGCCGCCGACCCTCCCGCCTACCTGCGCGCGCCGCGCGTCCGCGTCGTGGCCGGCGGCCCGCGGCGGCAGGATTCGGTCGCGAACGCCTTCCAGGCGGCCTCGGCGTCGAGCGACGTCATCGTGATCCACGATGCCGCGCGGCCGTTCGCGAGCGACGATCTCATCGCCCGGACGATCGCCGCGGCGGCGGAATCGGGCGCCGCGGTCGCGGCGGTGGCGTCGCGGGACACCGTCAAGCGTGCGGCCGACCCTGTTGAAGGCGCGGACGCGGCCGAGGCTCGACACTACGTGCTCGAAACGATCCCGCGCGAGCGCGTGTTCCTCGCGCAGACGCCGCAGGCGTTCCGGCGCGAGATCCTCGCCGACGCGCTGCGGCTGACCGGCGAGGCCACCGACGAAGCCGCGCTCGCCGAGCGCGCCGGGCACGCGGTGCGCATCGTCGAGGGCGAGGCGACGAACATCAAAATCACCACGCAGGACGATCTCGTGATGGCCGAGGCACTCGCCAGGAAGCCGGCGCGGACCGGCCGCGCCGGCACCGGGTACGATCTGCACCGGCTCGTCGACGGCCGTCCGCTGATCCTCGGCGGCGTCGCGATTCCGTCCGATCGCGGCGCGCTCGGCCACTCCGACGCGGATGTCGTCTGCCACGCGATCACCGACGCCATCCTCGGCGCGCTGTCGCTCGGCGACATCGGCCGGCACTTTCCCGACACCGACGCGCGATGGAAGGACGCCAGCAGCCTCGACCTCCTCGCGCGCGCCGTGGCCATGGCCGCCGAGTGCGGGTACGAGATCGGCAACGTCGACGTCACGGTGGTTCTCGAGGCGCCGAAGATCAAGGGCCATATCGACGCGATCCGCGCGAACCTCGCGCGGACGATCGGGATCGACGTCGCGCGCGTGAGCGTCAAGGGCAAGACCAACGAAGGCGTCGACGCCGTCGGCCGAGGGGAGGCGATCGCGGCGCACGCGATCGCGTTGACGCGTGCGCGTTAGATTCGCGCCGAGTCCGACCGGCTCCCTGCACGTCGGCAACGCGCGCACCGCGCTCTTCAACTGGCTGCTGGCGCGCGGCCGCCACGGGACGTTCATCCTGCGGATCGAGGACACCGACGCGGCGCGATCGACGCGCGAGTCGGAAGCGTCGATGCTGCGCGATCTGCGCTGGCTCGGCCTCGACTGGGACGAGGGTCCCGATATCGGCGGGCCGCGCGGTCCGTACCGGCAGACCGAGCGGATGCACCTGTACCGCTCGTACGCGCAGGAGCTGCTGGCCGCGGGGCACGCGTACTACTGCTTCTGCAGCAGCGCGCAGCTCGAGGCCGACCGGCAGGAGGCGGCCGCCCTCGGCCGGCCGATTCAGTATCCGGGCACCTGCCGCCGCTTGACGCGCGAGCAGGCGGAGCAGCGGCTCGCCGCCGGCGAGCACCCGGCGATCCGCTTTCGCGTGCCGGAGCACCGCGACGTCGTCTTCACCGACGAAGTCCGCGGCGACGTGCGCTTCCAGACCGACGTCATCGGCGATCCGATCATCGTCCGCGCCGACGGCATGCCCGCCTACAACTTCGCCGTCGTCGTCGACGATGCGCTGATGGAGGTGACGCATGTGATTCGCGGCGAGGATCACATCTCGAACACGCCGCGCCAGATCCTGCTCTACGAGGCGCTCGGCTTCACGCCGCCGGCGTTCGCCCACCTCTCGCTCGTGATGGGACCGGATCACACGCCGCTCTCGAAGCGCCACGGCGCGACGTCGGTGTCGGAGTTCCGGGCGAAGGGCTACCTGCCCGAGGCGCTCGTGAACTATCTCGCGCTGATCGGCTGGTCGCCGGGCCACGACGAGGAGCTGCTGCCGATCGACGAGCTGGCGCGCCGCTTCTCGCTGCGCGCCGTCGGCCACAGCGCCGGCGTGTTCGACGAGGAGAAGCTCGCGTGGGCCAACCGGCACTACCTGAAGATGGCGGATCCGCTGCGCCTGGCGCAGCTGTCGGTGCCGTTCTTCGAGCAGGCGGGCGTCGCGATGGCGCCGCAGGCGTCGGGCCTCGAGTTCCTCGCCTCGGCGATGGCGATGGCGAGCGCGAGCGTCGATCGGCTCAACCAGGTGCCGGCGCGGCTCGCGCTGCTGTTCGATTTCTCGGCCGACCGCGCGCTCGAGGACGCGCACATCCGCGAGGAGCTGTCGACCGCCGGCGCGCGAGCCGTCGTGACGGCGCTGGCGGGAACGCTGGCCAACGCGCCGCGGCTCGATCGCGAACGGTTCCGCGCCGCCGCCGATCAGGTGAAGGCGGCGACGGGGCAGAAGGGCAAGGCGCTGTTCCACCCGATCCGCATCGCGCTGACCGGGCGCGCCGAGGGACCCGAGCTCGATCTGGCGGTGCCGGCGATCGACCGCGGGGCGGAGCTCCCGCGCGACAGCGGCGTCCCGCCGATCGTCGGGTGCCGGGAACGGGCGATCGCTTTCGCGAGGTGCTTAGGTGTTTGAGGTGCGTGGGTGCGTAGGTGCGTGGGTGCGTAGGTGCTTGGGTGCGTAGGTGCTTGGGTGCGTAGGTGCTTGGGTGCG
>DASRGT010000005.1:0-59251 GCA_035650895.1 Vicinamibacterales bacterium
CGTGCGAGTGCGGGGTGCTTCGTGCGGGGTGCTTCGTGCGAGTGCGGGGCGCTTCGTGCGGGTGCGGCGTGCTTCGTGCCGGGTGCTTCGTGCGGGGTGCAGGGTGCGTCGTGCGAGGGTGCGCCGTGTTCCTCGCACGTAGGCACGTCAACCCACCCAAGCACCCACGCACCTAAGCACCCAAGCACCCCAAGCACCCCAAGCACCCACGCACCCCAAGCACCCCAATCACCCCATCCTGCTCGCGCTTATAATCGCCGCATGATCATGAATCGCCGCGAAGCCGCCGCTGCATTTGCCATGTTTGCCGCCGCCATCGAAGGCCTCGGCGCACGCGAGGCGTCCGACGGAGCCGGAGCGCCGCAGGCGCCGCAGGCGCCCAACGTGGTGTTCAAGCACGATCTTCCGGCCGTGAACCTCGACGGCTGGGAGGTGACGGTGTCCCACGTGGACATGCCGCCGGGCCGCGTCGGCGCGGCGCATCAGCACGCGGGGTTCGTCCTCGCGTACGTCGTCTCCGGCAAGGTGATCACGAAGGTCTCGGGACAGGGTCCCGAGCACGTCGTGAACGCCGGCGAGATGTTCTACGAGCAGCCGGGCGCCACCCACGAAGTTTCGAAGAACGCGAGCCAGACCGAGCCCGCGCGGCTGCTCGCGCTGATCTTCGCGCCGAAAGGCGCGACGCTCACGAAGCCGGCTTCGCGATGACGCCGCGGTGCGCGCGGCCGTCGATGGCGACGCGCAGCGGCGACGCGAAGCGGAGATGCCGGACGAACGTCGTCTCGGCGGCCGCCGGCTGCGCCGCGAGCCACCCCCAGTCGACGAATCCGTCTCGCCGGTCGGCGTCCACCGTGAAGTAGCCGACGCCGCCCGCCGCCAGATTCTGGAAGAAGTGGCTCCCTTGTGACGGCGCGACGTGGAGATCCGCGAACGCGGTCTCCACGATCGCGCGCGCGCCGGCGATCTGGTCCCAGGTCACCGGAATTCCGAGAAACGGGTCGGCCGATCCCCATCGCCCCGCGCCGACGAGCAGATACGGCCGCCGCGCGCCGACGAGCTCCGCGTTGAAGCGCGCGACCTCTTCGGCGATCTCCCGCGTGCGCCGGCGGTCGAACCGCGCCGGGTCGACGACGACCGCGTCACGCACGTCGCCGACGATGCCGTGGCCCAGCGCGTTGACGCTCGCGCACAACAGCGCGTCGGCCGGCAGATCGCCGAGGTCGACGGCCGAATCGCCGCGCACGTGTCCGAGCGGGCGCAGCTGCACGACGCCGAATTCGGCGCGATCGGCCGGTGGAAAGGCGACGGCGAACTCGATCTCGACCGCCGCCCCCGTGGCGCGCGACGCGACGCCGAGCAGCGCGTCGACGATCTCCGCGAGCGGAAAGAGCTCGTGCTTCAGCACGGGCGCAAACGTGACGAGCCGCACGCCCGGCCGCGACACGCCGTCCGATATCGCATCGTTCTCGGGCGAATAGGTGGAGCCGATGCGCGCGAGCGTCCCGTCCGCCTCCGCTTCCGCCAGCTCGAAGCGCCGCGGCCGCGACGCGGTCGCGCTGTCCTGGCCCAGGGTCAGCGCGAAAAACGATCGCTGCGCGTTCGCCAGGGTGTCAGACACCGTCGAGAACTGGACGAGGTGGCGCGGGTACCGAGGACAGAACCGGAAGCACGCCTCGCCCGACACGACCGTTTCGCCGAGCCCGAGCGCCGCGGCGACGATGCCGTCGCCGGCGGACATCGGCGGCAGCGGATAGTAGTTGTACGAGCGGGCGACGCCCGAAACATCCGGATAGAACCGCGGGCCGTGGGCGACGCCGACGACGCGCTGGATCACGACCGCCATCTTCTCTTCTTCGAGCCGGTAGGGGCTCCCCGCGAAGTACCGCTTCGACGCGCCGGCAAACGTCGAGGCGTACACGCGCTTCACCGCCGTCAGCAGCTGCCGGAGCCGAACGTCGACTCGCGGATGATCGTTGGGCAGCATGAACGTGTCGTAGATGCCGGCGAACGGCTGGTACTGCGAGTCCTCGAGCAGGCTGGACGAGCGGACCGCCAGCGGAAAGCGCGCGCCGTCGAGAAACGCGGCGAGGTCGGCGGCGATGCCGTCGGGCAGTTCGGCGTTGAGGAATCGCCGCTCGATCTCGCCGTCGTCGACCGCGTCGAGCGCGAACTCGCGCAGGTGGTCCCGGTCGACGAACTCGTCGAACACGTCGGTCGCGACGACGAGCGCCGGCGGGACGTGGAGCGTGACGTCGGGGAACCGTCCCGCGAGCGCCGCGTCGCCGAGCAGCGAATCGACGAACGCGAGCCCCCGCGCCTTGCCGCCGATCGCGCCGCCGCCCACGCGCGCGAGCGTCGTCGACGGCACGAACGTCGCCGCGGCGTAGTCGACGACGACGCCGCGGCGCGTGCGCTCCCGATGGTCGCGGATCGCGCGCACGATGACGGCGCGCAGATCCTCGATGGTGGCGAAATCGGCGACCTTCCGCGGCCGCACCTCGTGCGCCAGCGCGAACTCCGTGCGCGCCTTGAACCAGCGCGAGAAATGATTGCGCTCGGCGTGATACGCGAGGCTGTCGGCCGGCACGGTCGCCAGCGCCTGCTCGATCTCGCGCAGGTCGCGCGCGCGCGCCACCTCGCGGCCGTTCGGGAGGCGGAAGACGAAGTCGCCGAACGCGAGGTCGTCGACCAGGAATCGCTGCAGCTGGTGCAGCAGCGTCGGCGACCCTTTCAGCAGGAACGACGCGCCGAGCGCCCGCGCGAGCGGCTGCTTCTCGGCGCGGCTCGATTGCAGCATCACCGGCACGTCCGGCTGCCGTTCGCGCACCCGCCGCGCCAGGTCGAGGCCCGCGTCGACGTCGAGCGCGCCGGCGCGCGGAAAGACCACGTCCGAGATCACGCCGAGGATGTTCTCTTCGTACCGCTCGAACGTCCGCCATGCCTCTTCGTACGTCGCGCACAGCAGGACCTTCGGCTGCGCCTGCAGCCGCAGCAGCCGGTGCGACAGGTTGACCCCTTCGGGCATCAGCCGCTGCGCCTGATGCATCAGCTCGGCGTAGATCGTCGGCAGCAGCGACGAATACAGCCGCACGTCGTCTTCGACGACGAGGATCGCCTGGACGCCGGCCTCCCCCGTGTCGTGCGCGGCGTTGCGTCGATCCTCGACCGACTTGACGATGGCCGGCACGAGGCGCACGTCGCCCTGCCAGAGGAAGACGCGCTCGATCGCGTCGCCGCCCGCGACGGCGAGCGACGCCGCTTCGCGCATGTCGTACGCGAGCGCGACGATCGGCGTATCGACGCCGGCGTCGCGGATCCGCCGCGCGAGCGCCGCGACCGGCAGGTCGCCCAGATAGGCGGAGGCGATGATCAGGTTGTGGCGCGGATCGCGCGCCAGCGCGACGGCCTCGTCAGGATTGGCGGCGTGCGTGATGCCGGGGACCGATCGGACGTTGAGGTCGAGGAACTCGCGGAGGATGACCTCGTGCAGCTCGCCGTCCTCCGCCAGGATGAACGAGTCGTAGACCGTCGAGACCAGCAGGACGTCGTGGACGCGGAAGCGACAGAGGTCTGAAACGCGCATGACCCTGAGGAGCGACGATCACATCCGCGGGTTCGCGTTCAGACGAGGCCCTGATCGATCATCGCGTCGGCCACCTTGAGGAACCCGGCGATGTTGGCGCCGTTGACGTAGTTGCCCGGCGTCCCGAACGCCTCCGCCGTCTCGCGGCAGTTGCGGTGGATCGCCTTCATGATGCCGTGCAGCCGCTGGTCGACTTCTTCGCGCGTCCAGCACAGGCGCATGCTGTTCTGCGACATCTCGAGCCCGGAGGTCGCCACGCCGCCGGCGTTCGACGCCTTGCCCGGCGCATACAGGATCTTCGCGTCGAGGAAACGGTGCACGCCCTCGAGCACCGTCGGCATGTTCGCGCCCTCCGACACGACGTAGACGCCGTTCGTGAGCAGCGTGTCGGCATCCTTCGCGCCAATCTCGTTCTGCGTCGCGCTCGGGAAGGCGCACTGCGCCTTGTAGGCCCACACGGGGGACGTGTCGGCGCGCGGATCGACGGGCGTGAAGACGACGCCCTTGTACTTGTCGGCGTACTCCTGGATGCGTCCGCGGCGGTGGTTCTTCAGCTCCATCACGTACTGCAGCTTCTCGGTGGTGATGCCGCGCTCGTCGTAAATGCACCCGTCGGAATCGGAGAGCGTCACCGGCCTGGCGCCGAGCTGCAGCAGCTTCTCGATGGTGTACTGCGCGACGTTGCCGCTGCCCGACACGAGGCACACCTTGCCCTCGAGCGTCTCGTTGCGCGTCGCGAGCATCTCCTGCGCCAGGTAGACGGCGCCGTAGCCGGTCGCCTCCGGCCGAATCAGCGATCCGCCCCAGTTCAGGCCCTTGCCCGTCAGCACGCCGCAGAACTCGTTGCGCAGCCGCTTGTACTGGCCGAACAGGAACCCGATCTCGCGGCCGCCGACGCCGATGTCGCCGGCGGGCACGTCCGTGTCCGGGCCGACGTGACGGCACAGCTCGGTCATGAAGCTCTGGCAGAACTTCATCACCTCGTTGTCGCTCTTGCCTTTCGGATCGAAGTCCGACCCGCCCTTGCCGCCGCCCATCGGCAGCGTCGTCAGCGAGTTCTTCAACACCTGCTCGAACGCGAGGAACTTGAGGATGCCGAGATTGACCGACGGGTGGAACCGGAGGCCGCCCTTGTACGGGCCGATGGCGGAATTCATCTGCACGCGGAACCCGCGGTTGATCTGGATGCGGCCCTGATCGTCCTGCCATGGCACGCGGAACATGACGACACGCTCGGGTTCGACCATGCGTTCGAGGATGCGCGCCGAGCGGTACTCCGGCCGCCGCTGCAGCACGAGGTCGAGCGACTCGACCACTTCCTGCACCGCTTGGTGGAATTCCGGCTCCGCCGGGTTCTTGGCCTTGACCTCGGCCATCAGATCGCGGACGAACGGCGATGTCGACACGGGCAGCTCCAGTGTGTGTGGGTGAGCCGCAATTGTAAGACACCGACCACGGTGGTGTCAGACACCGCTCACGGTGGTGTCAGACACCGACTTGGGTGGTGTCAGACACCGACCAGGATGGTGTCAGACACCGACCAGGATGGTGTCAGACACCGACCAGGGTGGTGTCAGACACCCGACCAGGGTGGTGTCAGACACCGACCAGGGTGGCGTCAGGCGGTTCGGTCAGGAGGTGACGCGGAACGCGAGGCGGTCGGTGGCGGTGGCGTTTGCGCCGCTCGCGGTGACTTCGATGGTGTACTCGCCGACGGCCAGTCCCGCGAGCGGCAAGGTGAACGCATCGACGTCGCCGGCGGTCGCGGACGCCACCGGATCGAGGCGCCGCATTTCCTGACCCGATCGCCCGAGCAGCCGCACCTTGACGTCGGGCTTCGCCGCGCCCGGCCCGTAGACCGGCACGCGCAGCAGCAGCTGTTCGGCGCGGCTGAACTCGCGCGACACCACCGGCACCGCGTCGCTGCCGGTCAGCACGCGGAGCTCCCGGGCGTTGCGCGCGCGCATGATCTCGGGCGTCCCGATCGCGACGGGACCCTTCGTCAAATCGCCGACGAGGATGTCGCGCACGTCGCGATCGATCGGCTGCGCCGCCGCGTCCTGGATCGCCATGCGCAGCTTCAGGCGTCCCGGCGGCGCATCGAACGTCGCGCGCGCCGGCGTCGTCCCCTGCTCCTCGATCGTGCCCGCGCCGGTCGGCGCGACGGCGCCGTCGAACAGCACGGTTCCGTCGGTCGACAACGCCGTCAGCACGAGGCGCGCCGGCACGTGGCGCACCCGGTCGCCCGGCACGATGGGCGCCGGCTCCCAGACGAAGGTGACGCGCGTCCTCCCCGCCTCGCCGCGCGACCAGCCGAACCACGGCCGGATCAGCGTGCTGGCGTGCGGCGCCGGCTCCGGCGGCACGTCCGGTTTGGGCGCGTTCAGTCGCGCGAGGAGCGCGGCGCTGAGCGCTTCGTCGGGCGACGCGTCGTAGAAGCCCTTGCGCGCCCGCACCTCGGCGCCGCGCGTGCGCTTCACCACGACCTGCACGTCGTGAAACCGACCATCGTCGGGGTGCGCCGACTCGTAGGTGAGCAGGTAGTAGGCGTGCGCGTCGGCATCGAGCTGACGGAGGCCGGCGCCGAGATCGCCGCTGAGGACGCGTCCGTTCGTGTCGGCGACGACGCGGCGCAGCGGCTGCTCGTCCGCGCCTCCAGCGCCGGGCGCGTCCGCCGGATTCAGGAGATACACCGACACGTTCGATCGGTTCGCCGCCCGGATCGCCGAGTCGATCGACGGCAGCGATTCCTGGCCGCGGCCTCGCGCGGGCGGCGCGAACGGTTCGCTCGCGACGATGAGCGTCTTGCGGCGGCCGGCGAAGGTGCCGAGGTGGATCGCCAGCGCATCGAGGCCGGACGAGACGACCTGCGCGCGCGCAGCCTCGACGCGCGCCGGCGCGCCCGCGATCAGCTCGCGCTCGTAGTCGGTCCGCGGCGCGTAGTCGCCCTTGCGCCCTTCGAACGCGGCGATCGCGCCGCGCGCGGCGGCGCGATCCGCGGTCAGCTCGATCTTCAGGAGCGAATCGAGCGGCTTCAGGACGACGACCCGATCGTCGGGCCCGAGCGCGTGGTCGACGAACGCCGTCAGGGCGTCGCGGACGCGCTGCGATGCCTCGCCGGCCGACACGTGGTACTCGTCGAGGTAGATCGCGAACAGCCGCGCCCCGTCGCGCACGAAGCGGGCGTCGGCCAGCGCGTGCGGATCGCCGTCTTCGCGCAGCTCGAAATCCGACTTCTTCAGCGTTTCGATCGGCCGGCCGCGCACGTCGGAGACGAGCGCGTCAATCGTGATGACGCGCGGCTGCGGACTGCGGGTTGCGGCCGGCGGACCCGGCGGAGACTGCCCGCCCGCCATCGCGGCCGCCGCGATCGCCGCACACGCGAACTTCATCCCGCCACGCGGAAGCCGACCAGCTCGGTGGCGTCGCCGTTCTCGCCCGCCGCTTTGATCTCGAGCACGTATTCGCCGACGGGGAGGTTCGCGACGGGCAGATCGACCTGCTGTTCCCCGCCGCGCGGCGAAGCCGTCGGCGGCAGCTCGTTCATCGCCTGGCCGGTGCGGTTCAGCAGGTGGACGCTCAAGGTCGGCGACGTGCCGCCGGGACCGTAGACCGGGATGCGCACGATGATGCGGTCGCTGCGGATGAACTCGCGCGAGGCGGTCGGGATCGCATCGGGATCCGCCTTCATCTTGTTCAGCTCGGGCAGGGTGCGCGCGCGAAACACCTCGGGCGTCCCGAGCGTCGTCGTCGGCGCGGTCAGGTCGGGAACCGTGATCTCGCGCGTCTCGCTGTCGAGCACCTGCGAAGCGGTGCCCTCGACCGACAGGCGGAGCTGCAGCTTGCCCGGCGGCGCGTCGAAGGTGACGCGCTGCGGCGACTTGATCGGCGCCGGCGGGCCATCCGGGATCCTTCCGCGGAACGACGGCGACCCGTCCGGGTTGACGGCCGTCAGCGAGACGCGCGACGGCTCTTCGCCGCCGGGCCGCGCATCGCCGGCGGTTCTGGGCAGCGGCTCCCAGACGAACGTGACGCGCGTCTTGCCGTTCTCGCCGCGCGAGGTGCCGACCCAGCTGCGGATGACGCTGGCGCGCGACGGCCTGATCGTCGCGTCGGCCAGGGCCTTCTCGACCGGCTTGGGCGTCGACGGCTTGGGCGGCGCAAGGGCGCGCGCGGTCTCCTCGCGGTTCAGCGCCCAGTACCCCTTGCGGGCGCGGATCTGCACGCCGGGCCGCTTCACCCGCACCTTGATCTCGTGGAACTTGCCGTCCGACGGCGCCTGCGACGAGTTGTAGCCGAGCAGGTAGTACGCGCTGCTGTCGCGCATGATCTGCTTCATCGCGACGTCGATGTCGTTGCGGTTGACGATCGCGCGGCCGTCGGTGTTCTCGGCGAGCGTGCGCAGCGTGTCCATCGTCGAGTTGAGATACTGCTGGTCGACGCGCGCCGAGCCGACGTTCTCGTCGATGTCGAACTCGAAGCCGGGCAGCCCGCGCGGGTCGACCGCGTAGATCGACACGTTCTGGCGGTTGGCTTCGTCGTACACGTTGCGCAGATCGCTCTGCATGTCGAACTGCGCGAAGGTCTGGTAGCGCTGCTCGTTCGGATCGTTGTCGCCGGCGAGCGGATCGAGCGCCGACGGGTTGCCCAGGCCCGGCATCTGGCTGTTCGCGTTGCGCATCTGCGGCGGCAGCGCGTTGGTGAAGCCCTCGCTGACGAGGATCAGCGTCTTGCGCCCCTCCTTCAGCGTCCCCATGTGCACGATCAGCCCTTTGATCGCCGACAGCGACACCTGGTTGCGGATCTGCTCGACGGTCTCGGTCGGGTAGTTCGCGTACTGCTCCTCGAACTGGTTGCGGGGCGTGTAGTCGTACTTGCGGCCCACGAACTGCTTCATCGCCTTGGCGATCGCATCGTGATTGCGCGTGAAGCGCACCGACGAGGTCGTCTCGAGCGGATACATCACGCCGACCATGTCGCTCGGGCCGATTTGCGTGTCGATGAAGCGCGAGAGCGGGTTGCGCACCGACAGGCTCGTGCCCTTGCGGACGTGATAGTCGTCGAGAAAGATCCCGAACAGCCGCACGTCGTCGCGCGCCGCTTCGGCTTCTTCGTCGTAGTCGGTGCGAATCTGCTTCGGCGCTTCCTTGGCGCTCTCGGCGCTGCCGCCGTCGAGCTTGATCAGCTTGAAGTTGTCGATCGTCTGCGGCTTGCCGTCCTCGAGGACCTCGAAGTCGCCCTGCGTCAGATCGCTGACCGGCTGCCCGGTCTTGTCGCTCACGATGACGTCGACGCGGACGTAGTTGATGCCGGTGCGGAACACCGGCGGCGGCTGTTGCTGCTGATCCGCCGGCGGCGCGGGCGGCGGCGGCGGCTGCGCGGCGGACGGCGCATCGCCGCGAAGCCCGACCAGCGCGAGGAGGATGGCGGCCGATGTGACGGTCCGGAGCGGACTGGCCATGTCCCTATCTTACGCTCTCGGCTGGCGCGGGCGGCGGGCGCGCGAGGGCTGACAGCCGGGCGCGGACAGCGGTAACATGCCGTCCGTGCCGACCTCACACACCGAAGCCGTGCGGCCGCCGCTGACGGCGCTGTCCGAAGACGAAACGCTGTTCCGGGACAGCGTGTACGAATTCGCCGATCGCGAGATCCGGCCGCTCGTGCGCGACATGGATGAGCACGCGAAGATCCCGCACGAGCTGCTCGGCAAGCTCTTCGACCTCGGCGTCATGGGGATCGAGATCCCCGAGAGTTTCGGCGGCGCCGGGGCGTCGTTCTTCCATGCGGCGCTCGCCGTCGAGGCGTTCTCGCGCGTCGATCCGGCGATCGGCGTGCTCGTCGACGTGCAGAACACGCTCGTCATCAACGCGCTGCTCCGCTGGGGCAGCGACGACATCAAGCGCCGCTACCTCCCGAAGCTCGCGGCCAGCACGATTGGCGCGTACGCACTGTCGGAGGCCGGATCGGGCAGCGACGCGTTCGCGATGGCGACGCGCGCCGTGGCCGACGGCGACGAGTTCACGATCACCGGCCGCAAGCTCTGGATCACCAACGGCAACGAAGCCGGCCTGTTCATCGTCTTCGCCAACGCGAACCCGGATGCGGGGTACCGGGGAATCACCGCCTTCCTCGTCGAGCGCGGCGCCCCCGGGTTCACCGTCGGCAAGAAGGAGGACAAGCTCGGCATCCGCGCGAGCAGCACCTGCGAGCTGCTGTTCGAGCAGTGCCGGGTGCCGCGCGCGAACGTCCTCGGCGAGCCCGGCAAGGGCTACAAGGTGGCGATTGAAACGCTGAACGAGGGCCGCATCGGCATCGGCGCGCAGATGATCGGCCTCGCGCAGGGCGCGCTCGACCACACGATCGGCTACGTGAAGGAGCGCAAGCAGTTCGGCAAGCCGATCGCCGACTTCCAGGCCGTGCAGCACCAGATCGCGCGCGCCGCGACCGAACTGGAAGCCGCGCGGCTGCTCGTCTACAACGCCGCGCGCCTGCGCGACGCCGGCCGCCCGTTCCTGACCGAGGCGGCGATGTGCAAGATCTTCTCGTCGGAAGTCGCCGAGCGCGTCGCGTCGCTGGCGGTCAACCTGTTCGGCGGCTACGGGTTCGTCAAGGACTACCCGGTCGAGAAGCTGTACCGCGACGCGAAAATCGGTCAGATTTACGAGGGCACATCGAATCTGCAGCTGCAGACGATTGCGAAGAACATCCTTGGCTAACGACGCGTATCTGAACGACGTCCTCCGCACCTACCGCAACTACCAGGCGCTCGGCGACAAGGCGATCGCGCAGGTGACCGACGATGCCGCGCTGAACGCGCAGATCGATCCCGACTCGAACAGCATCGCCGTCATCGCCAAGCACGTGTACGGCAACCTGCGATCGCGCTTCACCGATTTCCTGACGACCGACGGCGAAAAACCCGATCGCGATCGCGACGGGGAATTCGAGGCGCCCGAGGGCGTGTCGCGCGAGCAGGTGCTGACCTGGTGGCGCGACGGCTTCGCGATCGTGCTCCGCGCGCTCGAGCCGTTGACGCCGGCCGACCTGGAGCGCACGGTCTACATCCGTAACGAGGCCTTCCTGGTGGTCGAGGCGATCAACCGCTCGGTGACGCACACGGCGTATCACACCGGTCAGATCGTCTACGTCGCGCGGCACCTCGCGTCGGGGCGATGGAAATCGCTCTCGATCCCGAAGGGGCAGTCGGCCGGATTCGCGGGCGACTACAAGACGCGCGGCCTGGGACGCTGACGGCCGGCTCCGCCACCCGCGCGAGCCCTCTCGCTCAATCCGTCGCGCGCCCTTCGAAGAGCGCCTCGGTGTTCAGCGTCTGCGGGCCGTTCTCCGTGCAGACCGCGTAGGTCGACGCGTACATCGACACGCCGGCGTATTCGCCCTTCGCGTTCAGGCAGTAGAAGTTCAGGCCGAACTTCGGCTGCCCCTTGTCGTTCAGCAGCCGCTTCTCGATCGTGTTCTTCGCGACGCGCCGCAGCGCCGTGACGCACGCGTCCTTGGGGTGCGCGCCGCGACGCATCTCCTCGACGATGAGGAAGGAAGACAGGTTGTACAGGTTGGCCTCGCCGCGGCCGGTCGATCCGGCGGCGCCGACCTCGTTGTCCACGTAGAGCCCCGCGCCGAGAATCGGCGAGTCGCCGGCGCGCCCCGGAATCTTCCACGCGAGGCCGCTCGTCGTCGTCACGCCGCAGACCTCGCCCCTGGCGTTGACGCCGTCGCAGTTGATCGTGCCCCAGTAGTGGTCGGGATCGATCAGCCCGTCGCGGACCATCTGCAGTCCGGCGTCGTACCAGGCCTGCGCGCGTTTCTTGGGATCGAGATAGTGCTCGGGATCGGTGCGCCGCTTCCATTCGAGCCACAGCTTGCGCGCGTTCTCGTTGATCAGCCCTTCCTCGATCGTCACGCCCATCATCCGCGCGAAGTCCTGCGCGCCCTTGCCGACGATCAGGTGGTGATCGGTCTGCTCCGCCACGAGCTGCGCCACCCGCGCCGGCGCGCGGACGCCCTCGATGGCCGCGACGGCGCCGGCGCGCTTCCTGGGTCCGTGCATGCACGACGCGTCGAGCTGCACGACACCGTCGGCGTTCGGCAGGCCGCTCCAGCCGACGCCGTTCTGATCCGGATCGAGCTCGACGATCGCGACGCCGGCGACGAGCGCGTCGAGGACGTCGCTCCCCTTCGTCATCATGTCGAACGCCTTGGCGACGCAGGTAACGCCGTGCTCGTCCTTCGACTTGTTGCCGTTGCTGGAGGCGACGACGCACGGCTTGGCGCCGGCGCTCTTCACGGCGGGTGCCTGGCCGAACAGGGTGGCGGGGACGGCGGCGGCTGCGGCGGTGGTCTGCACGAACTGGCGGCGGTTCATTTTCGACATCGCGCCTCCTTGCAGTGGGTCATCGGATCAGATGATCCCGGCGGCGATGATCATACGCTGCGCTTCCGACGTCCCCTGATAAATTTCCGTCGCGCGGACGTCGCGAAACAGCCGCTCCACGACCGACCCGCGCCGGTACCCGGCGGACGCGAGGATCTGCATCGCCTTGTCGGCGGCCTTGTGCGCCGCTTCCGACGCCGCGAGCTTCGCCATCGACGCTTCCGAGGCGCTCCGCTCCTGCGTGTCCTTGGCGGCCGCCGCTTTCAGCGTCAGCAGGCGCGCCGCGTCGAGCTCGGTCGCCATGTCGGCGAGCATCCACTGGATGGCCTGGTAGTTGGCGATGGGCTGGCCGAACTGCTGACGCTGTTTCGCGTACGCGATCGCCTCGGCCACCGCGGCCTCGCCGATGCCGAGCGCCTGCGCCGCGATCGCCACGCGCCCGCCCTGCAGCGCCCACATCGCGAGGCGGAACCCTTGATCCACCGGGCCGAGCACCTGATCGTCGGCCACCTCGACGTCGAGCTCGAGGTCCATGCAGCCGAGCCCGCGCACGCCCAGCGAGTCGGCCCGCGCCGTCCGCGTGATGCCCGGCGCATCCATCGGCACGAGGAACGCGGTGATGCCCTGGCCGCGCAGCCCCGGCCGCGTGCACGCGAACACGATGGCCACCGCGGCTTCCTCGGCGTTCGCGACCCACACCTTCTTGCCGCGGATGCCATACCCGTGGGCGGTGCGCGTCGCCGACGTCCGCTGGTTGGCGGCGTCGGTCCCCGCCTCCGGTTCCGACAGCGCAAACGCGCCAATCGCCTCGCCGGTCGCCAGCTTCCGCAGCCAGCGTTCGCGCTGCTGGTCCCGGCCCGCGTGCGCGATCAGCTCGGCGACGAGCGAGTTGGTCACGCTCAGCGCGACCGCCACCGTGGCGCTCGCCTTGGCGATCGCCTCCATCGCGAGGGCGTAGCTGACGTAGTCCTTCCCGAGCCCGCCCCACGGCTTCGGGATCGTGACGCCGCAGAGGCCGTGCGTCGCCGCCGCGTGCATCACGTCGGCCGGATACTCGCCGGTCTTGTCGATCAGCGCCGCGCGCGGCGCGACGATCTCGGCGGCGAACTGCTCGATCGATTGCTGGAATTCGCGCTGCTCGGAGCTCAGTTCTAGTTCCATCGGTGCATCAGCAGAAAGGACACCACGGGTGTGTGCCGGTCAGGTGTTGGAATCGGCCAGACGCTGGAAGATCGGCTGCAGGCGCTTCCTGGTCGCCGCGAGATCCTCGGGCAGCACGCGCGTGTCGCCGATTGCGGTCATGAAGTTCGTGTCGCCGTTCCAGCGCGGCACGGCATGAACGTGGACGTGATCGACGACGCCGGCGCCCGCCGGCCGGCCGAGGTTGATCCCCATGTTGATCCCCTGCGGCGCGTAGGCTTCGGTGAGCGCGATTTCGGCGAGCCGTGTGAACCGCATCAGCTCCGTCTGCTCGTCGCCGGTGGTCGCCGCGAGGGTCGCGACGTGGCGGTACGGGACGACCATCAGGTGGCCGTTGTTGTACGGATACAGATTGAGGATGACGTACGCGGAGCGGCCGCGCACGAGCACGAGCTCGTCGCGGCCGGGCTGGTCGATATTGCAGAAGATACAGCCGATGTCGCCGCCGCCCGCGCCCGTCACATAGGCGGAGCGCCACGGAGACCAGAGGCGTTCCATCGAGGTCGAGACCGGCGGGGTCCGCTACACCGCCATCGCGTCCGGCGGAATCGCGGGCCCGGTGGACGGCGCGCCCGATGGCGCCTCCGGTTCCTTGTTGATCAGCTCCTTCAGCTCCTTGCCCGGCTTGAAGTACGGCACCTTCTTCGGCGGGACGTCCACCTTGTCCCCGGTCTTCGGGTTGCGGCCCTTCCGCGGCTCGCGCTTGCGCAGACGGAAGCTGCCGAACCCGCGCAGCTCGATCTTCTCACCCCGATGGAGCGCGTCGATGATGCTCTTGAACACCGTGTCGACGATGACCTCGGAATGCTTCTTGGTCAGGTCCGACACTCGCGAGACTTCCTCGACGAGTTCCGCCTTGGTCATGCTGCCGTTCGTCATGTGGTCCCCTCGGCGGCTCGAGGCTCGCGGCCGGACACCGGACGGCGTGCGTCACGCGCGTTCCAGCGCCGGGCCGCCAGCCCGCGCCCCTTCACCGGTTCCTGAAGTGATCCCCGAGCGTCGCCGTCCCGTCGCCGGCCGACTCCTGGTACGCTTCCCAGTCGGCGCGGAACTCGTCGTTCTTCATCGCGCGAATCGAGAGACCGATCTTCCGCTCCGACGGCGCCAGCTTGATGATCTTCATCGGGTAGGTCTCGCCCACCTTCAGCTCGATCTTCTCGTCCTTGCCGGCGTGCGGCGTGTCGTCGAACTCCGAGACGTGGATCAGCCCTTCGATCCCTTCGTCCAGCTCCACGAACGCGCCGAAGTTCGTCAGGCGCACGACCTTGCCTTCGACGACGTCGCCGACGTGATGCCGCGAGAAGAAGTCGTCCCAGATGTCGGTGGCGAGCTGCTTCAGGCCGAGCGACAGCCGCTGGTTCTCGGCGTCGATGTTCAGCACCATCGCCTCGACCGTGTCGCCCTTCTTGAGCACTTCCGACGGATGCTTGATCCGCTTGCTCCACGACATGTCGGAGATGTGGATCAGGCCGTCGATGTCGTCCTCGACCTCGACGAACGCGCCGAACTCGGTCAGGTTGCGCACCTTCCCGGTAATCTTCGAGCCGACCGGGTACTTGTCGCCGAGGTCGTGCCAGGGATTGCTCTCGACCTGCTTGAGGCCGAGCGAAATGCGCCGCGCGGTCGGATCGACGCCGAGCACCATCGCGTCGACGTTGTCGCCGACGTTGAGGATCTTCGACGGGTGCTTGACGCGCTTGCTCCACGACATCTCGCTGACGTGGATCAGGCCTTCGACGCCGTCTCGAGCTCCACGAACGCGCCGTAGTCGGTCAGGCTGACGACCTTGCCCTGGACGCGCGCGCCGACCGGGTAGCGGTCCATGACGTTCGCCCACGGGTCGGTGATGAGCTGCTTGTGGCCGAGCGAGACGCGCTCGGTGGCCGGATCGTACTTGAGCACGATCACGTCGATCTCGTCGTTGACCTTGAACAGCTCGGAGGGATGGCCGACGCGGCCCCACGACATGTCGGTGATGTGCAGCAGGCCGTCGATGCCGCCGAGGTCGATGAAGGCGCCGTAGTCGGTGATGTTCTTGACGACGCCCTTCAGCACCTTGCCCTCGGCCAGCGTCTCGAGCGTGTGCTTCTTCTTCTCCGCGTTCTCTTCCTCGAGGAGCGCCTTGCGCGAGAGCACGATGTTGCCGCGCTTCTTGTTCACCTTGATGACGCGCATGCGCAGCTCCTGGCCGCGCAGCGCATCGAGGTTGCGCACGGGGCGCACGTCGATCTGCGATCCCGGCAGGAACGCGCGGACGCCGATGTCGACCGCCAGGCCGCCCTTGATCCGTTCGATGACGCGGCCGATGACGACCTTGCGCTCCGCGTAGGCCTTCTCGACCTCGTCCCAGATCTTCATCTTCTCGGCTTTTTCGCGCGAGAGGACGACGTAGCCTTCGCGGTCTTCGGTCCGCTCGAGCAGCACGTCGACGATGTCGCCGGGCTGCACGGTGACTTCGCCGTTCTCGTCGAGGAACTCGTCGACCGCAATGATCCCTTCGCTCTTGTACCCGACGTCGACGATCACCTCCGACGGGGTGACTTTGAGAACCGTCCCCTTGACGACCTCGCCTTCCGCGATGTTCCGGAAGCTGTTATCGTAGACATCGAGGAGCCGCGCGTACTCCGCCGGATCCATCTGGTCGTCGTCGTCGCGCTGGCGGACCTTCAGGCCGCCGCGATCGCTGCGGTCGCTGCGCTCGCTCCGTTCGGTCGTTGCGACCGCGCCGCCCGCACCGGGAGTGTTCTCGTCTTCTACTTTCGCCATGCCGTTGCACGTCTCCTGTCGATCAGATTACCGGCGGTTGGTGTCGCGGGTCCGGCCCCCGCGTGATGTTCGCTGATAGCGATAAGCATTAGACAGTACGACACTTATACGAAAACTGTCAAGGTTTCGAAAGGACGCAGACGATGGCCAAACGCAAGGCTCCGGCACGGTCGACACGCGGCGTCAGGGGCCGCAAGGCGGCACGATCGGCCAAACGCCCAACCCGAAAGGCCGTCGCCAAAACGACGCGGAAATCGGCGCAGAAGCCGCGAACCGCGGGCGGGCGGAAGACAGCGACCAAGGCGCGGCGGCGGAATCGGCGGAGCTCGTCGGCAGAAGTCGTTCCCACCCCGCCCTCGTCCCTGGACCTCAAGCGCCGGGGAACGGCGGCACGCAGCGGACGGGCCGAGATGGCGGTCGAGCGCGCCCGGCGCCGGAACCTGTCGCCCGAGCTGGCCGGTGGCGACGCCGACGCCGACCTCGAGAGTGCGTATTTCACCGGCGACGAGACCGCGGGGGGCGACAACCCGACGCCCGACCAGGACGTGGTGGACGACATCGGCCGCGCCGTCGGCGTGGAATATCAGGACAACGAAGAGCTCGGCACGACCGACAAGGTGACGAAGCGCGATCGGCACCGCTGGGAGCTCGACCCGGCGTCGGCGGAAGACTACAAGGACCGCAAGTAGCGCGCGAGGCCAGGGGCTGGAACCAGCCCCTAGCCCCTCGTCTTCACGATCTCCAGGACCTCTTTCACCACGACGTCGATCGGCTTCGCCGTCGTATCGATGACGGTCGCGTCGTCGGCCGCGTAGAGCGGCGACGCGGCGCGCGTGCGGTCGGCGCGATCGCGCTCGGTGAGGAGCGTCTGCACCGCGGCCACGCTCCCCGGCACGCCCGAATGGGCGGGATCGCTGGCGCGGCGGCGCGCGCGTTCTTCGGCGGACGCATCCAGATAGATCTTCACGTCGGCGCGCGGAAAGACGACCGTGCCGATGTCGCGCCCTTCCATGACGATGCCGCCGGCGGCGCCGATGGCGCGCTGGCGCTCGACGAGAATGGCGCGCACTTTCGGCAGGCGCGCCACCGACGCCGCGGCCCGATCGATCTCCGGCGTCCGGATCGCGCGCGTCACATCGTCGGCGTCGATCGTGACGCGCGACGCGGTGACGTCGATCGTGGAGCGCTCGGCGAGCGTCGCCACGGCGTCCTCGTCGTCGACCGGCACGCCGGCGTGGAGCGCCTTCCAGCCGACCGCGCGGTACATCGCGCCGCTGTCGACGTGGCGGTAACCGAGCTCCGCGGCGACCGCGCGCGCGACCGTTCCCTTGCCCGCGCCGGACGGTCCGTCGATCGCGACCACCAATTTGCGCACCTGGCCCACCGGCCTACCTGCCCTTCCGGCCCAGAGGTTAACATGCACCGCGTGAAGGGACGCCGCGTCGCCGCCACGCTCGCCGTGTTCGGCATCGTCGCGGTCGGCAGCGATCTCGTCGGGCGGCCGTTCGTGCGCGGGCTGTCGTTCGTCGTCCGTGCGGCCGACATGCACGGCGCCGTGCGGCGGATCGCCGACTTCGGCGCCGATCCGACCACCGAGCGCGAGATCACGATCCCGACGACCGCGCACGGCGACCTGCGCGCGCGAATCTATTCCCCTCGGTCGCACCCGTCGCGGCGCACGGCGCTGCTCGTGTCCGGCCTCCATCCCGCCGGCATCGACGAGCCCCGGCTCGTCCGCCTTGCCCGCGACCTCGCCGCCGACGATCTCCGCATCGTCACGCCCGACATCCCCGAGCTGTCGCGGTTCGAGATCACGCCGGCGATCACCGACGAGATCGAAGAGGCCGCGCTCTGGCTGCGTGCGCACGCGCCGTTCGCGAACGAAGCGCAGATCGGCCTGATGGGGATCAGCTTCAGCGGCGGGCTGTCGATCGTCGCGGCGGGGCGGCCGTCGCTGCGCGGCCAGGTGGCGTACGTCTTCGCGTTCGGCGGCCACGACGATCTGCCGCGCGTCCTGCGGTACCTGTGCACCGGCCAGGAGAAGCTGCCCGGACAGCAGGTGTCGGGCGAGCGGGTGCTGACGCGGCCGCCCCACGACTACGGCGTCGCGGTGATCCTGCTCGGCATCGCCGAACGCCTCGTCCCGCCGGCGCAGGTCGACCCGCTGCGCGCGGGCGTGCGGCGCTATCTGTGGGCGTCGGCGCTCGACGGCGGCGTCGACAAGTCGAAGGCGCAGGCGGAATTCGACGCCGTCCGCGCCGAAGCGCAGCGGATGCCCGAGCCGTCGGCCACGCTGCTGCGGGAAGTGCTCGACCGCGACGTCGCGCACCTCGGCACGCGCTTGCTGCCGTACATCGGGATGTACGGCGGCTCCCCGGCGCTCTCGGTGTCGAAGTCGCCCAAACCGACCGTCCCGATCTACCTGCTGCACGGGACCGAGGACAACGTGATCCCGCCCGTCGAATCCGAATACCTGGCCGACGATCTCCGCGGCCACGCGCCCGTCCGGCTGCTGCTGAGCGGACTGATCTCCCACGCCGAAGCCGATCGGCCGCCGCACGCGACCGACGTCGCCGCGCTCGCGAGCTTCTGGGGCGACCTCCTGGATCGCTGAGCTCGGGAGTTCCGGCCGGGCGCTGGGACCGGGAACCCGCGGCCCGCGACGCTCGTATTGGATCTCTATATGGGTGACGGGGACGTCTGGCGCGGCACGCTCGCGCTGATGGTGCTGAAGACGCTGGACACGATGGGCGCCCAGCACGGCTACGGCATCGCGCGGCGCATCGAACAGACGAGCGGCGATCGGCTCGTCGTGCAGTACGGCACGCTCTATCCGGCGCTCCTCAAGCTCGAGCAGGAAGGGTGGATCCGCTCGGACTGGGGGATCTCGGACAACAACCGCAAGGCGCGCTTCTACGCGATCACGCGCGCCGGCCGCAAAGCGCTCGAGCGCGAGTCGCGCGAGTGGGAGCGGACGACCGAGATCCTGGCGCGCTTCCTGGCGCCGGAGCGCACGTGAGGCGCCTGCGCGGCTGGATCCGGCGCGCCGTCGCGCCGATCGCGGGCGGCCGGAGCGATGCCGACATCGACGCGGAACTCCGCAGCCATCTCGAGCTCCACACCGACGACAACATCCGCGCAGGGATGACGCCCGACGAAGCGCGCCGGCGCGCCTGGATCGCGCTCGGCGGCGTCGAGCGCAGTCGAGACGCGTATCGCGATCAACGGGGGTTTCCGATGCTCGACGCCATCGTCCGCGACATCCGCCACGCCGCGCGCGCGCTCGTCAAGAGTCCGGGCTTCACGACGACCGCGATCGCGATTCTGGGGCTCGGCATCGGCGCGAACGCCGCGATTTTCAGCGTCGTGAACGCAGTCGTCCTCCGGCCGCTGCCCTTTCCCGACGCGTCGCGTCTCGTGCGCGTCTGGCACACGCCGCCGCGCGAACAGTTCCCCGGCGTGACGCGCTTCTCCGTCTCGCCGGCGAACTACCTCGACTGGCAGGCCGAGAGCACCGCGTTCGAGCACATGGCGGTCTACGGGTACCGCGAAGCGAACCTGACCGGACGCGGCGAGCCCGACGCGCTGCAAGGGGCGGGCGTCTCGAGCGAGTTCTTCGAAGTGCTGCGCGCGGCGCCGATCCTCGGGCGCGTGCTCGGCCCTGGCGACGAGGATCCGGTGCGCTCGCACGTGGTGGTCCTCGGCGAGCACATCTGGCGGACGCGGTTCGGCGCCGACCCCTCCTTCGTCGGACAGGCAGTCACCCTCAACGGCGAGCCGTACACGGTCGTCGGCGTCCTGGCGGACCGGATGCGGTTTCCGCTTCGCGCCGACGTGTGGCTGCCGCTCGCGTGGAACGCCGAAGAGCGCGCGGTGCGCGGCAATCACAACTACCTGGTCGTGGCGCGATTGAAGGCGACGGCCGACGTGCGCCAGGCGAACGCGGAGCTCGCGACGATCTCGCAGCGTCTCGAGCGGCAGTACCCGGCCGACGACAAGGGCTGGGGCGCCATCGTTCTGCCCCTGCAGCAGGACATCGTGTCGGACGTGCGCGTGGGCCTGCTCGTGCTGCTCGGCGCCGTGGCGTGCGTGCTGCTCATCGCGTGCGCGAACCTCGCGAACCTGCTGCTCGCGCGCGGGCTCGGCCGGTCGCGCGAGATCGCGATTCGCGCCGCGGTCGGCGCGAGCCGCGCGCGCATCGTTCAGCAACTGCTCGTCGAGAGCTCGCTGCTCGCCGCCTCGGGCGCCGCCGTCGGTCTGGCGGCCGCCGCCTGGAGCATCGGGCTGATCACCAAGTCGTTCGGCGCCACGCTGCCGCGGGCAAGCGAGGTTGCGCTCGACGGTCGCGTGCTCCTCTACACGTGCATCGTCGCAATCGTGACGGGGCTGCTCGCGGGCGTGGCGCCGGCGTGGCGCATGACCCGCGGCGACGCCGGCGAAGCGCTGAAACAAGGCATGGGACGCGGCGGATCGCACGCCGGCGAACGGCGCGTGCGCAATGTCCTCGTCACCGCCGAAGTGGCGCTCGCGCTGATCCTCCTCGTCGGCGCCGGCCTCCTCATTCGCACCCTGGCGCAACTGCGCGCGGTCAACCCCGGCATCGACCCGCATCACGTGGTGACCATGGGCGTCGTCCTGTCGCGCGCCGAGTACGACAAGCCGCAGCGCGCCCAGTTCTCGGACGAAATGCTGCGGCGCGTCCGCGCGCTGCCCGGCGTCGAAGCGGCGGCGACGATCGATTCGCTGCCGGTCGACGACGGCGGATCGATGCAGCCGGTCGCGATCGAAGGAGACGCGCCGCGCCCGCTGTCCGAGCAGCCGGAGATGGCCGTGCGCGCGATCACGCCCGGGTACCTCGACACCGTTCGCATGCGCCTGCGCGACGGCCGCGATTTCACCGACGCCGATCGAGACGGCCGTCCTCCCGTCGTGCTCGTCAGCGCATCGACGGCGCACCGCTTCTGGCCCGGCAGGTCGCCGGTCGGCCAGCGCCTGGTGCTGGGGCTGCTCGACAGCCAGCCGCGCGAGGTCGTCGGCGTCGTGAGCGACGTCAAGGTCCACGGCCTGCAGTCGACCGATACGCAAACGATCTACGTGCCCTACGCGCAAGTGCGCCAGGGATACGAGACGCTCGTCGTGCGCAGCGCCGGCGATCCGATGGGCGTCGTGCCCGCCGTCGTCGGCGCGATCCGGTCGATCAACCCTGGTCAGCCGGTCGTCGACATCGCCACCATGGATTCGGTGATTGGGGAATCGATCGCGCAGCAGCGGTTCGCGATGCGGCTGCTGTCGGCGTTCGCCTCCCTCGCGCTCTTGCTCGGCGCGATCGGCATCTACGGCGTGCTGTCGTACGGCGTTCGCCAGCGCATCACCGAGATCGGGATTCGGATGGCGCTCGGCGCGCGGGCCCTCGACGTCGTGCGCATGGTCATCGTCGAAGGTCTGAAGCCGACGATCGTCGGGGTCGCGATCGGCGTCGCGGGCGCGCTGGCGCTCGGCCAGGCGTTGTCGTCGCTCGTGTTCGGCGTGACGCCGCGCGACGCCGCCACGTTCGTCGTCGTGTCGATGGTCGTACTGGGCGTCGGATTGGTCGCGAGCATCGTGCCCGCGTATCGTGCCACCCGGGTCGATCCGCTGCTGGCGCTCCGCGCCGATTGATCCGCGCGGGAAAATCCGCGCGCCGGACCCGATTTTCCTCGACCCACGGCCGGTGTTCGCGATTTATCGCCGATTCGCGGGCTATTTTGCGACGCGTGGTGTGGCACCGTGCTTGCCGTCTCGGCTGGCGTGCATCCGCGGAAAGCCCGTGTTCTGGTCGTCGACGCCGAGCCGCTGTGCCGCTGGGCGCTGCAGGAAGCGCTGACGCCGGCCGGATTCGACGTCGTCGAGATGTCGCCGGATCCGCCGTTTCCGCCCGTCGACGGCGTGGACGTCCTCGTCCTGGACGCAACGCTCGCCGGCGCCGCCTCGCTGCGCATCCTCGAACACGTTCGCGCGCGCAACCCGAGGTGCCGCGTCCTGCTGCTCACGGCGTTCGACTCGGTCGGCCTGGCGCGACTGTCCACTTCCTCGGCGGTCTGGCGCGCGATCCAGAAGCCGTTCGAGCTGCCAGCCGTGGTCGAGGCCGTCAGCGAATTGTCAGGCCACGCCGTACCGGCTGCCGCACGTCTGCAGTAATATTCGGACTTTCCATGTCCGATTCCTCCGCCGGGGCACCGCTCGCAGGCGACGTCGTCGTGCGCCGCACCGCCGCGCCTGAAGAGCACTACCTGCTCAGCCGCTACGGGGCCGGCGATCAGTTCTCGTTCCGCAGCTACGACGACGCCGTTGCGGCCGCGCGGCGCTTCGCGCTGCGGGAGCACGTCGACGTCTGGTACCGCGCCGATGCGGACTCGGTGGTCCGCGTCGCCGCGTTCCGCGCGCCCGAGACGGCGGGGTAAGCTGGAACGCGTGGAGCGGTTGCAGAAGATCCTCTCGCAGGCGGGCGTCGCGTCGCGCCGCGCGAGCGAGGAGCTGATGCGCGAGGGCCGCGTGACCGTCAACGGCGAGACGGTGCGCGAGCTCGGCACCAAGGCCGACCCGGCGCGCGACGACATCCGCGTCGACGGCCGACGCGTCAAGATCGCCGAGCGGCGCCGCTACGTCCTTCTCAACAAACCCCGCGGCTACGTCACGACGCGGTCGGATCCGCAGCGGCGGCCGACGGTGATCGATCTGTTGCGCGGCGTCCGCGAGTACGTCTACCCCGTGGGCCGGCTCGACTTCGATTCCGAAGGGCTGCTCCTGCTGACCAACGACGGCGAGCTCGCCGCGCGGCTCACGCATCCGCGGCACGGCCACGCGCGGGTCTACGACGTCCACGTGCTCGGAGCCGTCGACCGCCACGACGTCGAACGGCTGGCGCGAGGCGTGACGATCGACGGCCGGCGCACGTCCCCGGCAGAGGTGACCGCGCTCGGGCCGTCGCACCTCACGATCGCCATCCACGAAGGCCGGAATCGGCAGATCCGAAAGATGTGCGAGGCCATCGGCCACCCGGTGGCGTCGCTCCGCCGTGTGGCCATCGGCCCGATCCGCGATTCGAAGCTGAAGCCCGGCCAATGGCGCGATCTCAGCGACGACGAGGTCCGGAAGTTGCAGCGGGCGGCGACGCGGACGCCGCCACGTGACTGATCCCCACAAAGCGCTTCGGGACGACATCCGCCTGCTCGGCGATCTGCTCGGCGACACCCTGCGCGCCCGCGACGCGGCGCTGTTCGAACGCGTCGAAGCGGTGCGCGCGATGGCGAAGGGCGCGCGCGGCGGCGACGAACACGCGTTCGACCGCCTCGCCGACGTGCTCGGCGCGATGCCGATCGAGACGACGGTCCCGATCGCGCGCGCCTTCGCGCACTTCCTCGCGCTGGCGAACGTGGCCGAGCAGCATCATCGCGAGCGGCGCCGCCGCCAGCACGCGAGCGGCGACCCCGGCGGGCCGCAGCGCGGATCGTGCCGCGAAGTGTTTGCGCGGCTGATCGCGGATGGCGTGTCGCCGGACGCGCTCGCCGAGGCCGTCGGACGGCTGCGCATCGAGCTCGTCCTCACGGCCCACCCGACCGAGGTGCTGCGCCGGACGCTCATCCAGAAGTACAACCGGGTCGCGCAGCTGCTCGCCGAGCACGATCGGCCGGATCCGACCTTGCTCGAACGCGACGACGTCGTCGACGCGCTGCGCCGCGTCGTCGCCGAAGCGTGGCTGACCGACGAAGGACGCGATCGCGCCGTGACGCCGATCGACGAGGTGCGCGCGGGCCTCGTCGTGTTCGAGGAAACGCTGTGGGACGCGGTGCCCGCGTTTCTGCGCGAGCTCGATCGCGCGCTGCAGCAGTCGACCGGCTGCGGCCTGCCGCTCGACGCGGCGCCGATCACGTTCGGATCGTGGATGGGCGGCGATCGCGACGGCAACCCGAACGTGACGCCGGACGTCACGCGCGAAGCGGTGCGGCTGGCGCGGTGGCAGGCGGCCGACCTGTACCTGCGCGAGGTGAATCGCCTGCGCGACGAGCTGTCGCTGGCCGATGCGTCGCCCGAACTGAAGGAGCGGGTCCGCGGCGAGCGCGAGCCGTACCGCGCGCTGCTGCGCGGCGTTCGCGCGCGATTGATCGCGACCCGCGACGAGGCGGCCGGGCCTGACGGCGCGCGCGACTCGGCCGCGGAACCGGCGTCGGCCCTCCGGCCCTTCAGGGCGGCCGCGGAGCTCGCCGAGCCGCTGCGGCTCTGCCATCGATCGCTCGTCGCGACCGGCAACGACGTCATCGCGCGCGGCCGCCTCGCCGATCTGCTCCGCCGCGTCGCGACGTTCGGCCTCGTGCTCGCGCGCCTCGACGTGCGCCAGGATTCGGCGCGCCACGCCGAAGCCGTGGACTGGGTGTTCGGCCAGCGCGGGCAGCCGATCGCGGGCGCCGACGAGCGCGATCGCTTTCGCCTGCTCGCCGAGTCGCTGGCCGCCGGCGTCGGGACGGCGCCGCCGCTCGAACCCGCGCCGGAGACGGTGCGCGACGTCATCGACACCTTCCGCGCGACGGCGGAGATCGACGCGGAGTCCCTCGGCGCGTACGTCATCACGATGACCCGCCGCGCATCCGACATCCTGTCGGTGGAGTTCCTCCAGCGGCTCACGGGCAACCGTCACCCGCAGCGCGTCGTGCCGCTCTTCGAAACGGCCGACGACCTGAACGCGGCCGCCGACGCGCTGAAGACGCTCTTCGCGCTGCCCTGGTACCGGGAGCGCATTGCGGGACGGCAGGAGGTGATGGTCGGCTACTCCGACTCGACGAAAGACGCCGGCCGCCTCAGCGCGGCCTGGGCGCTCTATCGGGCGCAGGAAGCCATCGTCGCGACCGCGAGGAGCAGCGGCGTCGCTCTCACCCTGTTCCACGGACGCGGCGGGAGCGTGGGCCGCGGCGGCGGCCCCACGTCGATGGCCATCCGGTCGCAGCCGCCCGGATCGATCGACGGCACGCTGCGCGTCACCGAGCAGGGCGAGATGATCCAGGCGAAGTTCGGCCTGCCCGCCATCGCGATGCGGACGCTCGAGGTGTACGCGACGTCGGTCCTCGAATCGATGCTGCAGCCGGCCGAGCCGCCGCAGCCCGCGTGGCGGGCGTGCATGGACCGCATCGACGCCGATTCGCGGGACGCGTATCGCGCCGTCGTTCGCGGCCGCCCGGAGTTCATCGAGTACTTCCGCACGGCGACCCCCGAGCCGGAGCTCCGCACGATCCGGATCGGCAGCCGGCCGGCGCGGCGCCCGTCCTCCGGCGGCGGCATCGAGAGCCTGCGCGCGATCCCGTGGCAGTTCGCCTGGACGCAGACGCGTCTGCTGCTCGCGACATGGCTCGGCGTCGAGACCGCGCTCGATCGCGCGGCGGCGCGCGGCGACGACGCGCTCGTCGCCGACATGTACGACCGGTGGCCGTTCTTCCAGTCGACGATCGATCTGATCGAAATGGCGCTCGCGAAGAGCGACGCGCGGATCGCGGCGCTCTACGATCGCGAACTCGTCCCGGCCGGTCTGCAGCCGCTCGGCCACGAGCTGCGCTCGCGCCTCACGCGCGCGATCGACGCGATCCTCCACGTGACGCGCCACGCGGTCCTCGTGGAGAACAACCCGGTCCTGCGGCGGTCGATCGACGTGCGCAACCCGTACGTGGACCCGATCAATCTGGTTCAGATCGAGGTGCTGAAGCGGTTGCGGTCGGCGGGCGACGACGACGCGCGCCTGCACCGCGCCTTCGTCGTCACCGTCAACGGGATCGCCGCCGGGCTGCGCAACACGGGCTGAGTGGCGCGGGTCGTGCTCTCACTCCGGCGAACACGCGTCGACTGACGGGGATCCGGCATGGGAAGCACGGCACGTTTCATGTTCGTTTGGGTGTGTTGCGGCGTCGGCGCGGCAGGCGTCGCATGCTCCACCGGCACACCGGGCGTGCCGTCGACCGCGGGACGCGCCGTGAGAGGGGGCGCAACGGCCGCGCCGATCCGCATTGGCGGGCGCACGATCGACTGGCACTCGGGCGCCGGCATCGGCGGCATCACCGTCGAGCTGGGCGGCGTGCGCGCGCTGTCGGACGCGACCGGGCTGTACACGCTGACGCTCGGCGCCGGACCCTACGATCCGATCGTCGCCGGCCTCTCGTCGGGCGCCAGCCACGTGTGGGGCCCGGCGTATCGCGGCGACTTCCTGGTCGACGCGGGCACGTGCGTGTCGCGCTACGGCACGGTGGCGAGCGCACGGACGGGTGTGCCGATTGCCGGCGCGACCGTGTCGCTCGGCGGGGCGAAGACGACGACAGGCGCGGATGGCTGGTATCGGATCGATCTCGGCTGCCCGGCAGGCGGAGGCGGATTCAACCCCTCGTCGTTCAGCGTCGCGGCGCCGGGCTACGTCGACTGGTCCGAACTGGAAACGCGCGGCGTGTTCTCGACCGTGCGGATCGATCTCGAGCTGCTGCCAGGGGACTAAGACGCCTCGGGGTCCGCGGCATCCTCCGCGGCGGAGAGCTCCTCGTCGGGCTCCGACAGCGGAAGGTCCTCGTCCTTCGTCGGCTGCTCCACCAGGATCGGCGCCTCGAGTCCGAGCGCTTCGGCCATGTCCTCGACGTTCGGCAGATCGTTGACGTCGTTGAGGCCGAACCGGATCAGGAACTCCTTGGTCGTCGCGTACATGAACGGGCGGCCGACGACCTGTTTGCGGCCGACGATCTTGATCAGGTGCCGCTCGAGCAGCGTGTTGAGCACGCCGGACGTGTTGACCCCGCGGATCTCGGTGATCTCTGCCGCCGTCACCGGCTGGCGGTACGCGATCACGGCGAGCGTCTCGAGCGCCTGCGCGGTCAGCTTCTGCGTGGAGCGCTCGTGGAACAGCCGGCGGACCCACTCGTGGAGATCGGAGCGGGTGACGATCTGGTAGCCGCCCGCCACTTCGACGAGCTGCAGCCCGCCGGGGCGCTCGTAGTCCTTCTTCAACTCCTCGAGCGCCGCCTGCACGTCCTCCCTGGGCTCGGTGTCGAGCAGCTTGTAGATCGCCTTGGGCGTCAGCGGCTCGGGGGACGCGAAGATCAGCGCCTCGAGGATCGCCTTCAGCTCGGCGCTGGCGATCGGCGGCGCTTCGGCGACCGCGCTCGCGTCCATGGGCTCGCCCGGCTGTCCGATCTGGCCCGTCTGTTCTTCCTGCCCTGGCTGTTCATCCATGGTGTGTTTCCGGATCTCCGATCGGGTGCGGCGCGTCGGCGGGCCGCGCCCGTTTGTACACGCGGATCGCGCCGAACGTGCCCTGCTGAAAGACGCGCACCAGCTTGAGGCGGATCATCTCCAGCAGCGCGAGGAAGGTGACGATGAGGCCGCCGCGATCGGCGCAGTCGGCGAAGAGATCTTCGAAGCCGCAGGCCTCCGTCTCCGACAGCCGCTCGAGGAGCTGATCGATCCGGACTTCGACCGGAATCTGCTCCGGCGGCAGCAGCACCTTCGGCCGCTGCCTGGCGCGCTGCACGACCTGCTGGAACGCGGAGAGCAGGCTGAAGAGGTCGACCTCCAGCTCGGGCTCGTATTCCTCGCCGGCAATCGCGGCGACGCGTTCGTCGGGCCGCTGCCACTGCGCGGATCGCACCTGTTCGCGCTCGTGCAGCAGGCCGGCCGCGGCCTTGAACTTTTCGTGCTCGAGGAGGCGCCGCACGAGCGCATCGCGCGGATCTTCCTCGTCGCCCTCGACGGTCGCGGCGGTCTCGGGCCGCGGGAGGAGCATCTTCGACTTGATGTGGATCAGCGTCGCCGCCATCACCAGGAAATCGCCGGCGACGTCGAGGTTCAGCTCCTTCATCAGGCCGATCGTGTCGAGGTACTGCTGCGTGATGAGCGCGATCGGGATGTCGTGGATCTCGACCTGGTTCTTCCTGATCAGGAACAGCAGGAGATCGAGCGGCCCCTCGAACATCTCGAGCTTGACCGGAAACGCGTCTGGCGCCGACTCGAAATCGGGATGCTGGTCCATCTACCGCGCCCGCCCCTGGGGGATCATCCGGCACGGACCGCGCCGATGCCGGCCACGCGACGCCGGCCCATCGCTCCACCCTGCATGCGCGAGACTCATCGGCGCCCGTCCCTCACCTGTGTATCCGCTGTTCCCTTGCGCACTACCGGTACGCGATCTTCATCGCCTCGCGCACGCGGACCATCGTCTCTGCCGCGATCGCCCGCGCGCGCGCCGAGCCCTCGAACAGGATCGCCTTCAGCCGTTCGGGCTGCGCGAGGATCGCCGCGCGGCGCTCGCGGATCGGATCGAGCGCCAGGTTGAGCGCGTCGGCCAGCTTCCGCTTCACTTCGACGTCGCCGACCCTGCCGGTGCGGTAGCGCTCCTTCAGATCGTCGACCTCCGCCACGTTGGTGTTGAACGCGTCGTGGTACGTGAAGACGGGGTTGCCTTCGACCGTGCCCGGGATGTCGGCGCGCACGCGCTTCGGATCGGTGTACATCGACATCACCTTCCGGCGCACCTCGTCGGCCGAATCCGACAGGTGGATGGTGTTGCCGATGCTCTTGCTCATTTTCTTGCCGCCGTCCAGGCCCGGCAGCCGCGCCACCGACGTCAGCATCGGCTGCGGCTCGACCAGCACGTCGCCGTAGAAGTTGTTGAATCGGCGGACGACTTCGCGCGCCAGCTCGAGGTGCGCCACCTGATCGTCGCCCACGGGCACGAAGCGGCCGTCGTAGATCGCCACGTCCGCGGTCTGCAGCAGCGGGTACCCCAGGAACCCGAGGGTCGACAGATCCTTGTCCTTCAGCGTGTCGCGCTGCTCCTTGTAGGTCGGGACGCGCTCGAGCCACGGCACCGCGATGACCATCGACAGCAGCAGGAACAGCTCGGCGTGCTCCGGCACCAGCGACTGCACGAAGAACGTGCTGTTGTCGGGGTCGAGGCCGGCGCCGATCCAGTCCGCCGCGACTTCGTACGTGTTCGCGGCGATGCGGCTGGTGTCGGCGTAGTCGCTGGTCAGCGCGTGCCAGTCGGCGATGAAGTAGAAGCAGTCGTACGTGGACTGCAGCGCCACCCAGTTGCGCAGCGCGCCGACGAGGTGCCCGATGTGCAGCGCGCCGGTCGGCCGCATGCCGGAGACGACGCGCGCGCGGTTCGTCACTGCAGCCAAGACAACAGGAAGCGCGACGGCGGGATGACGAGGTACTCGAACCCGCGAGTGAGCATCAGCGCGTACAGGATCAGGAACCCGTACGGCCGCAGCAGCGCGTTGAAGCGGAAGGCGGCCCGCGCCGGCAGCAGCCCGCTGAGGACGTTGCCGCCGTCGAGCGGCGGAACCGGGATCATGTTGAACACGGCGAGCAGCACGTTGAGGCGCAGCGCCTGGCTGAAGAGCGTGGCAATCGGCGCCGTGACGTTCGGTTCGCCCAGCGTGACCGGCGACACCGGCAGCAGGCGCAGCACGATCGCCGACCCAACCGCCATCAGCAGATTGCTCGCCGGTCCCGCGGCGGCGACGAGCACGTAGTCGCGCCGCGGGTTGGCGAGCTGGCGCGGGTTGACCGGCACCGGCTTCGCCCAGCCGATGAGCGGCACGCCGCTCACCATCGCGAGCAGCGGAAAGACGATGGTGCCGATCAGATCGGCGTGGACCATCGGATTCAGCGACACGCGGCCGAGCAGCCGCGCCGTCGGATCGCCGAGCCGATCCGCGGTCCAGGCGTGCGCCGTCTCGTGCACGGTCAGCGAGAACAGCAGCACGACGAACGCGATGAAGATTTGCGCGGCGTTGATGTCCACGGAGCCATCGACAGTTTACCGTCCGGAGTTGACGGCTGTCGACAGCGTTCTGCCGACGTTCCGCCGACCGGCGAATCGACGCGGCGCGCGTTACGGGCGGCTCGCGAAGAACGCCAGCACGGCGTCCGCGGTGCGCGCGCCGACCACCGCGGCCAGCTCTTCGCGCGTCGCCCGCCGCACGCCGGCGACGCTGCCGAACGTCGTCAGCAGCGTCTTGCGCCGGCGCGGGCCGATCCCCGGCACCTCGTCGAGCTCGGATCGCAGGTCGCGCATCGAGCGCGCCTGGCGGTGGAACGTCACCGCGAAACGATGCGCTTCGTCGCGGATGCGCTGGATGAGCAACAGCGCCGGATCGGTCGGCGCCAGCGCAATCGCGTCCTCGCGATCGCGCGTGAACAGCAGCTCCTCCTTCTTCGCAATCCCGACCGCCACCAGGTTGGCCAGGCCGAGCTCCTCGAGCGCCGCGTAGGCGGCGGCGAGCTGGCCCTTGCCGCCGTCGATCAGCACGAGATCGGGAAACGGCCCGCCCAGCTCGAGCAGTTTGCGGTAGCGGCGCATCACGACCTCGTGCATCGACTTGAAGTCGTCCGACTGCGTCCCCTGCAGCGTGCGGATGCGGAACTTGCGATATTCGCCGCGCCGCATCCGGCCGTCCTCGCAGACCACCATCGACGCGACCGTCTCGCTCCCCTGGATCGTGGAGATGTCGAAGCACTCGATGCGCCGCGGCAGCGTCGGCAGCTGCAGCACCTGCTGCAGCGTCTCGAGCGCGTCGTACTGCGCCGCGCGCGCCTGGTTGAAGCGCGTCTGGTAGGCGATGCCGGCGTTCCGGTTGGCGAGATCGACGAAGCCGCGCTTGTCGCCGCGCTGCGGCACGAGGATCCGCACCTTCCGCTGCGCGCGATCGGTCAGGTACGCCTCGAGCGCCTCCCGTTCGTCCGGCTCGATCGGCACGTGGATCTCCGGCGGCGCGCCGCGCAGTTCGTAGAACTGCTGGATGGCCGCCGCGAGCACCTCCCCGTCGCTCGACCCGACGATCGCGTCCTCCGATCCGAGCTCGACGCGCTCGACGACGCGGCCGCTGCGCACCTGGAACACCTGCACGACGACGCCGGCGGGGCCGCGCTTGAAACCGAAGACATCGCGGTGCCCGAGCTCGGCCGTGGCCATCTTCTGCTGGCGGTCGTGCAGCGCCTGCACCGTGCGCATCGCGTCGCGCAGCTGCGCCGCCTCTTCGAAGCGCTCGCCGCCGGCCGCGTCGAGCATCCGCTGGCGCAGCGTGCCGGCCAGCTCTTCGTTCTTGCCTTCGAGAAACAACCTGGTCATCCCCACCGCGCGCGCGTACTCGTCCGGCGCGCAAATCGTGTCGACGCAGGGCGCGATGCACCGCTTGATGTCGAATTCGAGGCACGGGCGCCCGCGCTTGCCGGTGATCACCTCGTTGCAGGAGCGGATGCCGAACAGCCGGTGCGTCAGCGCCATCGTCTTGCGGGCGAAGTGCGCCGGCAGGAACGGGCCGGCGTAGAAGCTGCCGTCGCGCTCGACGCGCCGCGCGACGAGGACGCGCGGGAAGGCCTCGTTGGTCGTCAGCTGCAGGTACGGATAGTTCTTGTCGTCGCGCAGCAGGATGTTGTACTTGGGCGTCCGCTGCTTGATCAGGTTGTTTTCGAGCGCCAGCGCCTCGACGACCGAGTCGGTGACGATGAACTCGAGGCGGTGGATTTCGTCGAGCAGCGCGTCGGTCTTCGGATCCGACCCGTACGCGCCGAGGTAGTTGCGGACACGGTCGCGCAGCGCCCGCGCCTTGCCGACGTAAATCGTGTCGCCATCCGCGTTGAAGTACAGGTAGACGCCCGGCTGCTCGGGCAGCCGCGCAATCTGATCCTTGAGATCCTGGATGGCCATACGCTACTATGTCGCGATTTCTTTACGTGTCTGAACCCTCCATTATAAGCCCTGACATGCCTGCAGCCCCGGCGATCCCACGACCAGCGCCTGAGTTCGGGCACGAGGGGCCGCCGCGCAAGCGCCTGACGTTTACCGGCGCCATCGGCGCCGTCTGCATGTTTCCGCTCCGCGCGATCATCGACGCGTGCGTCGCGCTGCGCATCCACCCGAACGTCCTGACGTTCGTCGGCGTGGTGATCAACGTCGGCGCCGCGTGGGCGCTCGCGCTCGGCCGCTTCATGCTCGCGTTCGTGATCATGCTGGTCGCGAACATCTTCGATTTCATCGACGGCAAGGTCGCGCACGAACTCCACCTGCAGTCGAAGTTCGGCGCCTTCTGGGATTCGACGCTCGATCGCTTTTCGGACCTCGCGCTCTGCACCGGCTTGATCTTCCTGTACTCGAAGCTCGGTCGCAGCGACTACGTGCTCGTCGCCGCGCTGACGCTGATCTTCTCGATCATGACGAGCTACGCGCGCGCCCGCGCCGAATCGCTCGTCGAGCGCTGCAAGGTCGGGTTCATGGAGCGGCCCGAGCGCATCGTGCTCTTCATGATCGGCGCGTCGACCAACCGCATGGCCGCGGTCCTGTGGGTCGTGCTCGCGCTGTCGGTGCTCGCCGTCGCGAACCGCATCTACTACACGTATCTGGCCCTCAACCGGCTGCCGATGCCGACGCGCGAAGGCGTCGCGGGCTACTTCAGCCGCGCCTTCTTCTGGACCGACGAGCGCGCGACGCTCTCCTACGACCTGTGGGTGATCGCGATCCTCGCCTTCGTCTGGCTGACGCCGCCCGGATGGCTGGCCGATCCGACCGCCAGCGGACCCGGACTCCTCGGCATCCTCGCCTCGAAGTTGTGACGCTCCTGCTGGCGGCGCTGCTCGCAGCCAAAGTTCTCGTCCCGCCGCCCGCGACGCTGAACATCGTCCACCACCACCTGAAGCGCGGCGCGCCGGTCGCGTACCAGTCGGTGGAAGCGTCGATCGTCAACGCGTACGAGCGCGCGAAGATTCCGCTCTACTGGCTGACGTTCCAATCGGCGAAGGATCCGCGCGATCTCGTGTACCTCAACGTGTTCGGCGCGCCCGACGATTTGAAGCGCGCCAGCGACACGTACAAGTCGCTCGCGCCCGCGCACCCCGAGCTCGCGCGGCTGTCGGCGCGGCTGGCGTCGCTCGTCGACAGCCAGGACAGCGTGCTGACCACCCGCCGCGACGAGGTGAGCTACCTGCCGTCCGACGGCGATTTCGCGACGATGCGCGCGCTGTTCCTCGCCACGTTCCGCGTGACCGCCGGCCACGAAGGGCAGTTCATGGAAACGGTCCGCGCCGCCGCCGGCAGCGGCGCGCCGTGGATGATCTACGAGTCCACCGCCGACCCGACGTTCGTCCTGCTGTGGCCGCTGCGCTCGCGCGCCGACGGACGCAGCGCCGCGATCCCCCGCCTGCTCCGCAGGCTCCGCCACGGGTACATCCGCACGAACTCGGGCCTCTACACGCTCAGCTCGACGATGAGCCGCGTGCCCGCGGCGTTCGTCGCCCGGTCGAAGAGCGCCGCGCCGAAGCCGAAAGCGCACTGACGGCGTTTGCAATCCGAGATAACAATTCGCGGAGCTTCGGATCTTTTGTCGCGTCGGAGGCAGATTACGCACCCTCTACTGGTCGATATAAGCCTCCCTTGATGCCGAAGGGCCGCCCGTAACCCACACGATTGTCACGCGATCCGCCCATGGCGCCGGGGCGCGCGAACCGGACCATGCGGGCCCGAAAAGTTCGCCTGCGGCTCGACTCCTGCACATCGGCGGCGACAGCCTTTTTTCAACTCGACTGCACGAGGGGACGCGATGGACACGAAGCGATGGACCGACGCCCTGACGTCTCGCCTGTTCGGCCCCCGCCGGGCGGCGAAGATCCCGGTGTACCCGGTCTCGTTGGGACGCGACGGCGCGCCGCTCGAATGGTGGAGCAGCTTCTACGCCCTCGGCTGCCTGACGGCGTACGCCAAGCAGCACCGTGACGGCGAGCTGAACGAGCGGTTCGACTTCGGGCGCATCACGCCGAGGGCGGCGAGCGACATCCCCGCGATGCTCGACCAACTGCCCGCGGGCCCGGGGATCTTCCTGCTGTCGATGTACGTGTGGAACCACGACATCAACCTCGAGTTCGCGCGCGGCGTCAAGCAGCGGCGCCCCGGCTCGCTCGTCATTGTCGGCGGCCCCCACGTGCCGCGCGCCGCGGCGGCGTGCGACACGTATTTCGCCAAGCACGCGGCGGTGGACGTGACAGTGCGGCACGAAGGCGAGGTGACGCTCGCGGAGCTGCTTCGCGCGATCGGACACGCGGGGCTCGACGTCGAGGACTTCCAGCGCGCGGACCTCTCCACGGTCGAAGGGCTGACGTTCCGCCGCGGCGACCAGCTCGTGCGGACGCCCGATCGCGCGCGGACGATGGACCTGGCGATTTACCCGTCGCCGTACACGACCGGCGAGTTCGACCACTGGATCGACGGGCGGCAGTACCTGCCGATCGAGACGAACCGCGGCTGCCCGTATGGCTGCACCTTCTGCGACTGGGGCGCGGCGACGCTTGCCAAGATCGCGCGCATGAGCATGGACCGCGTGCTCGCGGAGCTCGAATTCGCGGCGCGCCACCAGATCGGGATCATCGGCTTCTGCGACGCGAACTTCGGGATTCTGCCGCGCGACGTCGACATCGCGCGGTTCGTCGTCGAGATGAAGGAGCGCTACGGGTTCCCGCGCGAGATCGGCTACACCAACGCGAAGACGGCGAGCCCGCGGCTGCTCGACATCATCAAGATCCTGAGCGACGGCGGCTTGATCTCGAGCGGCCAGATCTCGATGCAGACCACCGACGAGCAGGTGCTCGAGAACGTCGAGCGCTCGAACATCAAGATGTCCGAGTACCGGAAGATGATCACCTTCTTCCACAAGGAAGACATCCCGGCGGTGTCCGACCTCATGCTCGGCCTCCCGGGGCAGACCTTCGAGAGCTGCAAGGCCGATCTGCAGTTCTGCTTCGACCACAAGGTGCTGCCGATGATCTTCGCGACGAGCGTGATGCCGAACGCGCCGATCGCCGACGAAGCCTACCAGCGCAAGTTCCAGATCACGGTCGGCGCCGACGGGTTCGTGGAGTCGACCTACAGCTTCACGCGCGAAGAGTACGCCCGCATGTTCGATCTGTGCCTCGCCTACAAGCTGTTCGTGAAGGTGGGCCTCCTGAAGTACCTCCTGTACTTCGTGCAGATCGAGCACGGCGTCCGCGCCACCGACTTCCTCGAGCGGTGGCTGGCGCAGACCGAAGAGCACCCGGAGCTGTATCCGATGTCCGCGCGCATCCGGCGCGAGCTGCTGCAGCGCGAGCGGAGCGGCGGCCTGAAGGACTGGCTGTCGATCGTGTGGGCCGACAACCAGGCGCAATTCCTGTTCGACGCGATGGACGACTTCCACCGCGAGATCCTCGGGTTCTTCGAGCGCGAGCACGGCGTGCGGCTCGGCGGGACCGACGTCGCGGCGATCCTGACGACGACGCGCGAGGTGATGCCGAAGAAGGGGCGGGCGCTGCCGGCGAGCGGCACGGTCGATCACGACGTCGCCGCCTACTTCCACGAGCTGCGCCAGCTGCCGAGCCTCGACGCGATGCCGCCGGACCACCTCCGCCTGAAGCAGCGCGGTCCGGGCGTGATCGAGTTGAAGCCCCAGCCGGAGACGACCAGCTACGACTTCGTCGACGTCATTTCGCTGGTGGGCAAGCTCGAGCTCGCGTCGAACGTGCACATCTGATCGCGCCGTCTAGGCGCGCTTGCGTCTGGCCGCCGGCTTCTCGGCGACGCTCGCCCGGGCCGGCTTCTTCTTCTGCGTGCTCACGGCGTCGAGGCTCTTCTTCAGCGCCTCCATCAGGTTGACCACCTTCGGCGGCGCCTCCACCGACGGCGCGACGATCTGCTCGCCCGCGATCTTCGCCTCGATGATCTTCTGCAGCCCCTCGCGGTATTCGTCCTTGTAGTCGGCGAGGTTCAGCGGCCCCTCGAACGTCTGGATCACCTGTCGGGCGAGCTTGATCTCCTCGGGCTTCACGGTGCGCGGCACCGTGTTGAGGTCTTCGACCTGGTCGATGCTGCGGATCTCGGCCGCGTGGTGGAGCGTGTACATGACGATCCCCCGCTCGTGCGGCCGGACCGCCACGAGGTACTCGCGGCCGTAGAGCGCCAGCTTGCCGATGCCGACCTTGCCCTGCATCCCCTCGCGCATCACCGCGAACGCGTCGGCGGCGACGCCGCCGTCGGGCGCCAGATAGTAGGCGCGGTCCACGTACATCGGATCGATCGATTTCTCGTCGGCGAACTGGACGAGATCGATCACCCGCGTCGACTCGGGCCGCACCTTGTCGAAGTCCTCGTCGGACATGACGACGTAGCGCCCCTTGTCGAACTCGTAGCCCTTGACGATTTCGCTGTTCGGCACCTCGCGGTTGCAGTGCGGGCACCAGCGCTTCTGCTGGATGCGTGTCTGACACTCCGCGTGGAGCTGGTTGAACGAGATCGTGGCGCTCGATTCAGTCGCCGGGAACACCTTGATCGGGATGTTCACGAGGCTGATCTTGAGAAAACCCTTCCAGGTCGCGCGTGCAGCCATAGCGTTGGTTCACCGGTGACGGGACGCAGTTGACGGTCGACAGTCCACCGCTGCTTCTATCGGTCCGTCGACTGCGAACTGTTAACGGTCGACGGTCCCGCTACGCGTCGTTCCGCTCGTCGTGCCCGCCGAGGTCCAGGCCCGTGCCGGAGAACTGGATCTCGTGATCGCCGATCTTGTCGCGCAGCAGCCGCCGCGCCGCCCCGTACTTGTCGCCCGGGACGATGAGACGGCGTGCAAGGCTGCGCAGCCGCGAGACGACGATCAGGGTCACCTGGTGCTCCCCTTCGCGCCAGCTGATGCCGCCCACTTCGTCGTACGGGATGAACGCCGTGTCGGCCCAGATGCCGTCCGCGTAGAAGCCGCGGCCGATCCGGCGGCTCAGCGGCATCAGGTAGGCGTAGTAGGCGAACATCATCGTTTCGCCGAACGCCTGCATGTGCAGCACGAAGATCTTCACGAACACCAGGATACCGAGCGCGACGCCCATCCCGAGCGCCATCGCGTAGTTCGCCGGGCGCGGGCTGGGCCATACGAGCAGCGCCGACGAGCGGCGCTTCAGGTAGCGCGTGTAGTCGAGGACGAGCTTGGTGTTCGCGACGAAGAAGCCGACGCCCAGCACCAACAGCACGCCGGTGAGCAGGCTCTGCGACCTCACGAACCGATTGTATTAAACCTTTTCGACGGCGGCGAGATGCGGATCGAAGCAGTGGCGGCAGCGCGCCTCGTACAGGCCGGACGCGCCGACGAGCACGCGCTCGCCGCTCGCCACGAGCCGCTGCGTGTGGTTGGCCGGATCGCCGCAGACGACGCAGATGGCGAGCGTCTTGGTGATGTACTCCGCGATCGCCAGCAGCTGCGGCATCGGCTCGAAGGGGCGGCCGAGGTAATCCTGGTCGAGCCCGGCCACGATCACCCGTTTTCCCTGGTCCGCGAGCGTGTTGCACGCGGCGGGCAGGTTCGCGTCGAAGAACTGCCCTTCGTCGATGCCGACGACCTCGGTGTCGTTCGCCACGTGCGCCAGCAGTTCGTCCGAATTGCGCACGTTGTCGGACGCGATGCGCATCTCGCTGTGCGAGACGATGTGGTCGGCGCTGTAGCGGTTGTCGATGAGCGGCTTGAAGATCTGGACCTTCTGCTTCGCGATCTGCGCGCGGCGCAGGCGGCGGATCAGCTCTTCGCTCTTGCCGCTGAACATCGAGCCGGTGATGACCTCGATCCAGCCGTGCTGCGGCTTGGTGCGGACGACGTCCATCAGGCTCGACCCTGGTATTCTCCGGTTTCCGTGTTGATGCGGATCTTGTCGCCTTCGTTGACGAACGACGGCACCTGCACGACGAGCCCCGTCTCGAGCGTGGCCGGCTTGATCTGCGCGCTGGCCGTCGCGCCCTTGATGCCCGGCACCGTCTGCTTGACCGTGAGATCCACCGTGGGCGGCAGCTCGATGCCGACCGGCTCCTCGCCGTAGAACTCGACGCGGATCGTCATGTCGGGCATCAGGTAGTCCTTCGAGTCGCCGAGCGCTTCGGCCGAGATGTGGATCTGCTCGTAGTTCGACGTGTCCATGAAGTAATAGAGATCGCCGTCGTTGTACAGGTACTGCATCTCGCGCTCGTCGAGCGTCGCGCGCTCCACGTCCTCCTCCGCGCGGAACTTGTGATCGTTCAGCGTGCTCGTCCGGATGTTGCGCATCCGCACCTGGATGTGCGCGCGCTTGTTGCCGGGCGTGAGGTGGTGGAGCTCCAGGATCCGGAACAGCTCGTTCTCGAACTTGATGAGCATGCCCTTCCGGAGGCGGGTCGCTTGTACTGAATAGGCCATCGTCGCTCTGTAGATCCGACCGATCCTAGCACATATGCTAGGATGAAAATCGTGTCGTTCACGCGCTGGGATCCGCTCCGCGACCTGCTCGCGCTGCACGAGCAGCTCGGCCAACTCGTGGGCACCGACGCCCCGGGCTGGACCCCGCCCGTCGACTTGTACGAGACGCCGACCGAGTACGTCTTGACCGCCGAACTGCCCGGCCTGTCGCGCGATCAGATCGACATCCACGCCGAGGACAGCCGCATCGTCATCCGCGGCGCCCGCGGCACCACCAGCCAGGGGCGCGACGTCGCCTGCGAGCAGTACCACCGCGTCGAGCGCGGGCACGGCCGCTTCTCGCGCGCCTTCACGCTCCCCGAGCCGATTGCCGTCGATGCGATCGCCGCCGAGTTGAAGGACGGCATCCTCACCGTGACGATGCCCAAGTCGACCGATCGGACGAGCCGCCGCGTCAGCGTCTCGTGACTGCCATGCGCCGCGTCGCGCTCTCGCTCGTGCTCGTCGTCGCCGGCTTCATCGGCGGCATGGTGATCACGGGCCGCATGCGCACGGCCGCCGACTCGCGCGCCGACACGCCCGCGCGGCTGTCGGAGCGCGCGACGCCCGGCGCGGAACACGAGGCGGGCGGCGGACCCCAGGCCGCGAAGCCCGCCCAGGCGCTGCAAGCCGCGGGAGCCGCCGACTTCACGCGCGTGGCCGCGCAGGCGGTGAAAGGCGTCGCCAACATCTCCTCGCTGCAGGTCGTGCGCGGCGCGAACTCGCCGTTCTCGAACGACCCGTTCTTCCGCTACTTCTTCGGCGACGAAGACATCTTCGGCACGCGCGACCGCCGGTCGATGAGCCTCGGGTCGGGCGTCATCATCTCGACGGACGGCTACATCCTCACGAACAACCACGTGATCGGCGGCGAGAACGGCGGCCGCGCGGCGGCGCGCACCGAGATCACCATCGCGCTGCCCGACAAGCGCGAAGTGCGCGGGCGCATCATCGGCACCGACCCGGCGACGGACATCGCGCTGGTCAAGGCGAACCTCACCGGCTTGCCCGTCGTGCCGTGGGGCGACTCGGCGCAGCTGAAGGTGGGCGAATGGGTGCTCGCGATCGGCAGCCCGTTCTCGCTCAGCCAGACCGTCACCGCCGGCATCGTCAGCGCGGTCGGACGGTCGAACGTCGGGTTCGCCGACTACGAAGACTTCATCCAGACCGACGCGGCGATCAACCCGGGCAACTCCGGCGGCGCGCTGATCAACACGCGCGGCGAGCTGATCGGGATCAACACCGGCATCTTCAGCCAGAGCGGCGGGTATCAGGGCATCGGATTCGCCGTGCCGAGCAACCTGGCCCGTCGCGTCATCGACGACCTGATGAAGTACGGCGAGGTGCGCCGCGGCTCGATCGGATCGCTGAGCATCGAGAAGCTGACGCCGGAATGGGCCGAGGAACTGGGGGCGCCGTCGACGAAGGGCGCGCTGATCGCGCGCATGACGCGGGCGTCCGAAGCCTACGACTCGGGCCTGCGTCCCGGCGACATCATCGTCGCGTTCAACGGCCAGTCGATCGACGATCCGTCGCAGTTCTCGCGCATGGTCTCCGACGCGAAGATCGGATCGACGGCGACGGTGAAGGTCCTCCGCAACGGGCGATCGATGGACTTCAAGCTGCCGATCGTCTCGAGCTCGTCGGCGCGGCCGCGCCGGTGAGCGCAGGCCGTCAGGCCTGCCGCCCGCGCGTCACGCCGCGCTACAGCGCCGCGCTGCACACCCCCGTCCGGCCGGCCCACCACGCTTCGAAATCCTTGAACGCGCGCGTCAAGTGCACCGGCGCCGCAAGGCGCTCCGCGATGGCCTCGGTCGTCTTGTAGCCGTTGCCGGTCACGCACACGACGATCGATTCGTCGCACGGGATGACGCCGGTGCGCACCAGCTCGATCGTCGCCGCCAGCGTGGTGCCGCCGGCAGGTTCCGTGAAGATCCCTTCGGTTTCCGCGAGCAGCCGAATCGCGTCGAGGATCTGATCGTCGGACACCGCGGCGCCGCTGCCGCCCGTCGACCGGATGCTCTGCAGCACCTGGTACCCGTCGGCGGGGTTGCCGATGGCAATCGACTTGGCGATCGTGTTCGGCCGCACCGGCTCCGGATGCTCCAGGCCCGCGTGGAGCGCGGTGACCACCGGCGCGCAGCCGGCGGCCTGGGCCGCGTACACCTTCGGCAGATCGCCCTCGACGAGGCCGACGTGCCGGAGCTCTCGAAGGCCGCGCACGAGGCGCGGCAGCAGCGTGCCGCCGGCGACCGGCGACACCAGATGCTTCGGGTACTTCCACCCGAGCTGCTCGACGATCTCGAACGCCATCGTCTTCGCCCCTTCGGCGTAGTACGACCGCAGGTTGATGTTGACGAAGCCCCACCGGTAGCGATCGGCCACCTGCGTGCACAGCCGGTTCACGTCGTCGTAGTTGCCGGCAATCGCGAGGATGGTCGGGTTGAAGATGGCGGAGCCGAGGCGCTTGCCGGCTTCGAGGTTGTCGGGGATGAAGACGCAGCAGTCCATTCCGAGGCGGGCGGCGTGCGCCGCGACGCTGTTGGCCAGGTTGCCCGTCGACGCGCACGCCAGCACGTCGAACCCGAGCTCCTTCGCCCGCGTCGCCGCGACCGACACGACGCGGTCCTTGTACGACAGCGTCGGATGATTGACCGAGTCGTCCTTGATGTAGAGCTCGGCGACGCCGAGCCGCTCGGCGAGACGCTCGCAGCGCACGAGCGGGGTGAAGCCGGAGTTGAAGCCGGTCCGCGGCTCGCCGTCGATCGGCAGCAGTTCGCGGTAGCGCCACAGGTTCTTCGGCCGGCGTTCGATGTCCGATCGCGTCACGCGAATGGCTGCGTAGTCGTAGACCGCTTCGAGCGGGCCGAGACACTTCTCGCAGACGTAGCTCGCCTGCGCGGGATAGCTGGCCTTGCACAGATGACATTGCAAACCGACTAGCACACCGCCTCCGATGGTTGAAGTAAGAGGTCCGAGGGCTGACGCTGAAGGGTGAAGTTGGAGGTCAGGTGCGGCGCCGGGAGAATCGCCGACCGATCGCGCGCGATCGCCGCGAGGTCGCTGAGAATCGCGACCGACGTCGCGTCGCCGCCGGCGCCGACGCCGAAGATGCCGGTGTCGCCCGCGTGCTCGCCGGTGATGATCGCCGCGTTTTCCGGCCCGACGGCTCGAGCGAAGATCGACGACAGCGGCACGCGCTCGGGGCCGACCGACGCGATCAGCGTGGCGCGCGCGTAGTCGAATTCGGCGGCGGCGATCTGCCGGATGGTCTCTCCGCTCCGCCGCGCCTCGGCGAACTGTCCCGCGCCGAGCCCCGCGCACGATCGCGCCGGGATCTGCGACGGGTCCACCCGGATCCCGAACGCCAGCGCGCAGAGGATCGCCAGCTTCGCGCACGCGTCGTCGCCATCCAGGTCCGCGGAGGGATCGGCTTCGGCCAGTCCGCGCGCGCGCGCGTCGGTCAACGCCTCGTCGAGCGAGCAGCCGCGCGATTCGATGCGCGACAGGACGGCGTTGGTCGTCCCGTTGAGGATCGCCACGATCTTCGTGATCCGATCGCCGGCGAGCCCGTCGGCAATCGCGCGCACGATCGGCATCGCGCCGCCGACCGCCGCTTCGAATCGCAGCTGGCGCCCCTGGCGTTCGGCCAGGCGCAGCAGCCGCGCGCCCTCGCGCGCGATTACCTGCTTGTTGGCGGTGACGACCGACTTGCCGGCCGCGAGCGCCGCTTCGATCCAGGCGGCCGCCGGATCGACGCCGCCCATCGCCTCGACCACCACGTCGGCGTCGCTGGCCAGCACGTCGGCGATCGACGCGGTCCACGCGACGCGCGACAGCTCGGGATGACGCGCCTGCTTCAGCGCGGCACGGCGATCGACGATGTGCGTGAGTGTGAGTCCGGGAGGGGTGTCGGGCCCCACGAGCCGCCGGGCGACGGCCGAACCGACCGTTCCACAACCGAGGAGTGCAATCCGACACTGACGAGCGCGCACGTGACGAACCCCTTATCTCCCCGGAATCAGAACCTGGCGAGCGGGTGGCAATTCCCCGACTCGCCGATTCGTTCCGGCAGGACTTGGCACCTAGCCGTGACCTCGTGTCACGCGGTTGCCGTGGCGTCGTCGGGCCTGTCCCTCAGCCACTCTGGATAAAGAAGCGAACCGTATTCAGTTGTGCCGCCGACTATAGCAGCCGGCGGCGGCGGAGTCAAATCGATGTATACAGATTCGATGATTCACGCCGAGCACTCGCCGTCCATCACCACCGGCGCGAATTCCTGCGACTCGCCGAGGTCGACGTAGTCGTCGGGGCCCGCGTCGGCGGCCGTGAAGCGCTCGAGATCGGCGAGCTCCACGCGCAGCCGCGCCGCGTCCGCGCGCGCGAAGAACGCGTGGGCGCTCTCCCCGGCCTCGCGGTCGCGCGCATAGATCCCGATCAGCCGGTCGACCGCGTCGGCGATGCGGCGCGCCGGCACCTTCGCGACCAGCCGCGCGAACGACGCGCCGCTCTCCGACGCGCCGCCGCCGACCATGACGAAGTACTGCGGCACGGCGCGGCCGCCGACGCGGCGCACGCTGCCCTGGAAGCCGATCGTCGCGATGTGGTGCTGCCCGCACCCTCTCGGGCAGCCGCTGATCTTGATGCGCGCGCCGTCGGCCGCGGCGACCAGATCGGGCCGCGCGCGCAGATGCTCCTCGAGCAGCCGTCCGAGGCCTCGCGACTGCGTCACCGCCAGGCGGCACGACTCGGCGCCCGGGCAGCTGCACACGTCGGCGATCGTGTCCGCGTCGGCGCGATCGAGCCCCGCGGCGGCGAGGCGCCGGAACAGCGGACGCACGTCGCTGGCGTTCACCCAGCGGAACACCAGGTTCTGGTCGATCGTCACCCGCACGGCGCCGTCGCCGTACGCGCGCGACAGCTCGCCGACGACGCGCAGCTGCGCGCCGGTGAGATCGCCGAGCGGCACCGTCGCGGTCGCGACGACGTAGCCGAACTGCTTCTGCGGCCGGACGTTCGTGGCCCGCCACCGCGCGTAAACCTCGTCGCCCGCCTGCAGCAGCGGCACGACGACCGGCGTCAGCCCGGGGCCTGCAATACTGGCGCTCTCGACCCGCGCGGCGATGTCGGCGGGCGCCGGCGCCGCCCTGTCCGGCGACTCCGGCCGGGCTTCGGCCGCGGGCGGCTCGATGTCCAGCGTCGGCACGTCGCCGCGCAGGCGGCACGCCGTCAGCTCGCGATCGTACTCGTCGCGCCACCGCGCCCACCCGAGCTCTTTGATCATGAACTTCATGCGGTTGCGCTGCTTGTGCTCGTAGTCGCCGAACCGGCGGAACACCCGCAGGATCGCCTCGGCGCAGCGGAGGATCTCGGACGCGGGCAGGAACTCGTGGACGACGCCGGCGTTGGCGACCATGATGGCGGTGCCGCCGCCGGCGGTCACGCGGAACCCGCGGCCGCCGTCCGGGCTGACGAGCGCGCGGAACCCGAGGTCGTTGATCGCCGTCATCACGTGATCGGTCGCGCACCCCTCGAACGCGATCTTGAACTTTCGGGGCAGTGTCGACGACAGCGGATGCCGCAGCAGGAAGCGCGTCAGCGCCTCGCCGTACGGCGTCACGTCGAACCGTTCGTCGTGCGCGACGCCCGCGTACGGGCACCCGGTGATGTTCCTGACCGAGTTGCCGCAGGCTTCGCGCGTCGTCAGGCCGGCCTCGGCGAGGCGTTGCATCGCCGGCTCGACGTCGTGCAGCTTGACGAAATGGAACTGCACGTTCTGCCGCGTCGTGATGTGGCCGAACCCGCGCGAGTAGCGCTCGGCGACGTCGGCGAGCGCGTCGAGCTGATCGGCGGTCAGCAGCCCCTGCGGAATCTTGACGCGCAGCATCTGCGCGTCGAAGTCCTGCCGCTGCCCGTACGTGCCCCGCAGCAGGCGGAATGCCCGCCACTGGTCGGGCGTGATCTCGCCGCGCTCGTACCGCTCCAGGGTGTCGACGAACTCGTCGATGTCGCCCTGCCGCGCGAACGAGAGCCGCGCGCGTCCGAACGTCTTCTGATCGTCAGCGACTGACATAACTCCTCTCGGCAGGCGCCGCGGCCTGCAGTTCCAACGCACCGACCGCGACCACCTCCCCGACGACGATCGTGCCGGGGCCGGCGCCCTCGATTGCGGCGCGCTCCGACGCGAGATCGTCCAGCGTCCCACGCCACGCGCGCTCGCGCGCCGTGGTCGCGTCGGTCACTAGCGCCGCCGGCGTGCCGCGGCTCCAGCCGGCGTCGATCAGCCGGCACGCCAGCGCCGCGGCACGGCCGAGGCCCATCAGGATGACCACGGTCGCGGCGCCGGGCCGCGCGCTGCCGATCGCCTCCGCGAACGCCCGCTCGTCGTGGCCCGACACGACGAGAAAGGCCGATGCCGCGCCGCGATGCGTCACCGGAATGCCGGCGGCGCCGGGCGCCGCGATCGCGCTCGTCACGCCCGGGACGACGTCGCAGGCGATGCCGGCACGCTTCAGCGCCAGCACTTCTTCGCCGCCGCGGCCGAAGACGAAGGGATCGCCTCCTTTCAATCGCACGACCCGTCTTCCCCGCCGGGCGGCGCGGATCATCAGCGCGTGGATCTGCTCCTGCGACATCGCGTGCTTCGCCGCACGCTTGCCGACGAAGAACTTCTGCGCGCGCCGCGCGTATCGCAGGATCCGCGGATCGATCAGCGCGTCGTACAGGACGAGGTCGGCGGCGCGCAGCCGCGCAACGGCCCTGCGCGTCAGCAGGCCGGGATCGCCCGGTCCGGCGCCGACGAGTGAGACATGGCCCAGGCGAATCACTGGTACCTCCGGTTCAACGCTTCGAGCAGCTTCGGCTTCCGTTCTTCGATCGGAACGCGGTCACGCTTCCATGCGACGCGGGCGTCGCGCGCCGTCGACATCCAGCCGGAGAGATCGGCCGGCAGCAGCGCATCGATCCCTTCGCGCAGCAGCCCCGTCAGGGCCGGCGCCGCTCCGTCCGTGGAGATGGCGATCGTCACGCCGTCGCGCCGGACCACACCGCCGAGAAACGCGGTCGCGTTCGGCGGGTCGTCGACGGCGTTCACGAACAGCCGGCGGGCGGCCGCCGCGTCGGCGACGCGGCTGTTGACCTCCGGCCCCGCCGCGGCGACGACGAGCCAGACGCCGTCGAGGTCCGCCGGCACGAACGCCTCCGGCGCGATCACGCGAACGTCGGCGCCGGCGGCGGCGAACTGCTGCCGTTTCGCTTCGGCGACGGCGCCGGCGCCCACGAGCGCCACGCACCGGCCGTTCAGGTCGAGAAACATCGGGAACATAAAAAAAGGCCCGGGAAGCTGAGCCTCCCGGGCCTTGGTCTCCTCGCCGCTGTATGGCGCTTTACATCACGATGCGATCGCGCCGCATGAGCAGACCGGTGCCGCGGGGGCTCGAAAGCCCGCAACAACAACAGCAGCAACACATGCAGGTCTGCTGACCCATCGGAATGGCTCATTCTACACTTGGAGCATGCGGACGTCCATCGGTCTCCTGTTCACCGTCCTGTTCATCGCCCTTCTCTGCGCGGCAGCGCCGGCGGCGGCTCAGCGGCTGCCGACCGGCGTGCGTCCGACGCATTACGACCTGACGTTCAGCGTCGATATCGCGCACGCGCGGTTCGAAGGCACCGAAACCATCCGCGTCGACGTCCTCGAGCCGACGACGCGCATCGTCTTCAACGCGGTGGATCTCCGGTTTCGCGACGCGTCGATCGGCCGCGCGCCCGCGTTGCAGCAGGCCGCCGTCACGCTCGACGCCGACAGGCAGCAGGCGACGCTGACCGTCCCCAGGCGTCTCGAGCGGGGGCCGACCGACATCGTCGTGCACTACAGCGGCGTGCTGAACGACCAGCTCCGCGGCTTCTACTTGAGTCGCGGCAAGCAGCGGAATTACGCCGTGACGCAGTTCGAATCGACCGACGCACGGCGTGCGTTCCCCTGTTTCGACGAGCCGGCGTACAAGGCGACGTTCGCCCTGACGGTCGTGGCGGATCGCGGCGACCGCGTGATCTCGAACGGGCGGACGCTGTCCGACGTCGCGGGACCGACGCCGACCCGCCACACGGTCACGTTCGCGACGACCCCGAAGATGTCGACCTACCTCGTCGCCATCGCCGTCGGCGATTTCCAGTGCAGCGAAGGGGGCGCCGACGGGATTCCGATCCGCATCTGCGCGACCGCCGACAAGAAGAACCTGACGCGCGTCGCGCTCGACTCGGCGCAGGAGATCCTGCACTTCTACGACGGCTACTACGCGATCAAGTACCCGTTCGACAAGCTCGACGTGCTGGCCGTCCCCGATTTCGCGGCCGGCGCCATGGAGAACACCGCGGCGATCTTCTACCGCGAATCCGACCTGCTGGCCGACTCGCGATCGGCGTCGGTCAGGACGCGCAAGAACATCGCGTCGGTGCTCGCGCACGAAATGGCGCACCAGTGGTTCGGCGATCTCGTGACGATGGCGTGGTGGGACGATGTGTGGCTGAACGAAGGATTCGCGACCTGGATGGCGAACAAGCCGCTGGCGCAGCTGCACCCCGAGTGGAACATGGCCGTCGACGAGGAGGTCGAGACGCAGCAGGCGCTCAGCCTCGATTCGATGCGCGCCACGCGCCCCATCCACAACGAGGCGACCACGCCGGCGGAAATCGACGAAGCCTTCGACACGATCGCGTATCAGAAGGGCGCGGCCGTCCTGCGGATGATCGAGAGCTACGTGGGCGCCGGCGCGTTTCGAACCGGGATCAACGCGTACCTGCAGGCGCACGCGTACGGCAACGCCAGCTCGGAGGACTTCTGGAAGGCGATCGCCTCGACGTCGCAGAAGCCGGTGGAGCGCATCCTGCCGACGTTCGTGAACCAGCCCGGCGCGCCGGTGCTCGCGATCTCGGACGTCGGCTGCGAGGGTGACGTCACGCGCGCGACGGTCCGGCAGGATCGGTTCCTCGAGAGCCGCTCGAACGGCGGCTCCGAACGATGGTCGATTCCGATGTGCACGAAGACGGCGCCCGGTGCGGCCGTCGGTGGCGTGTGCCGCGTGCTGGGCGAGCCCCAGCAGCGCGTCGAGGTGGCCCGCGGGTGTCCGGCGTGGGTGTTCGCCAACGCCGGCGCCGAAGGCTACTACCGCACGGAGTATCCGCCGGCTGCCATCCGCGCGATGGCGCCGGATGTCGAGTCGCAGTTGACGGGACCCGAGCGTCTGTCGCTCGTGGACGACGAATGGGCGATGGTGCGGGCCGGACGCCATTCGGCGGCCGAGTATCTCTCGCTCGCGTCGGGGTTCGGCCGCGAGCGCATCAGCGGGGTGCTGGCCGACGTCACCGCCCGCCTGGCCTACATCCGCGCGTACCTGACCGACGATCGCACGCGGCCGGCATTCGAGGCGTTCGTGCGCACGCTGCTCCGGCCGGCGTACGACGAGGTCGGCTTCTCGCCGTCGGCGAACGACTCCGACGAGCGGCGCAGCATCCGCGCGACGCTCGTCGACGCGCTCGGCAACACCGGCAACGATCCGGAGGTGGCGGCCGCCGCGCGGCAGGCGGTCGATCGCGCGCTGGCCGGCGGCGCGGCGCTCGATCCGACGCTCGCCGACGCCGTGGTGACGACGGCGGCGACGCATGGCGATGCGCGGCTGTTCGACGCGTTCATCGCCGCGTCGGGCCGGGCCGGTTCGCCCGAGGAGCAGTACCGGTATCTCGATGCGCTCGCCGATTTCCGCGAGGCGCCGCTCGTCGATCGCGCGCTCGCGCGCGTGCTGACCACCGACGTCCGCAGCCAGGACGCGGCGTTGTACCTGGCGCAGTTCTTCGAGAACCCGGCCGCGCGCGACCGGGCCTGGGCGTTCACGACGTCGCACTGGAGCGAGCTGCAGTCGAAGGCCTTCGTGTTTGGAGGCGACGTCAAGCTGGCCGAGGCGGTCGGCACGTTCTGCGACGCGCGGTCGCGAGACGCGGTGAAGACGTTCTTTGCCGCGCACCCGCTGCCCGCGGCGCAGCGGACGATCGCGCAGGCGCTCGAGCGGATCGACAACTGCATCGCGCTGCGCGAGAAGCAGGCGCCGGCGGTGGCGGAGTGGGTCGCGCGGCGCTAGCGGGAGGGGCGCGGCCGGCATCCGGGCCGGCCTTACTTTACATAACAAAGTTCTTGTTGATACGATGGGCGCATGCCACGATTCGCGCTCTGCCTGGGCATGGCGCTCGCCTCCGTCGCCTCCGCGTGCGCCGGCCGCGGCCTCACGCCGCTGATGGCGGCCGCCCGCGCCGGCGATGTCGCGGAAATGCGCCGGCTCCTCGACGCCGGCGCCGACCCCTACGCCCGCGACCTCACCAACGGCTGGACCGCGCTCTTTCACGCGATCCACACGCGCCAGCCCGAAGCCGTGCGGCTGCTGCTCGACCGCGGCGTCAGCCCCAACCAGGGCGCCCGCGCGACGACGGCCCTGATGCTCGCCGCGATGGACCCGGATCCGGCGATGGTGGAGCTGCTCCTCGCCCGCGGCGCCGACCCGCATCGCCGCGGCATGTGGGGCGCGACCGCGCTGACCTGCGCCGTCTCGGGCGGCGCGCTCGCCGACATCGATCGCCCGCTGCTCGGCGGCTGCCATCCCGCCACGGTGCGCGCGCTGCTCGCGCACGACCCGACGCTGCGGCTGCCGGACTCGTTCGCGGGACGCGAAGCGCGCTTCTGGGCGCGCCTTCACGACTGCCGCGAAGTCCTGGCGTTGATCGACGACGATCGCTGACGGCCCGAGCCCCGGGGCCCCGACACCGCCGCGTGGCCGCGCACGTACGCGCGCCACGGGTGCGCCGTGCCGACGTTGATGCCGATGCGCGGGCCCCACGCCACTGCGCCGACGCGGATGCCGCGATCCTCGATGTACAGCCGGTCGCCGATCAGATCCGCGCGGTTGTCCGCCAGCGTGATCCCCATCGCCATCGTCAGATTCCCCGGGCCGCGGCAGAGGTCGTGGCGCGGCAGCGGACCGGCCAGGGCGCGCAGGCGCCGGCCCTTTGCGCGGCGCGCGCGCCGGCGCCGCATCACCTCGATCCCGTCCAGCGGATCGAGCGCGCGGATCAGGACGGCGGCCGGCGCGCCGTCGGGTTCGGTCACCACGTTGACGAGCGCGTGGATCCCGTAATTGAGGTAGACGTACGCAAAGCCGGGCGGACCGTACAGCGGCGCGTTGCGCTCGGTCGGCCCCGGCGCGGCGTGACACGCCGGATCCGACTCGCCGATGTACGCCTCGACCTCGACGATGATGCCGCTGGTGAGGACGCCGCGACGGTTGTGGACCAGGACCTTGCCGAGGAGATCGCGCGCCACGTCGAGCGTGGGCCGATCGTAGAAGCGCCGCGGCAGCTTCACCGTTCGCGCAGGCGCGCGAGCGCGAGCACGTCGCCGACGCCGGGCTGCTGCGGCAGCCGGTCGAGGTCGGCGCGCCGCGCGGGCGCGAGATCCACGAGGTACCCGCGCGCCTGGTCGCGAAGCTTCGGGCGGCCGAGCGCGTCCACCAGCGGATCGATCGCTCCGTTGGCCAGCGCCGCCGCCGCGAACGTCAGCGCCAGCGACATGGCGTCGCTCCGATCGCGTCCGGCGGCGGCCTGGATCGCCGGCAGCGCCGCGGCGTCGCCGAGCCGCGCCAGCCCTTCAATCGCAATCACCCGCTGCGCCGGCGACCCGGCGGCGAGCGCGGCCGTGAAGACGGGCGCGCTCGAGGCGTGCGCGATCCGCGCGAGCGAGTCGAGCGCCGCGTCGGCTTCGGTGCCGCGTCCGTAGTACCCGAACAGGTCCGCGAGGCCCTGCGCCGCGCGCTCTTCGCGCATCGACCCGAGCGCCTCCATCGCCGCCACGCGCAGCGTCGCGTCGTGTTCGTTCAACGCGTTGATCACCGCGTCGCCCACCACGGCGTCCACGGGCGGATCGGCCGCGCGGCGCTCGAACAGACGGCCGATCACCCGCAACGCGCCGTAGCGCATCGCGGGGTCCTGCGAGCCGAGGAACGACACGAGGTCGGGTCCGCTCGCGCGCAGCAGATCGCGCCGATCCGCGCCCGTCGGCCGAATCGCGAGGACGCCGAAGGCGTAGAGCGCCTCGACGCCGACGCGCGGGTTGTCGTCGTGCGTCGCGCGCTGCAGCGCCGCGAGGATTTCGGGCGGCACCGCCCGCGTCCCGAGCGCGAGCGGGCCGGACGAAAAGATCGCTTCGGCCGACACGCGGGTGCGGCGCTCGATCACGTAGCCGACGCGCCTGCGCGGCACGACCGGCGACGCCAGAAACGCGTTGAGCGTCTCCGCAATCGCGCTCAGCTGCGCGTCGTCTTTCGGCGCGGTGATCGCCGCCGCCAGCGCGGACAGATCCTGGAGCGCTGGCGCTGCCGGTGCGGCAAGGAGAGCTGGCAGGACGCACAGCGACAGGAGCCGCGTGCCGGGGAGTCGCAGCCGGCGCACGAGAGGCCTATCGGCCGGCGGCGTACGCATGCGAACGGCCTTCGGCCAGCACGGGCCGGAGGTAGCGGCCCGTGTGCGACCCGTCGATCTGCGCGACCTGCTCCGGCGTGCCGGTCGCGACGATGCTGCCGCCGTCCTCGCCGCCTTCGGGGCCGAGATCGATGACGAAGTCGGCGGTCTTGATCACGTCCAGGTTGTGTTCGATGACGAGCAGCGTGTGGCCCGCCTCGAGCAGCTTCTTGAACGCCGTCAGCAGCTTCGCGATGTCGTCGAAGTGCAGGCCCGTGGTCGGCTCGTCGAGGATGTAGAGGAGCCGCTCGCCGCCGTGCGACGACAGGTGCGCGGCGATCTTGATCCGCTGCGCCTCGCCGCCCGACAAGGTCGTCGCCGGCTGGCCGAGACGCAGGTAGCCGAGGCCGATCTCGTCGAGCACCTGCAGCCGCCGCAGCACCTTCGGCGAGCTGCTGAAGAAGGTCAGCGCCTCGCGCACCGTCAGATCGAGAACCTGGTGGATCGACCGGCCGCGGTACTTCACCTCGAGCACCTGCGGCTTGAACCGCTTGCCGTCGCACTGGTCGCACGGGACGAACACGTCGGCGAGGAACTGCATCTCGACGCGCACCTCGCCTTCGCCCTGGCACGCCTCGCAGCGGCCGCCCGGCACGTTGAACGAGAAGTGGCTCGCCGTCAGGCCGCGCGATCGCGCGTCCTTCGTCGCCGCGAACAACTCGCGGATCGGATCGAACGCCTTCAGGTACGTCACCGGATTCGATCGCGGCGTGCGCCCGATCGGCGCCTGGTCGACGAGGACGCAGTCGGTGATGAACTCGGCGCCTTCGAGCCGCTTGAACGCGCCGACGCGCTTGTCCCAGCCGCCTTTCGCGCGCTTGATCGCGGCGTAGAGCACGTCGTGGACGAGCGTCGACTTGCCGGATCCGCTGACGCCGGTCACGCAGGTGAGCGTGTTGAGCGGGATCGCGACGTCGATGCCCCTCAGGTTGTGCTCGATCGCGCCGAGCAGCCTGATCTTCTGGCCCGTCCCGCGGCGGCGCGTGCCGGGCACCGGGATGGCGAGCTCCTGGCGCAGGTACTTCGCGGTGAGCGACCGCGGCTCGTGCATCAGCGCGTCGAGCGTGCCCGAGAAGACGACGCGTCCGCCCTGCTCCCCCGCGCCGAGCCCCAGATCGACGATGTGGTCGGCGACCCTGATCATGTCGGCGTCGTGCTCCACGACGAGCACGGTGTTCCCCTGGTCGCGCAGCTGCCGCAGGATGGCGATCAGGCGCAGGTTGTCGCGCGAGTGGAGGCCGATCGACGGCTCGTCGAGCACGTACAGCGTCCCGACGAGGGCGGACCCGAGGGACGTGGCGAGGTTGATGCGCTGCGCCTCGCCGCCCGACAGCGTCGACGAGAGGCGGTCGAGCGTCAGGTAGTCGAGGCCGACGTCGCTGAGGAACTGCAGCCGGCGCGTGATCTCCTTCAGCACCTTCTCGGCGATCGCCGCTTCCTTGGCGGTGAGCGCGAGGCCGCCGAAGAAGTGCTGCGCCTCGCGGACGGTCAGCGCCGACACCTTGTCGATCGTGCGCCCCGACACCTGGACGTCGCGCGCTTCGCGCCGCAGCCGCGCGCCGGCGCAATCGGGGCACGTCAGGTAGCCGCGATAGCGGCTGAGAAAGACCCGGACGTGCACCTTGTATTTCTTCCGTTCGAGCCAGCGGAAGAACCCGCGGATGCCGTCGTACTCGGCGTCGCCCTCGACGACGAAGCGTTTCTCGTCGGCGGTCAGCTCCGACCACGGCACGTCGACGCGCACCTTCGCCTTCCGCGCCGCGCGCTTCAACTCGGCCAGCTGCGCGCGGTAGTGCGGCTTGCTCCACGGCTCGATGGCGTTCTCGTTGATCGATCGCGTCGCATCCGGCACGACGAGATCCATGTCGAGCTCGATGATGTTGCCGAAGCCATGGCAGGTCGGGCAGGCCCCGAACGGGTTGTTGAACGAGAACAGGCGCGGCTGCGGATCCTCGTACGCGATGCCGCACGCGCGGCACTCGAACCGCTCCGAGAACACGTGGGTGACCGGCCGGGCGTCCGCGAGCTCCACCGCCCACGCGGCGCCGCCGCCTTCCTGGTACGCGGTCTCGATCGAGTCGGTGAGGCGCTGGCGGATCTCGTCGCCGCCCAACTGCACGCGGTCGACGACGACCTGCAGGTGCGTGCGATCGGCGAGGCGCTTGGGATCCACGTCGTCGAACGCGGTCGCGCGGCCGTCGACGAGCAGGCGGGCGAAGCCCTTCTTGCGCAGCGCGTCGATGTTCGCGCGGACCGTGGCCGGATCGGTGCGCGCCGCCGCGTCCGCCTGCGTCGACGGCTCCGCACGGCCGGTCCGGCGCGCCTCCTGGTCGTCAACGGCGGCATCCTCCGCACCGTTTCCGCTGACCTCCGCGAGCTCGTCGACCTCCGGCGCATCCCCCGCCGGCTCGGCGGTGTCGACCATCGGCAGATCGAAGCCGACCAGCAGCCGCGTCCCGGCCGGCAGCTCGCCGAGCTGGGACGCCACCACTTCGGCCGTCTCGCGCACCACCTCGCGACCGCAGTTGCGGCAGAACGTGCGGCCGATTCGCGCGAACAGCAGGCGCATGTAGTCGTGGATCTCGGTTGTCGTGCCGACGGTCGACCGGGGATTGCGGACGCTGTTCTTCTGGCGGATCGCGATGGCCGGCGAGATGCCGTCGATGCGGTCGACGTCCGGCTTCTCCATCCGCTCGAGGAACTGGCGGGCGTAGGCGGAGAGCGACTCGACGTAGCGCCGCTGCCCCTCGGCGTAGATGGTGTCGAACGCGAGCGACGACTTGCCCGATCCGCTGACCCCCGTGACGATGATGAGCTTGCCGACGGGGAGCGACAGATCGATGTTCTTCAGGTTGTGGGTCCGAGCGCCGCGAACGACGATATCGCTCGACCCGTCGCGCGCGTTCGGGGCCGTCTGAGGGTCCACAGTCAGCTTTCCTGGGGGTGATTTAAACGTTCATCATAACGCATAATGCAGCGCATGCAGCCCGAGCGTTCGGGCGCGGGCCGCCGCTCGCGCCGCTGGTTTCTGGGACTGGGCGCCGCGTGGAGCGCGGCGCTTGCCGCGTGCCGCAACAAGCCGGCGTCCGACGCGGCGTCGTTCCCCGACGCGCGCGTCCCCGGCGCGCCGATCCGCGCCTACGGCGATCGATCGCCGTTCGAGCATTCGAAGCGGCTGGTCCGCACCGACACGCGCGTGCCGCTCGAAGAGGCGTCGAGCCAGACGCCGCTCCACGACACGTACGGCATCATCACCCCCTCGTCGCTGCATTTCGAGCGGCACCACTCCGGCGTGCCGCTGATCGATCCCGCGGCGCACACGCTGACGATCCACGGCCTCGTCGAGCGCCCGCTCGTCTTCACGGTGGACGAGATCAAGCGGCTGCCGTCGGTGTCGCGCATCCATTTCGTCGAGTGCTCCGGCAACAGCAGCAGCGAATGGCGCAGCAGCGGCGCCACCGACCTGCAGCGCGCGCACGGGTTGACGAGCTGCAGCGAATGGACCGGCGTCGCGCTGTCGCTGCTGCTGAAGGAATGCGGCGTCAAGCCGGAAGGCACGTGGATCCTCGCGGAGGGCGCCGATCCGGGGCGCCACGATCGCAGCATCCCGATGAGCAAGGCGATCGACGACGTGCTCGTCGCGTACGGCCAGAACGGCGAACCGATCCGCCCCGAGCAGGGCTATCCGATGCGGCTGCTCGTGCCCGGCTGGGAGGGCAACGTCAACGTGAAGTGGCTGCGGCGGATCAAGGTGCTCGATCGACCCGCGATGACGCGCGAGGAGACGTCGAAGTACACCGACCTGATGCCCGACGGCACGGCGCGGCAGTTCACGTTCTACATGGAAGCGAAGTCGCTGATCACGCGCCCCTCGTCGGGCGACACGCTGCGCGGGCCCGGCTTTTACGAGGTGACCGGGCTCGCCTGGTCCGGCCGCGGCGCCATCGAGAAAGTGGAAGTGACGGCCGACGGCGGAAAGACCTGGACGCCGGCGCAGCTGCAGACGCCGATTCTGCCGAAGGCGCACACGCGCTTCCGCTGGCCGTGGCAGTGGGACGGCACGGAGGCGATCCTCGCGTCTCGCGCGACCGACGAGACCGGCTACACGCAGCCGCCGATCGCCTCGCTCGTCGAAGTGCGCGGCGTCAACTCGAACTATCACAACAACGGGATTCAGTTGTGGAAGGTGTCCGCCGACGGCACGGTGACCAATGGCAATCACGCGTAACCGGCCCCACCCGCACCGGCTGCGCCGCGCCGTCGTCGTCGCGGCGCTCGCCGCGCTGACGTCGACGCCCGCCGTCGCGCAGTCTCCGACATACCATGTCGGGCGCGCGCCGACGGCCGACGAACTGAAGAAGATCGACATCGAGGTGCTGCCCGACGGCCGCGGGCTGCCCCCCGGATCGGGGACGGCCGCAGCCGGCAAGGCGGTCTACACGCAGAAGTGCCTGACGTGTCACGGTCCGACCGGCAAGGAAGGTCCGCAGGAGAACATCGCGGGCGGCAAGGGGTCGCTCGCCTCGTCGAAGCCCGTGAAGACCGTCGGCAGCTACTGGCCGTACGCGACGACGCTCTGGGACTACATCCATCGCGCGATGCCGTTCGATCACCCCGGGACGCTGACCGACGAGGACGTGTACGCGGTGACCGCCTACGTGCTCTTCCTCAACGACATCGTCCGCGAGGATACGGTCGTCGGCCAGTCGACGCTCGCCACGATCCAGATGCCGAACCGCAACGGGTTCGTCGCCGATCCGCGGCCTGACGTGCCGGCGAAGAAGGCCGGCGGAGCGTCGCCCACCCCGCGCCGCTAGCCGGAGCGTTCCGATGAAGAGAGCGATCGCGATTCTGCTGCTGGCCGCCGCGTCGGGCGCCGTCGACATCCGGGCGCAGCCGCCCGCCGCGCGCGGAGCGGTGTTCGTCGCGTACTACTGGCGCGCGAAGCCGGGCCAGATCGACGCGTACGGCGCCTACATCACCGGCACGGCCGAGCAGATCGACGACGACGCGCGCCGCGCGGGCGCGTTCGAGGAGGTGCGGACGGTGACGCCCGCGCCCGGAACCACGACCGACTGGACGCACCTGCGCATCTTCCGGCTGAAGGACATGGCGGCCGCCGACGCGCTCGGCGCCGCCCTCGATGCCGCGACGCTCCGCGTGGTGCCCGACGAGGCGCAGCGGAAGGCGAACAGCGACCGGTCCGCGTCGCTGCGCGATTTCGTGCGGCGCGAAGTGTGGACCGAGTTGCGATAGCGGGCGATCAGTCGCCGACGATCTGCACGAGGATCTCGCGCTGCCGCGGGCGCGTGTCGAGCTCGAGCAGCATGATCTGCTGCCACGTCCCGAGCGCCAGCGTCCCGTCGACGAACGGAATCGTCACCGACGGGCCCATCAACGCCGCGCGGACGTGGCTCGATCCGTTGTCGTCGTGCCAGCGCAGGTGATGCCGGTACTCGCCGTCGCGCGGCGCGAGCTGCTCGAGCACGCGGTTGAGATCCGACACGGCGCCCGGCTCGAATTCGATGGTGGTGATCGTCGCCGTGGAGCCGACGACGAACACGGAGGCGATGCCGGCGACGAGGCCCGATTCGCGGAGGGCGCGCGCGACGGCGGGTGTCAGGTCGTGGGCGTCGTCCTGGCCGCGCGTGGAGACGTGGAGGCGGTGCGTGGCGACCATCGCATGGTAGAATATCGAGTTCCTGCCGAGCCGGCGTAGCTCAGTTGGTAGAGCAGTCGATTCGTAATCGACAGGTCATCGGTTCAAGTCCGATCGCCGGCTCCAAAATCCTCCAGACGGACCTGTCGATCCGCTCGCCCATATCGGCTACGAAACGTCGAACCGTGTTCTCGCCGCGCACACGGTCATCGGGCGGAGAGTCCCGACGATCAGCCCGGCAACGACCGCTGGCCACATCGAGGCTGTCCCGGTAGCTCATACCTGCAGCGGCTCCTCAACGATCGCCTCCCGTCCGTCGAACGGCGAACTCGGGGTGGCGAGCGCCTTGCGTGCGTCTGAATCGTGCGCTTCGCGCGCCATTACGCGCGGTTGGACCTTGGACGGCGGGTCGCGCTGCGTGCGCTGGTGGCGTTCCTGATCACGTTTGCCGTCATCCGCGCGCTCACGGCGATCATCCATTTCGAGCTGTTCCCACACGGGCCATTCCGCAACCTGGTGACCAAGAGCGGCCTGCACATCCATCATCTGTTTTGGGGCATCCTGCTTCTCATGGTGACCGGCTTCGTGGCGCTCGCGACGCGCGCGGAGCAATGGCATCTGCGCATCGCCATCGTATTTGGTGTGGCGCTGGCGCTCACGCTCGACGAGTTTGCGCTCTGGCTGCGGCTCGCGGACGTCTACTGGTCGCCCGAGGGCATCGAGAGCGTCAAGGCTGGCGCGGCCGTGGCGGCACTCCTCGGCGTGTACGCGTTCGGCCAGCCCTTCTTCCATGCCGCGTTCAAAGACGTGATGCGCGGCACCCTCGGTCGGCGAAAGAGAAGATGAGTCCCGCGTGGTGATTTGTTGTCACTGCCAGGGTGTCACGTTTCGCCGAGAACCAGACAGTGCTCGACGTTCATAAATTTGTGATATAAAGTTCTTTGCTTATATGCCAAACCACATGATTCTCGGTACTGCGGCGTTGCTGCTCGGCGCGGCCGACTGGCTCGCCTTCCATGACGTGTTCGAGCACCACACCGTCAGGCGAGGAGAGGTTACGCACAGCGCGGCAGGAGTTCCGCTGCTAGCCGCGCGAACACGACTAGTGATGCGAGCAGCACCAGGTATTCCGCGATCGATGGTTTGGGAGCATCTCGAATCGTCGGCGACGCTCACGAGGTCGATCTGCCAGCGCCCGCCAAGCAGTTGATCCGCACACTGAACAGCGATGGCACGCCGCGTTCGAACGAAACCGTGCGCTTTCAAATGTGGGTGACGGCCGCGAACCATTGTGGTGTCCATGAAGGGTTCGCCGATTGGCGGTCCCTTACGACGGATCGCAACGGCACGGCCTCGTTCGTCGCACCGGCCTATCCCCTCTATGTTGAAGCCGCCTACTACAAGAAGACCCTCACCCACGGCCGGACGGTCCTCCAGCTACAGCATGGCGAGCGCCTGGATGCCGGCACCGACCACGTGCTGCAGGGCGTGTGGGACGCACCGGCCGACCGAACTTTCCGGCTGCATGTGGTCCGTCCTGACGGCCGGCCTGCTCAGGCCACGCTGCTTCGAGATACTGATGCCTGCATGTCGCTCGGCATTCCGGTCGGCTCAACTGACGCCAACGGCGACATCGTCGCGAGGTTTGCGCCTGAAGTCGTCGGCAGCTTGACACTGCTTGAGGACTATCGCGATTACGAGCAGGGCGACGAACTGACGGAAGAAGAAGTGGGACGGCTCTTCGAATCTGGCACCCTATCCGTAGTCTGGCCGCGCGCGAAATAGACCTATCGTTCGTGCCGTTCAGCACTACGCACCGCGTTGGACAAACATCTGTTTGTCCTGCTGTTCCCAACTGGAGTTCCCAGGATTTAGTGGACACCGCGTCGGTGCGGCTTGTGCGCCGCCTCGAACTGCTCCGGGCTTACGCCGCCAAGATGACTGTGACGGCGCGTCCGATTGTAAAACGTCTCGATGTAGTCGGCTACGTCGGCGATCGCCAGCTCTCGATTCTTGTAGATCTGCTTCTTGATCCGCTCCTTCTTCAGGCTGCCGAAGAACGACTCGGCGACGGCGTTGTCCCAGCAATTGCCCTTCCGGCTCATACTCGGCTCGAGGTGATTGGAGCGGCAGAATCGGCGCCAGACGTCGCTGCCAAACTGAGTGCCCTGATCGGAATGGATCAACGTGCCGCGTGGACGTCTCCGACGCACGGCCATCAACACGGCGTTGAGCACAAGCTCACGGTGGATCGTAGACCTCGCGGCCCATCCCACAATGATCCGCGAGAACAAATCCATGACGACGGCCAGATAGAGCCAACCTTGCCACGTGCGGATGTAGGTGATGTCGGTCACCCAAGCCGTGTTGGGCTTTGTCGCAGTAAATTGCCGCTTGAGCAGATTCGGAATCAGCACGGACGGCTTGCCCACGGCCCAGCGCCGCGTGCGGTAGCCGTGCAGCGCTCGCAGATTCGCTTGGCGCATCAGTCGTGCGACGCGATGCTTGCTGCAGGTCTCGCCGGCTTCGCGCAAATCCAGGAAGACCCGTGGCGCCCCGTAGATCCCGTGACTTGCGACGAATGACGCCCGAATCAGGCGCAGTAGGCGGGCGTCCTCTTGAGCGCGGTTCGAGATCGGCTGCAACAGCCATTCGTAATAACCGCTCGGGGCCACCTCAAGGATGCGACACATCATCTGCACACTGTACAAGTCTCGATGCGCCTTGATGAATTCGTAGGCCGAGCGGACTCTCCCGGGGATCAGGTGTTTGGACTTCGGCATCGCTCCTCCGCGAAAAGGCGGATGCTAGCGTCTGTCCACTAA
>DASRGT010000006.1:0-13902 GCA_035650895.1 Vicinamibacterales bacterium
TGCGCGCCCGCATGTCGGGCAACGAAGCGTCGGCGATTGGGTCGCTGCGCGCGATCAACAGCGGACAGGCGGCGTTCTCGTCGTCGTGCGCGTCGGGCGGCTACGCGCAGTCGCTGGCCGACCTGGTCAAGGCGCCGCCGAGCGGCGGCCAGGGCTTCGTCAGCCCGGACCTGAGCGCGAGCCCGGTGGTCAAGAGCGGCTACACGGTCAACCTGGCGGCGGCGACGAACCCGGCGGCCGTGCTCGTGACGGCCAAGGCGAACGTCTGCAACACGCCGGCGGCCGATGCGATGAGCGGCTACTACGCGACGGCGGTTCCGGTGACGGTCGGCGGCACGGGCAACCGCGCCTTCGCGACCGACACGCGCGGCTCGATCTTCCAGGACACCGCGGGCACCGCTCCGCCCGAGCCGATCACGGCCGGCGGCACGATCGCTCCGGTCCAGTAAGGATCTGACGCGGAGATCCGGCGAGTCGGCGAGTCGGCGCGATGGTGACCTCACCAATTCGCCAACTCGCCAACTCGCCGATTTTGTGTACACTCGACACATTCCCATGTCGACACGTGCGGCGACATTCGCGTTTGTCTGCGCGCTCGTCGGGTTCGGCGCCGCCGCGCTCGCGGCGAACGTCCACTATCACCTCCTGTACGACCCGACGTATCACAGCTTCTGCGACGTCAACGCACGTATCAGCTGCACCGAGGTCTACATGAGCCGGTACAGCACGTTCCGCGGCGTGCCCGTCGCCATCTTCGGCGCGCTCTGGTTCGCCGTCGCGGGCCTGCTGTCGGCGGGCGCGCGCACGGCGCGCGAGCCGGTGCGCGACAGCATCCCGGCGTACCTGTTCGCCGGATCGACGCTCGCGCTCGCCGTCATCCTGTACTTCGCCTACACGTCGTTCGTCATCCTGAAAACCGTCTGCATCCTCTGCCTGATTACGTATGCCGCCGTCATCGGGTTGTTTCTGATCTCCGGTGCGGCCACGTCCATTCCCATGACCACTTTGCCCCGCCGCGTCGGCCGCGACCTGCGCGTGCTCGTCGCGAGCCCGCTGGCGCTGACGCTGGCGATCCTGTTCTGCGCCGGCGCCGTGACCACCCTCGCATTCTTCCCGCGCGAAGGCAGCGTCGTCTCCGCCGACGCCGCCGCGGCCGCGCCCGAGCCGCTCAGCCAGGACCGGCGCTCGGAATTCGAGCGCTACTACATGGCGCAGCCGCGCGTGCCGCTGATGGTGCCGAACGAAGGCGCGAAGGTGCTGATCGTCAAGTTCAACGACTTCCAGTGCCCGGCGTGCGGCCAGTCGTACCTGCAGTACAAGCCCATTCTGGCGAAGTACGAGGCGGAGCGTCCGGGCCAGGTCCGGATGGTCCTCAAGGACTATCCGCTCAATCCCAACTGCAACCCGAACGTGTCGACGATGATCCATCCGGCCGCGTGCGACGCCGCGGTCGCCGTCCGACTCGCGGCGCAGCACAACAAGGCCGACGCGCTCGAAGAATACCTCTACACCCATCAACCCGAGATGACACCGCCGATGGTGCGTCAGGCGGCGCACGACATCGGCGGCGTCACCGACTGGGACGCGAAGTACGCGTCGACGCTCGCGCTCGTCAAAGGCGAGACCGGGCTCGGCCCGCAGCTCGGGATCAAGTCGACGCCGACCTTCTTCATCAACGGCGTCAAGCTCGATGGGATGATGGCGCCCCAGTACTTCCAGCAGGCCATCGAGTACGAATTGGCCCACGCCAAGTGACGTGGACGCCGCGCTTCGCACCGAGGAGCTGACCAAGGATTACGCGATCGGGTTCTGGCGCAAGCGGCCGTACCGCGCCCTCGATCGCCTGACGATCTCGGTTCCCGCCGGCGAAGTCTTCGGCTTTCTCGGGCCCAACGGCGCCGGCAAGACCACGACGCTGAAGCTGCTGATGCAGCTGGTGTTCCCGACCGGCGGCCGTGCGGAGATCCTCGGCCGCCCCGCCGGCGACCTCGGCGTGAAGCGGCGCATCGGCTACCTCCCCGAGCACCCGTACTTCTACGACTACCTCACCGCCGAGGAGCTCCTGCGCTACTTCGGCAGCCTGTTCGGGTTCTCGTCGGCCGACGCGCGGCAGCGCGCCTCGCGCCTGCTGGACGAAGTCGGCATCGGCGGCGAGCGCCGCATGCAGCTGCGCAAGTTCTCGAAGGGGATGCTGCAGCGCGTCGGCATCGCGCAGGCGCTGCTGAACGAGCCGGAGCTCGTCATCTTCGACGAGCCGATGTCGGGGCTCGACCCGCTCGGCCGCCGCGACGTGCGGTCGCTGATCCTGCGGCTGCGCGACCGCGGCTGCACCGTGTTCTTCAGCTCGCACGTCCTCAGCGACGCCGAAGCGCTCTGCAACGAGGTGGCGATCCTCGCGCGCGGGCGGCTCGTCGCCACCGGACGGCTCGCCGACATGCTCGCGTTCCGCGCGCGCGGCTGGGAGATGGTGATCGCGGGCGCCACCGACGCGTTCGTCGCGTCCGTGGCCCCGCGTTGCCGGCGCGCCGTCCGCATCGGCGACGGCCGCTACCTCCTCGAGCTGCCGCTCGAGCCGCCGCCCGAGCGGCTGCTCGCCGAGGTGACCGCCTCCGGCGCGCACCTCGTCGCGCTGAACCCGATCCGCGAAACGCTCGAAGACTTCTTCGTGGAGCAGGTGGCCAGCGTCTCCGACGCCGACGTCGGCCGGGCGGTCGTGCGATGAAGGCGACCGCGGCGATCGCCGTCAACGTGTTCCGCGAGTCGGTCCGGGACAAGGTGCTGTACAACCTGGTCCTGTTCGCGATCCTGATGATCGGCGCCTCCTACGCGATCGGCCAGCTGACGGCGGGGCAGGACGTGAAGATCATCAAGGACCTCGGGCTCGCCGCGACCTCGCTCTTCGGCCTCTTCATCGCGGTGTTCATCGGCATCGGCCTCGTCTCGAAGGAGGTCGAGCGGCGCAGCGTGTACAGCCTGCTCGCCAAGCCGGTCGAGCGGTGGCAGCTCGTGGTCGGCAAGTACGCCGGCCTCGTCCTCACGCTCGTCGTCAACATCGGGGTGATGGCCGTTGCGCTGTACCTGGTCCTCGCGTATCTGCGATGGGGCGTCGGTCCGCAGATCGAGAAAGCGTGGGATGCGCCGGCGCTCGACCCGGCGCTGCTGAAGGCGATCTATCTCATCTTCGTCGAGCTCGCGCTGGTCACGGCGATCGCCGTGCTCTTCTCCACCTTCACGACGCCGATCCTCGCGGCCGCGTTCACCTTCGGCCTGACGATCGTCGGCCAGTACAGCACCGACCTGCGCAACTTCCAGGACGTGCTCGATTCCTCGGTCGCGCAGGGCGTCGCCCGCGGCATGTACTGGCTGCTGCCGAATCTCGGGCAGTTCGACGTCAAGTCGCAGGTGGTCCACGGCCAGCCGATCGCCGCCCGCTATCTGGCCGGCGCGTCCGGCTACGCCGCGTTGTACATCGCGTTCCTGCTCGTCGTCTCGTCGGTCGTGTTCTCGAGGCGCGACTTCAAATGAGCGGACGATCGCGGCTGTCGTGGCCCATCGTCGCCGCGGTCGTCCTGCTGGCGGCGGCGGCGCGCCTGCAGGCGGGGCACGATCGGATGTTCCCGGCGATCGAGCAGCTCGAGGAGCCGATCTACATCTCGTCGCCGACGGCGCTCCGGCGGCTGACCGTCGGATTCAGCGGGCTCGCCGCGGACCTCTACTGGATCCGCGCGATCCAGTATTACGGCGGCGCGAAGCGCCGGCTGCAGCAGATGGCGCAGCGCGGGCCCGAGCCGCCGCCGCTGCTGGCGGACACGAGCGACTATCAGTACCTGTACGAGCTGCTGGACCTGACGACGTCGCTCGATCCGCGCTTCAACATCGCCTACCGGTTCGGCGCCATCTTCCTGGCCGAGGGGTATCCGGCCGGCCCGGGCCGCCCGGATCTGGCGATCGCGCTGCTGCGCAAGGGCCTCCGCGAACGTCCCGACAAGTGGCAGTACATGGAGGACACCGGGTTCATCTGCTACTGGTACATGCACGACTACCGGTGCGCCGCCGACGCCTTCTCGAAAGCGGCCGACATTCCCGACGCGCCGAACTGGCTGCGGCCGCTCGCCGCGACGACGCTCGCGCAGGGCGGCGATCGGCGGACCTCGCGGGCGATGTGGCTGTCGATTCTCGAGTCGGCCGAAGTCGACTGGTTGCGGTCGCAGGCCGAGCACCGGCTGCTGCAATTGCAGGCGCTCGATCAGATCGATGCGCTGCAGGCTCGCGTGGCGGAGTACACGAAGCGGACCGGCGAACAGCCGCGCGAATGGGCCGCGTTGATCCGCAGCGGGCTGATCCGCGGCGTGCCCGTCGACCCGGCCGGCACGCCGTACGCGCTGACGTCGGCCGGCGAGGTCGGCCTCGGCGCCGCGTCGCCGTTGGCGCCGTTGCCGACCGAACCGCTGCAGCTCGGGGCGGTGCCGTGATGGCGCCCGAGACGTTCGTCGTCGCGTTCGTCACCGTGCTCGGCGCCATGGTCGGGAGCTTCCTGAACGTCTGCATCCATCGGCTGCCGCGGAAGCAGTCGATCGTGTGGCCGCCGTCGGCGTGCCCCTCCTGCGGGCGGCGGCTCGCCTGGTTCGAGAACGTGCCGATCGTCGGCTACCTCGCGCTCGGCGGACGGTGCCGCACCTGCCGCGCGCCGATCGGACCGCGATACGCGATCGTCGAGGCGCTGACGGCGGCGATGTTCGGCGTCGCGGCGTGGTACTTCGGGCCGACGCCGCTGCTGGCGTCGCGGCTCGTGCTCGGGTCCGCGCTGATCGTGCTGTTCGCGATCGACCTCGAGCACCAGCTGCTGCCCAACGCCATCACGCTGCCGTTCATCATCGTCGGCTTCGTCTTCAGCTTCTTCGTCGAGCCGGGCTGGCGGTCGTCGCTCATCGGGATCCTCGTCGGCGGCGGCAGCCTGCTGACGATGTTCTACCTGTGGCTGTGGCTGCGGAAGCAGGAGGCGCTCGGGATGGGCGACCCGAAGATGCTCGCCATGATCGGCGCATTCGTCGGGTGGAAGCTCACCATCCTGACGCTGGTGCTCGCCTCCTTCAGCGGCTCGATCGTCGGCGTCGCGCTGATCGCGACGCGGCGCGCGCGGATGCAGACGCTGATCCCGTTCGGCTGTTTCCTCGCGGTCGGCGCCGCGATCGCCGCCACGGTCGGTCCGGCGATCGTCGACTGGTACCTGTCGTTCTACTGATCCGATGCATCTGACGCCGAGCGGCTACGCGTTCCTCGGCCTGACCGGGATGGTCGCCGGCCTCGTGGCGGTGATGGTCTTCGCGATGATGCGCTTCGCGAGCGCCGCCCGCGACGCGCGCCGCACGCTGACCGGCACGAGCCGCGCCGAGGTCGCGTTTCTGACCGCCGCGCTCCAGGACGCGGTCGCGAAGCTGAGGGCGCAGGAGCGCGCCACCGCGGCGCGCGCGGAGGCGTCCGAACGCCTGAGCAGCGAAATCGTCACCAGCCTCACCGCCGGATTGCTCGTCGCCGGCGTCGACGGCGACATCAAGATCCTCAACCCGGCCGGCCGCCGCCTGCTCGACCTCTCCGACGAGGCGCCGCCCGACGCGGCGCGCTACGCGATCGACGAAGCGCAGCTGTCGCAGGTGGTCGACGAGTGCCTGAGCAGCGGCGAGCCGATCCTCCGCCGCGCCGTGCGCCTCGTGCAGCCGCGGCACGGCGTCTCGCATCTCGGCGTCACCGCGTCGCCGCTGTTCGACGAGAACGGCCGCGTCCACGGCGCGATCTGCCTGTTCACCGACCTCACCGCCGTGAAGGATCTCGAAGAGCAGCTGCGGCTGAAGGAGAGCCTCGCGACCGTCGGCGAGCTGACGGCCGGCATCGCCCACGAGTTCCGCAACGGCCTCGCGACGATTCACGGCTACAGCAAGCTCCTCGACCTCGACGCCCTGCCGCCCTCGTACCGGCCGTATGTCGAAGGCATCCGCGCCGAAACCAACTCGCTGAGCGAGGTGGTGACGAACTTCCTGAACTTCGCGCGCCCGGCGCAGCTGACGCTGTCGCACATCGATTTGCGCGCGATCTGCGAGCGCGCCGCGGACGACGTGCGCGCCGAGGTGCGCGAACTGGGCGGCAGCCTCGAGCTGCGCGGCGAGTTCGCCATCGTCGACGGCGACGAAGTGCTGTTGCGGCAGGCGATCAGCAATCTGCTGCGCAACGCGGTCGAAGCGTGCGCCGGCGCCGCCGCGCGCCCGATCATCGTCGTCCACTCCGACATCGACCGCGGGCAGCATGTCACGCGCCTGACCGTGTCGGACAACGGTCCCGGCGTTCCCGCCGATCTTCGCGACCGCATCTTCCGTCCGTTCGTCACGTCCAAGCGGAACGGCACCGGCCTCGGGCTGGCGCTGGTGCAGAAGATCGTCGTGTACCACAACGGCCGAATCATCGCCCTTCCGGGGTCGAACGCCGGCGCCACGTTTCAGGTGACGCTGCCGCTCGCGTAGGCGCCCCGTCCGCCAACCGGCGTTTCCCTCGCGACAACCACGGTTACCGCAGCGCGCGCGCGCCGCTCCGCCGCGCCTGCGATTCCGGCGGGAATATCGCTGGCAGCGCGCTTGCTCGACCGCGTCGCATGCCGCACGCGCGCGGGTTCACGATCGTCGAGGCCGTCGTCGCATCCGCCATCGTCATCACCGCGCTCGCGTCGCTGACACAGCTCGCGGTGGCGACGCGGCAGGCGACGAGCGCCGCGCGCGCGCGATCCACCGCGACGCTGCTCGCGGTCGACAAGATGGAGGAACTGCGATCCGCGCCGTCGCTCGCACCGTCGCCGCCGGACGCGCTGGACCGCGACGTCGACGCGTTCAGCGACCGCATCGTGGGCTTCACGCGACGATGGTGGGTGCAGCCGCTGCCGTGGAACCCTGCCGGCGGGCTGGTGGTTCAGGTTCGGGTCCTCGCCGCGCACGGCGTGGACGCACGGCTCGTCAGCGTGCGCGCCGCGAGGGCGGACTGATGCGGCACGCCGGCGGGTTTTCGATCGTGGAGCTGCTGGTGGCGACGGCGGCGACGCTTGTCGTGATCGGTGCAGCGCTGGCGCTGATCGGCCAGTCGCACAGCGTGTTCGCCGCGCAGCCGGAAGCGGCCGACGAAGAGCAGCGGCTGCGCGTGGGTGTCGATATGCTGTTCACCGATCTCGTTGCCGCAGGCGCCGGGCCCGACGGCGGGAGGCTTGCGGGTCCGCTCGTGCGGTCTTTTGCGCCGGTCCTGCCGTTCAAGCGCGGCACCCGCGCCGACGATCCGGCGGGCTCGTACTTCCCGGACCGCGTCACGATCGTCTCCGTTGCGCCCGGCGCGGCGCGGACGCACCTCGCCGACCCGTCGTCGCTGCCGTCGGATTGGATCGCGGTCGAGCCACAGGCGTCGTGTCCGCCGACCAGTCCGCTCTGCCAGTTCGTGGCCGGATCGTCACTCGCGATTGCGGACGGCCTCGGAGAAGCGGACGTCGTCGCGCTCACGGCGGTCACCGCCTCGCCGCCGATGCTGCAGCATGCGAACCAGCCGCTCGCATTTAGCGCGTATCAGCCGACGGCCGCCGACCTGGTCGCCGTATCGAACGTCGTCTACGTGTGGAATGCCGCAACGAACCAGCTCGAAGTCACAAGCAGCGTCGGCGGCATCACCGCGCCCGCGGTCGACAACGTGGTGGCGCTGTCGTTCGCGTACTACGGCGACCCGGCGCCGCCGCAGCTCACCGGCGTCGCGCCCGACGATCCGATTGGGCCGTGGACGACGTACGGGCCGAAACCGCCGCCGCTCGAGGTGCAGGCGAATGCGGCCTGGCCGCCGGGCGAAAACTGCGTGTTCGCCGTCGCCGATGGAAACCAGGTGCCCCGCTTGCCGGCGCTGGCGGGCGGCGTGGCGCTCGTGCCGCTCGGGCAGGAGCAGCTCACGGACGGTCCGTGGTGTCCCGATCCGTACAGCGCGAACCGGTGGGACGCCGACCTGCTGCGGATTCGCATGGTCGTCGTCACGCTGCGCATCCAGGCGGCCATCGCGGCGCTCCGCGGTCCGGCCGGCGCGCTGTTCGCGGCGGCAGGGACGGGACGCGACCCCACACGCTGGGTTCCCGATCGCCAGGTCACCTTCAAGGTCTCGCCGCGCAATCTCAACCTCGCGGGGTCGCCATGACGGTCGGGCAGCGCGGTGCGCCGAACCGGTGGACGGAGCGAACGGCGATGGAGGAGGGCACAGCGCTCATCGTGACGGTCCTCCTCCTGACGCTGGTCGGCGCGCTCGCAGCGGCGCTCGCGCTGACGACGGCGAGCGAAGCGATCCTGGCGGGGGATTTCGGCCGCGCACAGGAGGCGCGTTACGCCGCGGAGGCGGCGCTCGAGCGGGCCACGAGCGACTTGTCGGCGCTGGCGGACTGGAATGCGGCGCTCGGCGGGCTGGCGCTCTCGCCGTTCGCCGACGGGCCGCCCAACGGCGTGCGCACGCTGGACGGCGGTGTCGTGGTCGACGTCGCGGCGGCGGCAAACGCCGCCAATTGCGGCAAGACCACGACGTGCTCGGCCGCCGACCTGACCGCCAACGCGACGGGCCAGCGGCCCTGGGGCGCAGACAATCCCGTGTGGCGGCCGTTTGCGTACGGCCCGCTCGCGGCGATGGTGCCGGGCGGGGTCGTGCATTCGGCGTTCTACGTGATCGTCTTCGTCGGCGACGACCCGGCCGAGATCGACGGCAACCCGCTGGTCGATGCGAATGGAGCCGTTGCGCTCCGCGCCGAGGCGTTCGGTCCGCGCGGCGCGCACAAGGCCATCGTCGCCGTCGTCGAGCGGGCGAATCGGCCGCCGTGGGTACGCATCCGCACCGAGCAGTTGAGCGGTGTGATGTGACGCCGGTGTATTATCGGCGGCAGTGTACGAAGACGACGACCTTTCGCCCGGGCAGGATTATGTCGTCTGCTCGAAGTGCGGCGCCCGGATGAAAGCGACGCGCGAGCGCTGCCTGCGCTGCTTCGAGCCGCTCCACGTGGCGCGCGAGGAGCTGCCGGTCTGGCGGACGCTGCACATCTCGGACCGCATCGGGCTGCAGGTGGCGATCGTCGCGGCCGTCGCGGTCCTCGGGTTGGTGTGGGTGTTGTGGTCGACGCGCGACAAGAGCGCGGTCGGCGGCGAAGCCCAGCCCGTGCCCTCGTCGTCCGCCATGGTCACGCCGCCGGCGCCAGCCGGTTCTTCGGCGCCGGCGCCGAATCCGCTGGCGCAGCCCGCGGCCGAGAACCCGGCGGCGCCGTCGGCGCCTCCCCCGACCGCTGCGGCCGATCCCGCGGCCGACGCTGGCAGCGGCAACGATTTGGCCGCCACGCGTCACGCGTTCGAAGAAAAGTTGAAGAACGACCCGAACGACACCGTCGCGTTGAACGGTCTCGGGCTGGTCCTCCAGAGGATGGGCGAACAGCAGGGCGCGCTCGCCGCCTTCCGCCATGCCCTGGAGATCGCGCCGCGCAACGCCACCGTGCGCATCAACATGGCGCGGCTCGAAGGCCAGATGGGGCAGTGGAGCCGCGCCGCCGACGACTACCGGCTGGCGGCGCGCCTCCAGCCGAACGACTACGAGCCGCAGTACAACCTTGGCGTCGCGCTCCAGCAGGCGCACGAGGACGCGGCGGCGATCCCCGAGCTGGAAACGGCGATTCAGCTGTCGCCGCGCGAGCCCGCGGCGCATCGGGCGCTCGCGGCGAGTTACGAAAAGGTCGGCCGCGGCGCCGACGCCATCCGCGAGTACCGGCGTTATCTCGAGCTCGCTCCCGAGGCTCCGGACGCCGACGCGATCCGCGACCGCGCCCAGCGGTTGTCAAGATCGTGATCCCGTGTTCCGAAACGGCGCACCTCGGCCTGCGGCCGGATCCGGGTCGATTCCAGCTAAATAGCTGAAACCACAGTCTCAACTGCCACTTGCCCAGGGTGGGCGTACCCTTGCCAACATCAACCGTGGATGGAAACGCTCTCCACGATCGCGGCGAAGGAAGACGGTTACAGTCTCGTCGAAATTCTGGTCGTCGTCGGCATCATGGCGATCATCGGCGGCATGTCCGTCGCGCAGCTGCAGACGACGCGTAACAATTTGCGCGGCGATTCGGCGATGCGCGTCGTGCTGTCGAACATGAATTCGGCGCGCGAGATGGCGATCACCCAGCGCCGCTATATCCGCGTCACCTTCGACACGACGGCCCAGACCCTCAGCATCATTCGCGAAGATACCCCCACGACGACGACCACGCTGTCGGTCGCGTTGTTCGAAGGCGGCGCCCAGTTCTACCGCGTCACCGGCACGGGCGACACCCCTGACGGGTTCGCGGCGACGTGCGGCGCCGGGCAGCCGAGTTGTTTCTACAACACGACGAACGGGACCTTCGCCTCGGCGACGGGGTCGACCAGTGTCGTGAAGTTCTCGCCCGACGGGACGCTGGTCGACTGGAACGGCGTCACGACCAACGGAACGGTGTTTACGACGATACCCTCGGCGAATCCGGCCGCGCGCGCGGTCACCGTGCTCGGGTCGACCGGGCGCGTCCGCGCCTACAAATGGGACGGTCGTCAATGGGTGAAGGTGTGAACGTGCTGTCAAACGAAAAAGGCTTCTCGCTCGCGGAGACGGTGATCGCGATCGGCGTGCTGACGACGGGAGTCATCGGCGCGGCCAGCGTCCTCGTCGCCGGCATGACCAACTTGAGCAGCTCGCCGCAGGACGTCATCGTCGCGCAGAAGGCGACGCAGGCGATCGAATCGGTGTTCGCCGCGCGCGACTCGGGACACCTCGACTGGTCGCAGATCAACAACGTCGCGAACGGCGGCGTGTTCCTCAACGGCCCGCAGGGGATCTACAAGATGTGCGGCGCCGACGGCATCTGCAATACGTCCGACGATGCGGCCGCGGGCGTCGAAACGATCGACATCCCCGGCCAGACGATCGCGCTGACGTCGTACACGCGCGAGATCCAGATCGTCGACGCGCCGGGAGAAAACGGGGATCTGCGGAAGATCACCGTCATCGTGAGCTACCAGAACGGGCAGACGAAGCGCACGTACACGCTCGTCACCTACATCTCGGCGTTCGCGTAAAGGACGAGCACTGTGACCAACCTTCACCGCGACGACGGCTTCACGATCACCGAGCTGCTGGTCAGCGTCGCAGTCATGCTGCTGGTGGCGGGCACGACGTTGACGACGTTCAAGAACGCGCTCGACATCAACGACACCGCCGCGCAGCTCAGCGACGCCAACCAGAACCTGCGCGCCGGCAGCAACCAGCTGATGCGCGACCTGATGATGGCGGGACGCATCATCGCCAATGGCGGCGTCCCCGCGCCCGCCGGTACCGGCGCGACGCCGATTGCGCGTCCGGCGCCGCCTGGGACGAGCCTCTCGTTCGCGCTGGTCGCCGACGACGACGGGACCCTGATCCTGCCGGCGATCACGTCGGGCAGCCAGCTCGGGCCGACGATCAACGGGTCGACGACCGACATCGTCACGATTCTCACCGTCGACCAGTTCATGCCGGTCCTCAAGGGCCTCGGCGCGAACACGCCGGGAACATTCGACAGCTCCATGGCGGTGATCGCGGCGGACGGCTCGTCGCTGACGATGCTGGCGACCTCGCCGTGGCTCGTCGGCGACACCACCAACGACACGCTGCCGATCAACGTCGGCGACATCGTGCTGTTCAAGAACACGAACGGGATGGCGGCGCAGACGGTCACGTCGAAGGATTCGACGCACGTCTACTTCGCGCAGAACGACAGCACGAACGACTGGTTCCACTTCAACCAGCGGAACACCAGCTTCACCGGCACGATCTTCTGCATCAAGGCCGCCGACATGTGCGACGTGACCGCGGTGCCCGCGACGTCGCCGGTGCCGCTCGCGACGGCGAACGCCGTCTGGCCGGGCACGCCGAGCAACCTCGGCGCCGGCACCGCGATCATGCGGCTGCTCATGATCACGTACTACGTCGACAACACGACGACGCCGGGGACGCCGCGCCTGACGCGCATGGTCAACCACTTCGCGCCGCAGGCGCTCGCGGGCGTCGTCGAGGACATGGACCTGACCTACGACCTGATCGATCCGACGGGCGACAACCCGGTGCAGGGTCTGACGACGCTGCCGCAGACGATCAACGGCATCGGGTACACGTCGAACATGATCCGGAAAGTCAACATCCACATGGGCGTCCGGTCGGAGGAGCTGTCGAAGCCCACCCAGGCCTACGTCCGGAACCACATCACGACCGCCGTCGGCGTCCGCAGCCTGTCGTCGCAGGATCGGTACACGACCGGCGCGAATCCCGGCAGCTAACGCCATGCGCACTTCCAACGAACGCGGCATCGCGCTCATCACGGCCCTGCTCGTGATGATGCTCATTTCGGCGCTCCTCGTCGGCTTCACGACCGTCGTGATCACCGACCAGCGCTATCGCTTCATCGACAAGGATCGCAGCCAGGCGTTCTACGGCGCGACCGCCGGCGTCGAGAAGCTCACGGCCGATCTCGGCAACACGTTCTTGAAGAACGTGGCGCCGACCAACGCGCAGGTCACCGCGTTGACGGGGACGACCGCGCAGCCGGCGATCACGAACGTCAGCTTCGCGGCGACGGCCGCGCCGACCGCGCTGCCGGCGAGCGAGCTGTCGACCTACGACTGCAACAACTCCGACGGCGTCAACCGCACGCCGCTCACCGTCGGCGCCAACGGCTACACGATCACGTTCTGCGCGCTGACCGCGACGAACAACCCGACGACGCTGCCGGGATCGCGGACGATCAACAACGCGAACTCGCCGTACGACGGGCTGTATGCGCTGAAGACGCCGTACCAGGTCGACGTCACGGCGAAAACGAACTCCGGAGGCGAAGTTCACCTCTCGCGGACTATCGAAGCGGTCGCCGTTCCGGTGTTCCAGTTCGGCATCTTCTCCGACGTCGATCTGGCCTTCCACTCGGGCGACGACTTCGCGTTCGGCGGTCGCGTCCACACCAACGGCAACCTGTTTCTCGCGGTGGGGGACGGCAAGACGCTGACGCTCGGCGACAAGGTGACGGCCTACAAGGACATCATTCGCGCCGTGTTGCCGAACGGCAATGCGATCGCGAACAACAACAGTGGCGGCACGGTCAACATGACCAAGGGGGGCGGCACGTATCGGGCGCTCGCGGCGACCGAGGGGAGCGTGCAGGGCGGCCCGGGCAGCACGCCGTGGAGCGGTTGGACGGCGCTGTCGCTGAGCACCTACAAGGGCTACATCAAGAACGGCGCGAACGGCGCCACGCGCGGAACCGGCGCGAAGATGCTGACGCTCCCGATCATCGCACCGAACGTGGGTGGCACGAACATCGACGTGATCCGCCGGCCGCGGCCGCTCGAGGACACCACCTCGATTCTGTACGGCGAGCGGATGTTCAACAAGGCAAGCATCCGCGTGATGCTCTCGGACACCGCGGCCGACATCACGAACATCCCTGGCGTCGACAACACCGTCGCGCCGAAGTCGCTCGAGGCCGGTGCGGGGCCGTACGGAAATATCCCGATCGCGACGCCGATGCCCGCGCCGCTGTGGGCGACGACGGCGCCAGTCGCGCAGATTACCTCGGCGGTGACTGCCGGCAACGGCGTCTCAATCAACATCAACAACGGAACACTGCCGGCAACGCTGCAGGTGCCAGCGATCACGGTGAGCGCCAACGGCGGCGCCAACCAGTGGAGCGTCACGAACTGCAAGGACAAGAGTCCGACGCAGTTCATCAACTGCACTATCGCAATCACCGTCGGCGGCCTGGCGACCATCCCGATCAACGCCACCGTGACGGCAGCAGCGCTTCCCGGTATTTCGGCC
>DASRGT010000007.1:0-34729 GCA_035650895.1 Vicinamibacterales bacterium
CGCTGTCAGCTTTCAGCAGCTAGTAGAGGACCTTCCGCTGATTGGAGGTCGGAATCTTCAGCTCTTCGCGGTACTTGGCGATGGTGCGGCGCGCCAGCACCAGCCCTTCGCGCTGCAGGATGCTGACGATCTTCGAATCGCTCAGCGGCTTGCGCGGATCCTCGTTCTCGATGATCTTGCGGATCCGCTGCTTGATCGTCACCGACGAGACGCTCTCGCCGTACGAGCTGCTGATGCCGCTGTGGAAGAAGTACTTCATTTCGAACACGCCCTGCGGCGTGTGCATGTACTTGTTCGTCACGACGCGGCTGACGGTCGATTCGTGCATCCCGATGTCGTTCGCGACGTCGCGGAGCACCAGCGGCCGCAGGTGCTCGATGCCGTGGTCGAGGAACTCGCGCTGGAAGTTCACGATGCTCTTCGCGACCTTGAAGATCGTCTTCTGCCGCTGTTCGACCGACTTGATCAGCCACAGCGCCGAGCGGAACTTGTCCTTCACGTACGCGCGCGTCTCGTCGTTGTCGCTCGCGCCCTTGTCGAGGAGCCGCCGGTACACCGGGCTGATGCGCATCTGCGGCAGCCCGTCTTCGTTGAGGACGACGACGTACTCGTCCTCGACTTTCATGACGTACACGTCGGGAATGACGTACTGCGACTGCGTCGGGTTGTAGCGGCTGCCCGGCTTCGGATCGAGGTGCCGGATGACTTCGATGTGCTCCTTCAGGTCGTCGATCGACATCCCGAGCTTGCGCGCGATCTCCGGCACCTGGTGGTTCTGCAGCAGGCGCAGGTGCTCGGTGACGATCTTGTCGGTCGGCGTCCCTTCGAGCCCGAGGTGCCGCAGCTGCAGCAGCAGGCATTCCTGCAGATCGCGCGCGGCGACGCCGGTCGGGTCGAACGACTGCACCAGCTTCAGCGCGCGCTCGACGTCGGCCACCGGCCACGGCCCCATCGCCGCGAGCTCGTCGAACGACGCCACCAGATACCCGTCGTCGTCGAGGTTGCCGACGATCGCCGAGCCGATCTCGCGCAGGACCGGATCGTCGGTCTGCATCGAGAGCTGCCACAGGAGGTGATCCGAGAGCGAGCTGCTCGTCGACAGCGTGTTCTCGATCGGCGGCAGCTCCTTGATTTCCTGCGGCGCGCGCGGCCGGTACCCGTCGTCGAGGTAGTCGCCGAAGAAGTACTCGTAGTCCTGATCGTCCCAGGTGTCGGTCTTGTTGACCTTCTCTTCGGCCTGCTCCGTCTTCTCGGGCGTCTGCGCGGTTTCCGCCGGCTGCAGTTCTTCCGTCGGCACCTCCTCGAGCATCGGGTTCTCGACCATCTCCTGGTTGAGCAGGTCGGACAACTCCAACGTCGACATCGGCAGCAGTTTGATGGCCTGCTGCAGCGATGGCGTAAGTATCAGTTTCTGAACGAGTTTTGTGTGAAGCTTCTGCTGAATTCCCATCGGGGCCGTCGGCTCAGTTATGCAATTCCTAGGCCTATTCTAGTCCAATCGGAATTCAGTCCCCAGATAAATCCGCCGGACGTCTTCGTCGGCCGCCAGCGAGTCCGGCGTGCCGCTCCGGAAGATCGTCCCGTCGTGGACGATGTAGGCGCGATCAGTAATGCGCAGCGTTTCACGGACGTTGTGGTCGGTGATCAGCACGCCGATCCCTCGATCCTTCAGGTGAAAGATGATTTTTTGAATGTCGGTGACGGCAATCGGATCGATGCCGGCAAACGGCTCGTCCAGCAGGATGAACTTGGGGGAAATTACCAGCGCCCGCGTGATTTCCGCGCGCCGCCGCTCGCCGCCCGACAGCGTGTACGCCGGGGAGCTGGCCAGCGGCGTCAGATTGAGCTCCGCCAGCAGCTCCTTCAGGCGCGCGCGGCGCGTCGCCCCGTCCAGCGGCATCGTCTCCAGAATCGCCAGAATGTTCTGCTCCACCGTCAGGCCGCGGAAGATCGACGGCTCCTGCGGCAGGTAGCCGATGCCCTTGCGGGCGCGGATGTACATCGGGTCGTCGGTGACGTCCTGGCCGTCGAGCTCCACGCGACCCGAGTCGGGCGCCGTCAGCCCCACCGTCATGTAGAACGTCGTCGTCTTGCCCGCGCCGTTGGGGCCGAGCAGGCCGACGACCTCGCCCGAATTGACGTCGAGGTTGACGCCGCGAACGACCGTCCGGCCGTTGTACGACTTGGTCAGCGCATGCGTGCGGAGGTTAGACATGCAGGGCGTCTACGACGTGCACTTGCCGCCGCCCTTGGTCTGCGTGCGGATCTGCTGGTCGCCGTCGACGACGATGTTGTCGGTCGCCTTGTAGAACGTCAGGGTCTTGCCGACCGTCTCGCGGCCGCACTCGTCGACGATCGTGACGGGCGCGCCCGTCACCACGTACCGCTCGTCGTCGGCCGTGTAGGTGAGGCGCGCGCCGGTGGTCTTCCGGTTCTGCTCGCGCAAGGTCAGCGAATTGTACGCTTCGGCGCGATCGAGCTCGTCGCCCGACGGCTTCAGATAGAGCTCGATCCGCTCGGCCGTCATGGTGCCGTCCGGGTTGCTCAACTGCGCGTCGCCGGTGTACGTGAGGCGCCGCGCCGCGTCGTCGTACTTCATGTCCTTGGCTTTGGCGATCGAATGGACCCGCTCGGTCGTCGCCGGCCCGCCGCCTCTCGGCGTGGCGGTCCGCTCGAGCATCGTCGTCGACACGACGTCGCCGGACGCCGAGAGATTGCCGCTCTTGTCGTCGATCGCGATCGTGGACGCCTTGACCGAGGTGTCGCCCTGGAACAGCCGCGCGTCGCCCGTGTAGACGCCGGACGACTTCGTGCCATCGTAGTCGAGATCGTTTCCGAGGACGTTGACCGGCTGATCCTGCTTCAGCATCGAGGGCATCTTGACGTCGTTGGTCGACTGCCCCTTCTTGGCCGGCTGCAGCACGCTCTTCACCGCGCCCGCCGCTTTCACCTTCGGCCCTTCGAGCGTCAAATCGATCTTCTGGGCGTCGACCGTGATCTGCTCGGTGACGAGGTGCGGCGCGAGATTGCCCGGCTCGGATCCGCTGAGCGCGAGCGTCCCCTTCTCCAGGTCGTAGCGCGCCGCGGCAGCCTGCGCACCGAGCTGCCCCTGCTCGAACCTGACCGCATGGGCGAATCGGGCATCCTCGATCGCGCTCAACCCCGGCTTGAGGCCGACGTCGAGCGTCGACGCCGACGCGGCCTTCGCCGCGTTGGTGCCGCTGCCCCCCTCGCGGTACTGCACGCCGCCGGCGAAGAGCGCGCGCGTCAGGCCGCGACCCGGCTCGCCTTTGCCGTCGAGCGTCGTCGCACGGATCGTCCGCTCGCCGACACCCGGTTCCGCGGGCAGCGTCAGCTGCACGTTGTCGCGCGCGAAGAGGGCGACCGGCGTCGTGCCGTCCGGCGCGAGCCGGATGTCCATCGTCGTCGCGACGATCTGGCGGCCGGCCTTGCCGGCCTCGCCCGTCAGCGTGACGACCGCCTCCTGGTCGATCAGCACGTGCTCGAGCGCGCCGCCGCCGGCGCTGTATTCCAGGTTCATGTTGTGGCCGGTCATCGACTGCAGCGCGCCGACCGCCGCGTTCGCGGTCGAGATGCGCGAATGCTGCTGCAGCTCGACCGACACGACCCGCTGGTCGTCGTCGGCGAGGTGGACGATGACGGTGTCGGCTTCGAGCAGCTGGCCGGACCGCTGCATGCGCACGCCGCGCTCGAAGCGGCGGTAGTGGTCGCGCCGCGCGAGCGTGGCGACGCCGCACGTGATCTCGGCGGGCGACCCGCCGTTCGCGTCCGCCATGGTGACGACCGCCTGATCCAGGATGGTCAGCACGTCGGCGTTGCGATCGAACGTCATGCCGATGCCGCGCGCGCTGGTCTTGCCCTCGCTCGCTTCGGTCGGCCCCGGCGACCGGACGATGTTGTCGGTCTTGCTGAAGGTGGCGTGCTCGGTGCGCGCGTGGATCGACTTCGACTCGAGATGCACGTCGCCATTCAGCTCGATCGTGTTCTCGTCCTTCCCGATCGAGGCCTCTTTGCCGGTCGCGGTGAAGGTGCCCTCGCCGTTGGTGTCCTCGGCGACGACGGTGACGCCGACCAGCCGGGATCGTCCGTCTTCGTAGGTGAGCTGCTTCTCGGAGGTGACGTGGACCGTTTCGTTCGACTGCGAAAAGCGAACCGTGCGGCCGCCCGTCGTTTCGACGACGGCGCCGGGCTCCGTCCTGGGGCCGGCGACGGAAGCGCCCGGGACGGGCAGGTCGCGGTGCTTGAATTGAAGCGCGACGAACGCCCCGAACGCCAGGGCGGACAGGCCGACGATCAGGCGCGCGAGGCGGCGTCCACGGATCATGTGCTGGGGCGGAAGTCAGCGAGCGTGAGCTCGGTGTAGGTTTCGCCGTTGTATTGATTCTGCTCCAGCGAGAACGCCACGTCGAGCGCCGCCCGGCTGCCGCTGACGGCCTCGGCGCGCTCGGCGGCGCGCCACGCGACCGCGCGGAAGATGCGTCCCTCCTGTTTCAGCGCCATCTTCAGGTGCCGTTCCTTGAGGACGCGCGGGCCGTCGATCACCTCGACGTTTCGGGCCGTGAACACGGGCCGCGGATTGCCCGCGCCGAACGGCGCGAGCGACGCGATCCCGGCCGCGACGCCGCCCGTGATGCCGCGGAACGTCAGGTCGGCGTCGATCCGCAGCCGCGGCATCAGATCGTCGGGACCGAGCACCTCGTCGGCGACGGCGTTCACCGCGAGGCGCAGCTCCTTGATGCGCGACGCCTCGAGCGCCAGCCCCGCGGCCTGCTTGTGCCCGCCGAAGCGGATGAACAGCGGCGCACACCGCTCGAGCGCCGCGAGCATGTCGAATTTCGAGATGCTCCGGCACGATCCGTGCGCCACGCCGTCTTCGATCGACAGCACGATGGCCGGGCGGTGGAACGCATCCACCAGCTTGGACGCGACGATGCCGATGACGCCGCGGTGCCACCCCTCGCCCGCAACGACGAGGACCGAGCGCGCGCCGATGTCGGGATCGGTCTGGCAGATTTTCCGGGCGGCCGCCAGGATCTCCGCTTCTTCTTCCTGTCGCCGGACGTTCTCGCCGTCCAGCTGCATCGCGAGCTGCCGCACCTCCTCGGCCATCGCCTCGTCGGCCGCGAGCAGCAGGCGCGTAGCGATGTCGGGCGTGCTCATGCGGCCGGCGGCGTTGACGCGCGGCGCGAGCAGAAAGGAGATGTGGTAGCTGTCGATCGTCTTGCCGGTCAGGCCGCAGATGTCGAGCAGCGACCGCAGCCCCACCTTGTGCGGGCCCCTGGTCAGCATCTCGAGGCCGAGTTTCGCGATCACCCGGTTCTCGCCCACCAGCGGCACGACGTCGGCCAGCGTGCCGATCGCCGCCACTTTGATGAACCCGGGCAGCAGCTTTTCGCGGCCGGCGCGCTGGCAGAGCGCCTGCACCAGCTTCAAGGCCACGCCGACGCCGGCGAGGTACTTGTCGGGGTACTCGCAGTCGTGCCGCTTCGGGTTGATGACGGCGAGCCCCGGCGGCAGCTCCGCGTCTGGCTCGTGGTGATCGGTGACGATGAGATCGACGCCGAGGTCGCGGGCGCGGCGGGCGGCGTCCGCGCCGCGGATGCCGCAGTCGACCGAGATCACCAGCGCCACGCCGTCCGCGTGCAGCCGCTCGATCGCGGCCGGCTGCAGGCCGTAGCCGTCCTTGAGGCGTTCGGGAATGAAGTGGCCGACGTCGGCGCCGAGCAGCTCCAGCGCGCGCCGCAGGATGACCGTCGACGTGATGCCGTCGACGTCGTAGTCGCCGTGGATCGCGATCTTCTCGCGCCGCGCGATCGCCGCCAGGATCCGCTCCACGGCGATCGGCATGTCGGCGAGCCGCATCGGGTCGTGCAGGTGATCGAGCGACGGGTTGAGGAAGCGAGCGGCGATCTCGGGGTCGGTGATCCCGCGCTGACACAACAACCGCGCGACCGGCGGTTCGATGCCGGCTGCCGCCGACAGCGCGGACGCGGCCTGTTCGTCGCAGGCGTTGAGGTCCCAGCGGAGGGGGGCGGTGGGGGTCATTGCTGGCAGCCCGCTTGCCCTACGACCGGCACCGGACACCGCGGAGGACGCCGTGGGCGCTGAGGGCCGACCGATGTCGATCAACGATGTCACGCACACGATCATCCAGTCCGCGATGAAAGTCCATTCGGTGCTCGGTCCGGGCCTGCTCGAACGGGCCTACGACGCCTGCTTGGCGCATCAACTGTCGAAAAACGCCTTGCAGTTCGATCGCCAGGTCCGAATTCCGATCCAGTTCGAACAGGTTCATCTGGATTGCGGGTTTCGCGCCGACTACATCGTCGAGAAATGCGTCTTGATCGAACTGAAGGCGGTCGAAGCGCTCCACCCGCTGCACACGGCCCAACTGCTCTCCTACCTGAAACTCACGGGGATCTCTGTCGGGCTGCTCATCAATTTCAACGTGGCGCATCTTCGACACGGGATCAAACGTCTCGTGAACGGATACCGGGAAGACGACCCTCAGCGTTCACCGCGTCCTCCGCGGTGATCACGCGCGGCACAAGTGAGGAACGAGCTACCCGCCCGGGTATCAACTACCCTCACTGAAATCCAACCCCGCCCGCCCCATCGCCCTGAACTTCTGGTACCGCCGCTCCAGCCGCTCTTCGCCCGACAGCGCGCTCACGTCGATCAGCACGCGGCTCAGCACCGCGTCGACGGTGCGCACGGCGGCTTCGGCGTCGTTGTGCGCGCCGCCCGGCGGTTCGGGGACGATTTCGTCGATGATGCCGGCCGCCAGCAGATCGGGGGCGGTGAGCTTCAGCGCTTCCGCGGCCTCGACTTTCTTGCCGGCGTCGCGCCAGAGGATCGCGGCGCAGCCCTCCGGGGGGATGACGCTGTAGATCGAGAACTCCTGCATCAGCACCCGGTCGCCGACGGCGATGCCGAGCGCGCCGCCGCTGCCGCCCTCGCCCGACACGAGCACGACGATCGGCGTGTCGATCACCATCATCTCGCGCAGGTTGACGGCGATCGCCTCGGCGACGCCGCGCTCTTCCGATTCGATGCCGGGATACGCCGCCGGCGTGTCGACGAACACGAAGATCGGCCGGCGGAACTTCTCGGCCAGCTTCATCGCGCGCAGCGCCTTGCGATAGCCCTCCGGACGCGCGTAGCCGAAGTTGCGGAAGATCTTGTCCTTCGTGTCGCTGCCCTTCGCGTGACCGACGAGCAGCACCGGCTGGCCGTGGTAGTCGGCGAACCCGGTGATGATCGCGTGGTCGTCGGCGAAGCGGCGGTCGCCGTGGATCTCCACGAAGTTCGGAAAGAGGCGCGCGACGTACTCGTGGAGGTCGGGACGGTTCGGGTGGCGCGCCACCTGCACCCGCTGCCACGGCGTGAGGTTGCGGTACAGCTCGACGCGCACCGACTGGATCCGCCGGCGCAGCGACTCGATCTCGCGATCGCGCGCGTCGGTCCGCGGCAGCAGCGTCAGCGCTTCGATCTCCTTCTGCAGGACGGCGATCGGCTCCTCGAAGTCGAGTATCTCGGTCGGCATTTATCGCAGCTCCACCGCTCCCGCCCCGACGACCTGCTCGATGTCCTGGATCAGCGCCGGCGACGGCCGGACGCGGATCTGCGAGCTGACGTCCACCCGGACGCGGAGCCGGTGCGGCGCCTCCCCGGTCTCCACCTCGAACGACACCTTGCGGTCGCCGCGATGCCTCGAAAAGATCGCGCCGAGCGCCTCGAGCGTCGGGCGGTCGGCCGGCTGCCGCAGGTGAATCGACACCTCGCGCGCGAGGCGCTCCTTCACCGCGTCGATCGGCGCGATGTCCGACGCGAGGATCCGCGTCGTCTCGTCGTCACGTTCGAGCTTGCCGCGCACGAGCACCAGCTTGCCGACCTCCGCGTACTGGCCGCAGCGCCCGAACGTCTCCGGAAAGACGACGATTTCGACGGTGCCGGCCGCGTCCTCGAGCGTGAAGACCGCCATGCGGTCGCCCTTCTTCGTCTTCAGCGGCCGCAGCGTCGCGACGATACCACCGATGGCGGTGTCCGGCTCGATCGGTTTCGGCCCGCCCGGCCCCCACCCGCTGTCGCGCGCCGTGGCCTGCGCCTCGGCGAGCTCGCCGATCGACTTCGCGCCGTACTCCTTCAGCGCCGCGGCGTAGCGATCGACCGGATGGCCGCTCCAGTACAGGCCGAGCGTTTCCTTCTCGAAGGCGAGCTGCTCGCTCTCGGTCCATGGCGCGGCGTCGGGCAGCGTCACGGCCCGCGCGGCCGATCCGCTGCCGGCGGCGTGATCGTCGGCGCCGCCGAACAGCTGCGCCTGCCCCTGCTCGCGATCGCGCTGGGCGCGCGCGCCGTACTCGCACGCGGCGTCGATGGCCGCCATGAGGCGCGGCCGCAGCGACGCCGACGCGAGCGTCTCGAATTCGGTGCCCTGCGCGACCGAGTCGAACGCGCCCGCTTTGACCAGGCTCTCGAACACCCGCTTGTTGACGAGCCGCAGGTCGAGATCCTCGCAGAGCGCCGTCAGCGACCGGATCCGTCCCTGCTTGCGGCGGACCTCCAGCAGCGACTCGATCGCGCCCTCGCCGACGTTCTTGATCGCGGTCAGCCCGAAGCGGACGCCCTTGTCCGGCTCGACGGTGAACCGCAGCTGGCTCTCGTTGATGTCCGGGGGCAGTACCGGGATGCCGCGATCGCGCGCCTCGCCGAGGTACAGCGCCAGCTTCTCGGTGTTCTGCGCTTCGATCGTGAACAGCGCCGAGGCGAAGTGCCACGGGTAGTTGGCCTTGAGGTACGCCGTCTGGTACGCGAGATAGGCGTATGCCGTCGAGTGCGACTTGTTGAAGCCGTATCCGGCGAAGTGCTCCATCAGATCGAACAGGTGCGCCGCCTTCTTCTCGTTGTGCCCCTGCTTCTTCGCGCCGGCGACGAACTTCTCGCGCATCTTCGCCATGACGTCGGCTTTCTTCTTGCCCATCGCCTTGCGAAGGATGTCGGCCTCGCCGAGCGTGAAGCCGGCGACGACGTTCGAGATGCGCATCACCTGTTCCTGATACGCGATGACGCCGTAGGTGTCGGACAGCACGCTCTCGAGCTGCGGCAGCTCGTACTTCACCTCGGTCCTGCCCTGCTTGCGCGCGATGAAATCGTCCACCATCCCGCTGCGCAGCGGACCCGGACGGTACAGCGCGTTCAGCGCGATCAGGTCGTCGAGCCGTTCGGGCTTCGCCTTGCGCAGGATGTCGCGCATTCCGCTCGACTCGAACTGGAACACGCCGTAGGTCTGCCCGTCCTGGAAGATCTGATACGTCTTCGCATCGTCGAGCGGCAGGTGATCGACGTCCACCCGTTCGCCGGTCGTCCGCGCGATCTCGTTGACGCAGTCGTGGATGAGCGTCAGCGTGCTCAGGCCGAGGAAGTCCATCTTGAGCAGGCCCATCCGCTCGACGTCCTTCATCGACCACTGCGTGACGATTTCGTCGTGCGCCCCGCGGTACAGCGGCGCGAACTCGGTGATCGCTTTCGGCGCGATCACGACGCCGGCGGCGTGGACCGAGGCGTGGCGCGTCATCCCCTCCAGGCGCCGGGCGACGGCGAGGAGCTCCTTCACTTTCGCGTCGCTCTGCTCCATCGCGCGGAGCGGCTCGCTCTCCTCGAGCGCCTTGTCGAGCGTCATGTCCAGGGCGGCGGGAATCTGCTTGGCCACCTTGTCGACGTCGGCGAACGGCATCTCGAGGACACGGCCGACGTCGCGCACCACCGCCTTCGCCTTCATCGTCCCGAAGGTGATGATCTGCGCGACGTTCTCGCGGCCGTACTTCCGCGTGACGTAATCGATCACCTCGCCGCGCCGGCGCTCGCAGAAGTCGATGTCGATGTCGGGCAGCGACACGCGCTCGGGGTTCAGAAAGCGCTCGAAGATGAGGTCGAAGTCGATCGGGTCCACGTCGGTGATCCGCAGGCAGTAGGCGACGAGCGACCCGGCGGCCGACCCGCGGCCGGGTCCGACCGGAATGCCGTTCTCGCGGCCGTAGCGGATGAAGTCCCACACGATCAGGAAGTACCCCGGGTACTTCATCTGCTTGATCATGTCGACTTCGTACGAGAGCCGCCGCTCGTACTCGTCCAGCGTGTGGCGCAGCCGGCCGGCCGCCGCGAGCTGCTGCAGGCGCGGCAGGCGCTCCTTGAACCCCTCGCGGACGACGTGCTCGAAGTACTCGTCGAGGGTGAAGCCCGGGGGCACATCGAAATTGGGCAGGTAGTTCTCGCCCTCGGGCAGCAGCACGTGGCAGCGCTCGGCGATGCGCGCGGTGTTGGCGAGCGCGTCGGGGAAATCCTTGAACGTCGCGCCCATCTCCTCGGCCGTCTTCAGGAAGAACTGCCGCGCCTCGTAGCGCAGGCGCTTCGTGTCGCTGAACGCCTTTCCCGTGCCGATGCACAGCAGGATGTCGTGCGGATGCGCGTCGGTGTCGCGCAGGTAGTGCACGTCGTTGGTGCACACGAGGCCCAGGCCCAGGTCCTTCGCGATCGCCGGAATCCCCGTGTTGACGATGCGCTGCTCCTCGATGCCGTGCCACTGCATCTCGAGGAAGAAGTTCTCGGGCCCGAGGATGTCCTTGTAGGCGGCGGCCGCGTCGCGCGCTTTCTTGTCCTGCGCGTGCGAGAGGCCTTCGGCCACCTCGCCCTTCAGGCAGCTGCTCAGACCGATCAGGCCCTTCGCGTGGCGCGCGAGCAGCTCCTTGTCGATCCGCGGCTTGTAGTAGAAGCCCTCGGTGTAACCCGACGACACGAGCTTGATGAGATTGTGGTAGCCCTCGAGGGTCTCCGACAGGAGCACCAGGTGGTTGGCGGTCTCGCCCGGGTTGCCGCTCTTCGTCCGCCGGTCGCCCGGCGCAACGTAAACCTCGCACCCGAGAATCGGCTTCACGCCCTTCGCGCGCGCGTGATCGTGGAACATCACCGACGAGAACAGGTTCCCGTGCTCGGTGACCGCGATTGCCGGCATCTTCAGCTTCGCGGCTTGATCCAGCAGCTCGTCGATGCGGCACGCGCCGTCGAGCAGCGAGAACTCCGTGTGCAGATGCAGATGAACGAACTCAGACACGTTGATCGTTGGTCCTTACTCGTGGGTCCGTGGTCGCGGGTCGTCGCTGGAGCCCGTCGGTTTTGTCGTCCGGCCGCTCATCGATCGGCACGACCGGCGACGAGACACCCGGACCCACCAACGACCGGCGACCGAGAATCGTCATTCCCATTCGATCGTCGACGGCGGCTTGCTGCTGATGTCGTACACGACGCGGTTGATCCCGCGCACGTCGTTGACGATCCTCGACGAAATCCGCGCGAGCAGATCGTGCGGCAGCCGCGCCCAGTCGGCCGTCATGCCGTCCTTGCTCTCGACCGCCCGGATCGCGGCGGTGTACTCGTAGGTGCGCTCGTCGCCCATCACGCCGACGCTCTGCACCGGCAGCAGCACGGCGAACGACTGCCACAGCCGCGTGTACCAGCCTTCGCGCTTGACTTCCTCGGCGACGACCGCGTCGGCCAGCCGCAGCAGGCGCAGCCGGTCGGGCGTCACCTCGCCGAGAATGCGCACCGCGAGACCGGGCCCCGGAAACGGCTGGCGATCGACGAACTCGGGGTCGAGTCCGAGCTGGCGCCCGACGACGCGGACCTCGTCCTTGAACAGCTCGCGCAGCGGCTCGACCAGCTTCATGCGCATCCGCTCGGGCAGGCCGCCCACGTTGTGATGGCTCTTGATGAGCGACGCCGCCTGGCCGACGATCGGCACCGATTCGATCACGTCGGGATACAGCGTCCCCTGCGCGAGGAAGTCGACCTGTCCGAGTTTCGCCGCCTCCGCTTCGAAGACGTCGATGAACGTCGCGCCGATGATCTTGCGCTTCTTCTCGGGATCGGTGACGCCCGCCAGCCGATCGAGAAAGAGCGTCGCGGCGTCGGCGAAGACGAGCGGCAGCTGCAGTCGCTCGAAGCGCTTCCGCACCTGATCGGCCTCGTTCAGCCGCAGCACGCCGTTGTCCACGAAGATGCAGGTGAGCTGGCTGCCGATGGCGCGATGGATGATCATCGCGGCCACGGTCGAGTCGACGCCGCCGCTGAGCGCGCAGACGACGCGCCCGCCCCCGACCTGCGCGCGAATCCTCGCCGTCGCCTCTTCCACGAACGACGCCATCGTCCAGTCGCCGGCGCAGCCGCAGATCCCGTACGCGAAGTTGCGCAGGATCTCGAGGCCGCGCTCGGTGTGGACCACTTCGGGGTGAAAGAGGATCGCGTACAGGCTGCGCGCGGCGTTCTGCATCGCGGCGACGGGCGCGTTGGCGCTCGTCGCGACGACCGCGAAATCGGTCGGCGCCGCCGCGACGAAGTCGCCGTGGCTCGCCCACACGCGAATCTCGCCGGGGACGTCGGCGAACAGCGCGCACGAGGCCGGCGATCCGATCGTCACCGTGGCGTGGCCGAACTCGCGCTGCGGCGCCGGCTCGACCCGGCCGCCGAGCGCGTGCGCCATCAGCTGCATGCCGTAGCAGATGCCGAGCACCGGCACGCCGAGCGCGAACACCGCCGGATCGCAATGCGGCGCCCCGGGATCGGACACGCTCTTGGGGCCGCCCGACAGGATCACGCCGACCGGCTGCCGCGCGCGGATGTTCTCCGCCGGCGTATTCGGCGGCCACACTTCCGAGTACACGGACAACTCGCGCAGCCGTCGCGCGATCAGCTGCGTGTACTGAGAACCGAAATCGAGAACGATGATGGTCTGGTGGGCCACGGGGACTGAAGGATAAACGCTATTATAACGGTGTGCCGCAGCGGTGGACCACAAGATGTTGTAGTGCACTTGCCCTCGCGACGCTCCTCGCGCTCGCCGGTCGCTCCGATGCCGCCGGCAAATCGGACAACGAGCCGCTGCCCTTCTGGCCCGTCCGGCCCCTCTGGACGCTGGCGCTCAATCGCGCGGTGACCGCATCGCCGGCATTCGACGCGACGCACGGCTACTTTCCGCTCGCCGGCGGACAGCTCGTCGCGTACGAGCTCGCGGGCGGCGCACGAACGTGGATCGTCGACGCCGCGCCGTCGAGCGCGCCCACGGCCGGCGGCGGGCTCGTCTTCTTCGTCGAAGATGGTGCGCTCGTCGCGCTCGATGCGAAGAGCGGCAGCCGCACGTGGACGGTCTGGCTCGACGACGATCTCGTGGTGCCGCCCGTATGGACGTCGGGGTGGCTCATGCTCGCGACGACGAGCGGCACCGTCGCCGCCGTCCGCGCCGACGATGGACACGAGATCTGGCGTCGCGATCTCGGCGTGGCCGCGCACGCTCGACCCGCGGTCTCGGGCGACCGCGTCTACGTGCCGCTCGGCGACCACCGGGTGGTGGCGCTGCAGATCGAGAGCGGCGCGCCCCTGTGGGAGCGGCGGCTCGGCGGCACGCCGAACGACATCCTCGCACTCGACGAACGGCTCTTCGTCGGCGCCGGCGACAACTACTTCTACTGTCTGACGACGGACGACGGACGCGTCGACTGGCGGTGGCACGCCGGCGCGGATGCGATCGGGATGCCCGCCGTCGATGCGCGCCACGTCTTCTTCGTCTCGCTCGACAACGTCGTCCGCTCGCTGAACCGCAGCAACGGCGTCCAGCAGTGGATTCAGCTCCTCAAGCTGCGGCCGACCGGCGGGCCGCTGCGGGCGGGCGGCACCGTCATCGTCTACGGCCTGCAGCCGCCGCTGCGGGCGATCAACGCCGCCGACGGGAAAGGCGGCGGCGACATTGCCGCGGCCGGACCGCTGGCGGTCGCGCCGCAGCTGATCGCCGCGGACGAGCCGACGCCGTTGCTCGTGGTGATCACGCGCGACGTCGCCAAGGGCGACACGGTGACGCTGCTGTCGCGCACCGTCGAGCCGCCGGCGTCTGCGCTCGCGCCGCTGCCGAATGCGCTGACGTCGGTGCCGCGGCTGCCGGGCCAGCCCTGAAGCTGTGACGACACCGGCCCGCGCGGGAACTGCGCGCGTTCAGGCCCGCATCGGTGGCGCGTCCACGCGCAGCGGCTGCGCGACCGTGTGCGAGACGCGCGACCGCATGTAGAGCGCGAGGTACGCGCCGAGCGCGGTCAGCCCGAGGTACTCGAACACGATGCCGCGCAGCAGCAGCGCGGCCAGCTGCAGCGGAAACACCGCGAGCCCCACCAGCGGGACGAACGCGATCAGCCCCACGCCGGACCACGCCAGCGCCGAGGCGAGCATCGCCGCGACCACGAGCGCCACCACCACGACGAACACGGCGGCGAGCTCGCGGAACTCGGCCCTGATGAACCGCGCCACCGCTCGCGCCGCCTCGACGATGCCGGCGCCCTCGACGGCGATCGCGATCTGCATCAGCAGATACAACAGGTTGACGATGGTGATCCATGCGATCAGCGCGACGCCGGAGAACGCGGCGGCCACCGTCCAGCCGATCATCACCGCGCGCCCTTCCGCGGCGCGGTAGCCGTAGTACAGGAACCCGGCGTACGCGGCGACCGACAGCGCGTACACGACCATCAGGACGAGCCCGAGCGACACGAACGGCCGGAACAGCCGGGCGCACCCGCTCGTGAAGCGCTCGAGCGAGAACCGCGACGCCGCCTTCAGCCGCTCGAGGGTGATCGGATCGTGCTCGATCGAGCCGGCAATCGTGTCCGCCGTCAGCAGCACCTCGAGGGTGCCGCCCTTGACGACGAACATCAGCACGGACCCGCCGAGCAGGACGATCGCGAACGCCGTGACGAAGGCCACGAGCGCCACGGGTTCGGAGAGCAGGGTGCTGGCGATCGACGTAAAGATGTCGCGCAGGCTGCCCTGCATGACGTCGGCGAGATCGGTGCCGAGCAGCACCGCGACGAGGATCGCCGCGCCGATGATCGGCACCGCCAGCAGCACCTGAAACGTCGTCTGCGCCACGAACTGGATGACGACGACCGGCCAGTTGGCGGCGGCGACGAGCGCGCCGCGTTTCAGCAGGTATTTCAGCTGCACGGTCATGACTGCGGTCTGCGCCTCAATAGTATCCTGTCGGAGAACGTGTATCCCCTCCTCCGCATCCTGCGGGCCGGCGTCCTCGTCGGCCTCGCGGTCGGCGTCGCCGGATGGACGCTCGAACGCGCGCGCTTCGGCGCGACCGACGCGGACGCGACCACGCGGATCGAGCGGAACGTCCGGCAGCAGATCGACGCGGCCGCCGACGTCCTGTCGACGCTCGCGCTCCACGTCGGCGCGCTCGGCGACACGTTCCGCCCCGCCGGGCGCGATCCGGCGGCGCTGCGCGGCTTGTTCGACCGCCTCGCCGCGGAAGTCGGCTCCGAGTCCGGGACGACCGGCATCACGGTCTACGACCGCGACGGCGTGCCGCTCGCGTGGGCCGGGCGCGTCAGCGATCTGCCGCGCGAGCGCGTGCAGTTCACCGGCGGGCGCCCGCCCGCCGGCGCCCTGCTGGCGGCGCCCGGCGCGCTCGGGCCACGGCTGATTCAGATCGTGCCCGCCAGCGCCGGAACCGTCGTGGTCGAACGATCCCTGGGGGCGCAGCCGGCCCTGCCGACCGAAACCGACCGGCTGACGCTGCCGACGCCGCTCGCGCCGGTGACCGTGTCGGTGACGACGCGCCGCGCCGCGGGCAGCGCGGCGTCGGACGTCAGCGGCCCGGGCGACGTGCACGCGTTCGGGGTCGACGCGCCCGACGGCACGCCGCTCGCCGAAGCGCAGGTGACGCTCGAGGCGATCGCGAACGCGAAGGACCGCTGGGGTCACCTGGTCGGCGCCGGCGTGCTCGGCGTGTTCGCGGTGACGCTGCTGCTCTGCATCGGGCCGCTGCTCGACGTGCGCCACCGCGCGACCTCGGCGGCGGCGTTCACCGCGTCGACGCTCGCCATCGCATCCGCCATCGTCGCCGCCCGGGCCATCGTGTGGTTTGCCGCCCGATGGATCGTCGGCCCGCAGCCGCCCGACGCGCCGATCGAGCTGCTGCTCACGGCCTTCGCCGCGACGGCGCTCGTCTGGCTCGCAATCGATCTGATTCGGCGCGTGCCGCTCCGGTCGCGCGCCCGGCTGGCCGACTCGACCGGCGGATCGGCGGCGCTCGTCGCCGTGTCGTTTCTCTGCGCGGGGGCGGCCGCGGCGGTGTGGCTGTGGATGTACGAGCGCGCGATGCGCCGGCTCGTCTCGGATTCCACCTTCGACTTGCTGCAATTCTCGCTGCATCCGATCAGCGGCACCCGCCTCGCGCTGACCTGCGGGCTCGTCGTGCTCCATGCGGGCGCGATCTGGTCGGCCGCCGCCTTCGTGCTGCTGCCGCCGCTCGTGCGCCGCACGCCGCGCACGCGCGGATGGCAGGCGGTGAAGGCGATCGGCTGGATCGCCGGCGTCCTCGTGACGACCGTGATCGTGGCGCGGTCGGCGCCCGTGCCGGTGCTGCCGCTGTGGACCGCGACGGCCGTCGCGGGCGCCGCGGCGCTGACGCTGTCGCGCGTCGCGCCGCGGCTCCGCCGCTCGTCGCAGACGGTCCGCCTGCTGACGGTCTACGCGGCACTCCTCGCGCCCTCCATCGCGATGTATCCGTCCATCTTCACCTTCGCGGTGCAGGCCAAGGAGCAGCTCGTCGCCAGCGACTACGGACCGCAGGCCGAGAGCCAGCGGGAGGATCTCGAGCGGCGCGTCCGCAACAGCCTCGCCGAGATCGACAACCTGAGCGAGCTGCCGCAGTTCGTCGCCGGCGGCGACGTCGACACGCCGACGACCGACCGCGCGTTCGTCGTCTGGTCCAACACGGATCTCGCGCGCGTGCGGCTGACGTCGGCGATCGAGCTGTTCAACGGCGAGGGACGCCTCGTCAGCCGGTTCGCCCTCAACCTGCCGGAGTACACGCCCTCCGCCTACACGCCGCGCGGCTGCACGTGGGAGGAGATCGTCGACGAAGTGTCGCCGTTCGGGTCGAGCGAGCGGCACGTGCTGCGCACCAGCCGCGGCATCTGCGAGCACGGCCGCACCGTCGGCGGCATCGTCGTCCGCGCGATGCTGGATCCGCGGACGCTGCCGTTCATCTCGTCGCAGAGTCCGTACCTCGAATCGCTGCGGCTGAATCGCCAGGCGCCCGTCGAAGGCGTGTTCGGCCGGGACATCGAGCTCGAGATGTACGGCTGGAGCCGCGCGCCGATCTACGCCGCGGGCTCGACCGTGTGGCCGCTGCCCGATGATGTGTTCGAGCGGCTCGTGCAATCGCGGGAGCCGTTCTGGGCCGCTGTGGACCGCGACGACACGGCGTTCCGCGTCTACTACCTGAGCGACCGGGGCGGCATCTACGCGCTCGGCTATCCCGTGCTGTCGTGGCTCGGACACCTGATCAACCTGTCCGAGCTGGTGCTGCTCGCGGGGCTGGTGTACGTGTCGGTGCTCCTGGTCGGATCGCTGTTGAGCGTCTTCACGCTGCACGCGCCGGCGAACGGGCGCGCGCTGCTGCGCGAAGTGCGATCGAGCTTCTACATGAAGCTGTTCCTGGCGTTCGTCGCATCGGTCGTGGTCCCGGTCGCGACGCTGGCGGTCGCGACGCGCACCTACTTCGCCAATCAGCTGTTCGCGAGCGCGTCCGACGCCTCTGCGAAGATCGTCACGACCGCGCAGCGCCTCGTCGAGGACTACGCGACGCTGCAGCAGCGCGGCGGCACGCTGAGCGGCATCGAAGACCCGGTGATGGTGCTCGTCAGCCGCGCGATCGACGAGGACGTCAACCTGTTCGATCGCCAGCACCTGCAGGCGACGAGCGCGCGCGATCTGTTCGCGTCGCAGCTCCTCTCGTCGCGCACGCCGTCGGATGTCTACCGCCGCATCGTGCTCGACCGGCTGCCGACGTACCTGGGCGAGGAGCGCGTCGGCACGTTTCCGTATCGCGTGACGGCGGCACCGGTGCGCGCCGGCGGCCGCGACGGCGTCATCACCGTGCCGGTCACGAACCGCCAGCAGGACATCGAGCAGCAGATCGACGAACTGGACCGGCGCGTCATTTCGGGCGCGCTGCTCTTCAGTCTCCTCGGCGCGGCGCTCGGCTACTGGATGGCGGAGCGCATCGCCGATCCGGTCAACCGTCTCACGCGCGCGACGCGCCGCATCGCGCGCGGCGACCTCGACGCGCGCATCGCCGCCACCTCGTCGGACGAGCTGCGGCGGCTCGTGGACGACTTCAATCGCATGGCCGACGACCTCAAGCGCCAGCGCGCCGAGCTCGAGCGGACCCAGCGGCTGGAAGCCTGGGCGGACATGGCGCGGCAGGTGGCGCACGACATCAAGAACCCGCTGACGCCGATCCAGCTCTCGGCCGAGCACGCGCGTCGCGTCAACGTCGATCGCGGCCGGCCGCTCTCGCCGGTGCTCGACGAATGCGTCGCCGCGATCCTCGGTCAGGTGAAGCTGCTGCGGCAGATCTCCGCGGAGTTCTCCAGCTTCGCTTCGTCGCCGACGCCGCGGCCCGAACCGACGGATCTCGCCGCCCTCATCGAGACCGTCGTCGAGCCGTATCGCACCGGCCTGGCGGGGCGCGTGCCGATCGCGGTGACGGCCGCGCCGGATCTGCCGATGGTCAACGTGGACCGCACGCTGTTCTCGCGCGCGCTGACCAACGTCATCGAGAACGCCCTGCACGCGATGCCCGGCGGCGGCCAGCTGTCGATCGCCTGCCGCCGCTCGACGACGGACGCGGCGGTCGCGGTCGAGATCACCGACACGGGCGTCGGCATGGACGCCGACGCGCTCGCGAAGATTTTCGAGCCGTATTTTTCGACGAAGGCGACGGGCACCGGCCTCGGCCTGACGATCGCGAAGCGCAACATCGAGCTGAACGGCGGCGCGATCGCCGTGCGCAGCCAGCGCGGTGTCGGGACGACGGTGACGCTGACGCTGCCGGAGGCTCCGGCCGTTACATGACGCGGCGGTCGGGCGAGGCGTCTGCCGGCTCGTGGCTGGCGGTCGCGGCGGCGCCGCCGCGCCCGCCGCGGCGCCGGAAGCGCGTCATCGCCTGGCCGATGAACGCCGACGCCAGGTAGCCGTACGCGAGCACGACGAGGACGGCGCGCGGATGCGTCGCGACGGCGGCGATCGCCACGGCGATGATCACGAGCGCCTGGTACGGCTTCCGGTTCTGCAGGTCGAACGTCTTGAAGCTGCGGAACCGCATCGTGCTGACCATGAGGGCCGCCGGCAGCAGCACCATCAGGAGCACCGGCAGCGCTTCACGATAGTCGTACAGGCCCCACGGATACGCATACACGGTCGCGGCCGGCACGGCCGCCGCGGCCGGGCTCGGCATCCCGACGAAATAGCGCTTGTCGCCGCCGTGCTGGATGTTGAAGCGCGCGAGGCGCATCGCGGCGCAGGCGACGAACATGAACCCGGCGGCCCACCCCAGGCGGCCGAGCGGCTGCAGGCCCCACGTGAACGACAGCACGGCCGGCGCGATCCCGAACGAGATGATGTCGGCGAGCGAGTCGAACTGGACGCCGAACTCGCTCTCGCCGCCCGTCAGCCGGGCAATCCGTCCGTCGAGGCCGTCGAGCAGGAAGGCGAAGCCGATGAACGGCGCGGCGGTCTCGAACTCCCCGCGCATCGCGTACACCACGCAGGCGTAGCCGCAGAACATGTTGCCGAGCGTGAACAGGCTGGGGAGGAGGTAGACCCCGCGGCGGAAGCGCCGGCGCGGCCGGTCCGCGGATCGGCGGAAGAAGCGCAGACCGCCGTCGTCAACGGTCAAGGCTCGTTCTCAACTCAGGGTCAGTGTAGCACCGCGATGATCGTTTCGCCGCCGCGCACCGTCTCGCCCACTTTCACACGGATGCTCGCGGTCGCCGGCAGGAACACGTCCATGCGCGAGCCGAACTTCATCACGCCGAACCGCTCGCCGGCCCGGACCTCGGCGCCCGCCTCGACGCGGCACACGACGCGCCGCGCGAGGATGCCGACGACCTGCCGCGCGACGATCGTCTGGCCGCGGTGATCGATCCAGATTTCGCTGCGCTCGTTGATCGAGCCGGCGTCGTGGCGGTACGCGGGCAGGAAGCGTCCCGGCGTGTACCTGACGCGCATCACGCGGCCGCTCGCCGGAATGCGGTTGACGTGCACGTCCATCGGCGACAGGAAGATGCTGACCTGCTGCCATGCGGCGGGCGCCGCGCCCTCCGGCGCCGGCACCGCCTCGGCGAGCGACGCGCCGGCCACGATCACCCGGCCGTCGGCCGGCGACAGCACCAGATCGTCGCCGTCGGGCGCGACGCGCTCGGGATCGCGGAAGAAGAACAGGAACACCGCGCCGAGCGCGACGAACGGGATCGCGAGCACCCACGCGACCGCGGCGCCGGAGATGACGGCCAGCGCCAGCGCGCCGACGATGAACGGCGCGCCGGCCGGATCGAGTTTCAATCCGCTAGCGCACCTGATCGCGATGGCGACGAAGAATGTCTTCCATGCGATCTTTCAGCTGGAGCTTACGTTTCTTGAGGGTGGTTTCTTCGATTTGTTCGGGTTCGGAGAGGTAAGACTTGGCGGTCAGTTGATGCAGGCGACCGTCGAGTTCGTGGTGCTTGGCGACCAACTGGCTGAATTCTTCATCGGTCCGCAGCAGCACGTCTTTGAGATCCTGCGTCTGGGCATTCATACGCCGCCTCCTTGGTCATCTTCTGCTGTCGCGAAAGTAGCACTAATGAGAGGGGGTTTCAAGTCAGCGATTCCCGCCACAAAACCAGAGCGTCCTCGACCGGTTTCGTGTAGTAGCCGTAGCGGACGCCCGCCACCGTGAAGCCGAAACGTTCGTACAGCTGACGCGCCGGATCGTTCGATCGCCGCACCTCGAGCGTCGCGCGCCGCGCGCCCAGCCGCGCCCCTTCGGCCAGCACGTACGTCAGCAGCGCCGTCGCGACGCCCGCGCGGCGGAACTCCGGGAGCACCGCCAGGTTGTTGATGTGCAGCTCGTCGGTCACCTTCCAGAACGAGCAGAAGCCGACGGCGCGCCCGTTCGGATCCGTGGCGAGGTAACAGAACGACACGCCCGCGTTCTCGAGCTCCGCCAGGTACATCTCGCGCGTCCACGGGCTCGTGAACGCGCGCTCCTCGATCGCCAGCACGGTGTCGATCTGCTCCGGGCGGTTCATCGGGACGATGGTCCACGTCATCGCCCGTCACCCCGCGGCGCGTTTCTCGCGATCGAGCTCGGCGTCGGGGCGCCGCACGTAGAGCGGCTGGATCGCGGCCGGATGCCCGGTGTCGCCCCGCTGCGCGCGGACGATCGCCAGCCGTCCCACCGCGCCCGCCAGAAGCGGCGCCCCCGCAACGCGCGCGCCGGCCGCACGATCCACGATCGCGTCGGCGTACCGGACCGCGCCATCGCCGACGAACACGCGCGGCAGGTCGGCCGCGACACGCGTCCATCCGTCGAGCACCTCCAGCGGATCGCCGACGATCGGATCGGCAATGGGCGCGAGGCGCTCGGGGGTGAACGGTGCGGCCTCGACGACGCGGTACCGCGAGGCGTAGACGGCCTTCCGCTGCGCATCGATCCACGCGCCGACCACGTCGCCGGCGCCGGCATCCTGTGCGGCGAGCTGCGCGAGCGCTTCGAGCGCCGACACGGCGATCGCCGGCCGCCGCTCGACGATCGCGAGCCCCTGCACGGTCGCGATGCCGATCCGCAGGCCGGTGAACGATCCGGGACCCGCGGCCACGCCGAAGACGTCGACGTCGCCGATCGCGAGATCGTGCTCGCGCAACATGTCGACGAGCACGCCCGGCAGCCGCTCCGCCGGCGACCGCGCCGCATCGCCGCGGCGCTCGTCCACGAGACGATCGTCGGCGACGAGCGCGATGCTGCCGTCGCGTGTCGTCGTGTCGAGGGAAAGGCAGAGCATACGGTTTTGGGCGGTCGGCTGTCGGTCGTCGGTCCGCCGCCCGGCACCGACAGGCGGTCGCCGAGCTGCACTACACTCACATTATGTCAGCGCCGGCGACGCCCGCGATGCGTCAGTACCTCGACGCCAAGCAGCAGCATCGCGACGCCATCCTCCTGTTCCGGATGGGCGACTTCTACGAGATGTTCTACGAAGACGCGCTGGTCGGCGCGCGCGCCCTCGAGCTGACGCTCACCTCGCGATCGAAAGATGCCGCCGGCGGCGGCATCCCGATGTGCGGCGTGCCGCATCATGCGGTCGACGGGTACATCGCCCGACTGGTCAAGAAAGGATTCCGCGTCGCGATCTGCGATCAGGTCGAGGATCCCCGCAAGGCCAAGGGCGTCGTCAAGCGCGAAGTCGTCCGCGTCGTCTCGCCGGGCACGCTGACCGACGCGAACTATCTGGACGCGCGCGAGCCGGCGTTCATCATGGCCGTCGCGGCCGGGGCGTCGAACGGCGGACGGCGGCCGGCGGCGACCGAGCCGATCGGCGTCGCGCTGATCGATCTCTCGACCGGCGAATTCAGCGCCACGGAGTACGCCGGCGCCGACGGCGAGCAGGCGCTCGGCGACGAACTCGCGATCCTGCGGCCGCGCGAAATCGTCGTGGCGCAGCACGAGAACGGCGTCAACGGCGTGCCGGCGCCCATCGCGTCGGCCGGCCTGCCGATCACCGCCATCGACGGCTGGATGTTCGAGCCGGAAGCGGCGCGCCGCGCGCTGCTGGACCAACTGCGGGCCGGCGCGCTCGAAGGCTTCGGGCTCGACCGGCATCCGCTGGCGGTCGCCGCCGCGGGGGCGCTCGTGCAGCACCTCCGTCACACGCAGAAGGTCGACCTGGCGCACGTCCGCTCGATCGCGTACCGCCAGCGCGCCGACGCGCTGCTCGTCGACCCGACGACGCTCCAGCACCTCGAGATCATCGAGGGGTCGGAGGGCGGACGGGACGGATCGCTGCTCGCCGAGCTCGATCGCACGATCACCACGATCGGCAGCCGGACGCTGCGCGCATGGCTGCTTCGCCCGCTGGTGGCGCTCGAGCCGATTCGCGACCGGCTCGACGCGGTCGAGGAACTCGCCTTCCGCACGACCGATCGGGGCAAGTGTCGCGAGGCGCTGAAGGCGGTGCAGGACCTCGAGCGGCTGATCGCGCGCGTTGCGCTCGGCACGGCCGGGCCGCGCGATCTCGTCGGCCTCAAGAGCTCGCTGGCCGTCGTGCCGCGCGTGCGCACGATCCTGGGCGAGCTGCAGGCGCCGCTCGTCCGATCGCTCGTGGCCGAGCTCGACGACGTGGCCGACGTCCGGCACGCGATCGAGTCGACGCTCCTCGACGATCCGCCGGCGCTCGCGCGCGACGGCGGGTTCACGCGCGACGGCGTCGACGCCGAGCTCGACGAGTTGCGGTCGACGAGCCGGGGCGGCAAGCAGGTGATCGCGCAGATGGAAGCGCACGAGCGGGCGCGCACCGGGATCTCGTCGCTGAAGGTCCGCTACAACCGGGTGTTCGGCTACTACATCGAGGTGTCGAAGTCGAATCTCCATGCCGTGCCGGCCGACTACCACCGCAAGCAGACGATCGCCGGCGGCGAGCGCTTCATCACTCCCGAGCTGAAGCAGTACGAAGAGAAGGTGCTCGGCGCGGACGAAAAGATCCTCGAGCGCGAGCTGCAGTTGTTCGACCAGCTGCGCGCCGCGGTGGCGGCGGAGGCGCCGCGGATCCAGGCGACCGCGCGCGCGCTCGCGTCGCTCGATGCGCTCGCCACGCTCGCGGAGGTCGCCGCCCTCAACAACTACATCAAGCCGCACGTCCACGACGGCGACGACATGGTCGTCGTCGACGGCCGCCATCCGGTCGTGGAGCATCGCACCGCATCGGGCGACGCGTTCGTGCCCAACGACATCTCGCTGAACGGCACCACGTCGCAGCTCGTCATCCTGACGGGACCGAACATGGGCGGCAAGTCCACCTATCTTCGCCAGGCGGCGCTGATGGCGGTGATGGCGCAGGCCGGCGGCTTCGTGCCGGCGCGCGAGGCGAAGCTGCCGCTCGTCGATCGGATCTTCGCGCGGGTCGGTGCGTCGGACAACATCGCGCGCGGCCACTCGACCTTCATGGTCGAGATGCAGGAGACCGCGAACATCCTGCACCACGCCTCGTCGCGCAGCCTGGTCGTCCTCGACGAAATCGGGCGCGGCACCGCCACCTTCGACGGGCTGAGCATCGCGTGGGCGGTGGCGGAGTACCTGGCGACCAATCCGAGGGGCCGGCCGAAGACGCTCTTCGCGACGCACTATCACGAGCTGACCGATCTCGCCGACGCGACGCCCGGCGTCGTCAACTACCACGTGTCCGCGCGCGAGTGGAAGGACGACATCATCTTCCTGCGGAAGATCGTGCCCGGCCGATCGGATCGCAGCTACGGCATCCAGGTGGCGCGGCTCGCGGGGCTGCCGAAGACGGTCATCGATCGCGCGCGCGAGATCCTGGCCGCGCTCGAGCGCGACGAGCTCACGCGCGGCGGACGCCCGTCGGTCAGCGGCACGGCGTCGGATCCGCAGCGGCAGCTCGGGCTCTTCCAGCCCTCGTCGTCGCCGGTCGACGACGAGCTGCGCAGGAAGATCGCGGCAGTCGAAGTCGATCACATCACCCCGATGGAGGCGCTCGCCTTTCTGGCGCAACTGAAGAAGGACGTCGTGTAGTGCTGCCGGTCGTCAGGCCTGCCGCCCGGGCGGCCCTGATAGTGTTGGCCGCCGCGGTGTTCGCCACGCAGCTGCGCGCCGCGACGATCTTCGATCCGGCGCTGCGATTCCGCACGCTGACCACCGACCACTTCGTCATCTCGTTCCATCAGGACGAAGCCGACACCGCCGGCCGGCTCGCCGCCATCGCCGAGGACACGTGGCGCGCGCTGCAGAGCGCGCTGGCGGCGCCGCCGCCGCGCCGGACGCAGGTGGTGCTCGTCGATCAGACCGATCTCGCCAACGGCTATGCGACCCCGATACCCTACGACACCGTCGTCATCTACGCGACGTGGCCGGCCGGATCCGAGTTCATCGGCAACGTCGACGACTGGCTGCGTGTGGCGTTCACCCACGAGTTCACGCACGTCGTGCACCTCGATCGGTCGGGGGGCTGGGCGCGCGTCGTGCGCGGCGTGTTCGGACGCACGACGCTGGCGTTTCCCAATCTGTTTCTGCCGACGTGGCAGGTCGAAGGCCTCGCGACGTACGAGGAGAGCGCGATCACCGGGCTCGGCCGCGTCCATGCGGGCGACTTCGCGGCGGTCGTCGACGAAGCGGCGCGCGCCGGCGCCGCCGAACCGATCGATCGTGTCAACGGCGGCCTGACCGACTGGCCGGCCGGCAACGGGCCGTATGCCTACGGCGCCGGTTTCCACGAATACCTCGCGCGGCGATTTGGCGCGGAGGCGCTGGCAGCGCTCGCCGAACGGACGGCGCGCGCCGTCCCCTACACCGGCTCGCGCGCGTTCGTGCCGGTCTTCGGCGACTCGCTCGGAAACTTGTGGCGCGAGTACGAGTCGACGCGGCCCACCGACCCGCCGCGAGTCGACGGCCGGCAGCTCACCCATCACGGCTTCACCGTCGTCGCCCCGCGGTTCGATCGGGAGTCGCCGGGGGACGTGCTGTACTCGGTCCGCAACGCGGACGCGTTCCCCGCGCTCTATCGCGTCAACGTGGACACGCCGCGCCCCGAGCCGGTCGCGTCGCGCTATCTGGGATCGACCACGGCGCCCGGGCGCGAACGGATCTACTTCGATCAGTTGGAGGTCCGCCGCAACGTCGGCCTCTACAGCGATCTGTATGCGCTCGATCGCACGACTGGTGCCGTCTCCGCGATCACGCGCGACGCGCGGCTGATGGATCCCGACCTGTCGCCCGACCAATCGACGCTCGTCGCCGTGCAGGATCGTCCGGGCCGCAGAGATCTGGTGCTGCTCCCGCTCGCCGGCACGCGCGCGGTCGTCGTGCTGGCCAGTGCGCCGGAAACGCAGTTCAACGCGCCGCGGTGGTCGCCCGACGGCAGGACGATTGCGGTGGAGCGTCACCAGCCTGGCGCGCTGCCCGATATCGCGCTCGTGGACGTCGCGACGCGCGACATGCGCTCCGTCGCGGCATTCGACGATGCGCGGGTCGTGACGCCGGCGTGGCGGCCGGACGGCCGCGCGGTCGTCGCTGCGGTTGCGCGCGAAGGGACGCCGTTCAACCTGTTCGAGTTCAGCGTCGACGACGGGTCGGCATCGCGTCAACTGACGCACACGACCGGCGGCGCCACCTGGCCCGACGTGTCCCCCGACGGCCGGACGCTGGCGTTCGTCGGCTATACGGCGTCAGGGTTTGACCTGTTCGCGATGCCGTATCCGTCCGGTTCGGACCATTCGCGCGACGTCGCGCCGGGCCAGTCTCGCGGTTCAGCCTCGAAGAGCGCGAGTCCCGGTCAGACGTCCCATCCAGAATCGGTCGATTCCCGCTCTCGAGTGTCCGACTACTCGCCGCTGCCGACGCTGATGCCCACGTCGTGGTCGCCGCTCGTCACCAGCGACGCCTCGCAGCTCCGTGCCGGCGCGCTCGTCGAGGGCACGGACGTCCTCGGCTACCACGCCTACGCGCTCTCGGCCACGTGGGCGTTGTCCGTGCCCTCGGGCGCGACGACGCCGCCGGCGGCGACGCCCGATTGGCAGCTGACGTATTTGTACGGCCGCTGGCGGCCGACGCTGTTCGCCTCCGCCTCGACGACGACGTCGTTCTTCGCCGGCCCTCCGACCGATGCCGGCGCGCCGAGCGGCGCAACCCGGCGCGAACGGCAGGTCGAGACGGGATTCCTGCTGCCGATCCGGCACACCCGCATCTCGCACAGCGCGCTCGGATCGATCCTCCGCGCGAGCGACGAAGACACGCTCGACGGCAGCCTGCTGCACCGCGATCGCACCGCCCTGCGCGCCGCCTGGACGACGACCACCGCGCACACCTACGGCTACTCGATCAGTCCGGAAGACGGGATCGCCGCCGGCATGACGCTCGAGCTGGTGCGACGCTCGCTCGGCGCCGCGGCGGACGCGTCCACGGCGACCGCCGACGTGCGGGCGTATCTTCGCGGCGCGGCGCGCCACCACGTCGTCGCGCTGCGCGCCGCGGGCGGATCGTCGACCGGCGACGCGAGCGTCGGCCGCGCGTTCCTGCTCGGCGGATCGCCGGCCGATCTCGGCGTCGCCAGCTTCGACAGCCGCGCCGTCGGGCTGCTGCGCGGCTTTCCGTCGAACAGCTTCGCGGGCCGCCGCGCCGCGGTCGTCAACGCGGACTATCGCGTTCCGCTCGTCCGCCCGCAGCGCGGGTCGGGGACGTGGCCGATCTTCGTCGACACGGTGCACGCGGCCGCGTTCGTCGACGCGGGCGACGCCTGGAACGGCGGCGGCCTGCGCACGGGCGCGATCAAAACGTCCGCCGGCGGCGAGCTCGCGGCGTCGATCGTCGCGGGCTACGTGTTTCCGTTTTCCTTCGCGGTCGGCGCCGCATGGGGACACGATCCGATCGGCGTCGTCCGCAGCGGCGCAACCGCCTACTTCCGCATCGGCAAAGCGTTCTAGTTGTGATTTAATTGACGCCGCATGAAGAAAAAATCACGCTTCCTGCAGACGCCGATCGAGCCGTTCGTCGTCGAGGAAGGGCTGAGCGTGGACGCCGTCCTCACGCGCATGGAGCGCATCTCGTTCCAGGGACGCAACCTCGCCACGGCGCATCGCGTCTGGCAGAAGATGCTGCAGGACGACGTGACGATTTTTCTCGGCATGGCGGGCGCGCTCTCCGCGGGCGGGCTGCGCATGATCGTCGCGCACCTGATCGCGAAGCGGTACGTCGACGTGCTCGTGTCGACCGGCGCGAACCTCTATCACGATCTGCACGAAACGCGCGGGCGGCATCACTACCTCGGCTCGGCGCATGCCGACGACGCCGCGCTCGCGCAGGACCGAATCGATCGCGTGTACGACACCTACGCGAGCGAGGAAGAGTTCATCGACAACGACAACTGGGTCGCGAAGTTCGCCGCGTCGCTCGACAAGCGGCCGTACACGAGCCGCGAGTTCCTCTATCGCCTCGGCGGCCACCTGTGGGAGACGACCGGGCAGGACGGCATCCTCACCGCCGCCTACCGCGCGAAAGTGCCGATCTTCTGCCCGGCGATCGCCGACTCGTCGATCGGGATGGGGCTGTCGCAGGCGCGGCAGCACGTGCCCGGCGCCGGCTACATCGACATCATCGGCGACATCGTGGAATCGGCGAACGTCATCATCCGTCGGCCGCGCACCGCGTCGGTGGTCCTCGGCGGCGGCACGCCGAAGAACTTCATCAACCAGGCGAGCGTGCAGGCCGAGTTCTACAGCGATCAGGTCGGCGGCCACAGCTACGCGCTGCAGATCGTCACCGACGTGCCGCACTTCGGCGGCGCCTCCGGATCGAGCCTCGAGGAGGCGCAGAGCTGGGGCAAGCTGGCGACCGACTCCGACAAGGTCTCGGTGCAGGCCGACGCCACCGTCGCGCTGCCCATGCTCGCCACCGCGCTCGCGGGATCCGCCAAATCGATCCTCGCCGCGCGCCGCAAGCCGACGTTCACGCTCGAGCGGACCATGACCATCGACGGCCAGCCGGTCCCGAGCGACCGTTTCGAGGAAGTGAATGAACCTGCCGTTTGAGTTCGACCAGGTCGCCATCGGCGAATTCGCCGGGCTGCCGGCGGCCCCCTTCGACCGGGCGCGCGTGGTCATCCTGCCGATCCCCCTCGATCGGACGACGTCGTACGTGCCCGGGACGCGCAACGGCCCGCACGAAATCCTCGTGGCCTCTTCGCACATGGAGCTGTGGGACGAAGAGACCCAGACCGACATCCACGACATCGGCATCTGCACGCTGCCGGAGATGGACTTCCCCTACGCGTCGATGGACGAGGTCGTGCAGTCGATCCGCCGGCTCGCCACCGAAATCGTGGCGCGCGACAAGTTCCTGCTGTCGCTCGGCGGCGAGCACTCGATTACCGGCCCGCTCGTCGCGGCGGTCGCGTCGAAGCACTCGGGCCTGTCGGTGCTGCAGCTCGACGCGCACGCGGACCTGCGCGACACGTTCATGGGCACGCCGCACAACCACGCGTGCGCGATGCGCCGCGTGCTCGAATACGCGCGCGCGACGCAGGTGGGCATCCGAAGCCTGTCGCCCGAAGAAGCCGCGGCGGCGCCGACGCTGCCGACCGAAATCTTCTACGACTTCGACATGCGCCGGCACGACGACTGGATCGACCGCGTGGTCGACTCGCTCGGCGAGACCGTGTACATCACGATCGACGTCGACGGCTTCGATCCGGCGATCATGCCGGCCACCGGCACGCCGGAACCGGGCGGGCTGGGCTGGTACGAAGCGCTGGCCCTGCTGCGCCGCGTGATCGAACAGCGCAACGTCGTCGGGTGCGATATCGTGGAGCTGTCGCCGATGGGCGGCAACGTCGCGCCCAACTTCCTGTGCGCGAAGCTCCTCTACAAGATCCTGTCGTACAAGTTCGGCGCGAAGGATTGACCGCCTAGGTCGTCTTCTTCAGGGCGTCCAGCTCGCGCTTGGCGTCGGTGGTGAACGGCGACTCGGGATATTCCTGGACCAGCCGATTGAAGGTCTGCTGCGCGTCGGCGCGTTTCCCGGCGTCGAGGTAGGTGCGTCCGAGCTGCATCAGGATGCCGTCGACGGGCAGCGGACCGTCCTTGCGCTGCGCGAGCTCCTTGAACGTGTTGATCGCCTGATCGTACTGGCCGGCGCGCGCCTGCGCTTCCGCCAGCCCGAGCCGCGCCATCTGTCCGTAGATCGTGCTGCCGCCCCTGTCGATCACCTGTTGATACGCGGCGGCGGCCTGCGACGGGTTGTCCATCGAGAGATAGAGCGAGGCTTCCTGGTACCGCGCGTACAGCCCGGCGTCGGTCGACGGATAGGCGTCGGCCGCCGCCTTGAACTTCGTCAGCGCGGCCTGCGCGCGCTCGCGCTCGGTCGGAAAGTAGATGCCGGCCGAGGGCTGACCGGGAGCCGGCGGCGGCCCGACGCGCGCGTCCTGCACCGCGACGGCCTGCGCGAGCAGATCGTGCGCCCGCGACTGCACGTGCTGATGCCATCCGAAGTAGCCGAGCGCGACGGCGCCGACGACGACGATCGCGCCGACGATCAGCGTGGTTTCGCGTTTCTTCGCCTCGACGAGCTCGCGCGCCTGCCGCGCGAACTGCTCGAGCTCGTTTTCCCGAAGATGCTGCCGCTCGGTTCGCTTCATGTGGTGGACAGTCCGCCATTATGCCGTCCGCCCATCGATTTCCACAAGTGCGCCGGATTTCCGGCGCCGCACGGCGAGGGCGCCTAACTGTCGGCGCGCACGTAGGCGCCGTTGAGGGTCCGGCGGAGGACGCGGCCGTGAATCAGCGACGCGAGCAGTTTCTCGCAGGTCGGTTCGTCGAAGCCCCAGAGGCGCCGCATCTGACGTTCGGTCAGGTGCAACCCGGGGATTTCGTGATATTCGGCGCGAACCAGATCCAGCCAGTCCGCAATCGTCGCCGTTCTCGTCGTCGTCATATCGAGCTGTTGGATGACGTGAGGCAAGCGGCGTACCCGGCGCCGCGGCCTGTCCGCTCAACAGTTAGCGGCGCGCCTGTTGCACCACACGAGAGATATTCCGCAGGTCTGGGACATTTCCCGTGACCGACTTTCTGCCCGAGCCGGGCGTCGATCTCGTCATGCTGCCGCGACGGCTGCCCTCGGCGCTCGTTGTGTCCGCGGTGACACACGTCGGCGTGCTGGCAATCGTCGCTCTGGTGGTAGCGCGCGGCATCGTCGCGCCGCACGGTGACGCCGCGCCGCGGCGCGCGGACGCGGCGGCGCCGGCTGTCGCGCGGATGGTGTTCCTCCCTTCGGCGGGGGCGGGCGGCGGCGGGGGCGGCGGCGGTAATCGTCATGCGGAGCCGATCCGCCGCGCGGAAGCGATCGGCCGCGATCGCGTCACGCTGCGCATCGCGAAGCCGGCGCCGCTGGCCGCGCCGGCAGCCGTGGTCGATGCGGTGCCGGCGCTCCCGTCGCTCGTCCTCGACGCCGTGCCGCTCGCATCGGGCACACGCGATCTGATCGGGCTGCCGACGGGCGGTGTGTCCGAAGGCGTGTCGACGGGGCCGGGATCGGGCGGCGGCGTCGGCACCGGCACCGGCACGGGGATCGGATCCGGCGCCGGCCCCGGACTCGGCGAAGGACGCGGCGGCGGTGCCGGCGGCGACGTGTATCGACCCGGCGGTTCGGTGAGCGCACCGCGGCTCGTGACGCAGGTGCGCCCCACCTACACGGCCGACGCCATGCAGCGGCGGGTTCAGGGCTCGGTGGTGATCGAGATGGTCGTCATGCCGAACGGTTCACCCGCGCGCATCCGCGTCGTGCGATCGCTCGACCCGGATCTCGACGATCGCGCGATGGCGGCGGTCGCGCAGTGGCGATTCGAACCGGGGCGGCTGTCGGGTCGACCGGTGAGCGTGCTGGTCAACGTCGTGCTCGACTTCACGATCCACTGACCGAAGGATCCGGTGTCGCGTCGGCTCGGCGACACCGCGCGAATGGAGAATGGCGGGCGCCGAACACACCGCATCCGCGGTGCACGCGAATACATCGCGAACGCGCAGGCGTCGACGTCTCTGTCAGGCGGCGGGCCGGCTGCGTCTCGCGGATCGATCGGCGACGACCGTCACCTGCATGTCGCGGGCGAGATGCACGATGCGCTGGACGAACGCGGACGCGAACCACGATCGCAAGGCGCTGGGTCTCTCCCGGGTGACGAAGATCTGCGTGATGCCGTGCATGCGCGCGAAGCCGACGATCGTCTCCGCCACGTCCCGACCTTCCAGGACGCGGCTTTCTATCCGCAGACCGCGCGCGAAGTTGAGGTGCCGCTCCAGATTGTCGCGCCGCTCGGCCGTGAGATCGGCGAAGTCGGCGCTCTTCGTCACGTAGATCGCGAGACAATCCGCGCGCAGGTAATCTGCGACACGACGGCCCCGCCGAATCAAGGCGGCACTCGATGGATCGGGCGTGATGATCAGCAGCAGCCGCTCTCGTGCGGCCCCATCGCCACCAGCGCCGGCCGCGCCGGCAGACGGAAGCGGCTCGTCATCCCCCGGCAGCCGCGACTCGACCGCATATGCCGCCTGCCGCATGGCGAGCTCGCGCAGCGCGACGAGAGTGGACTCTTTGAAGAAGTTGTCGAGGGCCTGTCTGGCACGTTCCGGCGGGTAGACGACTCCTCTGGCGAGCCGGTTGAGCAGCGCGCGTGGTGTCAGGTCCACCATGACCACTTCATCCGCCTGCTTCAACACCCAGTCGGGGATCGTCTCTCTGACGCGAACGCCGGCGCTCTGCCAGATCTGGTCGTTCAGACTCTCCAGGTGCTGCACATTCATCGTCGTCAGCACGTCGATGCCGGCGTCGAGCAGAACGTGCACGTCTTCCCAGCGCTTCAGGCGCGGCGATCCGGGGACGTTCGTATGCGGAAACTCGTCGACGACCGCGACCTCGGGATGGCGCCGCAGGATCGCGTCGGTGTCCATCTCCTCGAAACGACCGCCGCGGTACTCGACCATCTGCCGCGGCACCGTCTCCAGTCCCTCCGCTCGAGCAATCGTCTCGTGGCGGCCGTGCGGCTCGAAGTACCCGATGACCACATCGACTCCACGCTTCTGGAGATCGCGCGCTTCGGTCAGCATCTGGTAGGTCTTGCCGACACCGGCGGCGTAGCCCAGAAACACCTTGAGACGACCGCGCCGCTGCTCCGCGTCCGTCATTGCGGGAACACCCGGACGTCGATGCCTTCGGCGTCCCGAATCAACCGATCCAGCGGCGTGCCGCCCAGACGGGTCCGCCAGCTCCGGCGGAGGTTGTGGCCGACGAAGATCTGCGTGATGCCATGAGCATGGGCGTAGTCGAGGATCGTTCGAACGGGGTCTCTGCCTTCGAGGGTCTCGATGTGCGCGTGCTGGGCGCGCGCGAGCGTCACGTTTCGTTCGAGCGCCATCCGATCCTCGGCGGTCAGGTGCTGTTGCGTGACGTAAATCGCGAAGAGCTCTCCATGAAACCGCTCGGCGTTGCGGCGACCGCTCGCCAGCATCTTGGCGGCATTCGCGCGCGGCGTCATGCAGACGAGAATGCGCTCCTGTGTCCCCCACGCGGACTGGATGCCGTTCGCCCGCAGGTAGGATTCGAGCTGGCGATCGACCACGTCGGCGACGAGGAGCAGCGCGCGCTGTCGGAGCTGCGACAACTGCTGCTCTTCGATGCCCGTGTCCGCTTCGGCCGGCGCGTCGACGACGACAACCTCGTCGGCGCGATCGAGGAAGGCCTGGGGGACGGTCTCGGTCTTCGTCCTGCCGAGCACGTGCTTCGCGAACTCCTGCTGCTCCGTGATGTACTCGAGGTTGATCGACGTCATCACGGCGATGCCGGCCTCGAGCAGCGCTTCGACGTCTTCGTACCGCTTGCGGCGCTGGCTGCCGTCCGGGTTGTCGTACGCCAGTCCGTCGACGAGGCACACCTGAGGGCGACGCGCGATCACGGCGGCCACGTCGATCACCGGCACGCCGCGCAGGCTCTTCGTGGGAACAATCGGCACGCCGCGGATCGCCTCGGCGACTGCCGGGTCGGAATCCGGCTGCATGGCGGCGATCACGACGTCCTCACCGCGCTCGCGCCGGCGGCGTCCTTCGTCGAACAGCTTGAAGGACTTGCCGACGCCGGACGCGTAGCCCAGGAAGATCTTCAGCTGGCCGCGCCGTTCGGCGCGTTCGGCCGCCTCGATCTGGCGGAGCAGCGCCTCCGGGTCGCGGTGATTGTCGACGCTCATGTTCGATTCGATGGATTGAGTTTAGGGTCCAAACATAACGGATTTTGGGGCCATGCGCGCTCACTTCACCACTGGTCGGCGTGCCCGTCTTCTTCCTGTTGATTGGTTTCCGAGCGGACGTGCGAAGCCTGGCCCATCGGACCGCTCTGGCGATTCCTCTGGGCCCCCGATCGCGGCGGCGATCCTCGGGAAACCGGCGTGGTGCCTGGGCGTATTTGCGAAGGGCGCGAACGGGCTGACCCGCGCGTGTGGAATGATTCCGCGCGGCGAGGTGGCGCGGGGGTTCGCGGCCGGCCCTGAAATGGAGCTTCGGCAGGCGCCGGGCCGTCCACGTTATGCCGCGACTGGTAGCGTCAGTCGCACGGTCGTACCATGCGACGGCGCGCGCGTGTCGCTTTCGATCGCGAAGCTGCCGCCATGCGCTTCGACGACGTCTTTCACCATCGCCAGCCCAAGCGCGACTGTCGACGTCGGCGGCGAAGGATTGAAGAGCATCTGCAGCCGTTCTGAGGGAATGCCCGGGCCGTCGTCCTGTACGGCAATCACCACCTGCCCCAGCTCGCGGGACACGTGCACGACAATCGTCCCTCCTGGCATCGTTTTCGAGCCACGGCGAACGTAACGAAGGGCGTTGCCGACCAGCGACGTGATCGCCCACGCAACCTTGCGGGCGTCCACGGAGACCGCCGTCGGAACATCGTCGTCAACGCGTACGTCGAGGCCGACGTCGAACGTCGCCGCTTGTCCACGCAGTACATCCAGCGCCCACCGAAACAGATCGCGGATGTCGGCGGTCTCCCGTCGCAACGGAATCGCGTCGGTGGCGA
>DASRGT010000008.1:0-49497 GCA_035650895.1 Vicinamibacterales bacterium
GTCGACGTTGACCGGCAGGACGCGTCCGAAGTCGTCCTGATGACCGGCGAGCACCCGCTCGACGGCGCGGATCATCCGGACGTGTTCGCCTTCGAGCTCGAGCTCCAGCGACAACTGGAAAAGGCGCGCCGCACGGGGATCGCGGGTGTGGAACCGGTGCCCGAATCCTGGCGGCGTCTGATTGGCGGCGATGCAATCCGCGACGATCTGTTCGGCAGCCTCCTGCAGCGAGGCGCCGCCGCGAGTGAGGGTAAGCCCTTGATCGAGGAAGCGCATGCACGACTCGATGTCGCCGCCGTGATGCGGACCGAACGCGAGGATGCCGGCTGCGACGCAATCCTTGAGCGGCGCGCCGCTCGTGGCGACGTTGCGCGCCGCGAGCGTCGACGGCGGGGACACGCCGTGATCGAGCGACGACACCAGCACCGCGTTGAGCATCCGACCGATCGCCGGGGTCGGCAGCTCGCCCATCAGCAGCAGGTAGACCGCTTCGGCGAACGACAGCCGGCCCATCATCTCGTCGACCGGATAGCCGCGGATGCGAATCGCGTTTGGGGCAATCGCGGTGACCGATGACTGCCAGCGGTCGCCGGGCGTCCGCGGCTGGGCGCGGCGCTCCACTTCAGGCACGGTCGTGGTGCGGTCTGCCATAGATCCTCGCGATTACTTAATCACAGGCCCGGCGCAAAAGACGATCAAATTTCCGCAGGATCAAGCGGTCCCGTAGAGACGGTCGCCGAAATCGCCGAGCCCGGGCACGATGAATTTGTGCTCGTTCAACCCGCGATCCACCACCGGCGTAAAGATCTTCACGTGCGGGTGCGAGCGCTCGACCGCTTCGACGCCCTCCGGCGCCGCCACGATGCAGACCACCCGGATCCGGTCGGCGCCGGCGTCGCGCAGCAGATTGAGCGCCGTCACCGCGCTGCCGCCGGTGGCGAGCATCGGATCGATCATCAGCACGAAGCTCGACGCCAGGCTCGCCGGCAGCTTCGAGTAGTAGCGCGACGCCACGGCGGTGAGCTCGTCGCGTTGCAACCCGATGTGGCCGACCCGCGCGTGCGGCACCAGCGTCAGCACCGCGTCGAGCATGCCGAGGCCGGCGCGCAGCACGGGTACCACGACGACATCGGGAGACACCGATCGGCCGAGCGCCGGTCCGAGCGGCGTTTCGACGGTGACGGCGTTCGACGGCACCTCGCGTAGCGCTTCGGCGGCGAGCAGCACGCTGATGCGCGTGGCGGCGCGGCGGAAATCCTCGGGCGCCGTGTGCTTGTCGCGCAGCTGGATCAGCGCATCGTGCACCAGCGGGTGATCGACGATGTGGACCGGCACGGGGTGACACTATACAATTTCGCGCGGATGCGCGCATCGCGGCGGCCTTTCGGGTTGGTGCTGAAACTGCTCTCCGCCGCCTCGGTGATCGGTGCGGTCTCGGCCCTCTGTGCGGTCTCCGCGCTCACCCAGCCGGGCCGCCGCCCGGTCTCGCTGGTCGTCATCGGCGGCACCGTCATCACCGAAAACGCCTCGCACCAGATCTTCGCGCCGGGCGCCGTCGCCATCGAGGGTGCCGGCATTGTCGACGTCGATCGGCCGGACGCGATTGCCGCACGCTACGCCGCCGCCGAGACGATCGAGGGCCGCGACGAGATCGTGATGCCCGGCCTCGTCAACACCCACACGCATGCGCCGATGGTGATGTACCGCGGGCTCGCCGACGATCTCGCGCTGATGGACTGGCTGAACAAATACATCTTTCCGGCCGAAGCCAGGACCGTGTCGCCCGAGATGGTGCGGATCGGCACGCGCCTCGCGGCGCTCGAGATGATCGAGTCGGGGACGACGACGTTCACCGACATGTACTACTTCGAGGAGGAGATCGCGAAGGCGGCGCGCGACGCCGGCCTGCGCGGCGTGCTGGGCGAAACGATCATCCAGTTTCCCGTCGCCGACGCGAAGACGCCAGCCGAGGGGCTCGCGCGCGCCGAAGCGTTCATCAAGGCGTTCAAGGACGACCGCCTGATCACGCCCGCCGTCGCGCCGCACGCGATGTACACCAACGACCGGGCGACGCTCGTCGCCTGCGCGGAGCTCGGACGCAAGTACGGCGTCCCGGTGCTGATCCACCTGGCCGAGACCGAGGACGAGCTGAAGGGCGCGCGCGAGAAGTTCAACATGACGCCGACGGCGTACCTCGAGTCGATCGGTTTCTGGGGCCCGCGCACGGTGGCGGCGCACGGCGTCTGGGTGGACGCCGACGACATCGCGATCCTGAAGCGGCGCGGCATCGGCGTGTCGCACAACCCGGAGAGCAACATGAAGCTGGCCAGCGGGACGGCGCCGGTGGCGGCGTATCTGGCGTCAGGCGTCGCGCTGGGGCTCGGCACCGACGGCGCCGCCAGCAACAACGACCTCGACATGTTCGAGGCGATGCGACAGGCGTCGTTCCTGGCCAAGCACGCGACGCACGATCCGACCGCGGTGCCGGCGCAGACGGCACTCGACCTGGCGACGATCGGCGGCGCGCGCGCCCTCGGCATGGACGCGGCGATCGGATCGCTCGAAGCCGGGAAGCGCGCGGACCTGATCACCGTGTCGGTGGGCGCGGCGCGGCAGACGCCGATGTACGACCCGGTGTCGCACCTGGTCTACGTCACGCGCGGCGACGACGTCCGGACGACGATCGTCGACGGGCGGGTGCTGATGCGCGAGCGTCAGTTGAAGACGCTCGACGCCGCGGCCGTGATTGCCGACGCCAACCGGCTCGCCGCACAGGTCCGCGCGGCGGTCAAGTGACCGGCGGTCACGTGGCGAGGACCGCGATGTGGCCGAGATTGCGGTACTGCTCCGCGTAGTCGAGGCCGTAGCCGACCACGAACTTGTCCTCGATCTCGAAGCCGATGTACTCCACCTTGACGTCGATCTTGCGGCGGGACGGCTTGCTGAGGAGACAGGCCGTGCGCAGCGTCTTCGGGTTGCGGGCGCGCAGGATGTCCTGCAGGTAGGTCAGCGTCAAGCCGGTGTCGACGATGTCTTCGACGATCACCACGTGGCGCCCGTCCAGCGTCGTGTCGAGATCCTTCAGCAGCCGCACTTCGCCGGAGGAGGTCGTCCCCTTCGCGTAGCTGGACACGGCCATGAAATCGAGCGACACGTGGCCGGGAATCGCCCGCACGAGGTCCGAGAGGAAGATGAACGCCCCCTTGAGGACCGCGATCACGTGCAGATCGTCGGGGAAGTCGCGTCGAATCTCGAGCGCCATCGATGCGACGCGCTTTCGAATCTGCTCCTCCGATAGTAGGATTTCTGTCGGTCGCAGGTCAGGCATGGCGTGTCCCGCCGTCGCCGTGGCGAGGGCGGCCCATCATACCCGATGAAAAGATTCGACATCATCACCGAAACGGACGCGCGCGTGCTCGCGCGCGGAGAGTCGGTGGTGCTGGCGCGCGGCGGGCACATCACGCCGCTGGCGTCCGACACGCTCCGCGAGCGCGGCGTCGTGGTCGTCCACGAAGGACGCGCGTCGGCCGACGACGCGTCGCTGGCGCCGCGCGCCGACGTCCGCGTCGTCGCGATCGCCAGCGATCACACCGGCATCGCGCTGCGACTGGCGCTGGTCACGTTTCTGCGGGGCCGCGGCCTGGCGGTCCACGACCTCGGGACCGACTCGACCGAACCGGTGGACTACCCGGACATCGCCGCGTCGGTCGCGCGCGCGGTGGCGCGCGGCGAGGCGGACGCCGGCATCGTCATCGACGGCGCGGGCATCGGGTCGGCGATCGCCGCGAACAAGGTCGACGGGGTGCGCGCCGCGATGGCGACCTCGGAGCTGATCGCGCGATATTCGCGCGAGCACAACGGCGCGAACGTGCTGACGCTCGGCGCCACGCTCGTGACGCCAGACGAGGCGCGCGCGATCGTCGCGACGTGGCTGACGACGGCGATGAAGGAACCGCGGTATATTCGACGGCTGGCGAAGATCCGGGATCTCGAAGGATGACGCGCGAGGAACTGCAGCGGCTGATCGACATCATCGTGCAGGAAGTGTCGGCCGCCCACGTCGGATCGAGCGGCGGCGGCCTGTCGCGCTGCGCCTGTCATGCGGTGCTCGACGACTGCTGCCCCGATCGCCTGCGCGGCGTGCTCGACGCCGGCGCGACACGCGTCGGCGTGCACGCGATCGGCGGCGCGCCGGCCGGCGTCGCCGCGATGATCGACCACACGCTGCTGAAACCCGATGCGACGCGCGCGCAGATCGAAGAGCTGTGCCGCGAGGCGGCGCAGTTCAAGTTCGCGACGGTGTGCGTCAACCCGACGTGGGTGTCGGCGTGCGCGCGGCTGCTGGCGGGCAGCGGCGTCGGCGTGTGCTCGGTCGTCGGCTTTCCGCTCGGCGCGACGACGGCCGACGTCAAGGGATACGAAACGCGGCGCGCCATCTACGACGGCGCGCGCGAAATCGACATGGTGATCAACATCGGCGCGCTCAAGTCCGGCGATCTGCGGACCGTCGAGCGCGACATCGAGGCCGTGGCCGCGCCGTGCCGCGAGAGCGGCGTGCTGAGCAAGGTCATCATCGAGGCCGCGTTGTTGAACGACGAGGAAAAGGTCGGCGCGTGCACGATTGCAAAGGCGGCCGGCGCCGACTACGTGAAGACCTCGACCGGCTTCGGCCCCGGCGGCGCCACGCCCGCCGACGTCGCGCTGATGCGGCGGGTCGTCGGCGCCGAGATGGGCGTCAAGGCGGCCGGCGGCGTGCGCGACCTCGAAGGGCTGCAGGCGATGGTCGCCGCGGGCGCGAGCCGCGTCGGCGCGAGCGCCGGGGTCAAGATCGTGCAGCAAGCGCGCGGCGACAAGTCATTGACCACGGCGGCCGGCGGCTATTAACCTCAAGCGTTGGGCCCATCCGAGCATCCACTCCCTCACTCCCCCTGGAGGCTTTGTGTCCGATTTGAATCAAGACCAACTGCGCCGATTGGCGCGGCTCGGCGCCAAGGCGCGCCTCGACGAGATCCGGCAGGAAGAGGCGGCGATCCGCGCGGCCTTCCCCGATCTGTTCGGCCGCGGCCGGCGAAGCGCGAGCGGCGCCGAGGCATCGCCGACCGCCGGGCGCCGCCGCCGCCGACGCTCGATGTCGGCCGCCGCGCGGAAGGCGGTGTCCGAGCGCATGCGAAAGTACTGGGCCGAGCGGCGAAAAGGAAAGGGTGCGAAGGCCAAGTAGCTGATCGGTTTTTCTGCGCCCCTGACGCGCTTCGCGACGCGCCGACCGATTCGGTCGTACACCGAAAAACGTAGAGCTGACGGCAGTTCCGCTGCTCCCCGTGGCTGGCATCGTGTGTGAAATACCAATGGGCCACATTCGATGCCGCCCACGAGGGATCGATGAAGGAATCGAGGGGAATCCAGGACGTCGTTCGGCGCATTCGCGGAGAGTTTCTCGAGATGCCGGGCTTGCGGCTGACGCCGCAGCAGGCGCAGCGGCTCTGGCGGCTCGATCAGACCGCCTGTGACGCGGTGTTCGGCGCGCTGGTGGACGCGCGCTTTCTGGCGCGCACGCGCGACGGCGCGTTCATCCGGGACGATCACAACTCGCCGACGACGAGTTAGCGAACCACCTGCGCGGCGCGGGCCATCCGATCGCCGCGCAGCTCGCGCAGCGCCGATGTCACGTACGCGCGAGTGACACGTTTCCTCCACACCAGTGTGAAGTCGGTGTTATCCATCGGGCGGGCGGGCTGAGCGGCGAGCTCGGCGGCTCGCGCGATCGCGTCGTCGTCGAGCGGACCGCCGACGAGCGATGCGGAGGCGGCGGCCGCCACGATCGGCCGCGACGCCACTGCGCCGAGCACGATCCGCGCATCCTCGACCGCACCGTCTGCGCCGGTCCTGACCGCTGCGGCAACCGACAACACGGGGAAGTCGAACGAGCCGCGCCGGCGCAGTTTCCAGTAGGTGCTGCGCCATCCGATCCGCGGCGGCAGGCGCACTTCGGTGACGAGCTCGTCGGGGCGCCGCGTCAGATAGTGGATGCCGTCGTTGCGGTAGAGATCGTCGAGCGGCAGGCGCCGCTTGCCGGCTGCCGACGCGAGCGTGACCTCGGCGCCAAGCGACATCAGCGCGGGCGCCGTATCGGTCGACGAGACCGCCAGGCACCGCGGGCTCGACGTCGCCACCCAGCACACCTGCGTGGCGCCGCGATCGACGGCGCGGTCGTCCCGCTTCATGCAGAAATCGATCGCCTTCCGCCACTCGTAGTTCTGGTCGTAGTAGTTGCAGCGCGTGTCGAGGCAGATGTTGCCGCCGAGCGTGCCCATGTTGCGCAGATGCGGCGTCGCGACCTGCGAGGCCGCCTGCCACAGCGCCGTGTAGTGCTCGGCGATGTGGCGATCGCGGACGATGTCGGTGAGCGTCAGGCCGGCGCCGAGCGTGACGCCGGCCGTCGCGGCGTCGCCGTTCGCGACCGCGCGCAACGCGGCGATCCGCGCGAGGCCGACGAGCGTGCGCGGCGTCTGCTGGCGGCGTTTCATGTTCGGCAGCAGATCGGTGCCGCCGGCGACGATCATCGCCTCCCCCGGCGGGTGCGATGCGAGCGTGTCGACCGCCTCCTCGATGCTGCGCGGCGCAACGAACCGGAACTCGGGCAGGCGCATCATCGGCGCACCGCCTCGGTGGCGGGAACGTGCCGGCTCGCGAGCGGCCGGTCCGGCGATGGATGCGCGCGTCCGTCGCCGCCTTCCCACGGCGGTGGAACCTGCAGCGCCTCCGGCCAGTCGATCGCGGGAAACGCCGCCGGCCCGTAGCGCGCCGGCCGGCCGGCGCTCTTCGCGTCCAGCGCCTTCAGGATCTTCTCCGGCGTGATCGGCACTTCGTCGATCCGCACGCCGATCGCGTCGTAGACCGCGTTGGCGACGGCCGGCATCACCGGCAGCAGCGGTCCCTGGCCGACCTCTTTCGCGCCGAACGGCCCGTTCGGATCCGGATGCTCGACCAGTTCGGTCCACACCTCGGGCATGTCGAGCGTCGTCGGGCTCTTGTACTCGAGCATCGACGGAAACTTGTGAACGAGCGCGTCGGAGAGCCGGGGACGCAGCCGGCGGAACGTCTGCTCTTCCATCAGCGCTTCGCCGATGGCCATGTAGACGCTGCCTTCCACCTGACCGCGGACCAGGGTCGGGTTGAGCGCACGGCCGATGTCGTGCGCGATCCATACCTTCGGCACGCGAATCCACCCCGTCGCCGGATCGATCTCGACCTCGACGACGGCAGCGGAGTAGGAGTAGGTGGGCGACGGCCCGACGCCGCCGCCCTTGAACCTCGCCGCGGACCGCGGTGGCGTGTACGAACCGACCGTGCCGATCGTGCCGAACGCCGCCTCGGCGAGCTGCACCGCTTCGGCGAAGGCGACGCCGGCGTCCGCGTTCTCGGTGTCGAACACGCGGCGTCCGGCGAACACGAGGCGATCGGTCGGTACGCCGAGCTTGCGGGACACTGCATCGGCGAGCAGATCGCGCGCGCGCTCGGCGGCCTGGATCGCCGCGTTCCCCATCATCAGCGTGACGCGGCTCGAATACGATCCGAGATCGACGGGCGTCAGGTCCGTGTCGCCCGTCACCGCGCGGACGTCGCTCGGATCGATTCCGAGGACCTCCGCCACGCATCCGACGAGCACGTCGTCGGATCCCTGGCCGATTTCGGTCGCGCCGCAGAACGCCGTGACGCCGCCGCTGCGATCGAGCTTCAACTGCACGCCCGAGTGCGGCATGTCGTTCCAGTAGATGGGCAGCCCTGCGCCGGACAGGTACGAGGAGCAGGCGAGGCCGATGCCGCGTCCTGCGGGCAGGCGCCGGAAGCGCGTCCCCCAGTCGGACGCGGTCGTCACGCGGCGGATGCACTCGGCGAGGCCGATGGTGCCGACGCGCAGGTAGTTGGCCGTCAGCGTGTCGGGCCGCTCGACAATCCGCAGCCGCAGGTCGGCGGGGTCCAGCTTCAGCGCCTCCGCGATCTTGTCGAGCTGAATTTCCTGCCCGAAGCGCGTCTGCGGCGTCCCGTGGCCGCGCTTCGGACCGCACGGCGGCTTGTTGGTGAAGACGCGGCAGCCCTGGAACGCGTAGGCCGGGATGTGATAGGTGACCGTCTGCAGCGCGCCCGTATAGAACGTGCTGGCGACGCCGTAGGAGCCGTACGCGCCGCCGTCGAGCAGCGTCTGCACGTGCATGCCGGTGATCGTCCCGTCGTTCCTGACGCCGGTGCGCAGGCGCATCACGACCGGATGGCGCCCGCGGTGGCAGTAGAACACCTCCTCGCGCGTGAGGCAGATCTTCACCGGGCGGTCCAGCACCAATGCCGCTTTCGCGACCACGATCTCGTGGTTGAACGGGTCGCTCTTGCCGCCGAACCCGCCGCCGTTGGGCGTCGCGACGACGCGCACCTGCGCCGGGGGGATGTCGAGCGCCCTGGCGAGGGCGCGATGCACGTAGTGCGGTGTCTGCGTGCTCGACCAGAGCGTCAGCTTGCCGTCGGGATCGCGTGCGGCGACGGCGGCGTGCTGTTCGATCGGCAGGTGCGTGTTGCCCTGGTAGAAGAACACGTCGTCGAAGACGCGGTCCGACGCGGCGAACGCCGCGTCCACGTCGCCGAACGAGAGCGAGACGAGCTTGTGGATGTTGCCGCGATCGCCGTAGTCGTGGATGCGCGGCTCGTCGTGCGCGAGGCTCTCCTCGGGCGAGGCGAAGGTGCGCAGCGGCTCGTATTCCACGTCGATCAGATCGAGCGCTTCGAACGCGGTCAGCTCGTCGCGCGCGATCACGGCCGCGACGGGATCGCCGACGAACCGCACGCGGCCGCGCGCCAGCGCGTGCTCGTCCTGGCTCACCGGCAGGATCCCGTACGGGATCGGGAAATCGTCGCCGGTCAGCACGAGGTGCACGCCGGGCCGCCGCTGCGCGCGCGTGGCGTCGACGCGGACGATGCGCGCGTGCGGCACCGTCGATCGCAACAGCTTGCAGTGCAGCATCCGCGGCAGCATCAGATCGTCGGCGAATCTCGTCTGGCCGGTCACCTTGGCGCGCGCGTCGACGCGCCGGCGCGGTGTGCCGATCGTGTTCATGACCGGTGGCCCTGCGCCTGCGACGTCCGGCCGATCGCCGCTTCCACCGCCTCGAAGATCTGCTGATAGCCGGTGCAGCGGCACAGGTTGCCGGAGAGCGCCTCCTTGATCTGCTCGCGCGTCGGCTGCGGGTGTTCGTCGAGCAGCGCCTTGGCGGTGACGAGGAAGCCGGGCGTGCAATAGCCGCACTGCGCGGCGCCGAGGTCGGCGAAAGTGTCCTGCAGCGGGTGGAGTCGGCCATCCCGGGCGAGTCCTTCGACGGTCGTGACGGCTGCGCCGTCGCACGCGACGCCGAGGACGAGGCACGACAGCACCGGCGTGCCGTCGAGGAGCACGGCGCACGCGCCGCATTCTCCGAGCTCGCATCCGTGCTTCGTGCCGCAGAGGTTCAGGTCCTCACGCAGCACCTCGAGCAGTGTTTTGTACGGCGCGAACGCGACTTCGGTCGGCTCGCCGTTGACGGTCAGGGCGACGTGCACGTGTGTCATGGAGGTTCAGTCCGGCGACGGCGAACGCCGCCACCCGTTCGGCGACCGCCGCGGCGGGTTCGGGTCCGTCGGGGCGATACCAGTGCGCGGTCCAGTTCAGCGCGCCGAGGAACGCTCGCGTCGCGATGGCGTCGCCGACGAGCGCGCGCACGCCGCGCTCGTAGCGATCGCGCTTGGCGACGATGGCGGTCCGCAGCCGCGGCGGAAGGGCGTCGACTTCGAGGTGCGCGGCCGAGCCCTCGACCTCGTCGACGAGGCACAGGACGTGCGCCACCGCGAGGTCGTGCAGCCGCCGGCGCAGCCCGCCGCGCGATCGCCGCGCGGCCGCCAGCGCGTCGAGCAGCCGATCGAGCGCGCGGCTCTGGCAGAAGTACAGCAGCTCGTCCTTGCCCTTGAAGTAGTGATACAGGTTGCCGGGCGAGAGGTCCGCGGCCCGGGCGATGTCGCGCATCCCCGCGGCCGCGAAGCCGACGCCGCGGAAGGTGCGGGCGGCGGCGCGGAGGATCTCGAGGCGCCGCGCGTCGGCCCGGCGTGAACGGCGGTTCGAAAATTGAACCACCGTTCGATTCTATCAGCTCTCCGGCGGCCCGGATTGCCACGAACAGTTCACCGTAAGGAAACGGTTACAAGTCGCCGGGGCCCGGGCTCTTCCGCTACCATCACGGTGATGCGCTGGCACGCATACGCGCTCGCCATCGCGACGGTCGTGGGGATCGTCGCGGTGCTGCAGGTGATGTCGGTCACGAGCGACGGCGTGGCGGCGACGCTGCTGCTGCTCGACGTGGTGATCCTGGCGCGGTGGTGGGGCCTCGGCCCGGCGCTGACCACGGCGGCGCTGGGCGCCGCCGCCTACTCCTATTTCTTCCTGCCGCCGGCCGGGTTCGGCATCGAGAAGCCGGAAGACTGGTTCGGATTCGTCGCCTTCACCGTCACCGCCTTCATCGCGGGCGAGCTGTCGGCGCGGGCGGAGCGGCGCGCGGCCGAAGCGCAGGCCGGGCGCCTCGAGATCGAGCGGCTGTACCAGGAGCTGCGGAGCGCGTTCGACCGCGCCAGCGAGGCGGAGGCGGCGCGGCGCAACGAGCAGCTGAAGGCGGCGCTCCTCGACGCGCTGACGCACAACCTGCGCACACCGCTGACGGCGATCAAGGCGGCGGTGACGGCGCTCCGGACCGACCTCGACGGCGAGGAGCGCGCCGAGCTGCCGCGCGAAGGCCGCGACGATCTGCTGCAGGTGATTGACGAGGAGTCCGACCGGCTGAACCGCTTCATCGGCGGACTGGCGCTGAGCGACGGGTCGGCGCCGCCGCAGACGGCGCACCTCGGCGACATCGCGGTCGAGCGGGTCGTCAGCGCGGCGCTCTCGCGCGCCGAGACGGTCATGAAGGACCACCGCGTGCGCGTGCGGGTCGATCCGGCGCTGCCGCGCCTGGCCGTCGACGCCGCGGCGGTCGTCGAAGTGCTCTACATCCTGCTCGACAACGCCAGCAAGTACGCGCCGCCGGGCACGACGATCGCGATCGACGCCGAGACGGCCGACGAGCATCACCTGCGCATCACGGTGGCGGACGAAGGGCCGGGCATCCCGTCCGACCTCTCCGAGCGCGTGTTCGAGAAATTCTTCCGCGTCCCCAGGCGCGAGTCGCACGATCCGCGCCGCGGCGGCGTCGGTCTCGGCCTGCCGATCGCGCGGCGGCTCGTGGAAGCGCAGGGCGGACGCATCTGGATCGACACGACGGTCACGCAGGGCACCACCGTGGCGATCCTGCTGCCGGAGGCACATCATGAACAGCATGAGCACGACGACAACCGACAAATCGAAGGTGCTGGTAGTGGACGACGAGCCGCAGATCACCCGGGTGCTCCGGACGGTGCTGAGCAGCCAGGGGTATCAGGTGCGGACGGCGGCGGAAGGGGAGTCCGCGCTGTCGAACTTCACTGAGTGGCGCCCCGAGCTCGTCATCACCGATCTGTACATGCCGCACATGGACGGCATCGAGCTGTGCCGGCGCATCCGCGCCATGTCGAGCGTCCCGATCATCGTGCTGTCGGTGAAGGGTGAGGAGAAGACGAAGGTCGAAGCGCTCGATTCGGGCGCCGACGACTACGTGACCAAGCCGTTCGGCATCGACGAACTGCTGGCGCGCGTCCGCGCGGCGCTGCGGCGCGGCGGCGGCGAGAGCGACCTCGCGTCGTTCGACGTCGGGGAGTTCCGCGTGGATCTCGAAGGGCGGCGCGTGCACGCGCGCGGGCAGGAAGTGCGCCTGACGCCGAAGGAGTTCGATCTGTTCGTGTACATGGCGCGGCACCCGAACCGCGTCATCACGCACCGCACGCTGCTCGAGGCGGTGTGGGGCGAGGCATCGCAGGAGCAGCCCGAGTACCTGCGCGTCTTCATGGGTCAGCTGCGCAAGAAGCTCGAGCCCGATCCGGGCAACCCGCGATACCTCGTCACCGAGCCCTGGGTCGGCTACCGGTTCAACCCGAACGGCTAGCCGCCGCCCGGACGCCCGGGTTCACTTCACGCGATACGGTGCCGGGAACGCCGACAGATCCACGGTGGCCATCGGCCCCGCGCTCATCGGCTGCGCCCAGTCGGTGTTCGCGGTCGACTGGCAATCGTGCGTCGGATCGCCGCTCGGCGAATACGACAGGAACGCCTGCACCGCGATCGGATCGGCCGGGTAGAAGCCGACCGGCGTCGTGGTGTCGAACCGCTGCAGCGCGCGGAGCAGCGGCATCGGCGTCGACTCGGCGAGCGCGTACGCCGCGCCGCCGCATCCCGCCAGCTTGAACATCAGCGGAAACGCCGACGCCTGAATCGTCTCCGAGTCGACGACGATCGCGATCCACGTGCCGTTGTCCTGGCGCGCGACGATCGCGGGATCGTACCCGCTGAACTTCGTGACGCCGACCAGCGTGCCGAGCGTCTCGCCGTTCGCGGCGACGACGCTCAAGCCGAGCGTCCCCGTCCCGGTGCCCGCCGGACCCGGATCCCCTTTCGGCCCCTGCGGCCCTGTCGCGCCGGTCGCGCCCGCCGGACCGGCCGGACCCATCGGCCCCGCGGGTCCCATCGGCCCTTTCGGTCCCTGCGCGCCCTGGGCGCCGATCGTCACGATGAACCGCGCGACGTCCTGGTTGTGGCGGCGGACGATCAGCCGGTAGTTGCCCGCCGCGAGCGTCGGCAGCGCCGCGCGAATTTCGTGCGGCGCGATCGATTTGGTTTGCAGAGCGACGCCGTCGAGGACGAGCGTGCTGCCGGCCGCGAAGCCGTCGCCGTTGACGATCAACACGTTGCCGCCCGCGTCGGGACGAGCGGATGCGATCGTCGCCATCTGCGCGTCGGCGACGCGCGCGAGCAGGAACGCACCACAGAGCACGATCACGCCTGCCGAGACGGACTGCTTCGAGTGCTTCACCACGGATGCCCCCTTTTTGTCAGAACAGAGAGCCTGACACCGGTTGATTCAGCAACGGCGCTGCCAACGCTCAAACCACAGATCCCACACGTATTTAGCGTCGATCGCTCCACCGCGAACCGTGCACCATCCTGCGACGCGCGTTACAATTTCCGGCCGTATGGCCATTCCCGCCGCATCCCGCGCCGTTCACCCCTTTGCGGCCACGCCGGCGGCGGATGCGCCGGCGCGCGCGCCGTGGTCGGTGTACGCCGTGCTGTTCGCCTCGCTCTGCGTGATCCTCGGCGTCATCTGGGACATCTCGTGGCACCGCTCGATCGGCCGCGACACCTTCTGGACGCCGGCGCACATCGCGATTTATCTCGGCGGCGTCGTCGCCGGCCTGACGTGCGGGTGGGTGGCGCTGACGACGACGTTTGCGGGACGCGACGAGGATCGCGCGTCGGCGGTGCGCTTCTGGGGATTCCGCGCGCCGTTCGGCGCGTGGGTGTGCATCTGGGGCGCGTTCGCGATGGTCACCTCGGCGCCGTTCGACGACTGGTGGCACAACGCCTACGGGCTCGACGTGAAGATCATCAGCCCGCCGCACATGCTGCTCGCCGCGGGCATCGCCGCGATCCAGTGCGGCGCGATGCTGATGGCGCTCGCCTGGCAGAACCGCGCGCTCGGCGATCGCCGTCACCTCGGGCGGCTCTATCTGCTCGGCGCCGGCCTCTTGCTGCTGCTCGCGGCGACGGTCGCGACGGAGCACACGCAGCGCTGGGACATGCACACGGCGCACTTCTACCAGGTGAGCACCGCGGTGTTCCTGTTCTTTCTCGTCAGCGCGGCGCGCGCATCGATCGCGCGGTGGCCGGCGACGACGGTCGCCGCGATCTACACGGCGCTGACGATGGTGATGCTGATCGTGCTGCCGCTGTTTCCGGCGCAGCCGCTGCTCGGGCCGATCTACGTGCAGGTCGACCGGTTCATGCCGACCGATTTTCCGCTGCTGCTGATCGTCCCGGCGTTCGCGCTGGACCTCGTGGTCCACGGGCTGCGCGGCCGCATCAACGACTGGGTGCTCGCCGCCGCGGCAGCCGTCGCCTTCGTGGTCGCCTTCATCGCCGTGCAGTGGCCGTTCGCGGATTTCCTGATGTCGCCGTACGCGCGCAACTTCTTCTTCGCCGCGCACCGGATGCCGTACGGCGCCGATCCCTCGGTGCAGGCGCGCTGGTATCTCCTGAAGCCGGCGGACAACGTCGTCGTCGGCCTGCCGACCGCGCTGGCGCTCGGCTACGCGTCTGCGCGCTGCGGCTTGTGGTGGGGCAACTGGATGGCCCGCGTGCAGCGATGACGCGCACGCGCGCGCGCGCCGCCGTGCTGCTCCTCGCCGTGGCGGCGATGGCGCACGTCGGCAGCCCGGACACGTTCTTCGGCGGCAGAGCGGGACCCTACGACGTCCGCGTCAGCGTGCGGCTGCCGGGCGTCATCCCCGGTCGCGCGCAGGTGGCGGTGCGGCTCGCCGGCGTCACGAAGCCGCAGGACTATCACGTGTCGCTGCGCGCCGGACAGTGGAACGTCGGGCTGAAAGGCGCGCCGCCGCCCGAGCCGGCGACGGCGGTGCCGGGCGATCCCGAGCTGTACGCCGCGGAGCTCTGGTTCATGACGGCGACCTCCTATCAGATGGCCGTCACGATCGACGGCCCGTCGGGGAGCGGCACCGTCGTCGTGCCGGTGCTCGCGCTCGCGACGGCGGAGCGATCGATGACGCCGTGGCTGGGCGCGGTGCTCGCCGCGCTCGGCGTATTTCTGACGGCGGGTTTGCTGACGATCATCGGGAGCGCCGTGCGCGAAAGCGTGCTGCCGCCCGGCGTCGAGCCGGATCGCCGGCGCCGCGTCCGCGCGCGCATCGCGATCGCGGCGATGGCGCTGCTGGCGGGCCTGGCGCTGTGGGGCGGCGACGTGTGGTGGAACGCGGAGGCGTCGAGCTACAGCCAGCAGATTCTGTATCGGCCGTTCGCGAGCGACGCGACGATCGGGCGGCGGGGCGACCGCCGCGTCCTGACGCTCGGCATCCACGATTCGCGATGGACGGGCCGGCCGGATCCGCAGACGCGGTACAACGCCCTGATCCCCGATCACGGAAAGCTGATGCACCTGTTCCTGGTGCGTGACGCCGATCTCGCCGCGCTGGCGCATCTGCATCCCGTGGCGCGCACGCCGGAGGCGCTCGCGTTCGACGCGGATCTGCCGCCGCTGCCGCCCGGCCGGTACCGCGTCTACGGCGACATCGTGCACGAAAGCGGTTACGCGCAGACGCTGGTCAGCGCCGTCGACATCACAGATGGCGGCGCGGCGACGACGGCGGCGACCGACGCGGACGATTCGTGGTTCAGCGGGGAGGCGGTGCCGGAAGCGCCGACGGCCGCGTTCGATCTCGGCGACGGCACGCGGCTCGAGTGGCAGCGCGGCGATCGGCCGATCGCCGCGCGCGCCGAGCGCGATCTGCGGCTCGTCGTCCGCGGCGCGAGCGGTTCGGCCGCGCCGGTCGAACCCTACATGGGCATGGCCGCGCACCTCGTCGTCGCGAGCCGCGACGGATCCGTCTTCGCGCACCTGCATCCATCCGGAAGCGTGTCGATGGCCGCGATGCAGCAGTTCGCCGGCACGGCCGCGGACCCGCATGCCGGCCACGTCATGCCGATCGACAGCGACGTCGCGGTGCCGTTCGCGTTCCCGAAGCCCGGGCCGTACCGCATGTTCGTGCAGGTGAAGCGCGGCGGCGTGGTCAGGACGGCCGCGTTCGACATCGATGTTCGCTAGCGCGGCGCCCCCCGACGCCGCGCCGCGCGTCGACGGGGCGTCTCCGCTCCTCTGGGCTTCGTTGATCGTCGGGATGGCGGCCGCGCTCTACGTCGCCGCGCGCGTGGCGTCTCAGTCGATCGTCATCGGCTCGGTCGAGGGCAATTTCTTTTATCGCTACAGCCGGCCGTTCGCCTCGTCCATGCTCTGGGCGGCGGTCCCGGTGCTCGCGACCGTCGTGGCGCTCGCGTACGCGCCTCGGGACGTCGGCCGTCGCCACGCGAGATGGCTGCTGATCGTCTGGTTCGTCGCGGCGTCCGCGCATCAGGCGCAGCTCCGGACGCTGACGCCGTTCTCCTACGAGCAGATGTTTGCCAGCGACACGGCGAACTCGTTCTACGGCGCCGCGAAGCAGCACAGGGCCGGCGCGCTGTTGCGGCGCTTCGACGCGCTGCGTCGATCGCTGCCGCTCCACGCGCGCAGCAACATGCCGGGCAAGGTGCTGCTCGCGTCGGCGCTGGGGGCGATCGTCTCGTCGGCCGGCGCGCAGGCGTGGCTGGTCGTCATGCTGTCGAATCTCGGAGCCGTGTTCCTCTATCTCCTGGTCGTGGACTGGCTCGGCGACTGCGACGCGGCGCTCTTCGCGTTCGTGCTGTACCTGTACGTTCCGGCGAAGTTCTACTTCTTTCCGCTGCTGAACACCGTCACGCCGACCTTCGCGCTGGCGTGGGTGTGGTTGTGCGTTCGCCGGCTCCGGAGCCGCAGTGCGGCCTATGCCGCGTCGTTCGGGCTCGCCACCTACGGCCTGGTGCTGTTCGATCCGCTTCCGATCGTCCTCGGGCTGCTGCTCGCGGCCATCGCGATCGAATCCATCCGGGCGGGCCGCGTCGAGACGCGGGGGTGGCTTCGGTACTCCGCCGTGGCGCTCGCAGCCTTCGGCATGGTCTACCTCCTGATGCTCGCGACGTTCCGTTTCGATCTGTTTCGCACGTTCCAGGAGCTCGGGACGGAAGCCGCCGCCTTCAACGTGGACGAGGAGCGCCGCTACGGCGTCTGGGCGTTTCAGAATCTCCTCGACTTCGGGTTCGGCGCCGGCCTCTGCCAGGCGGCGCTGTTCGTCGCGCTGCTGATCGACGGCGTTCGCCGGATTGCCAGCTCACGGCGGCTGCAGCCGATCGCCACGCTGTCGGTCGGGCTCGCCGCGGTGCTGCTGACCGTGGACCTGCTGGGCGTCAATCGAGGCGAGGTGATCCGGCTCTGGACGTTTCTCGCGTGTCTCTGGCAGGTGCCGGCCGCGGTGGCCTGCGCGCGGCTCCACAGCCGCACGGCGCTGGCGCTCGTTCTCTGCGCGACGGTGGTGCAGGACGCGCTCGGGACCGCGATGATCGGATTCGTGTCGCCGTAGGGAGCCTTCACGCCATGCCGCACCTCGATTCCGATCTCCAGCGCATTGTCGACCGGGCGCATCGACTCGTCCGCCCGTACCGCGTGACGGACGGTTCGCGCTTCCGGCTCGAGGATTTCGATCCGGGCGACACCGGGTCGCTCGAGGGCGAGGACAAGCCGGCGGCGCGGGAGGCGCTCGCCGCCGGGATCCGCGCGCTCGAGACGCTGCAGGAGCGGCTGTACGCGCAGGATCAATGGGCGCTGCTGCTGATCTTCCAGGCGATCGACGCCGCCGGCAAGGACAGCGCGATCAAGCACGTGATGTCCGGCGTCAACCCCGAAGGGTGCCAGGTCCATGCGTTCAAGCAGCCGTCGATGGAGGAGCTCGACCACGACTACCTGTGGCGCGCGGTCCGCGCGCTTCCCGAACGCGGGCGGATCGGCATCTTCAATCGCTCGTACTACGAGGAACTGATCGTCGTGCGCGTGCACCCGGAGCTCCTCGACCACGAGCGGATTCCTCCCCGGCTGATCTCGGGCGGCATCTGGAAGGAGCGCGCCCGCGACATCCGGCATTTCGAGCGTTACCTGGCGCGCAACGGCACCGCCGTCGTCAAGTTCTTCCTGCATCTGTCGAAACGCGAGCAGCGCAAGCGGTTTCTCGAGCGGCTCGATCGCCCCGAGAAGAACTGGAAGTTCTCGATGGGCGACCTGAAGGAGCGCGACCGGTGGAACGACTACCAGCGCTGCTACGAGGACGCGATCCGGCGCACCGCCACGACACATGCGCCCTGGTACGTCGTTCCCGCGGACCACAAATGGTTCACGCGCATGGTCGTGGCGGCCGCGATCGTCGACACGATTGCCGCGCTCGACGTTCGGTTCCCGAAACTCGACGCGGCACAGCGCCGCGGGCTGGCGCGCGCGCGCCGGCTGCTCGGAGATCGATGAGCGTCTCGACCGGGCGCGAGTAGAATGACCGCATGAGCATCGCGCGCGCGGTCCGGTGTCTCGCCCTCGCCGGCGCATGGGCCGCCATCGTCGCCACCGGGATCTCGGCCGCGCCGCCGCCCGACCTGCAGTCGAAGATCGATGCGGCGGTCGAGGACGTGCTGAAGAACACCGGCGTGCCGAGCGCCTCGGTCGGCATCGTGCAGGACGGCCGCGTGCTCGTCACGAAGGCGTACGGCGAGGCGAGGCTGTCGCCGCCGCTACGGGCGACGGCCGACATGCACTACGCGGTGGGGTCGATCAGCAAGCAGTTCACGGCCGCGTGCGTGCTGCTGCTCCAGGAAGACGGCAGGCTGGGACTCGACGATCCGGTGGGCAAGTACTTTCCGGCGCTGACGCGCGCGGGCGAGGTCAAGATCCGCCATCTGCTGTCGCACACCTCGGGATACGAAGACTACGCGCCGCAGGACTACACGATCCCCGCGTGGACCAAACCGACGACGGCCGAAGCGATCGTCCGGGAATGGGCGACCAAGCCGCTCGACTTCGACCCGGGATCGCAGTACCAGTACAGCAACACCAACTTCAACATCCTCGGCTTGATCGTCGAGCAGGTCAGCGGTCAGCCGTTCTGGACGTTCCTGTCGCGCCGCGTGCTGACGCCGCTCGGCATGACGCACACGATCGATCTCGATGCGGACCACGACAAGCTCGAGCCGACCGGCTACTTCCGCCATGCGCTCGGTCCGCTTCGTCCGGCGACGATGGAGGCGCGCGGCTGGTATTTCGCGGACGGCGAGATGGCAATGCCCGTCGGCGACCTGCTGACCTGGGACATCAGCGTCATCAACCGCTCGCTGCTGAAGCCGGCGTCGTACACGGCGATGGAGACCGAGCAGCGGCTCACGAACGGCGAGTCCGCGCACTACGGGCTCGGCGTCAGCGTCTCGATCCGAGAGGGACACCGCCTGGTGTCGCACGGCGGCGAAGTCGGCGGCTTCGTCGCGCAGAACCTGGTGTTCCCGGACGACAAGGCGGCGATTGCCGTGCTGACGAATCAGGAGGCGAGCTCGGCGGCAGGCGCCATCGCGCGGCGCCTCTCGGCCTTGATACTGCCGCCGACGGGCGCGGGGACGTCGGCCGGCGATCGCGGACAGGCCGAAGCGCAGGCGAAGCAGATCCTCGCGGGCCTGCAGGACGGGAAGATCGATCGCGCGCAGCTCACGGCCAATTGCAACTTCTACTTCGATCGCACGGCGCTCGACGACCACGCGAGCAGCCTGAAGCCGCTCGGCGCCGTGCAATCGGTGGCGCAGACCGACACGTCGCTGCGCGGCGGCATGAGGTTCCGCAGCTTCGATGTCGTATTCGCCAACGGGACGAAGCTGCGGCTGACGACCTACACGACGACCGACGGCAAGCTGGAGCAGTTCCTCATCGGCCCGATCGGCTGACGGGCAGAGCGCCGATCAGGCGCCGGCCGCCGCGAGCGCCGCGGTTCGACTCGTGGACACGTTGAGGCCGAGCGCCACGCCGAGCGCGGATCGAAGCGCCGTTTCCTGCGAATCGTACGGGGACAGGTATCCTCCGGCCAACCAGATCCGGCCGATTCCCTGGAGAGCCCGGACGGCGTTCTGCGCGGTGATGGTCGCGGGCGTCGGCAGCAGGTGGACGAAGCTGGCCTGCGCGAGCGTCGCGGGCGGCACGTTGCGGTGGGTCGTCCAGCTTTTCCACAGCTTCGCGCTCGTCGCGAGCGGCACCGAGCGCAGCACCGGCGCGAGCCACATCGACGCTTCGCAATAAGGGCCAGCGATCTGCGAATTGAGGAACGACCAGAGCAGCGGGTTCGACGGCGCGTACGAGGGCGTCGCGTGGAGGGCGAGCCGCGCAGCGCGGAATTCGATTGCTGCCAGCGCGGCGCGCTGCAGCGTGGTGCCCGCGAGTCCTCCGAGCAGCGACAGCGTGGCCGGACCCGACGCGGCGAGCACCAGGTCGTCGACGACGAGCGGCGGTTGGCCCGCGCAGTACACGACGAAGCGTCCGAGCAGGTCGCGCGAGACCGCGAGCGCCGGTGCGTTCGTCAGCACGGACACCGTCGACGTCTGCGCCAGGAGCCGATCGAGCACTTCGATCAGGCCCTGGTCGAGCACGTAGTAGAGGATCGGGTCGAGCGGATTGTCCGGCAGCGCCTTCGCGGCGAAGATCATCGCCGCGCGCGCCGAGAGCCCGCGCGCCTCGTCGATCGTGCCCGAGAAGAGCGATGCGGCCCAGGGGAGCACCGCGCCCTCCCAGCCGGCGCGCGGGATGCCGAGAGACGGCAGCCACTCTTCCAGCGTCAGCGCCCAGCTTTCGTCGTTCTGTTCGCGCTGCTTCGCGGCGGCGAAGGCGCGCGCGAACGCGGCCAGGCCGGTCTGGTTCCACGACGCGAAGATCGGCCACTCGCGATCGGGCACGATCGGCGACACGAACCGGGGCGTCGTCTCGCCGGCGGCGGCAAGCGTGATCGACGCCGGGAACGAGCGCGACGGACCCTGTCCCGCCGGCGACGGCGGGTAGAGCCCCAGGAACGAGAGCAGCGCGGTGTAGAGCGGGTACGGCGCCGGGTGGAAGAACTGCGCGCCGAGGTCCACGACGAACGTCTGGTTGTCGAGCGTCACTTCCAGGCTGCGGATGTTGCCGCCGATCGACGGACGCGCTTCGACGAGCACGACGTCGCACGCGCCGTCGAGCAGCCACGCGAGCGACACGCCCGCCATGCCGCCGCCGATGATGCCGACCCGGCGTCGCGGCGCGGCCGCCGCGCCGAGCGCCGGCAGTCCCGCCGCGGCGGCGAGCGTGTGCAGGATGTCGCGCCGGCTCCAGGCGTGGTTCATGACGAGGGCGACAGATTCTACGTGTCGCGCGCGTCGCCGCGAAGCGAATTTATTCGGCACGGCGTTTGCGGGAACGCGAGTAAAAAGGTGAGCGATCGATGCGTGACCGGATCGGGTATGCGGAGCGATGGCGGATGGCGGCGCCGGTTGTGGCCGTCGTCGCCGCCATCGTGGGAGTCATCTGCGTTGGGGGGTCGACGCCGACGCACGCCGCGGGAAGCGCGATCCGGGGTCGCGCCGCGGCGACGCTGCCGCGCGCGACGGCGGCGGGCGATTTCGACGGCGATGGCAAGTCGGATCTCGGCGTGTTCCACCCGCGCAGCGGATCCTGGTATGCCGCGCTCAGCGGCGGCGGCGCCCTCTCGACCGAGAGCGTCGCGACGCAGCCGGGAGACATTCCCGTCATCGCCGACTACGACGGCGATGGCCGCGCCGACCTTTCGATCTGGCGCCCCTCGAATCCGTTCTGTCCCGGCCAGGGCGGCCTGTGGTTCACCGTCTTCAGCGGCGGCGGCACGCGCGCGACGTGCATCGGCCAGTTCGGCGATCTGCCGGTTCCCGCCGATTACGACGGCGACCGGAAAGCGGATCTGGCGATCTACCGGCCGCTGAACCAGGGATGCGTCGGCGGCGCCGGCCTCTGGTACGTTCAACTGAGCGGCGGCGGAGCCATCAACGAGTGTTTCGGCGACGGCGCGGCCGTGCCGGTGCCCGCGGACTACGAGAACAGGGGCGCCGCCGATCTCGCGTACTACCGCTTCCTGACGGGGCAGTTTCTCGTGCTGACGAAGACCGGTCCGATCGTCGCCTCGCAGGTCGGACGGCTGGCAACGATACAGGTGGGATCCGGCGGCGACATCGCCGTCCCGGCCGACTACGACGGCGACGGACGGATCGATCCGGCCGTGTTCAGTCCGAACGGCGATTGGCGGCCGTGGCTCAGCACTTGCCAGTGCCTGTACGGTCCGGTCCCCGTTGGCAGCATCGGCGTCGAGGACATTCCCGTGCCGGGCGACTACGACGGCGACGGTCGGGCCGACTTCGCCGTGTTCCATCCGCCGAACGCGTCGTGGTACGTGCTGCTGACCGGCGGCGGCGCGATGTCGACGCTGCTCGGACACGCGGGCGACATCCCCACGAGCAAGCGGCCCGGCTACACCGGGCTCTATCCGTACTGATCGCACGGCGCGCACGCGGACGACGCGCACGCAAGTACGCCGTCGCACGTGCAGAACCGTGCACCCGGAAGTTTCTTCGCGGCTGACTCTTGTCTTCCCGGACCGCGACAGTTGCCGCCGGCGGCACGTACGTTTTTCGGTACGCGCGCGCAACGCGCGCGGCGCCGCGTCCGCCGAAGTAGCGCGCTGATACAGATCGCCGCCGACGGCACCATTTTCATTACGAAATTGTGGGTCGGCCGTCCGGGCGCCGCGACGCCGAGGCGACCGAGGAATTCGCGGGTGTGGCACGGGTTCCGCTGATACACGTCCAGGCGCGCGCACATCGCGACGCGTCGACGCCACATCAGCCGGCACGCCGGCGACGATCAAATACACGACGGGGGAACGGACGATGATTCGGGAACGGTCAGGTGCTACGAAATCGGCGATTCGTCGAGCGACGATCGGCGCGGCGCTGATTGCGCTGCTGTCCGGCGGCGGCCGCGGCACTCCGGCCGCCGCGCAGCAGTCGACGCTCGACGAACTGCCGCCGGCCGGTCGCGCGCAGATCGCTGCGCTGCTGGCGGAAAAAGAAGCGCTCACACCGACCCAGCGGCGAATCGACTCGCGTCTGCTCCATGCGAAGCGGACGATCACCCGCGAGACGAGCGTGATGACGGCGAACGTCGCGCTCCCGCGCGCAGCGAGCGGCAAAGTGCAGCTCGAACTGCGCGCCGACGTCACCCAGCCGCTGCTCGAGTCGCTGCGCGCGCTCAACGTCGACATCGTCGCGACCGAAACGCACGGACGAAGCGTGCTCGTCGACGCCGATCTGCTGCAGGTCGAGCGGATCGCCGCGCTGCCCGACGTGTACTTCGTCCAGCCCAGGCCGGGGTACGTGACGATGGCGACCGGACGGCGTCCGGCGTCGGCCGACGAGCGCCGGGCCGACCTCGAGCTGCGCCGCGAGCGCAAGGAGCGCACGCCGGTTGCGGCGTCGCTGCGCGCGCTGTTCGGCGGGCAGGGCGCGATCACCAGCACTGCGGGCGTCGCGTCTCAGGGTGACGCGACGCACCAGGCGGCGGTCGCACGCGCCACCTATGCGATCGACGGCACCGGCGTGAAGGTCGGCGTCCTGTCCGACAGCGTGGTGCACCTGAGCGACAGCCAGGCGTCCGGCAACCTCGGCGCCGTCACCGTCCTGCCGGGGCAGACCGGCGCGGGCGAGGACGAAGGCGTCGCGATGCTCGAAGTCATCCACAAGCTCGCGCCCGGCGCGCAGCTGTACTTCGCGACCGCCGTCACCGGGTCGGCGCAGTTCGCCCAGAACATCCGCGACCTTCGCGCCGCCGGCTGCAGCATCATCGTCGACGATGTGGCGTACTTCAACGAGTCGCCGTTCCAGGACGGGCAGGATCCGGCGGTCATCTCGCCGACCAACGGCGGCGTGATCGCGCAGGCGGTGAAAGACGTCACGGCGGCGGGCGCGCTCTACTTCTCGGCGGCGGGCAACTCGGGCAGCCTGGATCGCGGCGCGTCGGGGACGTGGGAGGGCGACTTCGCCGACGGCGGCCCGGTGGGAGGTCCGCTGGCGTCGCTGGGCGAATCCGGACGGGTCCACAGCTTCGGCGCGACGGCGTACGACGTCGTGACGGCGACCACCGGCGACGTGGTGCTGACCTGGTCGGACCCGCTGGGCGGATCGGCAAACGACTACGACCTGTTCACCCTCGACTCGAGCGGCAGCGTCGTGTTCGACTTCTCCATGAACTCGCAGACGGGCACGCAGGATCCGTTCGAGATCATGGGACAGGCGTTCACCGGCGAACGGATCGTCATCGTTCGGCGGTCCGGCGCGGGGCGGTTCCTGCATCTCGACACCAACCGCGGCCGCCTGTCGATCGGCACGAGCGGCAGCACGCACGGCCACGCGGACACGACGTCGGCCACGTCGTTCAGCGTCGCGGCCACACCGGCCGCCGGCGCCTTCACGCCCGGGTACCCGTCCGGCCCGTACCCGAACGCCTTCAACTCGTCGAGCGTCACCGAGCCGTACAGCTCCGACGGACCGCGGCACATCTTCTACACGTCCACCGGCGCGCCGATCACGCCGGGCAACGTCTCCTCGAGCGGCGGACAGACGCTGAGCAAGCCGGACTTCACGGCCGCCGATGGCGTGTCGGTGAGCGGCGCGGGCGGCTTTCCGACGAATTTCTTCGGCACCTCCGCATCCGCGGCGCACGCGGCGGCGATCGCCGCGCTGGTCTTGTCGGCGCGGCCGTCGGCCACGGCTGCCGACGTCCGGGCGGCGCTGCTGAAGAGCGCGATCGACATCCACGCGGCCGGCTTCGATCGCAACTCCGGCGCGGGCATCGTGATGGCCGATTCGGCGGTCAGGGCCGTCATGCACGTGCAGCACGTGCCCTCGGACTTCAACGGCGACCGGCGAAGCGATCCGGGCATCTTCCGGCCGTCGGTGACGCCGAACGCGTTGTGGTATTCCGCGCCGAGCGGCGGCGGATCGCCGTTCCAGATCTTCTTCGGCACGTCGGGAGACGTTCCCGTGGCGGCGGATTACGACGGCGACGGCAAAGCCGACGCCGTGATCTGGCGGCCGTCGACCGGGTTGTGGTACGGCCCGCGCACCGGCGCCGGCTCGATTGTGATCCAGCTGATCCTCGGCCAGATGGGCGACATTCCGGTGCCGTGCGACTACGACGGCGACGGGACGATCGATCCGGCGATCTACCGGCCGTCGACAGGACAGTGGTTCGGCACGACGACGAACGGCTCCACGGTGGTGTTGAACACGAACCTGGGGCTCGTCGCCGGCGACATTCCGGTGCCCGCCGACTACAACGGCGACGGCAAGTGCGACCCGGCGATCATGCGTCCGGGCGTCGGTCCCGGCGGCACGAACCTCTGGTACTCGGTGCCGAGCGGCGGCGGGTCGCCGTTCCAGATCTATTTCGGCGCCGCGGGCGATATCCCGGTGCCCGGCGACTACGACGGCGACGGCAACGCCGACGCGGTGATCTTCCGGCCGAGCACGGGGCTGTGGTACGGCCCGCGGACGGGCGCCGCGCAGATCGTGGTGCAGCTGATCCTCGGGCAGGACGGCGACATCCCGGTGCCCGGCGATTTCGACGGGAACGGAGCCATCGACCCGGCGATCTATCGTCCGAGCAGCGGCTTGTTCTACGGCACGAACGCCGCCGGGACCACCGTCGTCCTCAACACGAACCTTGGCGTCACGTCGGGCGACATCGCGACGCCGGCGCGGCCGCACGACGCGGCGTCATATCCATTCCGCTTCGACGCGACGACCGCCACGGCGCGCGCCGCGAAGGCGTCGTCGAACGCTGCGCCGGGCGCGACGCGCCCGACGGCCACCGCAGCGTCGAACGCGACCGCGCCGCGCGCGTCCGGATCCGCCGCGGCGACGAGCGGCACGCCGCCGCTCGGACCGGTCGGCGTCACGGCCGACGCCCCGACGCTCGCGCTGACCACGGCGGCGTCGAGCCGCGGCGCGCTCACCATCGCGCTGACGGCGACGGCGGCCGACGCGGTCCCGATCGATACGATCGATGTCGTCATCGGAGCGAACGGCTGCAGCGTCGCGTACGATGCCGTGACGAACACGATTCGGCTCGCCGGCGACGGCGGCGCGTGGACCGAGGCGCTGGCGGTCGGCAGCTCGGGCGAGCTGCGTGCGAAGCGGTGCGCGATCGACGCGGGCGCAAGCGCCGCGAGCACGGCGGACGGGTCGGTGACGCTGACGCTCGCGGTTCTGCCGACGGACGGCGTGGCCGGGACGGTCGAAGTCGCTGCGCAGGCGCTCGATGCGATCGGCCGCAGCAGCGGGTGGCAGTCGCTCGGCGCGTCGAGGTGATCGGCCGACGGATCAGACCTCGTCCCAGAAGAAGCGGCGTACGTGCCCCCGGCAGCATTCCGGCACCTGCTCGCGAAGGATCGCGAGGGCACGCTCGGCCTTCTGCAGAAAGTCGTCGGTCGCGTCGATGACGAAGCGGCGCGGATGATCGGCCCATTCGGCCGCGATGCGACGGTCGATCGCTGCCGCTTGCTCGACCGATTCGATGCGCAACGGGTTCTCGTGGTTGTACCCGGCTGACGAGGTCGGCGTCCGCAGGTGGATGACCGCGTCGTAGCGCGCGAGCTCCGCGGCGCGCGTCGTGCCGACGGCGGCATACAGGTCGCCATCGCCCGACCAGTACGCCGCGCAGTCAATCGTGCCCCGATCGCACAGCACGACCGCGGCGCCGTCCGCATCCGCGGCCGACTCGAGTTCGCGCTGGACGTGATAGATCGCGCGCTGCGCCGCCTGTCGCAGCGCGTCGCGATCGCTCCGCGGGAAGCGGCCTCCGAACACGATGCCGGCCGCTTCCGGCAGCGTCGCGACGTGCTCGCAGAAGAAGAGGCGGATCAGCTCCAGAATCGCCGTCTTGCCGGCCCCCGGCCCGCCGGTCAGCACCACGCGACGGCGCGCGTGCGCGCGCCGGCAGTTGCAGCGTCGCATCGCGACCCTGACTACGCGGGCGATGGTTCGACGATGCGGTGAGCGCAGATCGCGCGCAGCGTCTCGGCCACGTCGCTCTCGGTCGGGCCGCCCGGATGATGCGTCGCGAGCGCCACGTCGTTGAGCGACAGCACCCCGACCAGCGATCCCTGCGAGTCGACGGCGGGCAGCCGCCTCACGGCGTGCCTGGTCATCCGGCCGAGCGCGGTCAGGACCGTGTCATCGTCACGGCACGAGAAGACCGGCTGGCTCATGACGTCGCCGACGCGCATCCGGCAGGGAAGCGTCTGGTGCAGGGCGATGGCGACGCAGATGTCGCGGTCGGTCACGACGCCGGCCACGCGTCCGTCGTCGGTGACGACCGGCACGAAGCCGCAGTCGCGCTCCAGCATGGCGTACAGCGCGTGTTCGAGATTCGCGGACGCGGTACACGATGCCGGGTCCGTTGTCATGATTTGACTGACGAGCATGGGAGCCTCCGCAGCGCCCGCCCGACGGAAATCCGTCGGAGCGCGCCTCGATGGCGATCTCGTGCAAGACGGCTGCTCGCGGTCCGCGACCTGTCGCATCCCGTCTGTCTCGTTGGCCGGCACTGCGGTTGCGACATGGCGTCGCAGGTGACGGTTATGCGGATAGTTCTCGCGATCGACGACTCGCCCTGTTCCGACGCGGCCGTGCACGCGGTACTCGATCGCGTCAAGCCGGAAGAGACGGAGGTGCTCGTGCTGCACGCGGTCGAGTGGCCGAAGCACCTGTCGCCGGCGATGCAGTTCGCCGAAGGCCCCGCGGCAGCCGACGACGTGCTCGGCATCCACGAAGAAGCGCGGCGCCGGGGACGTCTGCTCGTCGAGCGCGCGTGCGCCGCACTCCTTCAGTCGCATTTCTCGGCGTGCTCGGAAGTGCGGGACGAGGGAGACGCTCGCGCCGTCATCCTCGACCGCGCGGCCGAGTGGCGCGCCGACCTGATCGTGGTGGGATCGCACGGACGACGCGGCCTCGATCGGTGGCTGCTCGGAAGCGTATCGGATGCGGTCGTCCGCCATGCGCGCTGCTCGGTCGCGGTCGTCAGGCCGACGGTGTAGGCGCCGAGCAGGCGTATTGCATGGTCGTTGGTGATCGCCCGACTTCCGCCGGGAAGTTGGCAACGACCTCCAGCACGAAAGGGAGGTTTCCGTGCCGTCCATCCCCGTCGTCTCGCCGTCCGCGTTCGACGACGTTCGCACCGCGGCGCTCCGCATCATGGATCGCCGATACGACCTGATTCATCAGATCCGCCGCGAGCCCGTCAAGAGCATGGGGCTCGCGTTCGGCGCCGGGCTCTTCGTCGGGCTGATCGCGGCCGTCGCGATGCCGACCTGTCGCCATCCCGGCGCCGCCGCCGTGAAATGAACCGCGCGAGCGGTCAACAAGGAAGGACCTTATGCGCGCATGTGTTGCGCCGTGCGTGGGCGCGGTCGCCCTCGTCGCGCTCGCCGGGTGCTCGCACAGCCCCACGTCTCCGTCTCCAGTTCCGCCATCGGCCCCGCACCCGAGCGTCGCCGTCACCTCGATCGCCGTCCGCGGACAATCGGCCGCGAGCGGCTTCCGCTACGCGACCACGTTGAAACTCCGCGAGTCGACCGGCGTGGCCGCCACGATCGTCGCCGTGGACTTGACGTTCACGGCGAACGGCGCGGCCGTCGCCGGGTCGCATCACGACAAACCCATTTCCGACGGTACGAACGTCTGCCCGGCGAGCGGCACGATCGAAACGCGCCAGCTCGACACGGTCGATCCGAATGCCGCGCACGCGTTCGCCACCGCCGTGCAGGCCGTCGTGACATTCAGCGACGGCACGTCGTTCGGCGGCACGGCAACGGCGGCCGCCGATGTGCCGCCCCTGCCGCCGCCGAACCCGCCGCAGACCTTCACGCTGATCGGCGTAATCACCGACGTCTCGACACACGCGCCGATCGGCGGCGCGAAGGTCGAGGCGCTGAACGGGCTCAACGCCGGGCAGTCGGCCTCGGCCGACGCCAGCGGCAGTTACAAGTGGACCGGGCTGCTCGCCGACACGTTCCGCGTCCGCGCCTCGGCATCCGGCTACGACCCGGGCGAGCAGAACGTGACGATTCCCACGAATCCGCGCGCGGACTTCGAGCTCCGCCGGCCGGTCGACAGCACCTGCAGCTACGTCGGCGCGTCCAATGCGCCGTCGATCGTCGGGTCCGACGGCGGAGACTTCACGATTGCCCTGACGCGCACGGCCGGCGCGTGTGCGTGGCAGGCGAGCGCCGACGTCTCGTGGATGACGTTTTCTCATGGCGCGGCGGGCGCTGGAAGCGGGCCGCTGGTCTTCACGGTTGCGGCGAACGGTTTGAATACGCGATCCGGGACGATCACGGTTAGCTGGACCGGCGGTTCGGCCTCGTTCCTGATCGTCCAGGGACCGCATCCCGATTGGGAGTGCTTCGTGGCGCTGTCGAAGGGTCCCGAGGACTTCGATCACGTGCCGTCGGCCGGCGGGACGCTGACGGTCTCCGCGTCGGTTCAGTCGGTGCCGGCGGGCTGGCAGTGCACCGCGACGGTGTCGGGCACGGTTCCATGGCTCAGCGGCGGCGGATCGATCACCTCGCCGACGATCCTGACGTTCACCGTGGCGGCGAATCCGACGCCGGGATCGACGCGCACCGGGTCCATCACGATTCAGAGTGGAGCGAAGAGCGCCAGTCAGGCGGTCACGCAGCGCTGACCCCGACTCGAAGGAGGACCGTATGGTCGTCAGTGAATTGATGAAGACGCCGCCGGCCACGTGTGCCGTGACCGACGATCTGGCCGCGGCCGCGCAGCTGATGCGCGATCGGCGGTGCGGCTTCGTGCCCGTGATCGACAGCGCCGGCGGCGTCGCCGGCGTCCTGACCGATCGCGACGCATGCCTGTACGCGGCGAATTCGCAGCGAACGATGTCGCACATCGGCGTCCGCGAGGCCATGGCGCACCCGGCCGTCAGCTGCTTCGCCGATGAGAACGTCAAGGTCGCGCTCTCCACGATGTCGACGCACCACGTGCGCCGGCTGCCCGTCGTCGACGCGCACGGGCACCTGCAAGGCGTGCTGTCGATCGACGATGTGATTCAGGCGCCGCGGCGCCGCGGCGGACCGACCGGCGAGGATGTCATCGCGACGTTGAAAGAGATTGTCGCGCGGGCGGCGCTGGCCGGTATCGCGCGCTAGATGTCCCGGTCGCGGTGGCGCACAAACATCTGCTCATGCGTCGGCGCGGCAGAAGGTGCTGCACGGCGGACGCGGCTCGCCGCCGCGACCATGGCGCGGAGCGATCCGCAACGCGCGGGTGATTCGAAGAAGAGCCGACCGCCGACGCTCGACCGCGCTAAGACGCGATCGGCACGCCGCGGCCGTGCGTCCCCTCGGCGCGCGCCGGCTGGGAACGCGCGACACGGCCTTCGGTGAGTCTCACGTACGAGCCGTCCGCTCTGACATCCAGGAAATTCGCCGCCACCAGCGCATTCAACACGTCCTGACACAACACGCGCTCGACGCCGCACAGGCGCTGCACCTGGTTGACGGTGAGCTTCAGGCCCGGCATTTCGAGGTACTCAGCGCGGATGCGATCGAGAGTCGCGGTGTACGGCATGGCGAGGCCTTTCAGGTGTGAGACCGAGCGTAGCAAACCATGACGCGGGCGACGGTACGGTCGATGACACTCTGCACGCAAATTCGCTCGCGGTCAGTCGGACGCATGCTGCAAGCGGGAGACCGCGATTGCTGCCGGTTTCCCGGCACCGCCGTGCGGCCCGGTGGCGGATTCGCGCAGGCGAGGCGTGAAACAGTCATCGTAACGCTGGCGCTCTCGTCCGCGCGTTCGGCGCGCTCGGCGGACCGCTCCTGAGCAGGTGTCTTGCAGCGGGGTGTTGGATCGCCCGGCTTCCGCCGGGAAGCGGGCACCTGGACGAGAGGCTGTCATGAGCCGGACCCTGTCTCCCATCGACATCGAAGGCGACGTCGCCGTTGGATATCAAGTGGTGCGCGACGTGTTCCACGACAACTTCGTCCGTCGCGGAGAGCTGGGCGGCGCCTGCTGCGCGTACGTCCGCGGCGTGAAGGTCGTCGACCTGTGGGGCGGTGTCCGCGACAAGGCGACCGACGCGCCGTGGGAGCGCGACACGATGGTGCTGGTCAACTCCACCACCAAGGGACTGTCGGCGATGACGCTCGCCGTCGCGCATTCACGCGGATGGCTCGACTACGACGAGCGCGTCTGCGCCTACTGGCCGGAGTTCGCGGAGGCCGGCAAGGCCGCCATCACCGTCCGACAGCTGCTCGGCCATCAGGCGGGGCTGTTCGCGTTGGACGAGCCGATCGATCGCGGCCTGCTCCTCGACGCCGCACGCCTCGACGCGGTGCTGGCGCGGCAGACGCCGGCCTTCGAGCCGGGGACCCACCAGGCCTACCACGCCATCACGCTCGGGTTCTACGAAGGCGCGCTGCTGCGGCGGGTCGATCCCGCGCATCGCACGATCGGCACCTTCTTTCAGGACGAGATCGCGCAGCGGCTCGGCATCGACGCGTACATCCGGCTGCCGGATTCGATTCCCGATACGCAGCTCGCGACGTTGTCGCCGCCCGGACGCGTGGAGATGCTCGTCGGATTTCCGATTCGCTTCACGTTCGAGGCGATGAACCCGCATTCCAATATCGCCCGCGCCCTCCGCGGCTCCGAACTCGCGCGCGATGTCGATCGCGTCTACGCGCGCAATCTCGAGATCCCCTCCGGCGGCGGCGTCGCGACGGCGCGCGGCATCGCGCGCGCGTACTCGGTGTTCGCCACCAGCGGCCGCGACCTCGGACTGACTCCGGCGACGCTCGAGGCGCTGGCGGCGCCCGCACAGCCTCCGACCGAGGGGTTCCACGATCTGTGCATGAAGTCTGACGACGTGCGGTTTTCGCTCGGATTCATGAAGTCGACGGCGGAGTGGAGCTTCGGCAGCCCGACGTCGTACGGCGCCCCCGGGGCGGGCGGGTCGATCGGCTTCGCCGACCCCGACGCCCAGGTCGGCTACGCGTACGTCACGAGCCAGATGGGCACGGCGTTGACCGGCGACCCACGCGACGTCGCGCTGCGGCACGCGCTGTACGCCGCGCTGTGATCGTCAGGTCGTCGGCGCAACGGTTCGCACGTTCATCAACTGGACGGGTGCCAGCCCGTAGTTCTCGAGCACGATCGCGTTGTGCGCGCGATCGACGGTGATCCGCGCCGCCGACGACATCTTGCCTTCGCCCTGGCCCTCGCGGTTCAGCCGCAGCTCGACAATCGTGAACGGGTAGTCGATTGACCGCGGCCGATGCCACGCCTCCCAGAACATGATCGGCCGGTCCGTGCCGAGCACGATGCGCCGTCCGCCGTCGTCGCCTGGAAACTCCCGGGCGAAGCGCAGGTCGTACGCGAGGCTGTTCGGCGTCCGGATGTAGCCGACCGACGGACGGTCGCGCAGCGCCTCGAGCAGCGCGGCCTCGCCGCGCGCGAGCAGCACGCCCGTCAGCTCGGACTGGTCCGCCTCACTGGACCAGTGGGTGACGACGATGTCGACCGGCGATGTCCACGCCGGACCGGGGTTGCCGCTGTTCACGGCAACGGCCGTGAAGCGTTCCGCCGGCACCAGGACGATCGGCACCAGCGCGCACAGGGCGATGTATCGCAGCGCTGACATGATTCACCGTCCAACCCGGCGATTCGTAGCCACATCTCGCACATTGCGGGCGAATGCGGTCGGATTCGACGCGAACAGATCAGGCCGTGGCCGCGCAGCGCGCGCAGATGCACCCCGGAAGGGGACCGAACGCGTCCGCGAGCCGCGCGGCGACGACGTGCACCGCACCTTGACCATGGCTCGACCCGGGCTGTGAATCGAATCGCAAGGTCGAGACCGGCGGAGATATCGAAGCGATCGTGACGCGGCTCCGTCGCCCTGCCGGGATCTCCGCAGCGAGCGCGCGCCACCGAGCCGATCGACTGGCAGCCCTGATGCAGCCGCTCCCAGGTATGCCTCGAAATGTCCGTGTTCTCGTCATCGTCGTCGTGTGCGCCATGGCGGCGCCGCTCGCGGCGCAGGAATCGGTGGTTGCCGATGCCACTGCGCCGATGTCCGACGAACTCGCCGACCAGGTGATCGGCAAGCCGGCCGGTCCGCCTCCCACGCCCCAGCACACCGGCATCGTGGCCACGTTGAAAGACCTCGTGACCGACGTGAAGCACCTCCCGTCGCTCGAGAACCTGTTCTGGGTCGGCGTCGGCGCGGGCAGTGCCGCCGCGGCGCATCCCGCCGACAGCCACGTGAACCGTTCGCTCGTCGACGCCGCCTGGGCGCATCCGACGTTCGTCGCGGGGGCGTACCTCGGTCAGAGCTACACCCTGCTCGGCACGGCGGCGGTGATCTACACGGTCGGCCGCTCGACCGACAACGCGCGCGTGTCGCACATCGGGTCCGATCTGCTGCAGTCGGTGGCGATCGCCGAAGGGATGACGCAAGGGCTGAAGTATTCCGTCCGCCGCGAGCGGCCGGACGGCAGCGGCGCCAATTCCTTCCCATCGGGCCACGCGGCGGACACGTTCGCGTTCGCGACGGCGATCGAGCGCCACTTCGGCTGGAAGGGCGCCGTGCCGGCTTACGCGTTCGCGTCCTACGTCGCCGCATCGCGCCTGCACGACAACGTCCATTACCTCAGCGACGTCGTCTTCGGCAGCGCGGTCGGCATCATCGCCGGCCGGACGGTGACGCGGCCGGGACACGAACTGCCGATCGCGGTGGCGGCGGTGCCGGGCGGCGCCGCCATTCTCTACGTCCGCCGCGGCGAGTGAGGAGGAGGCCGTGAAGACTCGCATGGTGTGCGCGACGCTGGTGCTGGCGGCAGCGGCCGCCGCCGCCCAACCACGCCGGACCCGCGTCGCGGTGTTCGATTTCGACTACGCAACGGTACACAGCGGCGTGTCGGCGATCTTCGGACAGGACATCGACGTCGGCAAAGGCGTCGCGGACCTGCTCGTCACGACGCTGGTCAAGGACGGCACCTACTCGGTCATCGAGCGGGCCGCCCTGGCGAAGCTGCTCGCGGAGCAGAATTTCTCGAACAGCAACCGCGCCGACCCGGCGTCGGCGGCGCGTCTCGGCAAGCTGCTCGGGGTCGACGCGATCATCGTCGGGTCGATCACCGAGTTCGGCAACGAAACGAAGAACACCGGCATCGGCGGCGGGGCGGGATCCTGGGGCGGCTTCGGGATCGGCGGCTTCTCGCACAAGAAGTCGAAGGCGATCGTCGCCCTCACGGCCCGGATCGTGAGCGTCGACACCGGCGAAATCCTGACGGTGGCCGAAGGTCGCGGCGAATCGAAGCGCGAGAGCACGTCGCTGCTCGGCGGCGGCGGCGGCTGGAGCGGCTTCGGCGGCGGTCGCGTCGACTTCGGCAGCAGCAACTTCCAGAGCACCATCATCGGCGAGGCGGTCAAGGCGGCCGTCGACGCCATGAGCGTCGAGGTGATTGCGGGGCAGTCCCGCATCCAGACGCGGCAGGTCGTGGTCCAGGGCGTCCTTGCTGCGGTCGAAGAAGGCCAGGTGGTGCTGAACGCCGGATCGGCAGCGGGGCTGCGCGTCGGCGATCAGTTGACGGTCGAACGCATCGTCCGCGAAGTGAAGGACCCGGCGACGGGCAACGTGATCCGGCGGATGACGGCGCCGGTCGGCGTGGTTCGCGTGGTCGACGTGGACGAATCGTCCGCGCTTGCGGCGATTGTCTCGGGCGCGGGCTTCAAGATCGGCGACGCGTTCAAGACGCGGGTGCAGTAGGAGGAAGACCATGACCACGGAGACCAGAGCGCCGCAGGACGTTGTCGGCTGGCTCGACTATTACCTCGTCAAGAAGGCGCCGGCGCAACTGCCCGACGAAGCGAAGGAGTGGATCGTCCGCTACGGCCCGTTCATCACGATCGTCCTGCTGCTGATCGCGGTGCCCACGCTGCTGTTCGCGCTCGGCGTGGGCGCGACGTACATGCCGTTTGCCGGCATCGGCTACGCCACGGGCTTCACGTACCTCGCCGTCGGCACGCTCGCCGAGATGGGGCTCATGGCTGCCGCACTTCCGGGTTTGTTCGAGCGGCGGATGACCGGCTGGCGGCTGATGTTCTATTCGGCACTCGTCTCGCTGGGCGTGTCGCTGCTGCGTGGCGCGATCGTCGGCGGACTGGCGGGCGGGCTGATCTCGCTGTACATCCTGTTCCAGATTCGATCGCTCTACAAAGCGTGATCGAGGCGGGAAGCCATGGCTATCACTTCGGTTCCGTGTCATGTCCTGGGGTCCACCGTCACGCGCGTCACCGACCTGGAGGGGCGCGTCACGCATCTGATCTGCCCGGAGTTCGACGAGGCCACCGGCCTCTGCCGCATCCGCCGGGACGTGTCGAGCGGTGGACCGCTGTCGCAGCTGCTCGAGCGCGTGGCCGAGGACACGCTCGACTCGCGGAGCGCGCGCTGTCCGCTGCAGTAGGAGGCGCGCATGATCTCCCTGGGGCAGCGCCTGTGCTGTGCGGTGGCGGTCATCCTGTCGGCCGCCAGCGCATCGGCCCAGCCGCTCGGCGCCGGCGCGCCTCGCGCCGAATGGTGCGGGTTCCCGGCTGGCGCGCTCGTGCTGGCGCGGCACACGGGGAACGACGGTCCGGACTTCGCCAACTACGGCATCGGCACGTCGTTCGCCTGGAATCTGAATGCCCGCGTCGGCGTCGAAGCGGAAGCCGGCTTCGGCGTCGGCTGGACGCGCGCGTCGGTCGTCCGCGGCGTGCTCGTCCGTCAAGCGATGCCGGACTCTGCGATGTATTCCGGCAGTCTGGTTGTCAGCCCGATCGGCAGCCACCGGCGGCTCGCTCCGTACGTCGTCGGCGCGCTGGGCGCGCTGTCGCTGCTCCCGCGCAACGGCACGGATGCCGTCGGCGTCGCGACGCGGCAGACGATGCCGACGGCCGCGGTGGGCGCCGGCGTCAAGTGGTATGTCGCGCGCACGGGCGGCGTGCGCGCCGACTACCGCGTGCTCGTCATCGATCGCCACGACGAGGCATTGCCACTGTTCGGTGAAACCGGCGCTCAGGTGGGCCACCGGATGTTCGCCGGCATCTTCACGACGTTCTGAGGTGAGGGCGTGCGACTGCGGCGTCTGGCGCTCCTGAGCACGGCGATCGCGTCCATCGCGGCGGCGGCGGGCCCCGCGGCCGGCCTGCGGACGCCGCCGGCCGATTCGGTCGCGCCCGGCGGCGCCGAGCAGCGCTATCGCATTCTCGGCAAGTTGAACTTGGCCCTGTTCAGCGTCGGCAGCAACGACGTCGGCAGCGCGCGCATCAGCGTCAGGTCCGACGCGCACGGCACCACGATTTCCCTGCTGGCCGGATCGGATCCCGACCATGCGCCGAGACGGTTGAACGAGTGGGGCTACGTGCGCGAGGAGACGCGACCTGACGGCGCGGAGATATTCGTGCTGCGTCCCGCCGACCCGGACGACACGTCGCCGGCGGACTTCGTTTCGCGGAGCGGCGACTCGCGCGTCGCGGCGCGCTGCGCGTCGGTCACCGCCACGGACGTCCGCAGTTTCGCCACGGTGGTCGCGGGACAACCCACCACGTCGTTTCGCACCTTCAATCGATTGCTCCAGCAGCTCGTCGACGCGCCGCCGAAGTGGGAGGCGCAGCATCTGGTCCGCCCGAGCGGCGTCCAGCCGGGATTTCTGACGGCGCTGCAACTGGTGCTGCGGTCGGACGCTCGCGCCGTGCCGTACGTCTACAACGGCAAGGTGTACGAGCTGTCGGTCCGCAAGGTCAGGCCGCTCGGCCGAACGATCGTCGGCTCGCGGGCGTTCGACGCCCTGACGCGGAGCGACCTCGCGGTCGTGAACCGGCAGACGGGCGACACGACGAAATTCGCCGTCACCTACGTGCCGGCAGCATCGAAGGCGTGCCTGCCGGTCCAGATCTTCTATCAACCGAGTTTCTGGGTGAGCGTGGAGCTGCGTCAGGATGATGCCGCGGATGCACCGGAGGATCCGGCCGTTGCCGGCCCCACGGTCGATCAGATCCGCCGCATCTGCGCCGACGCCGCGCGGTGACTACGCCGCGTCCGCGCCGCCGAACTGGAGCCGGTACAACCGCGCGTAGAGGCCGTCGGCCGCGATGAGCTGCGCGTGCGTGCCGCGTTCGACGATGACGCCGCGATCGAGCACGAAGATGACGTCGGCGTGCCGCACGGTCGCGAGCCTGTGCGCAATCGTGATGGACGTGCGGCCTTCCAGCAGGCGTGACAAGCCCTCGAAGATCTGCGCCTCGGACTCGGGATCGAGCGCCGCCGACGGCTCGTCGAGCAGCAGGATCGGCGCGTCGCGGATGATGGCGCGGGCGATGGCGATGCGCTGGCGTTGTCCGCCCGACAGGGTGTCTCCTCGTTCGCCGAGGAGCGTGTCGTAGCCGTGCGGCATGCGGCGGATGAACTCGTCCGCATTTGCCAGCCGCGCGGCCAGGCGAATCTCGTCCATCGTCGCTCCCGGCTTTCCGTACGCGATGTTCTGCGCGACCGTCGCGCGGAAGAGCACGGGGTCCTGCAGCACGAAGCTCACCTGCGGGCGGAGCGTCTCGAGCGTGTAGGCGCGGACGTCACGCCCGTCGATGCGGACCGTCCCGCGGCAAGCGTCGTACAGTCGCGGAATCAGGCCGATCAACGTCGACTTGCCACTGCCGGTCGGTCCGACCAGCGCCGTCCGCTGTCCGGGCTCGACGCGGAAACTGACGTCCGCCAGCACCGTCTGATCCGGCGCGTATCCGAACTGCACCCGCTCGAACTCGATCGCTCCGGCGAAGGGCGGCGCGGGCGCCGCGCCCGGCGCGTTCCTGACCTGCCGTTCGATCGACAGAATCTCGCCGATGCGCTCGAAGGCGATCGACGCTTTCGACAGCGTATCGGTCATCTTCGACAGGTCCTTCATCGGCTTGTACATCTTGCCGAGATAGAGCACGAATACCAGCAGCGCGCCGCTCGTGAGGCGCTCCGCGAGCACGAGGCGCACGCCGTACCACAGGACGAGGCAGGTGCCGCCCGCGACGAGGATGTCGACGAGCGGCGGGAGCATCGCCTTGATGCTGCGCGCGCGGAGTCCGAGGTCGACCGACTCCTGGCTCTCGCGATCGAGCCGGCCTTCCTCGAACTCCTCGCGTGCGAACGCCTTGACGACCCGTGCAGACGCGATCGACTCCTGGACGACCGATGCGAGCTCGCTCTCCTGGCGCTTGACCGCGCGCGTCGCGCTCTTGATCCGGCGCGTGTAGCGGTAGACCACGACGAACAGCACCGGCGCCACCGACAGCGCGATCAGGCTGAAGCGCCAGTCGAGATAGAACATCACGCCCAGCATGCCGGCGAGCGTCAGCACGTCGAGGAGGATGCCCAGGACCGCGGACGAAAAGAAGTCCTCGGCCGCATCGATGTCGCTCGTGAGCCGCACGACCATGTCCCCGGTCTGCCGCTGTTCGTAAAACGACAGCGACAGCCGCTGAACATGGTGGTAGAGAATGTGCCGCAGCTCGTACCCGATGCGCTTGGCGACCGTCGTCGACAGGTACTTCTCGGTGTACGCGCTGGCCGCGCCGAGCAGGGCGATGCCGACGACGGACGCGGCGGCGACGTCGAGCAGCGTGGCGCGGTCGCCTGGCAGCACGTCGCGCAGCCACCGGGGCGGCGACTTGGCCCCGAGCACGTAGTCGAAGATCACCTTCAACGGCCAGGGCTCGAGGAGATCGGTTCCGGCTTCCACGAGCATCGCGGCGAACGCGACGCCGAGCAACGCCGCGTGGGGCCGCAGCAGCGAGACGAGCTTCAGGCGGCGCGATGCCATCGACGCCTCGTCGCCGCCGCCGCCGTGGTCTGCTTCGCGGCCTGCCAGTGTCGCCGCGCGCGCGCGACGAAGTGCCTCGGCTTCTCTTCGGCAATGGCCCGGCCGATCGTGATGGCGCGATAGCGCAGCTCCCCCTGGTAGCGTCTGAGCATGCGCAGGCAGCGCGCCGTGTCCTCGCGCGACGCGAGCGCCTCGTCGACGAGCAGCCGTTCCAGCAGCACGACGTTGTGGTACTCGCCCAGGAACCCGTCGAGCGCCTCGAGGCGGCGTTCGTCGGGCAGCAGCTTGTCGCGGCAGCGGCCCTCGAGCAGCCGCACCTGCAGCCAGAGGTCCTTCGCGCGGCGCCGCCACGCGTGGTAGTGCTCGATCGTCGGCTCCCGCTCGGCGCGGCGCGCCGCCCGGCGCGCGCGGCGGACCGTGCGTTCCAGCCCGCGGGCGACGGCGCGGAAGCCGGTCGTGTTCAGCGTCCACAGCGTGATCGGCTGCTGCTCGCGGCGCAGCAGCGACGCGACGCGCGGCAGCAGGCGCTCGAGCATGGCCTTGCGCCCGATCCGCCGCTCGCGATCGAGCAGCCCGGCACGCAGCGCGGCGACGGTGCGGCGGGGGAGGCGATCGCGATACTTCTGTCCGAGCCGCACGAGGGTATCGACCATCGCTTCGCCGTCGGCGATCGCCCCCAGCATCCGGTTCGCCACCCGCAGCCGCCGATTCGAGGCGACATACGCGTCGCCGAGCGCCGTGTGAACGAGGCGGATGAGCGCGCGCGCCTTCTTGATGTGGCGCCGTGCCTCGTGCACGACCGCGTCGCTCCGGTGGTCGCCGGCCGATCGCAGCTCGCCGATGGCGAGCGACAACTGCCTGTCCGCAATCCGCCGGACGTCGGCAGCGAGCGATCGGCCCGGCTTGAATCGGTACGCCACGTCAGCGCTCCGCGAAACGGCCCACGTGCAGCAGGCGGGCGAGCAGGACCGTCAGCGCGGCGCCTGCGACCGTCGACAGCGCCCCCAGCGCGACCTGGCTCAACACCGGACCGATCGCAATCAGGCCGGTCGCGAGGAAGAGCGCGAAGGTGAAGCCGCTCGAGGTCGCCATCGCGATCACGCCGAGTTCGCGCCACCCCAGGCCGCGCGGCCGTCTGAGCCCGCACGCGACGGCGCCGGCCACCGCGGCGATGATGCCGATCGGACGGCCGACGAGCGCCGCGCTGAGCATTGCCCAGGTGCCCGTGTCGTAGTGCCTGAGGATCACGCCGCCATTGACGAGGCCGAACAAGAGCAGCACCACCTGCGCGACGACGTTCCACTCGCGTTCCGCATGATGCAGCGGATCGTCATCGTCCGGTTCGGCGAACAGCTCGAGCGACCGCGGCTCGCGCGGGAGGAACGGCACGATCGGCACGAGCGCCAGCGCCGGGTGGACGCCGCCGAGATAGAGGGCGAGCCAGCACAGCGGACCCGCGGCGGCGAAGTACGGCCAGAACCGCCTGACGTGCAGGCGCCGCATCAGCGCCGCGGCAGCGATGCCCGCGAGGAGCAGCGCAACCGCCCCAGGCCACACGTCGACGGCGCGCGGCCGCGTCATCAGGACCAGCACGCCGACGGCGTCGGTAGCCAGGGCCGTCAGCAGCACGAACGGCAGCGCCGCCCCGCGGCGGAAGATCAGCTTGATGACATAGTAGGCGGCGGCGACGTCGACGGCGCACGCGATCGGCCACGCCTGCGCGAGCACCGTTTCGTGGCTCGCGCCGACGTACACCAGATAGGTGCCGGCCGTGGCGGCGACGCCGCCCATCGCGGCGACGACCGGCAGCAGCCAGCGGCGCCACGTGTGCAGCGCGCCTCCCGGCATGATCGCCTCGAACACCTCGTGTACGACGAGCGCGAGAAAGACGGCCATCCCGATCTCGTTCACCGGGAACGCCAGCAGCTGCGACAGCTGGTAATAGCCCTCGGGCGCGGTGTTCGCCCAGACGAGCGCGACGGCGGCGCCGGCGGGCAGCAGCAGGAAGCGATCGAAGACGAACCGCACGGCCGGTCCGATGACGGCGCGCCCGGGGGCGGCCAGCGCCATCGGATCGTGGGACAGGGCGTGGTGTCTCATCGCCGCCTCCGCTAGCTGATCGTGCGCCGGGCGACCACGCCGGCGTCGACCGTGCGGCCGGTCCGCGTCACGGTCTGGAAGTGCAGTTCGTCGCCGGCCACTTCGACGAGCATGAACGTCTGATCCTGGTCGAACGATGCCGCCGTCTGCGCCGACGGATTCATGTCGCCCTTGCGCAGCTGCCCGCCCGAGCCGTCGATGAAGTACGTGATCCCCTTCTGCGGCTTGACGCGTTCGTAGACGTGCTCGTGCCCCGAGAAGACCACGTTGACCCCATGCCGCACGAGCAGCGGTTCGAGCGCGACACGCAGCTGGACGTCGGGTCCGTGTCGGCCGGCGTCGGAGTAGAGCGGGTGGTGGAAGTAGACGATCTTCCAGAGATCGTCGGATGCCTGAAGCGCCTCGTCGAACCACGAGAGCTGCTTCGGATCCATCAGGTTCGTGTCGAGCACGAAGAAGCGGACGGTCTTGCGCTTGTAGGTGTAATAACGCTCGCCGCCCATGTTGAACCCGGCGTAGAAGCGGTTCTTCTGATCGTCGTGGTTGCCGAGCGACGCGTAGAAGGGTACGCCGGCCTGCAGCAGCGCCGCGTACGGGCGCTCGAATTTCGTGACGAAGTCCTCGGGCTGCTGGCGGCCGTACAGGTTGTCGCCGAGCATGATCACGAGTTCGAACGGGAAGACGTCGTGCGCCATCGCCATCTGCTGACCGACTTCGTACTGCGGCCGGTCGCCGGTGCCGTTGTCGCCGATGACGGCGAACTTCAGCGAGCCCGGATCCTTCGGCAGCCGCAGCGCATCGATCGCCGCGGCCCACGTGCCGGCGGCGACGACGACGGCCGCGGTCGCGAGCCACTTGCGCATCCCGATCACCACGACGATCCCGCCGTCCAGTCGGGGCCCGCGATCCGCGCGCCGAGCGCGATATTGGTCTTCACCTGGCGGATGAACCGGTCGGCCGTCCGCGCGTCGTACCCGCCGGCGCGGAACGCGTCGCCCCACTGCGCATCGGTCAGCGGGGCGAGCATCTCGCAGGCGAACCCGACGTCGCCCGGCGTGATGCGATCGCGGAACAGCTCCTGATGGAACCCGTGATAATCGAACCGCACGAACCCGTTGCTCACATCGAGGATGAACCGATAGCGCTCGAACCGCGCCGGGTCGCCGCGCACGGGCGAGACGCGGCCCGACTCGCCGAGCGCCGTGCCGATGTCACGCACGACGTACCAGCGTTCGATGAAGTCGCCCGTTCGATGTTCGTAGAGCGTGTTGTTCGAGTTCTTCAGATCGGAGCTGTTGAAGATCGCGAGGATCACGAGCAGCCCCTGATAGGGGCGCATGCCGACGAACGGGTTCTGCTGCCACGACCACTCGCCGACCTCGGTCAGCGACTTGTCGTGCAGGCGGAAGCGTCCGCCGCGCTCGACGTGCGTTCCCCAGTCGTCGCGAAGCGTGAACGAAGGGAGGAAGTAGACCGGCGGCTGGTGGTAGCCGGCGGCCGAGAGGACGCGCGAGAGGACCACTTCGATCGGCCCCTCGGCCGGCTGTCCGTCGGTCGGTGCCTGCTTCACACTCCACTTCCGGCCCTTCGCATCACGCACGGTCATGCCGGGGTTCACGCCGTGGTGCTTGTGCTCCACGAGCGTGTAGACGTCGTCCTTGCGTGGCGCCCTCGCCGTCCCCCACGGGCCGTTGAACAGGTCGCGCGCCGCGGCGTCGCGGGGCAGCGACCACAGGCTCGCCAGCGGCGCCTCCCAGGGCTGCATCGTCGGCCGAATCTGCGGCGTGCAGAACGGCATGTATGCCGCGAAAAGCGGCGACAGCAGCAGGACGCTCGAGATGCGGAGTCCCATGGCGCGTCTCCCTGGCGCCGAACTACGGCACGAACGGCACGGGCGCGACCCGGCGCGACAGCCGGGACAGGTGGAACGGATCGCTCGTCCTGAACAACAGACGCCACCCGTCGCTGCCGTGCGCCAGGTCCACGCGCGCGAACGTGGCGTGCTGGGTGTGCATCTGCAGCCCGATGCCGACCGACTGTTTGCCGAGATCGAGGTTGCGTACGCGCGACGCGACGTTGCCGGCGTCGACGAAGGCCGCGAGATCGACGTGGGTCAGCACGCCGAGGCGGACTTCGCCGTTGACGACGAGCAAGTTGCGATCGTGAAAGCGGAAGTCGTCGAACGATCGCAGCGTGTTGTGTCCGCCGAGGCTCGGCAGCATGTAGAACGGCACGGTCTGCGACGGATCCGACTCGGTGCCGACGAACCACGCGTGCCCGACGAGCGTCAGCGTGTCGGCGGCGAGGCTGACGAACTGCGCGGCTTCGCCCTCGTAGCGGCGGAAGCTCAACGCACCGGAGCTGCGGTCGGCGAACGCCGCCGCAGACGCGCGATACAGGCCGCCGTTCATCGGATGGCTGCGCGAATCGCGCGTGTCGGCGACGAGCGAGAGCTCGCCGTGAGCGTATTTCGGCTGATCGGGCAGCGCGACGGCGACGTCGTTCGCAAAGACGTCCAGCGCGTTCGGGTTGCCGCGCTGGAAGGTGCCGGCGGGCGAGCTGAGGGTCGGACGCGCCAGCCAGCCGAGGCGCGCGGTCACCGCAAGCCATCGCTCGGGATGCGCCGTCGCGTAGCCGACGACATCGGTCGTCCTGATGCGGTACTCGCTGCGCGCCGACGCGGGCGACGTGCTCCCCTCGCCGAAATAGGTCACCTGCGTCTGGTCCTGCCACATCGCCTGCGCGCCGACGGCCACCCGGCTGTGGGCGAGCTGCGTCCACTCGAACCGGCCCTGCACCATCTTGTACGCGCGCCACGATACGGCGGCCGACGCATCGGCGATCGCCGTGTCGCCGCGGAACCAGTGCCGGTAGCCGGGGCCGATCGACACCCAGCCGGAGCCGGTCGACATGTTCGAGAATTCGGGATAGAAGCCGTTGTTGCGCTGATCGCCCTCGCCGAGCGTTCGCGTCGCGAAGTCGATGCCGCGGACGATGAGGCGCGGCTCCGCGAAGAGCCCTTCGGGCTCGCCCCCGATCACGGCGGGAATGACGGGAACGATTTGATCATCGGGGACCTCGTCGCCGAGAAGCGCGCGGGCGGCGGTGCGAGCGACGGTGTCGGCGGGGCCGCCGACCGGTGCGTCCTGCGCGCGGGCGGCGCAGGGAAGCGCGCTGACGATCAGCGCGAGCATGCAGAACAAGCGGACCGGATCACCGCGGGATGTCTGGTGTGCAGCAATGCGTGACATGACGACCCTCGTGTGGTGGCGAAAAGCTGTCGATTTCGACGGCCGTACGCGAACGATCGCATTCGACGTGCCGCGGCCACCCGCGGACGATCGCCAGGGCGGCTGCCGGTCTTTCGGTAACGACCGGCAGCTTCCCGGCATAGACCGCACCGGCCTCGCCGTCGAGCGTGACGACGTCTCCTTCGCAGAGGCGCCGCGGACCGATCGTGCACGTTGCGCCCTGTTGGTCGATGTGGAGGTCGCCGCAGCCGACCAGGCACACTCGGCCGAGCTGCCGCGCGACGACCGCTGCGTGCGACGTGCGGCCGCCGGATGCGGTCAACACGCCAACCGACGCCGCCAGGCCGCGGAGGTCGTCGGTGGACATCTCGTCGCGGACGAGGACCACGGGCGTGCGCGCGCCGAGCGCGCTGGCGCGATCGGCATCGAACACGACAGCGCCCGACGCGACGCCGACGCTGGCGGCGGTGGCGCGTCCGATTGGCTCGGTGCCGGCGTCGGGCCGGAGCGTGACGCGTCGAATCGCCTCGAGGTCCACGCGCTCGAGGCGCGCACGCGCGGTCTCCGCATCGATCACTCCCTCCTGCACGAGGTCCACCGCAATCTGGAGCGCGGCCCACGGCGTGCGTTTCCCCGATCGGCACTGCAGAAAGAACAGGACGCCTTCCTCGATTGTGAACTCGACGTCCTGCATGTCGCCGAATTCGCGTTCGAGTCGCGCTGCGGCGTGCGTCAGCTGCGCCCACGCGTCCGGCAGGCGAGCGGCCAGCGAGGCGGCGTCCTGCACGGTTTCGCGTCCGCCGACGACATCGTCGCCTTGCGCGTTGAACGCGAAATCGACGTACAGCTCGCGCGCGCCGGTGGCGGGATTGCGCGTGAAGCACACGCCCGACCCGGATCGGGTGCCGGCGTTGCCGAACGCCATCGCCTGGATCAGCGCGGCGGTGCCCGTCTCGGCCTCGAGCCCGTTGATGCGGCGGTACTCCACTGCGGCCGGCGCGTTCCACGACGCGAACACCGCCTCGACGGCGGCGACGAGCTGATCGAGCGGATCGGTCGGGATGGCGCGACCGCCGTGGCGTGCCACCGCGGCGGCGGTGTCGCGCGCCAGCCGCCGGAGCTCGATGGCATCGAGATCGTCGATGCGCGCGACCTGCGCGCGCCCGAGCTGCTCCACCTCGATGCGGTCCAGGACCTGCGCGGGACACTGGCCCGCGGCCTCGCCGAATGATCGGACGAAGCGGCGATAGACATCCCACGCCTGCCAGGGATTTCCGGTCCGGCGCGTGAGGGCCAGCGCAGTGTCTTCGGTCGTGCCGACGTTCACGACGGTTCTCAGCATGCCGGGCATCGAGGAGGGAGGACTCGAGCGGACCGAGACGAGCAGGGGCGGGCTGCCGCCGAGCGTGCAGCCGGTGGCTCGCTCGATCTGCCGGAGCGACCCGGCGAGCGACGGCCGGACATCATCCGGGAGCGTCCCGCGCTCCAGGTACCGGCGGCACAGCGAGGTCGGCAGCACGATCGCGGGCGGCACCGCGAGGCCGAGGCGATCGAGGCGCGCGAGGTTCGCCGCTTTTCCGCCGACCAGTGCCGGCGTCATGTCCGACTCGGACCGCCCGCCCTCGATCGAGAAGACGCGCGCGGCGTCGCCGCCGGTCATGCGGTCGATTCTCGCGGGTGCAGGACGTAGTCGCGGATCGCCCGCGCGCACGGCACGATCGCATCCACCGCTTCCTCGAGCGTGCGCGCGATCTCGGCGAACAGCTGCTGCTCGCGTACGTCGCCGCCGCTGGCGAAGAGCTGCGCGCGCGCCTCGCGCTCGGCGCGGTCGCACGCGTGCTCGAGATCGCCGATCCGATCCACCGAAACGAGCGCCTCGTCGACGTCGGCGCGCGATCGGCCGCGCGCGCAGGCGCATGCATGTCCGAGGCAGCGCACGTACTCGCGCACCGCCTCGTCCACGACGCCCGCGACTCGCTCGAGCGCGTCGAGGCCGGCCGGTTCCGGCGTGTCGGGGAGCAGCGTCAGCAGGAACGCGCTCTCCTCGAGCGCGTCGGCGATCTCGTCGGCCTCGACGAGCAGCTGCACCAGCGCCGACGTGCCGGGCAGCGCGTCGGCGCGGCGCACCGCGTCGCGCACGATGTCGTCGGCCTTGGCCTCCCACGATTTGGCCAGCGCGGCCGCGCTCTGGAGCTGCTGGCGTCGTGTGGCGCCCGGCATCCACGCGACCATGCGGCGGACGCGATCGGACAGATCAAACAGCAGCGATGCATGATCGGCCGCCGCGTCCAGGACGTCGCGTTCGCCCGTCGCGAGGTGCACGAGCAGCTCGGCCTCGATTTCGTCCTGCATCAGACGCTTCGAGTGGCCGCTCCGGCCGCCGACGGACGTGATGCGGAGCACGGCGGCGAGAAATGCCACGGCGGCGGACCGGCCGAACACCTCGTCGAGGCGGGTGCCGCAGCGGATCCGTGTCGGCGCGACCCGCTCGAATGCCGTCTGGACCAGCGCCACGTCGCCGGCCTGCAGGAACCCGCGATGGCCGATGTCGTTGTCGGCTGCCCAGGCCAGGACGGCCACGGCGTCGCGGTTCTTCACGAACCGGCACAGACGCTTGCGCGCGCGGTTCCAGTCGATCAGAAACACGAGCCGGGATGCGACCGTCGTCAGGAATTGCTCGAGCGCGGGCCGATCGGAGGCGCGGAATCGGCCGGTGTGGATCTGGAATTCGCTGTCGCTCGAGACCGCCGCAGTCGTCCACTGGATCTTGAACGCCCGAAGCAGGTCCTTCAGGAAGCGGGCGCGCCGCGGATGCAGGTCGGCGTACACGATCGTCGCGTCGAGCGCAGCGATTCGCACGACGACGACGTGCCCGTCGGTGCTGCCGAGGTCGTTCTGAATCGACAGGTGATCGGCATGACGCACTGCGGTCGTGGCAAGCCCAGGGTGGCCGAACGTGAGCGGCGCCGTCGCGTTGAGCCCTTTCATGAACGCAGCGACCAGGGGGCGGTCGTCGTCGACGAGGCCCGACGCGCACGCGCCGTCGATCGATTCGCGCGCCGTCGCCGCGAGCAGCGCGTTCAGCTCGCGATGCACGTCCATCACGAGCCGGTGGAGCGAGTCGCCGGCCTCACCGCCCGCCGCGGTCAGAGCATCGATCGTTCCGGACGCGATCCGATCCGCGCCCTCCGGCGTCTGCAGGGAGCGCAGCGCATCGAGCCGCCGCCGATCGGCGTCGTGGCGGGCGCGCCACCCGGCGTCGCCGATGCCGGCGACGCGAAGAGGCTCGAGCATCCGCGTCACATCGTCGAACAGCTGTGCGCACAGGCGTTCGCCGCCCGGGATCGTCAGGGTGCCGTCCGCGTTCAGGCGACTGGCCGCCGGCAACTCGTCGAGCGCGCGCGCGTCGATTCCGCAGGCTTCCCGCGCGGTTCGCAGATCCGCGACCGGTTCGCCAGGCCGTTCCGCATGCCGTTTCGCCGCCTGGAGGAGCGTGAAGATGTACTTGGTCCGATCGTTCGCGGCGAGCCCCTCGTGCACCAGCTCGGGCAGCAGCAGTCCGGAATCGCCCGCCGCCTCGATAATCGTCAGGGTTTTCGTCACGATGATCCGACGCTGCAATCCCGGCACCGCTCCGGCCTCCGACTTTTCGGCAGCGCGTGCGGCACGCGCGTTGCGGGGACACGGTGATGGATGTGGATGCTGCGGCTACGGCGTCGGCCGCGGGCGCTGCGCGAGCCCGACAGCGATGTGGATCTCGACGTGCCTGGCGATCGAGACGTTGAAGCCGCCCCACGTCGGACTGCCGTTCAAACCGAACTCGGTGCGATCGATTTCGAATGTCGTCTCGAAGGTGCCGTTGATGACCGTGATCGGTACATCGATCCGCTTGGTGACGTTGCGGATGGTCAGGTCTCCTGTCAGCGCGAGGCTGCCGTCCGGATGGATTGCCGTGCCGGCGCTGACGAACCGCATCGTGGGGTAGTGCTCGACGTCGAAGAACTCTCCGGACTTGAGCAGCTGCGCGTGATCCGGATCCTTCATGCTGACGCTGGTCGTGAAGACGGTGAGCTCGACGTGCGTGTCCGACGGATGCGCAGGATCGTAGGAAATCTCTCCGGCGAAGTCCTTGAACTGGCCTTGCTTCTTCACCGTGAACAGCATCTTCGCGAAGATCGTGAAGTCGACGCGTCCCGATTGCGGCGCGACGACGAGGTCGTCCACATCCGCACCGCGCGCGGTGGGCGGCGTCATCGCCGCGAACACGGCCGCCGCAAGTGTCATCCACACAGCCTTCATCGTGGCCTCCAGGACTACAACAAGGACGGGCGCAGGGCAGAAGCGTTAATCGGAGCCCACCGCGAATATTCCTCTGCGGGTCGTGTTGACACGCCGGCGGGACGTCGTGTCCTCCCTTGAACACGTCGTCGACACCGGCGCGCTGGTCCGCGCGGCGCAGGGCGGCGATCGCGCCGCATTCGGGGAGCTCTACGCCCTGTACGCCGGCATGGTGCATTCGATCGCGCTCGCGCGGCTCGGCGCCGACGATGCCGCCGACGTCGTCCAGGAAGCCTTTCTGCGCGCGCTGCGGCAACTGCGCCGGCTGCGCGACGTGAATGCCTTCGGCGGCTGGCTGGCGGCGATCGCGCGGAACGTGATCCGCGACGTCCAGCGGCTCGGATGCCGACGCGCCGACGCCGACGTCGAGCCGGCGCATCGCGACACGCAGCACGAAGACATGCAGGCGCGGACGGCGCTCCGCGCCATTCGCGCGCTGCCGGCCGTCTACCGCGAGCCGCTGCTGATGCGGCTCGTCGAAGGGATGACCGGGCCGGAAATCGCGCATCGCACCGGCCTGACCCCCGGGTCGGTGCGCGTGAACCTGCATCGCGGCATGAAGCTGCTACGCCGTCGCCTCGAAGCGGCCGGCACACGGAGAAGACCATGACCGACGACGAGTACCTCTGGACGCGGACGGGAGTCCCCGACGACGCGGTGCGGGAGCTCGAATGCCTTCTCGAGCGGTATCGCTATCGCGAGCCGTTCAGGGAGGCGGCGGCGCCGACGCCGCGCAGCGCCGAGAGCGCCGACGCCGCGCCGGACCGCGAATCGGAGTGATCGTGCACGCCAGGAACCGCGTGGGCCATCTGATCGCGCTCGTCGCGCGAGCGCACACGCGGGCCGGCCCGGCGGGCCGGATTCATGGCCGCCCGACTCTCGCCGAATGGCGGCGGCCATGACCGCCCGCTCGATTACCAGCGACCGCTGGACACGTGCATCTTCTTGTGCGGCGTGCGATGATGCAGCGGCGGTCGGCCAGCCTCCGCGCTCCGGCCGATGCCGCGCCCCAAGGCCGACAGCATGTCGCCGATCGTGACGACGCCGACGACGCGGCCACGTTCGACCACCGGGATGCAGCCGGTGCGATGCCCCTTCATCAGGTTCGCCGCCTTGCGTAGCGGATCGGCCTTTTCCACCGTCACGACGTCCCGCCGCATCAAGTCGCCGACGATGGCTCCGGCGCGGACCGCCGCGC
>DASRGT010000009.1:0-40986 GCA_035650895.1 Vicinamibacterales bacterium
GCGGAAGCGTACGCCGTGCTCGCCGACGCGGAGAAGCGCAGTCTCTACGATCGGTTCGGCCACGCGGGCGTGAAATCCGCCGCGGGTGCCGGCGCCGGTTTCGATCCGACGATCTTCTCGGACTTCGACTTCGCCGACATCCTCGGCAACATGTTCGGCTTCGGCGATCTGTTCGGCGGACGGCGGCGCGGCGGACCGCAACGCGGCGCCGATCTCCGCTACGACCTCGAGATCACCTTCGAGGAGGCGGCGCGCGGCACCGAGACCAGCATCCAGATTCCGCGGCAGGAGCCGTGCGAGACATGCAAGGGCACGGGCGCAGCGGGCGGCTCGGCGCCGACGACGTGTCCGACGTGCCGCGGCATGGGCCAGGTCCGGCGGCAGCAGGGATTCTTCACGCTGGCCACCACCTGCCCGCAGTGCCGCGGCAACGGCCAGATCATCTCGAAGCCGTGCGAGGCGTGCAGCGGCGTCGGCCGCGTGCAGCGCGAGCGGAAGATCACGGTGAAGATTCCGCCGGGCATCGCCACCGGTCAACAGCTCCGGCTGCAGGGCGAAGGCGAGGCCGGCGCCGCCGGCGGTCCCGCCGGCCACCTCTACGTCGTCGTCCACGTGCACGAGCACGAGTTCTTCCGGCGCGACGGCAACAACCTGTTCTGCGAGGTGCCGGTCAACTTCACCACCGTCGCCCTCGGCGGCGAGATCGTCGTGCCAACCCTCGACGGGTCGGAGAGCGTCAAAGTGCCGGAGGGAACGCAGACGGGGACGACGCTGCGGCTGCGCCACAAAGGGATGCCGGACGTCGGCGGCCGCGGCCGCGGCGATCTGTTCGCCACCATCCAGGTGCTGACGCCGAAGAAGCTGACGAAAGATCAACGCCGGCTCCTCGAGGAGCTGTCGAAGGCGCTGCCGAAGGAAAAGTTCGAACCGCGCGCGCGCGGCGAGCAGGCCGAGGACCACGAGCGGAACCTGTTCGACCGCGTCAAGGATATGTTCGGCTAGATCGCGTCAGCCCACAGCAGCCCCATGCAGCGGTTCTATCCAGCGCTCGACATCGCTCGGGCCGATCCGGACTTGCTCGCGGCGATGCTCGACGACTTCTCCCCTACCGCCCTCGAAGAGCGCGACGCGGTGACTCGCGCGTTTTTCGCGACGCCCGAGGCGCGCGACGCGGCGCGCCGATCGCTCGTCGAGCGCTACCCGGTGAGCGCGGTCGACGTGTCCGACGAAGACTGGGCCCGGCGGTCGCAGGAGAACCTGCAGCCGGTCACGATCGATCGCATCACCATCGTGCCGTCCGCCGCCCAGCGCGCCTCGACGACCGCGAATGCCCCGGCGACGGCCGCGCCGCCGCTGCACATCGTGATCGAGCCGTCGATGGGCTTCGGCACCGGGCATCATGCGACGACGAGGTTGTGCCTCGCGGCGCTGCAGCACATCGACCTGCGCGGCAAGCGCGTGCTGGACGTCGGCACCGGTTCCGGCGTGCTCGCGATCGCGGCGTCGCGGCTCGGCGCCGCCGCGGCAGCGGGCATCGACGTCGACGCCGACGCGATCCGATGCGCGCGCGAAAACCTGGCGATCAATCCCGAAGCCAAGGGCGTGCGGTTCGACGTCGCCGATGTCGCCGCCGCCGGCGGCCACGATCTCGCGGCGCGTCCCGCCGACGTCGTCCTCGCGAACCTGACCGGCGCGCTGCTGGTGCGCGCGGCGGCCGCGCTGCGGTCGGCCACGACAGCCGACGGCGTGCTGATCGTCAGCGGGCTGCAGTCGCACGAGCGCGAGGAGGTCGTCGCCGCGCTCGCGCCGAAGACAATTCTGTGGCAGCACGAGGAGGACTCCTGGGTCGGCCTCGCGATGCACTTATGATGGTGGCAGGCCACCACGAGAGCGACGGCTGGTACGCAATGCGGTTCGTGACTGCTTGTCTCTGTTTCGCGCTCGGCGTCGCGGTTGCGGCGCAACAGCGGCCGTCGCGCGACACCTCCGCGCCGAACCCGCAGGAGCCGCCGCCGCCGCAGGGGCGCATCACCGGCCGCGTGCTCGCCGCCGACAACGGCCGCGCGATCAAACGCGCGCGCGTCTTCGTCAACGCCGCGGAGCTCCCCGGCGGCCGCGGGACGCTGACCGACGACCAGGGCGTGTTCGACTTCACCGAGCTGCCCGCCGGCCGCTACACCGTCAGCGCGTCGAAGTCCGGCTTCGTGCAGCTGTCGTACGGTCAGCGCCGGCCGCTCCAGGCCGGGACGCCGCTGCTGCTGCTCGACGGCCAGCAGCTGAAAGGCGTCGAGTTCCGCCTGCCGCGCGGCAGCGTGATCGCCGGCGCCGTCTTCGACGAAGACGGCGAGCCGATGCCGGGCGTGTCGGTGCGCGTGATGCGCTACCAGTACCTGCAGGGGCAGCGGCGGCTCACCCCGGCCGGCGGCACGCAGACCGACGACAAAGGGCAGTACCGCGTCTGGGGCCTGATGCCGGGCGATTACTACGTCAACGCGATCGCGCGCAATTTCAACTTCGGCGGTCCGGGCGCGTTCGGCGGCGGACGCGGCCGCGGCGGACGGCCGGGCGACACGCCGCCGCCGTCCGACGATGAAGAGTCGCTCGCCTACGCGCCGACCTACTACCCGGGCGTGCCGAACGTGAACGACGCGAAACCGGTGACCGTCGGCCTCGGCCAGGAGCTGATCGACATCACCTTCAACATGCAGCTCGTGCGGGCGTCGCGCATCACCGGTCACGTGACGAATCCCGACGGCTCCGACGTGTCGAGCGGCAACGTGAACCTGCTGAACGACTCGGCGCCGGGCCGCGGCCAGATCGGCGTCAACTACGGCAGCCGGATCGACTGGGACGGCAGCTTCTCGATCGCGAACGTGCCGCCGGGGCGCTACATCCTGCGCGCGCGCGGCACCGATGCCGAAACGCCGCAGTACGCCGCGCAGCCGCTGACCGTCAACGGACAGGACATCGACGATGTCACCGTGATCCTGACGCCCGGGGCGCAGATCAGCGGCAGCATCACGATGCTGCCCGGATCCGCGCCGGCGCCCGACGTCACGAACGTCCGCATCACCGCTCCGGCCGTCGACCAGGAGGTCCCCGGGCCGCAGCCGAGCGCCCGCGTCGAGCGCGACGGCAGGTTCACGCTGGACGGCGTGCCGGCCGGCGCGCACTTGATCCGTCCGAGCGGCAACACGCGCGGCTGGATGCTGAAGGCGGTCACGGTGAACGGCCGCGACGTGATCGACACGCCGCTGGAGCTCCGCAGCGGCGAGTCGCTGTCGGGCGTCTCGATTGTCTTCACCGATCAACTCACCGAGATCGACGGTACGGTGACCGACGACCACGGCGTGCCGCTCGCCGACCTGACGGTGCTGGCGTTCACGACCGACCCGTCGCTCTGGCGTCCGCAGTCGCGCCAGATCATGACCGCGCGGCCGGATCAGACGGGCAGGTTCAAGATTCGGGGCCTGCCGCCCGGCGACTACTACGTGACGACGGTCGATCCGGCGCAGCAGGGCGAGTGGTTCGAGCCCGCCTATCTCGACGAGCACCGCGCCGGCGCGGCGCGCGTGACGCTGGGCGACGGCGAAACGAAGTCGCACGACTTCAAGCTGAGAAGCCAGGACTGACCGGTCGGCGCCCGCCTACAGGTCGCCCCAGATGAACTGCAGCACCGCGATTGCCGCGACGGGCACCGCGTCGGCGCGGAGCGTCCGATGGCCGAGCGTCACCAGGCGCACGCCGCGATCGCGCGCGGCGGCGCATTCGGCGTCGGTCCAGCCGCCCTCGGGTCCGACGAGAATCGACGCGTCGGGCGGCGTGGGTCGCGACTGCAGCGATGCGAGCGGCGCGCCGCCGCCGGCCGTCGGCTCGACCAGCATCAGGCGCAGGTCGGCCGGCGGCTCGTCGAGGAAGTTCTCGAAGGTCAGCGGCACGCGCACCTCGGGCAGCACGGCGCGGCGCGACTGCTTGACCGACGCGAGCGCGATCCGCCGCCAGCGCTCCACGCGCGCGCCCTTCAGCAGCGCCGCGACGGTCGTTTCCGATCGCTTCGTGACGATCGGCTGCACCGCCGCCGCGCCGAGCATCACGGCGTCGCGGACGATCTCGTCCATCTTCTCGCCCTTGAGGACGGCCTGGGCGAGCGTGAGCGCCACGCCCGGCTCGGGCGCCGCGTCGATGCGCGACTGCAGCTGTACGGTGACGTCGCGCCGCACGATCGTGCTGACGGTCGCCGCGAACTCGCGGCCGCGGCCGTCGAACACCGCCACCGTGTCGCCGACGCCGAGGCGGAGCACGCGCGTGAGATGCTCGCCTTCCTCGCGCGGCAGCGCGACGCGCTCGTCGCCGGGATCGAGGGCGGGCGCGAAGAAGCGGTGCACGGGGAAATTATAGGTGCGGAGACGCGCGGCGGAGCTCGGCGCACGACCGCTGCAGGCGCGCCGGACGCGGCGCCCCGCGCGATCTGCTCCTGCTATACTCGCTCCGCATGTTCTTCCGCGGTCAAATCATCGGGAAGTACAAGATTCTCTCGACGATCGGCAGCGGCGGCTTCGGCACGGTCTACCTCGCGGAAGACACCTGGATCGACAAGAAGGTCGCGCTGAAGGTCCCGCACAAGCAGGGCGTCGACTTCGGCGAGCTGCTGCGCGAGCCGCGCCTCCTCGCGAGCCTGAACCACCCGAACATCGTCACGATTCTCACGGCGGAGAAGCAGGAGAACGTCTTCTTCATCGTGATGGAGTTCGTGCCGGGCGAGACGCTCGAGTCGATCATCGTGCGCGACGGCGCGCTCGACCTCGCGCGGGCGCTGGACTACACGTGCCAGATCGCCAACGCCGTCGATCACGCGCACAAGAACGGCGTCCTCCATCGCGATCTGCGGCCGTCGAACGTGCTCGTCGCCGACCGCGGCCTGCTGAAGGTCGCGGACTTCGGCACGTCCCGGTTCCTCGAAATCGCCGCGCACGGCACGACGGTCATCGGCAGCCCGCCGTACATGGCGCCCGAACAGTTCCACGGCAAAGCGGTGTTCGCCTCCGACCTCTACTCGCTCGGCGTCACGATGTACCAGATGCTCACCGGCGCGCTGCCCTACGACACGCCGTCGCCGGCCGACCTCGATCGCCTGATGAGCGGCGAACTGCTGACGTCGCCCAAGGTGAAGAACCCGAAGATTCCCAAAGCGCTCAGCGACATCGTCATGAAGGCGATGGCGCCGCAGATCCACGAGCGGTACCAGCGCGCGCACGAACTGCTCGACGACGTGCTCGCCGTGCACGGCGCCGCGGCGCCGCGCCGCACGCCGCGCGCGGCGCTCCTCGACGGCGACGCGTCCGCCATCGCCGACGCGGCGCAGGAGATCCAGACCCGTCTCAAGGCGCGCGACGCGCCGCAGCCGCGATTCTGCTGGCACTGCCGCAAGCCGTTGCACGCCCGTTCCGACCGTTGCCCATTCTGCGGCGAGGCGCAGTAAAGGTACAATTCCGCGGAGAGGGCTTGTCATGGCGTTTCCCGGCACCGGCAAGATTTGGATGAACGGCCAGCTCGTCGAGTGGAAGGACGCGACGATCCACGTCGCCTCGCACGTCATCCACTACGGCAGCGGCGTCTTCGAGGGGGCGCGTTGCTACGACACGCCGCGCGGCTCGGCGTGCTTCCGGCTCGACGCCCACATGCGGCGCCTGCAGCAGTCGATGAAAGTGTACCGGATGGACTATCCGCTCGACGTGCGCGGCTGGATGGACGCCGTCCTCGAGACGATTCGCGCGAACGAGATGAAAGCCTGCTACATCCGGCCGATCGTCTATCGCGCGTACGATTCGCTCGGCGTCAACCCGCTCGGCTGCCCCGTCCACGCGGCGATCATCCTGTGGGACTGGGGGACGATGCTCGGCAACGACGCGCTCGAGAACGGCGTCGACGTCAAGATTTCCACCTGGAACCGGATGGCGCCGAACACGTTTCCGGCGATGGCGAAGAGCTCGGCCAACTACGCGAACTCCGCGCTGATCAAGATGGAAGCGATGCGCGAGGGATACGCCGAAGGGATCGCGCTCGACGTGCACGGGCACCTCAGCGAGGGCAGCGGCCAGAACGTGTTCGTGGTGCGCGACGGCGCGCTCTACACGCCGCCGCTCGGCGATTCGATCCTGGGCGGCATCACGCGCGACGCCGTCCTCACGCTCGCGCGCGATCTGGGGATCACGGTGACCGAGACGACCATCCCCCGCGAGGCGCTGTACCTGGCCGACGAGGTCTTCTTCGTCGGCACCGCCGCGGAAGTGACGCCGGTGCGATCGGTCGACAAGATCACGGTGGGCGCCGGCACGCGCGGGCCGATCACCGAGCGGATCCAGCGCGCGTTCTTCGACGCGATCAACGGCGTCACGCCCGATCGGCACGGCTGGCTCACCTACGTCTACGCCAACGAACCGGCCTATGCACGTTAACGACCTGCTGAAGATTGCCGTCGACCAGGGCGCGTCGGACCTGCACCTGAAGGTGGGCAGCTACCCGATGATGCGGATCCGCGGCGAGCTGCACGTCGTGGCCGAGGACAAGAAGCTCGACCACGAGGACGTCGTCGCGATGAGCGCGGCGATCATGTCGACGCAGCAGCGCCAGAAGTTCAAGGAGACGCAGGAGGTCGACCTCGCCTACAGCGTCGCCGGCCTCGGGCGCTTCCGGTGCAACATCTTCCAGCAGCGCGGCACCGTGGGGCTGGTGCTGCGCGTCATCCCGATGCAGATCCGCACGATCGACGAGCTCGGACTGCCCGCCACCCTCAAGAAGATCGCCGAGGAAGAGCGCGGCCTCGTGCTCGTGACCGGCACGACCGGCAGCGGCAAGAGCACGACGCTCGCCGCGATGATCGACCACATCAACAAGACGCGCGCCGCGCACGTGATGACGGTCGAGGATCCGATCGAGTTCCTCCACCGCGACAACAAGTCGATGGTCAACCAGCGCGAGGTCGCGGTCGACACGCGGTCCTTCGCGCAGGCGCTGCGCAGCGCCCTGCGGCAGGATCCCGACGTGATCCTCGTCGGCGAGATGCGCGACTTCGAGACGATCGAGACCGGCCTGCTCGCGGCCGAGACCGGCCACCTGGTCTTCTCGACGCTCCACACGCTCGACGCGACGGAGACGATCAACCGCATCATCGCCGTCTTCCCGCCGCACCAGCAGAAGCAGATCCGCCTGCAGCTGGCGAGCGTCCTCAAGGCGGTGATCTCGCAGCGCCTGATCCCGCGCGCCGACGGCAAAGGGCGCGCGCCGGCCGTCGAGGTGCTCATCTCGACCCCGTTCGTCCGCGACGCCATCGTCGACAAGGACAAGACGCACCTGATTCCGAGCGCGATCGCGTCCGGCACGTCGCAGTACGGCATGCAGACGTTCGATCAGTCCATCTTCAGCCAGTACCAGCAGGGCATCGTCTCGTACGAAGAGGCGCTCCGCTGGGTGAGCAACGTCGACGAGTTCAAGCTGAAGATCCAGGGGATCACGACGACCGCCGACATGAGCCGCGATCAGATGGCGCAGGCGGCGGCCTCGGCGTCGAAGCCGAAGCCGGCGGCGCCGGAAATTACGCGGTTCGGCCGCTAGATGGCGCGCCGCGCCCGGTCCGCGCGGTCGGAACCGGGAGCCGCGCGCCCCTCCGCGACCGCCTACGTCGACGGTCTGAAGCTCCTGGCGCGCCGCGAGCTCTCCGAGCACCAGGTGCGGCAGCGGCTCGCGCGCAAGGGGCACGACGCGGACGCGATCGACGCGGCGGTGTCGCGGCTGCGCGCCGAGCGCGCCATCGACGACGCGCGCGTCGCCGAAGCCATCGCACGGACCGAGACGGCGGTCAAGCGCCGCGGCAGGGTCCGCGTCAGCATGCAGATCGCGCGCGCCGGCATCGCCAAGACGATCGCCACGCAGACGGTCGACGAGGTGTTCGCCGGCCTCGACGACGAGGCGCTGCTCGAGGCGGCGCTCGGCAGGCGGCTGCGCGGCCGCGAGCGGATCGAGGACGATCGCGAGTTCCAGCGCCTCTACCGCTATCTGGTCGGCCAGGGCTTCGAGCACGATCGCGTGATGCGCGCGCTCGAACAGCGGCGCCGCTGATCGTCGAACGCGCGTGCGCTACGCCTCGCCGTTGATCTCCCAGCGGATGCCGAACGGATCGCGGACCACGCCGTAGCGCGGCGACCACGGCGTCGTCTGCAGCGGCATGATCACCTCGCCGCCGTCGGCGAGCCCGGCGAACGTGCGCTCGGCCTCGGCCACGCTCGCGGGCGAGACGGTCATCGAAAAACCGCGCGGCGCCTCGAAGTCGCGCGGCAGCACGTCGCCGCCGGTCAGGTCGATGCCGCCGGCGCGCAGGCGCGCGAACCACACCTTGTCCCGCCACTCGGCCGGCACCTCGTGCGCGAGCGGGGATTCGGCGTACGTGCACATGTAGACGATGTCGCCGCCGAAGAGCGACGCGTAGCGGCGGAACGCCTCGCCGCAGCCGCCCGCGAACATCAGCGACGGGTTGATCTTCAGCATGTCGTACCTCCGAGACGTGGCCGAGCGGCCCACTCTGACAGCGCGACGGACGAATTACAATGACTGGATGACCTCGAACGAAATACGGTCGTCATTCCTGCGGTACTTCGAGCAGCACGGCCACCGCGTCGTGCCGAGCTCGTCGCTCGTGCCGGCCGACGATCCGACGCTGCTCTTCACGAACGCGGGCATGAACCAGTTCAAGGACGTCTTCCTCGGCCGCGAGAAGCGCGACTACACGCGCGCGACCACGTCCCAGAAGGTGATGCGCGTCAGCGGCAAGCACAACGACCTCGACAACGTCGGCCCCTCGCACCGGCACCACACCTTCTTCGAGATGCTGGGCAACTTCTCGTTCGGCGACTACTTCAAGAAGGAGGCGCTCCCCTTCGCGTGGGGCCTGCTGACCGACGTCTGGAAGATGGATCCCAACCGCCTCGTGGTGTCGATCTTCAAGGGCGAGGAGGGGATCCCGCGCGACGACGAGGCGTTCGAGGTGTGGCGCCGGCTCGGCGTGCCGCGCGACCGGATCCTGGAGCTGGGAATCGACGACAACTTCTGGCAGATGGGCGATACCGGCCCGTGCGGACGCTGCTCCGAGATCTACTACGTCCGCGGCGGCAGCGGCCACGACCCCGAAATCGAGATCTGGAACAACGTCTTCATGGAGTTCGAGCGGACGGCCGACGGCGTGCTGAAGCCGCTGCCGGCGCCGTCGATCGACACCGGGATGGGGTTCGAGCGCATCAACGCGGTGCTGCAGAACAAGGAGTCGAACTACGACACCGACATCTTCACGCCGCTGCTGCGCGCGATCGGAGACCTCACCCGACGCCGCTACGGCGCGTCGATGGAGCCCTCGGACGTCTCGATGCGCGTCGTCGCCGACCACGCGCGGTCGACGACGTTCCTGATCGCGGACGGTGTCATCCCCTCGAACGAATGGCGGGGCTACGTGCTGCGCAAGATCATGCGGCGCGCGATGCGGCACGGCAAGCACCTCGGGCTGAGCGAGCCGTTCCTGCACACGCTCGTCGCAGTGCTCGACCGCGAGATGGGCGATGCGTACCCGGAAATCCGGCGCAACCGCGAGACGATCGAGAAGACGATCCTCGCCGAGGAACACCGCTTCGAGACGGTGCTGACCGACGGCCTGCCGCGGCTCGAGGCCGAGCTGACGAAGGTGCAGGGCACGAAGTCGAAGGTGCTGAGCGGCGACGTCGCGTTCCGCCTGTACGACACGTTCGGCGTGCCGCTCGACTTCATCGAGGACACCGCGGCGACGCAGGGAATCGCGATCGACAGGGAGGGCTACGAGCGCGCGATGGAGGCCCAGCGCGGCAAGGCGCGCGCGCAGAGCGCGTTCGGATCGAAGAAGGGCGAGGAGTTCGACCTGACGAACGAGGCGCCGCTCGAAGGCGTCGGCGACCAGTTCGACGGGTACGCGACGACGCGGGTCAGCGGCATCCCGATCCTGGCGGTGTTCGACGAGGGCCGGCGCGCGATCGAGGCGTTGGCCGAGGGGCAGCGCGGGTACGTGGCGCTGGCCAGGACGCCGTTCTATCTCGAAGCCGGCGGCCAGGTGTCAGACACCGGTCGGATCGTCGACGAGCGCACCGGCGCGACCGCCGCCGTCGAAGGGCTGACGCGCATCCGCGCCGGGCTGCCGCGCGCGCACCGCGTCCATGTCACCTCCGGATCGCTCAAGCCGCGCGACATCGTCACGGCGGAGGTCGACGACCAGGTGCGCGACGCCACGCGCCGCAATCACACGGCCACCCACCTGCTCCACGCGGCGCTGCGCCAGGTCCTCGGCACGCACGTCAAGCAGGCGGGATCGCTCGTCGCGCCCGATCGCCTGCGCTTCGACTTCGTGCACTTCCAGCCGGTCACCCGCGACGAGATCGACCGCATCGAGCGGATCGTCAACGAGCAGATCTGCCGAAACACGCCGGTGACCACCGACGTCCGCTCCACCCAGGAGGCGATCGCGGCCGGGGCGATGGCGCTCTTCGGCGAGAAATACGGCGACACCGTGCGAGTCGTCAGCGTGCCCGGATTCAGCCTCGAGTTGTGCGGCGGCACGCACGTGCGCGCGACGGGAGACATCGGCTTCTTTGCCGTCGTCGCGGAGAGCGGTGTGGCCGCCGGCGTTCGCCGCATCGAAGCGCTGACCGGCGGCGGCGCGGTCGCGTGGGCGCAGCAGCAGCGCGCGTCGCTCGGCGCGGTCCTCGATGCGCTGCACGCGCCCGCGGATCAGGCGGTGGAGGCGATCGAAAAGCTGCGGGGCGAGGTGAAGCGCGTCTCGCGCGAGGCGACACAGCTGAAAACGAAGCTCGCGATGGGGGGCGGAAGCGGCTCCGCGGCCGGCGACATCATCGAGGTCGCCGGCGTCAAGCTCGCACGGCGAAAGACGGCGGACCTCGACAAGGAGGCGCTGCGCGGCCTGGCCGACTCGCTGAAGGCGACGATCAAAACCGGCGTCGTCGTGCTGGCGTCCGCCAGCGACGGCGGCAAGGTGCAGATCGTCGTCGCCGTGACACCCGACCTGACCGCGAAGGTGAAAGCCGGCCAGATCGTGAAAGAAATCGCGCCGATCGTCGGCGGCGGCGGCGGCGGCCGTCCCGATTTCGCCGAAGCCGGCGGGAGGCAGCCCGAGAACATCGACAAGATGCTCCAGGCCAGCGAAGCGGTCCTCGCGAAGATGCTCGGCTAGGCCGTTGCCCTCCGCCGGGCACCCCTGCAGTTCCGTGAAGGAGCGGCCGATAAGATAAACTGTTGACCTACCCACGCATGATCAACGGTTTCCGCGGCCCGAAAGGGCTGCAGTGGCTGCTCGTCGCCGCAATCGTCAGCTGGGCCGTTCCGGCGCGGGCGCAGATCTACTCGTGGCGCGACGCGAACGGCAACCTGGTGGTGTCGAACCGGAAGCCGGCAGAGGGCACGACGGTCAAGTCCTTCGCGGTGCCGGCGGCTCAGACCGTCCGCGCCACGCGCTACGCAGCGGCGGACCGCAGCCGGACGTACGACGACCTGATCGAGACGCACGCCCGCGAGCAGGGCGTGCGCGCCGACCTGGTGCGCGCGGTGATGCAGGTGGAGTCGGCGTTCAACCCGACCGCGCGCTCCGTCAAAGGCGCGCTCGGGCTGATGCAGCTGATGCCCGCCACGGCGAAGCAATTCGGCGTCGTCAACCCGTTCAACCCCGCCGAGAACATCCGGGCGGGCGTTGCCTACCTGCGCGAACTGCTCGATCGCTACCAGAACAACGAACAGCTGGCGCTGGCCGCCTACAACGCGGGGCCCGGCGCCGTGGACAACCACGGGCAGACGGTGCCGCCGTACCGCGAAACGCGCAACTACGTCGCGCACGTCAACGAACTGGCCGGCCGCGCGATCGAAATGCGCGGCAACACGATGTACAAGGTGATCGACTACGTCGACGGCCACCCCGTTCCGAGATACACCGACAGGAAGCCGACGACGGGCACGTACGAAGTCGTCGGTCGCTGACCGTCCGCCCTCCAGATTCGTCGCCGGCCGTCCTGGCCGCGATCGCTATTCGGGACAGCTCGTCGCCTGACCGTCCAATCCCTCCAGATCGCGGTGGAACTGCGCGCTGATGCCGCCCGTGTAGTTCACCTGCAGCACGTACAGGCTGTCGTAGTCGGTCGAGGCCCACGCGGGCACCGCGACGCCGCCGCCGTACTTGTTCATCAGGTCCTGCACGACCTTCTGCAGGTAGATGTGCTCCCACGCGACGAAGATCGTCGTGTCCGCCTTCGCGGAGCTGATGAGCAGCTTCTCGAGCCCGGCGATGTCGGTGTAGCCGACGCTGGTGTTCACGGATCGGCCCGCGCGGATGGCGACCGGCTCGAGCGTGGCGAGCGGACGCACGTAGTAGTAGCTGCCGGTCGAATCGGTCACCTTGGTGGTGGGGTTGGGCGCGTAGAGGAAGTCCGGGGTGCCGTAGCGTCCCAGAAGGACCGTCGGCAGCGCCAGCGCGCGGTTCAGCCCCTGGCACGTCAGCTGGCCGAGGCCGCTCGACGGCTTCTCGCCGTGACGGAAGAACACAATCGTCTGCTCGGCACGCGCCTGAACGGCTGACGCCACGAGCAGACACACAGCTATCGCGATCGAACGATGACGCATGCGCAAACCTCCGCGAACAGGCAGCGGCTTGCCACGTCACCGCTGGACTTCACGAGTTGTCGAGTGCGAATACAGCCTACGGGCTGAACGGCGCCGAGCGCAAGCAGATCGGTATCGGGAGCTCGTCTATTCCGTGCGCTCGACCGCGAGCAGATCGAGCCGCTCGTACAGCGGACCGAGCATTTCGGTCGCGGCCAAGACCTCGAGCAGGACCACCACGGTGCACAGCAGCGACGCCGGAATCGCGACGAGCGCCCCGAGCCAGGCCTGGAAGCCGAACCAGATCGCGGCGCCGACGAGGGCGCCGGGAATGAACAGGACGACGACCGAGAGCAGCGCGCCTCCGAGCATGATGATGCGCTGCCCCATCGCATCCACGCCGCGCGGCCGCTGATTGCCGAGCGGCACCCACGCCGGAAACGCCAGCGCCGCCGCGTTCTGCACGAGGTACTGCGCGAAGACGAGCCCCGGCATCAGCAGCGCGGCCGCCGTCGCCATGGCGGCCCGCGTCAGCGCCGGCGTGCGCGGAAACGCGGCGGGGGAAAACGCCGCCGCGCACCCGACCGCGATCCACCCGACGATCGTCAGCATCGCCGCGGGCCACGCCATCTCGCCGCGGACGACCGTCGCGGGCCGCACCGGCCACGTCTTCAGCAGCTCGAGGTGCAGCAGGTCGGTTCGGAGGTCGGTCCGCACGACCTGCGGCCCGAGCACCGCCGTAAACGCCGCGACCGCCATCGCGACGGCGCACGCGACGGCGGCGCCGCCGCGCAGGTGCATGGTGTTCATCACCATCGACGACACCGCGACGCACACCGCGATCGCCGCGACCCCGATCCGGATCGCCGTGATGCCGGTGAGCCGCAGCGTCTGCACGCCGTTCTTCCAGAACAGCGCGAGTTCGGTCGGCCCGGTCAGCGCGAGCGACAGTCCGGTGGCGCGCGCGCGTACGGCGGCCGCTCGGGCGCCGCCCGCCTTCTGCGCGCGGCGGGCCGCAAGCCGGGAGGCGGCGTCCTGGAATGCCTCGTCGCTGGCGAGCATCCACGCGACCAGCGCCCCGCAGACGGCGAGCGCCGCCGCCATCGCCGCGCCGAACTGCGCCGGCGATCCGGCGAAGAACGGCCGCGCGAGCGTCGTCGTCGGCCACAAGGCAATCGCCGGGATGCCGTGAGTCGCCACGGCGAGGATGCGATCGGCGAGGTCGGCGATTCCGCCGAGCGGGGATGCCGCGAACGTGCGCGCGATGGCGATGCCGACGGCGAGCGTGGCCGCGAGGCACGCGGCGAACGGCACCGCGGCCGCGGCGCGCGCGGCGAGGCTCGCCTGCGCACGGTTGCGCGCCAGGCCGACGGCGGTGAAATACACGCGCATCGCGACGAACAGCAGCCACATCGCCACCGACATGCGCAGGCGCGCCCAGCCGGCCGCCGGCCAGGCGAGCGCGACGATCGCCGATCCGAACAGGATGCCGACCTGCGACCGCAGCAGCCGATGCAGGAGCAGCTGACGGCGGGTGACCGGCGCGGGAAACAGCAGGTCGGTTTCGGCGTCGGAGAATTCGAGGAGGCCGCTGTCGAACGGAAGCACCCACGCGACCGTCGCGAGCACGAGCAGCGCCGCGCCGACCACCGCAGGACCCGACGCTGCGATCGCCGCCGTCGCCGCCGCGGCGGCCGGCGGCCGACCGCGTCGCGCCGCGGCCTGACGCGAGCGGCCACGCGCGAAGAACGACAGGTAGAAGTACAGCCCGCCGACCACCGCGCCGAGGAGGTAGCGCGGCTCGCGCAGGCGCGCGAGGCGCTTGCGCATGCGGTTCTTCGCCGAGCAGACGGTGATGTAGAGGCTCGCGCTAATCATGGCCGGTGACGCGCATGAAGATCTGCTCGAGATTCGACCCGGCCGCGTGCAGATCGGCGCGCGACGCCAGCTCGGCGAAGGTGCCGTCGGCCACTTTCCTGCCCGACGCCATGATGATCACGCGCGTGCACACCTCCTCGACCAGGTGCAGCAGGTGCGACGACAACAGGATCGCCGCGCCGCCGCGCGCGCGCGCGACGATCGTCTCGCGCATCCGGCGGATGCCGATCGGATCGAGGCCGGTGAGCGGTTCGTCGAAGAGCAGGGTCGTCGCATCGCGGACGAGGCCGCACGCGATCACCACCTTCTGCCGCATGCCGCGCGAGAGCTCGCCGGGCAGCGCTCTTTCCTTTCCCGTCAACTCGAGCTCCTGGACGAGCGCCCGCCACCGGCTCTCGAAATCGGCGACGGTGTAGAGCCGTGCGACCAGCCGCAGGTGCTCCTCCACGGTCAGGTACTCGAACAGGTGCGGCTCGTCGGGCATGAAGGCGAGCCGCCGTTTCGCCTCGATCGGGTCGGCGACGATGTCGTGGCGGTCGATGCGGATCCGCCCGGCGGTCGGGCGCAGGATGCCGGCGAGCGACCGGAGGGTCGTCGTCTTGCCGGCGCCGTTGGGGCCGATCAGGCCGACAATCTCGCCGGCGGCGACCGAAAACGACAGGTCGTCCACGGCGACGAACCCGTCGTACGTGCGGCGAAGGTTCTCGACCTCGAGAGCCATGCTAGAATGAGGGGTTTCGGAGGTACGAATTCACGTGGCCAGTCACGCATCGGCGCTCAAGGCGCACAAGCAGAGTCTCAAGAACCGGGAGCACAACCGGCAGTTCCGTTCGCGTCTCCGCGGCGCCCTGAAGAACGTCCGCACGGCCATTGCCGGGAACGATCTCGCGGCAGCCAAGACGGCGCTGAAGCAGACGATCTCGCTCATCGATCGCATGGCGAGCAAGGGGATCATCCACCGGAACGCCGCCGGCCGCTACAAGTCGCGGCTGTCGACCCGGCTCGCGGCGCGGTCGTAATCCGGGCGCCGGGTCTGCGGGCCCGGCCGACGTCCGCGCGGACGGGCCGTCAGACCCGCCGCGCGCCGCGCCTCGCACCACATAATTCCACGACCAGGCGTTCGAGCAGGATTCGCGGGTCGCCCGCGGATCGTTTCAGGTCGAGATCCGTGCGGAACAGCCACTCGACGCCCGGTCCGACGCCGGCCGGCGCCAGGTTCGGAAACTTCGCGCGCACGAGCCAGCCGAGCTGCCCGAGGATCATCTCGGGCGCGGCGCCCGCATCGAGCGTCAGCGCGAGCTGACGCAGCGCTTCGCCGGGCTGCCCCGCTTCGATCGCGTTCGCCATCGCCCAGTCGTCCTGCAGCGCCGCCGGACCCGCCACCGCGCGCGCGTCGTCGATGCCGATCCGCTTCTGCCCGAGCGCGTACAGCAGCAGCCGATCGACTTCGGATCGCAGCCGCTTGAGATCCGGACCCGCGCGCTGCGCGAGCGCGCGCGCCGCCGCGGGCTCGATCTCCATCCCGCCGGCGGCGACGCGGTTGCGGATCCAGCGTTCGGCGTCGGCCTGGTCCGCGATCACGCCGCACTCGACGATCGTCGCCGTCTTCTGCAGCAGCTTGAAGAAGCGCGTGCGCCGGTCGACCGACGCGGCGACGAGCACGATGGTCGTCTCGCGGTCCGGCCATTTCAGCAGCGCCTCGAAGGCGTCCAGCGCGCGCGTCGCCGCGTCGCTCTCGCGCTTCGGCGCGATGATCGCCTCGGCCTGCAGCACGATCACCAGCCGGCGCGGCGCCGTCATCGGCAGCGTGCGCGCCGCCGCGATCAGGCCGCCGACGCCGTCGGACAGCTTGTCGCCGGTGGTCCACTCGCCCGCGTGGATGCGCTCGACGTTGAACGCGCGCAGCCCCTCCTCGACCATCTCCGCGAACTGGCCCGCGAGCGCCGACTTCTCGACCTCGTCCTCGCCCACGAGGAGGTAGACCGGATCGGTTTGGCCCGCGTCGATCTGCGCGCGGACCGCCGCGACGGTCGCTACAGCCATGGCTCGGCGTTCCGCACGTCAGAAGGCCTCGAGGATGGAGCTGACGATGGTGCGCGCGAACTCGCTGCTCATGCGCTCGAGCGCGCTCGCGTCCTGCTGGAAGAACGCCACGGGGTCGGTGCTGTTGCGGCCGCTGGTCGCCGGGTAGTCCTGCCGGAACATCACGCCCGGATTCTCCCACAGCACCTTGTTCTCGTGCTGATCCCGGAACTCGATCCGCGCCGTCATCGTGACGCTGTAGCTCGTCGCGAGGTTGTTCTGCTGCGGGTTGAAGCCGACGGGCGTCACCGTCACGGCGCTGACGTCGCCGTTCAGCAGCCCGTCGACGCCGGTCGCCTGCGGCAGGATCTGATACTTGCCGCGGCCGATGAACTCGGCGCGCACCTTCTGCGTCACCAGCGTCTCGAGGTTGAAGATCGGCGTCCGGTTCGTGAACGTCGGCACGCCGATCGTCCGGATGTACGCCGGCAGAAACGAGCCGCGGCCGGCCAGCGTGTAGCCGCACGCCGACGCGGCGCCGCCCCCGAGGACCGCAGCGACGGCGCGCAGGAAGGCTCGCCGCGAGCCGGGCCGCAGCGTCGATCCAGGGGCGACGACGGCCGGACGCCGCGCCGCCATCACTTCACCACCACGGACACGAGCGGCCCCTTGGCCACGACCACCTTGACGAGCGTCTTCCCCGCCGTGTGGTTCTTCACGCCGGGATCGGCGAGCGCGAGCTCGCGCAAGCGGTCTTCCCCGGCGTCGGGCGGCACGGTGATCCGGCCGCGCACCTTGCCGTTCACCTGCACGGGCACCACCACTTCCTCGGCCTTCGCGATCGCCGCATCGAACACGGGCCACCCGGACTTCGAGAGGCCGTCGACGTGGCCGAGCATCTGCCACAACTCCTCGGCCATGTGCGGCGCGAAGGGCGACATCATGACGACCAGCGCGTCGATCGCCTCGCGCAACGCGCCGATCGTCTGCGGACGCTCGACGCGCCCGGCGGGCGGCTCGCCCCGCGACGGCGCGCCGTGCGCGGTGGACTCGCTGAACGAGTACAGCTCGTTGACCAGCTCCATCAGCGACGAGACGGCCGTATTCAGGTGCATCCGCTCTTCGATGTCGACCGTGACGCGCCGGATCGTGTCGTGCGTCTTGCGCCGCAGCGCACGCTCCGACTCGGTGCACTCCTCGGTCCTGCATCCCGGGATCCCTTCGCCGCCGATCGTCTCGGCCCAGTGGTCGACGATGCGCCAGACGCGGAGGAGAAAGCGGAAGCTGCCTTCGAGGCCCGCGTCGCTCCACTCCACTTCCTTCTCGGGCGGCGCCACGAACATCACGTAGAGCCGCAGCGCGTCCGCGCCGTACTTCTGCAGCATGTCGTCGGGATCGACCACGTTGCCCTTCGACTTCGACATGACGGCGCCGTTCTTCAGCACCATCCCCTGCGTCAGCAGCCGCGTGAACGGCTCGTCGAAGTTGACCAGCCCGACGTCGCGCAGGACGCGCGTGAAGAACCGCGAGTACAGCAGGTGCAGAATCGCGTGCTCGACGCCGCCGCTGTAGAAATCGACCGGCATCCAGTAGGCGGCGGCGGCCGGGTCGAACGGCAGCTCGGCGTTGCGCGGATCGGCGAACCGCAGGAAATACCAGGACGAGTCGACGAACGTGTCCATCGTGTCGGTTTCCCGCCGCGCGGGGCCGCCGCACCTGGGGCATTTCACGTCGACGAACGCGGGCACCTGCGCCAGGGGCGAATCGCCGCGGCCGGTGAAGCTGGCGACCTTCGGCAGCTCGACCGGCAGCTGCTCGTACGGCACCGGCACGGCACCGTCCTTGTCGCAGTAGATCATCGGAATCGGCGTGCCCCAGTAGCGCTGCCGGGAGATGCCCCAGTCCTTCAGGCGGTACTGCACTTCGCCCTGGCCGATGCCGCGCCGCTCGGCGTCGCGGATCAGCTCCGGCATCACCGCGGGCGCTTCCTTGCCGTTCCACGGCCCCGAGTTCACCAGCCGCCCATAGTTCGTCGTCGCCATCGTCATCGCGTCGGGCGACGGCGTCTCGTCGCCATGTGCGACGACGACGCGGATCGGGAGCGAGTATTTCTTCGCGAACTCGAAGTCGCGCTCGTCGTGTGCGGGCACGGCCATCAGCGCGCCGGTGCCGTATTCCGCGAGCACGAAGTTCGCGACCCAGATGGGGATCGCTTCGTTGGTGAACGGGTTGATCGCCGTCCGGCCCGTGTCGAAGCCCTCTTTTTCGAGCGTGCCGGTGAGGCGCGCTTCGCGATCGCCGGCGCGCAGCTTCGCCGCGCGCGCGCGGAACGCCGCCGGATCGGCGCTGGCCGCGGCGAACTGCTCGACGAGCGGGTGCTCGGGCGCGAGCAGGACGAACGTCGCGCCGTAGATCGTGTCGATGCGGGTGGTGAATACCTCGATCGCGTCCGGGCTCGCGCCGCCGGGCTCGGGGCCCGCGACGGGAAACCGGATGCGCGCGCCCTCGGATCGGCCGATCCAGTTGCGCTGCATCACGACGACTTTTTCCGGCCACTTCTCGAGGGTGTCGAGCCCCCGCAGCAGTTCTTCGGCGTACGCGGTGATCTTGAAGAACCACTGCTCGAGATCGCGCTGCACCACCGTCGTCCCGCAGCGCCAGCAGGCGCCGTCGACGACCTGCTCGTTGGCGAGGACGGTCTCGTCCTTCGGGCACCAGTTGACGGCCGAGCGGCGGCGGTACGCGAGTCCGCGCTCGAACATCTTGAGGAAGATCCACTGGTTGAACTTGTAGTAGTCCGGCAGACAGGTCGCGATCTCGCGGCCCCACGCGTAGCTGATGCCGAGCCGCTGCAGCTGCCCTTTCATGTGCGCGATGTTGGCGAGCGTCGACTGTTCCGGGTGCGTGCCGGTCTTGATCGCGGCGTTCTCGGCCGGCATGCCGAAGGCGTCCCAGCCGAAGGGGTGCAGCACGTTGAAGCCGCGCATCCGCTTCATCCGCGCCATGACGTCGCCGATGATGTAGTTGCGCACGTGCCCCACGTGCGCGTGCCCCGACGGGTACGCGAACATCTCCAGGCAGTAGAACTTCTCGCGCGACGGATCGACGTCCACCTCGAACGCTTTCGCGGCGCTCCAGGCCGCCTGCCATTTCTTATCGAGCTGCTGCGGTTTGAATTCGGTCATCGGGCGTGAGGTCCATTTTATCTGCGATGCGGCCGCCGGTGGGCGCGCCGGCCGCGCCTCTACAGCGCCCAGAACGCGGTCAGCTGCTCTTTGGCCGCCGCAGCCGCCACACGGCCGCGGCTCGACGCGATGCCGCTCGACGGCCACTGCGCCGCGGCGGGCGCCGCGTGCAGCACGTCGATCGCCGCGTCGAGCGAGGTGCCCAGCGCCGCGAGGTCGTAGCCGCCCTCGGTGACCGCGACGATCCGCCCGCGGCAGCACTCCTCCGCCACCGCCCGCAGCTCGGCGGTCATCGCGGCGAATGCCGGCGTCGACAGCCGCATGCCGCCCAGCGGATCGGCGGCGTGCGCGTCGAACCCGGCCGACGCGATCACCAGATCCGGCTCGAACTGCCGCAGCACCGGCACGACGATGCGCGAGAATACGGTGTGATAGTCCTCGTCGACCGATCCCGCTTCCATCGGCACGTTGACCGTGCAGCCGCGGCCGGTTTCCCGTCCGACTTCGTCGGCCGCGCCGGTCCCCGGATAGTACGGATACTGGTGCGTGGAGACGTACAGCACGTGGCGATCGGCGTCGAAGATGTGCTGCGTGCCGTTGCCGTGATGGACGTCGTAGTCGACGATCGCCACCTTGGCCGCGCCGCTCGCGCGCGCGTGGGCGGCGGCCACCGCCGCGTTGTTGAACAGGCAGAACCCCATCGCGCGGTCGCGCTCGGCATGATGGCCGGGCGGACGCACCATCGCGACGGCGGCGCGGTGCGACCCGCCGAGCACGCGCTCCACGGCGTCGATCGCGGCCCCCGCCGCGAGCAGCGCGACCTCGTAGGAGTCGGGCGAGGTGTAGGTGTCGGGGTCGAGCGCCGCGGCGCGGCCGGTCGTCTCCGAGATCCGGCGGACGTAGTCCGGGTCGTGGACGCGCGTCAGCTGCTCGCGCGTGGCGGCGCGCGGCGCGACGACCTCGGTGCCGCGCGCGCGCCAGCGCGCGGCGACCGCGTCGAAGACCTCGGCGCGCTCGGGGCGCTCGGGATGGCCGGGCGGCGTCTGGTGCTCGGCAAATCGGTCAGAATGAATCAGGATGACGGACATGGCCGAGCTTCATCGTAACGCGAAAGTCGCGCTGATCACCGGCGCGAACCGGGGAATCGGACTCGAGACGGCACGTCAGCTCGCCGCGCTCGGGCTGCGCGTCGTTGCCACCAGCCGCACGGGCGAACCGGGGACGCTGCGACTCGACGTCACCGACCCGGAGACGATCCGCGCCTGCGCCAGGGCCGCCGGGCCGATCGACGTCCTCGTCAACAACGCGGCGATCATGATCGGCGAGGACGCCGAGCTGCTCGACATGCCCGTCGACGATTTCCGCCGGACGTTCGAGGCGAACGTGTTCGGCGCGCTCGCCGTCTGTCAGGCGTTCGTGCCCGGGATGGTCGCGCGCCGCTACGGGCGCGTCGTCAACGTGTCGTCGGGGGCGGGCCAGCTCTCGTCGATGGGCACGTACGCGCCGGCGTACTCGATCTCGAAGGCGGCGCTGAACGCGCTGACCATTCAGCTCGCGGCGGCGGTGAAGGGGTCGGGCGTCCTGGTGAACTGCGTCAACCCCGGGTGGGTGCGCACGCGGATGGGCGGCGCGGCGGCGCCGCGATCGATCGAGCAGGGCGCCGACACGATCGCCTGGGCGGCGACGCTGCCCGACGACGGGCCGACGGGCCGGTTCCTGTCGGACCGGCGGCCGATCGCGTGGTAGCCGCGGGTATAATGCTGCATATGCAGGTGTATCGGCGCCACGTGGAGCTCGAACGCGCGCTGCGGCGGTGCCGCCTGCACCCGTCGAGCTGCGTGCTGCGCCACGTCACCCGCACGTCGCGCGCCATCGTCGCCGCTTTCGATCGCGCACTGGCGCCGGCGCGCCTGACCGGCCACCAGTTCAACCTGCTGATGACGCTGGCGCTCGCCGGCGACATGAACGTCGGCACCCTCGCCGACCAGCTCGGGATGGATCCGACCACCGTACCGCGCGTCGCGGCGCCGCTCCGGCGCGAGCGCCTGGTCGCGTCGCACGCCGGCAAGGACCGCCGCGAGCGCGTCCTGACGGTCACCGCGCGCGGACGCCGGCGGCTGGCCGCGGCGCTGCCGCTGTGGGAGGCGCAGCAGCGGCGCGTCATCGACGCGCTCGGCGCGACCGCGTGGACCGATACGCGCAACCGCCTCCGCGCGCTGCGCGCCGGCGCCGCCTGAGACCAAATCGCGAAAGGACGCGTCTAATGCGCATGCCGCGACTGTTTCTCCTTGCAGCGTTCCTCGTCACCCTCGGCGGCGTCGCCGCGCTCGGTCAGCAGCGGACGCCGCCCACTACCGCACAATCCATCGTCGGCAACTTCGATTCGGTGAACCGCCGGTTGCTGGAGATGGCGAAGGACTTCCCGGCCGACAAGTACGAGTTCCGCGCCGCGCCCGAGGTCCGCTCGTTCCGCGAGGTCATCGTCCACGTGTTCTCCGGCGACGTGTACGCCGCGAAGGTCGGGCGCGGTCAGCAGGCGAACTGGGACGAAATCGACCCGAAAGGCTACAAAGGCAAGGACGACACGGTGGCCGCGTTCCAGAAGGCGATCGACGACTCCACCGCCGCGCTCAAGGCGATCCCGGCGGAGCGGCTGTCGCAGTCGGTCAATCCCTGGCTCGCCGTGATCGAACACTCGGCGGAGCACTACGGCCAGCTGGTCACCTACTACCGGCTGAACCACCTGGTGCCGCCGGAATCACGGCCGAAGAAGTAGCGCCGCCGCGCGCGCCTCGAGCGCGCGGAGCCGGTCTCCGAGCGAGACACGGGCGGCTTCGACGCCGTCCGCGTCCGCATCGGCGGCGACGCCGAACGGCGCGCCGACCGCGATCGCCACCGTCGCAAACGGCTTCGGAATCTGCGTGCGATCCCAGCTGTCGAGCGTCCACGCGCGATCCGCCTCGATGTGAAAGGGCACGACGGGATTGCCCGTGGCCTTCGCCAGCCAGACGGCGCCCGGCTGCGCGACGCGCGCGGGGCCCCGCGGTCCGTCCACGGTGAACGCGGCGGGCTTCCCCGCCGCCATGTCCCGCCTCAACCGCACGAGCGCCTTGACGCCGCCGCGCGAGCTCGATCCGCGCGCGGTGCCGTACCCGAAGCGCTCGATGATCCCGGCGATCCACTCGCCGTCGAAGTTCTCGCTCGTGATGACGACGATGCCGCGGCGGCGCCAGAAGTAGGTCGCCGAGAGGATGCGCCCGTGCCAGAAGGCCATGATCGGCTGGCGGCCGCTCTCGATCACGGCGTCGTAGTGCTCCGCGCCCTCGGCCTTCCAGCGGTACGTCGAGGCGAGTGCGCCGACCAGTGGATAGCCGACGTGCGGGATCAGCTTCGCGAGCAGACGCTTCGACGCCGAGGCGCGCCAGTCAGCCACGTCGGACCGCGGCGCTCACGAGGCGGCGACGCGCGCGAAGACGTTACCCGATGGCTCGAAGCTTTCCATCGACGTAGGTCATCAGGTCGACGAACTGCGTGTCGGCGCCCGCGCTCGCTTGGGCGCCTTTCAGCATGATCGAGCAGAACGGGCAGGCCGTGACGACCGTGTTCGCGCCGGTGGCTTGCAGTTGCTTGAAGCGCACGTCGCTGATGCGGCTGCCCGGCTCCTCCTCTTTGTCGGCGAACAGCAGTCCGCCGCCGGCGCCGCAGCAGTACGGGTTGTCGCGGTTGCGTTCGGGCTCCCGCAGGTCGGCGCCGAACCGCGTCAAGAGCGCGCGCGGTTCGTCGGTCTTGCCGGCATACCGACCCAGGTAGCACGGGTCGTGATACGTGATCGCTTCCGACGGACCCGACGCGCCGCGGGTCCCCGCATCCTGGAGCAGCTCGTTGACGAACACCGACGAGTGGACGATCTCCACCTGGTAGCCGAACTTCGCGTAATCGGCGCCGATCGTCTTCACGCAGTGCGGGCACGAGGTGACGATCTTCTTCACGCCGGCGCTCTTCAGGTCGTCGATGTTGGCGGTGGCGAGCTCCTGGTACATGTACTCGTTGCCGGTGCGTTTCGCCGGATCGCCGGTGCAGCGCTCCTTCGCGAGCACCCCGAACGCGACCCGCCTGGCGCGCAGGATCGAGAAGAGCGACTTCAGCGATTTCTGGAAGTCGGCGTCGAACGACCCGGCGCAGCCGAGCCAGACCAGCACGTCGTGCTTCGCGGGGTCGAAGGTCTCGAGCTCGGCCGACTGGACGAACTTCGTGCGCTGGTCGTAGCCGAGGCCCCAGATGTTGCTGCGCCGCTCGAGGTTGTTGTACATCGCGCCGAGATAGGCGGGCGCATCGCCGTTCGACACCAGACCGCGACGCGATCCGATCAGAATCGGCAGATGCTCGATCCCGACCGGGCACTGGTTCTCGCAGGCGCCGCACGTCGTGCACTGCCACAGCACTTTTTCGCTGTAGATCTCGCCGAGCTTCCGGTCGCGGCTGCCCGCGAGGAGCGCATCCTGCGTCTGCAGGATGATCGCCTTGGGATTCAGCTCCTTGCCGGCGCCCCACGCCGGGCAGTTCACCTGGCAGCGGCCGCACTCGACGCAGGTGAACGCGTCGAGCACCGACTTGCTCCCGAGGTCGTTCAGCGTCTCGAGGCCGACCTGCTCCTTCTCGAAATCGAGGTTCGGCAGGTTGCCGAGCTCCTTCGACTTCAGGAAGACGGTGACCGGCGAGAGCACGAGGTGGAAGTGCTTCGACGCCGGGATCAGCGCCAGGAAGCCGAGGATCACCAGCATGTGCACCCACCAGTTCACGACCGCCGCGGTGCTGCCCTCTTCGAGGCGGAACGCGAGCAGGTAGGTGACCATCAACGTCGCGATGAAGAGCGCGATGACGATCGATTCGAGCGACACGTGCGTGCCGAGCGCGATGGGCCGCACGACGGCGCGGCGCACGAGCAGGTACAGGATCCCGGCGAGGACCGCGGTCGCGAACGGCACGACCGCGACGCGGTACGCGTGGAACCACGCGGCCTGCGTCAGGTCGACGATGCCGAGGCCGTACAGGAACTCGACGGAGGTGTAGCCGGCGAAGGCGACGAAGCCCCAGAAGACGAACGCGTGCGCGAGCCCCGCGATCGGCCGCTCGAGGATCGTCTTGCGCTGGAAGAGGACGTCGGCCAGCCAGCGCCCGACGCGGAAGCCGGGATCGTCGACGTCGAACGTGTTGGGCGCCGCGGCGATCAGCCGCACGCGCGTCGCGACCTGCGCGGCGAAGACGCCGACGAAGCCGACGAAGAGCAGCCAGAAGATCAGGGTCGACATCGGCTCAGCGGGGAACGCAGAGGACGCTGCTGCGCTTCATCCCTTCAGCGCGGCGATTATGGCCGGCACCACTTCGAACAGATCGCCGACGATGCCGTAGTCGGCGATCTCGAAGATCGGCGCGTCCGGATCCTTGTTGACGGCGACGATCGTGTTCGACCCTTTCATGCCGACGAGGTGCTGGATGGCGCCCGAGATCCCGAGCGCCAGATACAGCTTGGGCGCGACCGTCTGGCCCGAGCTGCCGACCTGGCGTTCCATCGGGAGCCACCCCGAATCGCAGATCGGCCGCGAGGCGGCGAGCTCCGCGCCGAGCGCGGTGGCGAGCTCTTCGGCGATCCTGATGTTCGCCTGCTCCTTGATGCCGCGGCCCACCGACACAATCCGTTCGGCCTGCGAGAGATCCACCGCGGCTTTCGCCTGCTGGAACGGCGCCTCCGGCTGCTGCCGGATCGTGGAGGGGTCGACGGTGACGGACAGCGCGCGGATCGGCGCCGGCGCGGATCCCTTCGCGACCTGGTCGACGCGGTACGCGCCGATCTGGAACGTGACGAAATGCGGCGCCGGCCCCTGCGGCACGACGTCGGCCGTCAACTTTCCCTGGAACATGGGGCGCACGAACGACGTCTCGGTCCCCGTCTTGATCGCGGTGACGTCGGTCACGATCGCGCGGTCGAGGCGCGCCGCGAGCTTCGGCGCGAAGTCGCGCGTCTGATACGTGTGCGGCAGCAGCACGTACTCGGGCTTCAGCTGCGCGATCGCGTCCTGCAGCGCGGCGGTGAACCCGTCGGGTGTGTAGGGATCGAGCGCGGCGTCCTCGACGGTCAGGACCTCCCTGACGTTCGCGGCCGCCAGCTCGCCGGCGACCGACGCCGCCGAGGCGCCCGGGACGAGCACGGTGATCGCCGACGCATCGAGCTGCTGCGCGCCGACGATCGTTTCCCACGTCGCGCGATTCAGCTTGCCGCGCTGCTGTTCCGCGATGACGAGGATCACTGGATCACCCGCGCTTCGTCGCGCAGCTTCTGGACGAGCGCCTTCGCCGCTTCGGCGGGCGACCCGCCGATGATCTGCGTCTTCTTCCCCTTCTCCGGCACGTACAGGTTGACGATCTTCTGCTTCGCGGCGGCGCCGCCCGACGGCGCGGCCTTCCGGATCTCCTTCTTCTTCGCCGCCATGATCCCCTTCAGCGTCGCGTAGCGCAGCTGGTTGATGCCGCTCTGGATCGTCAGCACCGCCGGCAGCGGCATCGCGATCCACTGGAACCAGCCGCCCTCGAGCTCCCGCTTGACGCGCAGCGCGCCCGGCTGTCCCGCCGCGGCCGCGGGGTCGATCTGCACCTCCATGATGATCGTGGAGTGCGGCATGTCGAGCTTCTCGGCCAGGACGACGCCGACCTGCGCGAAGCCCTGGTCGTCGGACTGGAGGCCGGTCAGCACGAGGTCGAACCGCTCGTCGCGCATCGCGTCCGCGAGCGCCGCGGCCGTCACGAACGCGTCGGCGCTGGCCAGGCCCTCGTCCTCGACGTGGATGGCGCGGTCGGCGCCGCGCGCGAGCGCTTCGCGGATCACCTGCGCGACGCGCGACGGTCCGGCGGAGCAGACGACCACCTCCCCGCCGTGCTTCTCCTTCAACCGCAGCGCTTCCTCGAGCGCGTAGGCGTCGGGTTCGTTCATCTCGAAGCTGGCGTCGCTCTCGCGGATCCACGTCTTCGAGTCGTCGAGGCGCGGCTGCCACTCGCGCGTCGGGACCTGCTTGATGCAGACAGCGATCTTCATCGGATCAGATGGTATCTGGTTGGCGCGTCAGTGTTCGAACCGCTTGAACAGCAGCGCGGCGTTGGTGCCGCCGAACCCGAAGGAATTCGACAGCGCGTAGTTGATCGCCAGCTTCCGCGCCGTGTGCGGCACGTAGTCGAGATCGCACTCCTCGTCCGGGTCGTCGAGGTTGATCGTGGGCGGTGCCACCTGATGGTAGACCGCGAGCGCCGTGATCCCGGCTTCGAGCCCGCCGGCGGCGCCGAGCAGGTGGCCGGTCATCGACTTGGTCGACGACACCGCCACCCGCTTCACGCACTCGCCGAACGTCCGCCGGATGGCGAGCGTCTCGATCTTGTCTCCGTGCGGCGTCGACGTGCCGTGCGCGTTGATGTAGTCGATCTGCGACGGTTCGACGCCGGCGCTCTTCATCGCCCGGCGCATCGTCCGCAGCGGGCCGTCGCCGTCGTCGGACGGCGCGGTGATGTGAAACGCGTCGGCGGCCATCCCGTACCCGACGATCTCGGCGTACACGCGGGCGCCGCGCCGCCGGGCGAACTCGAGCTCTTCGAGGATGAGGACGCCGGATCCCTCGCCGACGACGAACCCGTCGCGGTCCTTGTCGAAGGGGCGGCTGGCCCGCGTCGGATCGTCGTTGCGCGTGGAGAGGGCGCGCAGCGCCGCGAACCCGCCGACGCTCATCGGCGTGACGGCCGCCTCGGAACCGCCGGCGATCATGACGTCGGCGGCGTCGCGCCGGATGATCTCGTACGCGTCGCCGATGGCGTGCGCCGACGCCGAGCAGGCCGTGCACGTCGCCGTGTTCGGCCCCTTGGCGCCGAAGCGGATCGACAGCTGGCCGGCCGCGAGGTTGATGATGGCGGCCGGGATGAAGAACGGCGAGATCTTGCGCGGGCCGCCGTTCAGCATCGCGATGTGCTCGCGCTCGATCGTGCTGAACCCGCCGATGCCCGATCCGATCGAGACGCCCGCGTTCGGCGCGAGATCGGGCGTGATCGTCAGCCCCGCGTCGTTCATCGCGAACTGCGACGCCGCGATCGCGTACTGGATGAAGATGTCCATCTTCTTGACATCCTTTTTGTCGACGTACTGCAGCGGATCGAACCCGCGGACCTCGCCCGCGATCCGGGCGGCGAACTGCGTGGCGTCGAAGTGCGTAATCGGTCCGATGCCGGACGTGCCGGCGAGGAGCGCCGCCCAGTTCGATTCCGTGCCGATGCCGAGCGGTGACACCAGGCCGATGCCGGTGACCACCACCCGCCGGGGATTGGTCATGACGCTACTTTTTGGATTTGGCGTGCGACTCGATGTACTCCACCGCTTCCTTCACCCGCGTGATCTTCTCGGCGTCCTCGTCGGGAATCTCGATGCCGAACTCCTCCTCGAAGGCCATGACGAGCTCGACGGTGTCGAGCGAGTCGGCACCCAGATCGTCGACAAACGAGGCGTCCGGCGTCACTTCCTCCTCGTCGACTCCGAGCTGCTCCACGATGATGCTCTTCACTTTGTCGGCTACGGCCACAAATCCTCCTCGGCTTCTACATGTACATCCCGCCGTTGACGGCGAGCACGTGCCCTGTAATATACGACGCCTCATCCGACGCAAGGAAGCACGCCGCGGCGGCGACGTCGTCCGCCGTGCCGAGGCGTCCGAGCGGGATCTGCCGCTCGAGATCGGCGTGCGCCTCCGCGCCGATGGCGCGGGTCATGTCCGTTTCGATCATCCCCGGCGCGATCACGTTCACCGTGATGCCGCGCGACGCCACTTCCCGCGCGAGCGCCTTGGCGAACCCGATCAGCCCCGCCTTCGACGCCGCGTAGTTCGTCTGCCCGGCGTTCCCCATCTGTCCGACGACCGAGCTGACGGCGATGATCCGGCCGCCGCGCTGCTTCAGCATCGGCCGCATCGCCGCCTGCGCCAGCGCGAAGGTGGCCGTCAGGTTCGTCGCGATGACGGCGTCCCAGTCGTCGCGCTTCATGCGCATCAGCAGCTGATCGCGCGTCACGCCGGCGTTGCTCACGATCACGTCGATCCGTCCGTGCCGCGCGACGATGCCGCCGGGCGCCTTCTCGACCGCCGCGGCGTCGGTCACGTCGAGGTCGAGCAGCTCGGCGCGCCCCCCCTTCGCCGCGATCTCGTCCACGCAGGCGCGCGCGTGGTCGCCCCGCGCGGCGGCGACGACGATCGCGCCCTGCTCGGCGAGGCGCGCGGCGATCGCGCGCCCGATGCCGCGCGACGCACCGGTCACGAGTGCCACTTTGCCGTCGAGTGCAAACATGGGGGATCAGGCGAGCGTCTTGTCGACCGCCTCCAGATCGTCGGGGCTGCCGAAGCTGATGACGGTCGCGCCGCGGTGAATCTTGCGCACGAGGCCGCTCAACACCGCGCCGGGACCCACCTCAACATACGTTGTGACGCCTTCCGACGCAAGACGCTGCACGACCTGGTCCCAGCGCACCGGCGCCGACACCTGGCGGACGAGCGCCTCGACGGCCGCCTGCGCCGTCCGCTTCGGTTCGGCGTCGACGTCGGCCACGATCGGCACGCGCGGGTCCTGCACGGCGAGCGCGCGCAGCTCCGGCTCGAGCCGATCCTGCGCCGGCTTCATCAGCGCGCAGTGGAACGGGGCGCTCACCGACAGCGGGATGACGCGCTTGGCGCCGAGCGCTTTCGCGCGATCGCCCGCGCGCTTCACCGCCATCGTCGCGCCCGCAATCGCCACCTGGCCGCCGCCGTTCAGATTCGCCGCGCTGACGACTTCGCCCTCGGCCGCCTCCGCGCACGCCTGCGCCACCTTCTCGGCATCGAGGCCGAGAATCGCCGCCATCGCGCCGTCGCCGACCGGCACCGCGTCCTGCATGTAGCGCCCGCGGCGCCGGACGATGCGGAGCGCGTCGGCGAACGCGAAGGTGCCGGCGGCGACGTTCGCCGAGTACTCGCCGAGGCTGTGGCCGGCGACGAACGCGGGGGCGATGCCGCGCGACGCCAGCAGCCGGCACGCCGCGGTGCTCACGGCCAGGATCGCCGGCTGCGTGTTCTCGGTCAGCGTCAGCTGTTCCTCCGGGCCGTCGAAGATGATGCGGCTGAGCGGCTCGCCGAGCGCGGCATCGGCTTCGTCGAACGTCGCGCGGCAGATCGGAAACGCGTCGGCGAGCGCCCGGCCCATGCCGACTTTCTGCGCGCCCTGGCCCGGGAAGATGAACGCGATCACGGCTGGCAGCTCACCGCCGACAGCTGCTCGACGAAGCGCTGCGCCGCGAACCGGTACGCCATCGCGATCGCGTTGCGGACCGCCTTCGCGCTCGATCGGCCGTGGCCGACGATCGCGATGCCGGCCACGCCGAGCAGCGGCGCGCCGCCGTACTCCGAGTAATCGACGCGGCGCTTGAAGCGCCGCAGCGCGCGCCGCGTCAGCAGCGAACCGACCCGCAGCGTCACCGTGCTCGACAGCTCCTCGCCCAACAGCGTCTCCATCGTCTCGACGAGCCCTTCGCTGATCTTCAGCGCGATGTTGCCGGTGAAGCCGTCGGCGACGATCACGTCGGCGGTCCCGCGGTAGACGTCGCGCGCCTCGACGTTGCCGATGAACGCCAGCGGCGCGCTCTTCAGCAGGCGGTGCGCTTCGCGCGTCAGCTCGTTGCCTTTCGTCGCCTCTTCCCCGATCGACAGGAGCCCCACCCGCGGCGCCTCGATCCCGAACAGCACGCGCGCATACACGCTGCCCATCACGGCGAACTGCAGCAGGTGCTGGGGACGGCATTCCACGCTGGCGCCGACGTCGAGCAGGACCGCCGGGTGCCGGCGCGTGGGGATCGTCGCGGCGAGCGCCGGCCGATCCACGCCCGGCAGCATGCCGAACGCGGCGTGCGCCGCCATCACCGTCGCGCCGGTGTGGCCGGCGCTGAAGAGCGCCGACGCCTCGCGCCGCGCCACCAGGCCCGCCGCGACCCGAATCGACGCGTTCGGGTTGCGCCGCAGCGCCGCCGTCGGCGCATCGTCGCTCATCCGAACGGCGTCGCCCGCCGGGACGATCCGCACGCGCGCCGGCGACACGTCGGGATGACGCGCGACCTCGGACGCGAGCGCGTCGGGCTGCCCGACCAGCGTCACACCCAGATCGAAATGCCGCGCCGCCGTCAGCGCGCCGTCGACGATGGGGCGCGGACCGAAGTCCCCGCCCATCGCGTCAACGGCGATCCAGATCAGTTGAACCTCACTCCTCGTTGACGGCACGCGCCTGGCGGCCGCGGTAGTACCCGCAGTTCGAGCACACGCGATGCGGCTGTTTCGGCTCGTGGCAATGCGGGCACTCGCTGAGGCCCACCGCCTTCAGCGCGTCGTGCGTGCGCCGCTTGGCCGTCCGTGTCTTGGAGTGTCGTCGTTTTGGATTGGGCATGTCGGTTCTCAGTTCTTCGTTTTCAGTTCGCGCAGCACGGCGAGCCGCGGGTCTTCCCAGTCACGCTTGCAGTCGCACGTCTCGCGGTTCAGGTTCGTGCCGCACTGGGGGCACAGCCCTCTGCACGCCTCGACGCAGAGCGGCTTCATCGGCAGCGACAGGTAGAACTGCTCGTCCAGCAGCTGTCCGAGGTCGATCTCCTCGTTCTGGTAGAACGCGGTCGTCAGGTCGTCTTCCGCGATCTCGCGCTCGGGCTCGCCGGTGTTCTGCGCCTGCGGCTGATAACGCAGGTCGAAGTGCGAGTCCACCGGCCAGCGGAACGGCTCCAGGCAGCGGCTGCATCGCAGTTCGAGCGTCGTCTTGGCGCCGCCGACGAGATGGAACTGCTCCTCGTCCTTGTGGATGTCGAACGCCAGCGTCACCGGCTCGAGAACCCGGTATTCGCCATCCGATTCGAAGGCGTCCGGCGGATAGACCTTCTCGTAGTGCTCGTGCGCCGTCCGGATCTTGCTTAAATCCAACAACATGGAACCATTCAGCATACTACACAATCGCCGCGTGTGGCACCCGGCACGCTTCTGGCTGGCGGAGTCGTCGTGCCGCCCCGCCGCGTCGGTCCATCCGCGGTCCTCGCACTCGCGATCGCGGCGGTCGTCGGGTGCGGGCCGCACCGCATCGCATCGCGCCGCGACCTGCCGACGCCGGCGCTGAACGTCGACGTCGACGGCGTTCGCATCAACTACACGCGGGACGGCGCCGGATCGACGGATCGCCCGACGCTCGTGCTCGTCCATGGATTCGGCGCGTCGCTCGACTCGTGGAACGACGTGCACCTGGCGCTGGCGTCGGCGTTCCCGGTGGTGCGCCTGGACCTGAAGGGCTCCGGCTTTTCCGACAAGCCGGACGACGGGCGGTACGCGGTGGACGATCAGGCGCGGCTGCTCCGCGACTTCCTCCACCGCACCGGCCTCACCCGCGTCGTCCTCGTCGGTCACTCGCTCGGCGGCGGCATCGCGATCGAAACCGTCGTGGCCAACGCGAGCGACCCGAATCCGATCCGGATCGACGGGCTCGTGCTGATCGATCCGGCCGGGTACCCGCAGCGGTACCCCGACTTCGTCGCCATGCTGCGCAACCCGGTCACCCGTTTCCTCTCGCAGTTCACGTCTCCCGAGTTCCGCGTGCGGTACGTCCTCGAGCGCAGCTTCGCGATCGCGGCGCGCGTCACCGACGAGCGCGTGCGGCGCTACGCATACTACCTGAGGCTGCCCGGCGCCGAGCGCGCGCTCGCGTCCACGGCGCAGCAGCTGCGGTACGGCACGCTCGACGATCTGCGGCGCGAGCTGGCAGGAGTCCGCGTGCCGACGCAGATCGTCTGGGGCGAACGAGATCGCGTGTTCCCCTGCCGCGACGCGCAGTTCTTCCACGACGCGATCGCCGACTCGGTCCTGTCGACGCTGCCCGCGAGCGGTCACGTGCCGCAGGAAGAAGAGCCCGGACCCACGGCGACGATTCTGAAATCGTTTCTCGCGCGCGTATCTCCGCCCTGATTTCCCGTGCAGCGGCGCGGCCCCGCCGACGGCGCTCGGCTACAATCCGCGCATGAGCTGTCGGATCAGCCGCGTTCTGTCCTGCACGCTCCTCCTCCTCGCAATCGCCGTCGCTCCTGCCGCCGCGCAGGCCGATCTTGCGGCGCCGCGCATCACCGGTATCCCGCGCGACGGAGATCGGGTCCTCGCCGGTCAGCTGCCGGCGTCGACGTCGACGAACCTCGTCGCCGTCCGGATCGATCTCACCGACACGGCGACGACGACGCTGACGCCGACGGTCGAGGGCAGCGCGTTTACGGCGTCGCTGCACACGTTGCTGCGCGCCGGGCAGACCGTCGACGTCCGCTACTTCGCAAACGGCGGCTGGTCGCCGTGGTCCGACGCCGTGTACGTCCAGCCGCGCGCGCCGAGCGACCTCCTCTACTCGTACGACGACGACGACAACCCGTTCGAGGTGGCGGCGTTCATCGGCGCGAGCATGGACCAGTTCGCCTCGGCGGAAGACCGGGCAGCCGCCGGCCTCGGCAGCGACGCGAACGGCGTGAACGTCAACACGCACGTCCACATGACGGCCGGTTTCGAGATGGGCTATCGGCTGATCGGCCACGCGCACAGCGAACGCCAGTGGTGGGTGTTCTCGCGCGCCATCTACGCCGTCCGCAGCGGAGAGGACTTGTGCACGAGCGCGGCGGCCGAGCCGCAGTTCCCGTGCGTCCTCCGCCAGAGCGGGAGCGATGCGCTGCCGGCGCTGTCCAGGATCATCCAGGACGCCCACAGTTTCGAGACGATCAGCGGCGTCCGGTTCGACATCGCGACGCTCCAGGCGGCGTCGCAGACGCCGGTCAAGTGGTACGCGTTCGGCCAGGCCGGCGCGATCCTGCTCGAAGGCGCCGACAGCGCGAAGAACCAGTGGACCGTCGGCATGGGCCTGCGAATCCCGGAGGGATCGTTCAAGGAGACGCGGGTCGAGGTCGGGCCGGGCCGGTCGGAGGTGTTCGCGTCGCACCCGTGGCCGCGATGGAAAGTGCACGGGTTCCTCGCGTTTCCGATCGCGGGCAGCGTGCGCGGCTACGCCGAGATCCGGACCGACGCCGACGTCCCGAGCTTCCGCACCATCAGCCTGTTCACGGTGCTCGGCGTGCACTACGAAATCGGCGATCTGGTGAAGAAGTAGATGGGCGTCGACTGGGGCGGCCTCGTCAAACGGATCCTCGGCCTCACGTCGACCTCGGCGGGCCAGGAGCTCGTCGTGCGCGTGTGGGAGTTCCCGCCCGAGTACTGGCGCGAGCGCACCATCCGCCCGAGCGCCAGCCTGTTTCCCGAGTGGGATCGGATTCCCGAGGCGAAGCGCGGGCTCGGGCTCGCGTTTTCGGGCGGCGGCACGCGCGCCGCGTCGGCGACGGTCGGACAGCTGCGCGGCCTGCGCACGAACGGATGGCTCGATCGGTTCGGATACATCTCCAGCGTTTCGGGCGGCACGTGGGCGGCGATCCCGTACGTGTTCTCGCAGCACGACGACGAGACGTTTCTCGGGCCGGCGCGCGCGCCGCAGGAGATCACCTGGCAGAGCCTCGTCACGATTCCCGACGGGGCGTTCAACGGCAACATCGCGAACGCCGCGCTCGACCGCGGCAAGGTGCTGCTCGAAATCCTTCAGCGCGTGGTGACGAAGAACGACACCGTGCAGGGCGCGCTGACGAAGCTGCTCGGCAGGACCCTGGGCATCGACGCGCGTGACACCGCCCAGTACATCGCCGACCTCGCGCACGCGGGCGATCTCGTTCGCGAGCAGACGTTCGCCAGCCTGCTCAGTTCGGCGTTTCTCGCCGGCCAGATGGACGGCGGCGAGAGCCGGTACTTCTCCTGGCGGGCCGACGACTGCGACGAGATCCGCAACGCGAATCCCGGCGTGCCGTTCCCCGAAGGGTTCGCCATCCCGACGCGGACCGATCGGCCGTTCATCATCGCGAACGCCGCCGCGCTGCATCGCATCCCGGGGTTCAGGCAGTCGCCGGTGCCGGTGGAGTACACGCCGCTGTACTGCGGCACGCGCCAGCAGATCGGACCGGCAATCGGCGGCACCTACGTCTGGTCCGCGGGCTACGGGACCCACTCGCCGACGGCGATGCTCGGCAACGGTCCGGTCCGCGGCTACGTGCGCGCGACGACGCGCGATGCGGCGCGGCCGTTCAGCCTCGCCGACGTGCTGGGCAGCAGCGGCGCCGCGCCGGAATTTCTCCTCGCGGATCTGCCGGGTCCGCAGGCGATCAACGCGCTCTCGACCGAGTACGCCGCGTCGTACTTCGCGCACCTGCCGACGTGGTCGATCCGCCACGGCGCCGTCAGCGGCACGCTCCGCGGCGTTCCGCACGCCGACGGCGGCGCAATCGACAACCTCGGCCTGCTCGCGCTGCTCGCCCGCCAGGTCAAACGCGTCATCGTCTTCGTCAACGCCGACGAGCACTTCCAGGTGAGCGACGATCTGCAGGACATCTGCGGCATCGGCACCTCGCAGGACGCCAAGGAGGATCACGGCCTGTGCCAGGTGTTCCCGGCGCACTACTGGCACGAGATGCAGCGCCAGTTCAACGAGTGCGTCGAGCGGCAGGAGCCGACCGTCTGCTGCGGCGACGACTGGCAGGTTCTCGACAACCAGATCTTCAACGTGCAGGGTTACGCCGGGCTGAAGATCGCGATCGTGTACAACTTTCCGAACGAAGCGTGGCGTCGGCTCCTGCCCGAGGACGTGCGGGCGCGCGTCCCGCCGTTTCCGGGCAAGGTCGATCACGACGCGAACGGACACCCGATCCCGCCCGACGATCAGCTGAAGCGGTTTCCGTGGTACCACACGATTGCGGAACAGGTGTCGCTGTCGCCGCCGAAAGTGCAGGTGCTGGCGCTGGCGCCGCAGGCGACGCAGCTGCTGTCACACCTCGCGTGGTGGTCGATCACGCATCCGAAGACCCGCGAGAAGATCGAGCGGCTGTTCGGTACGGCGCTGACCGGGCGCTAGTCGATGGCCCACGGCTTGGGGATGAAGAGCCGCTCGTAGAGCCGGACGGCGTACCGATCGGTCATCCCCGCGATGAAGTCGCGCGTCGCGGCGTCGAGGCCTTCCGCTTCGACCGTCTTCGCGTCGAGGAATTCGTCGGGGCACTCGCGGACCTTTTCCCACAGCCCCGTGAGGATGCCGGACGCTTTCTTGAACTCGGTCGTCGCGACGCTGTTCTCGTAGACCGTCTCGAAGAGAAACGCCCGCAGCCCGAGGATCGCCTGCAGCACGCGGTCGGTCATGCGAATCTCGGTCAACCCGCCGGCGAGCGTTTCGGTGACGACATCGCGCACGAGCGTGCCGATGCGCGCCGACGCGCTCTTGCCGAGCACCTCGACGTGCTCGCGCGGCAGGTCGGCCGCGTGCAGCAGCCCCGCGCGCGTCGCATCGTCGATGTCGTGGTTGACGTAGCCGATCAGATCGGCGACGCGCATGATCTGACCTTCGATCGTGCTGGCGCGCAGGTTGGGGGCCATGCCGACCGGCGCGCCCGATTTCCCCTTCGAGTGCTTCGCGATGCCGTCGCGGACCTCCCACGTCAGGTTCAGCCCGTGGCCGTCGTTCTCGAGCACGTCGACGATGCGAAGGCTCTGTTCGTAGTGGTTGAAGCCGCCGGGCATCAGGCGATCGATCACCCGCTCGCCGGCGTGGCCGAACGGCGTGTGCCCCAGATCGTGGCCGAGGGCGATCGCTTCGGTCAGCTCCTCGTGGAGCCGCAGCACCTTCGCGATCGTGCGCGCGATCTGCGACACCTCGAGCGTGTGGGTGAGCCGCGTCCGGTAGTGGTCGCCGGTGGGCGCGAAGAAGACCTGCGTCTTGTGCTTGAGCCGGCGGAACGCCTTGCTGTGGATGATGCGATCGCGATCGCGCTGAAACGCCGGACGGACGTCGTCTTCCGGCTCGACGCGGAGGCGTCCGCGCGAGTCGGCGCTCTTGGCCGCCTGCGCCGCGAGGATCTCGCGTTCGCGCTGCTCGAGTTGCTGACGAAGGGTCACAGCTGCTCGAGGAAGCTTACGCCATGCGCGAGCGATCCGAGGCCGAACACCTCGGCGAGCGTCTGCCCGACGTCGGCGAAGGTGCGGCGCGTGCCGAGGTCGACGTTCCGGCGCACGCGCGGACCGAACGCGAACAGCGGGACGTATTCGCGCGCGTGATCGGTGCTCGGCGTGGTCGGATCGTTGCCGTGGTCGGCGGTCACGATCAGCAGATCGCGTTCGCGCAGCCGCGGAAGCAGCGACGCGAGGCGCGCGTCGAACCGCTCGAGGTTGCGGGCGTAGCCCGCCACGTCGTTGCGGTGGCCGTACTGCGTGTCGAAGTCGACGAGGTTCGCGAAGATCAGGCCGCGATCGACCTGCGCCATCTCGCGATCGACTTCGTCCATGCCGTCGTCGTCGCTGCGGGTGTGCGTCGCCCTGGTGATGCCGCGGCCGGCGAAGAGATCCTCGATTTTGCCGATGGCGATCACCGCCAGGCCGGCGGCTTTCGCGCGATCCAGCAGCGTTTCGCCGTAGGGCGGCAGGGCGTAGTCGCGTCGGTTCGTGGTGCGCGTGAAACGGCCCGGCGCGCCGACGAACGGCCGGGCGATGACGCGTCCGACGCCGAGTCCTTCGCCGACGATGCGATAGGCGATCTCGCAGGCGCGATACAGCTCTGGGAGCGGGACGGTTTGCTCGTGCGCGGCAATCTGAAACACGCTGTCGGCGGAGGTGTAGACGATCAGCTTGCCGGTGCGCAGGTGCTCGGGGCCGAGTTCGTCGATGATCGCGGTGCCCGAGGCGGCTTTGTTGCCGAGGACGCCGCGGCCGGTTTCGCGCGCGAAGCGCTCGATCACGTCCTGGGAAAAGCCGTTCGGAAACGTGGGGAACGCCTTGTCGAGGACGATGCCCATCAGCTCCCAGTGTCCGGTGACGGAGTCCTTGCCGGCGGAGGCCTCCGCCATTCGGCCAAATGCCCCATTTGGGGACGGAGTGGGGACGGAGTCGACTCCGTCCCCACTCCGTCCCCACTCCGTCCCCAAATCCACGAGCTTGTCCAAGCCGAGCGCCCGCAACGTCGGCACCCGCAGCGGAACCTGTTTCGCGATGTTGCCGACCGTGTTGCTGCCCTCGTCCCCGTACACCGCGGCGTCGGGCAGCTCCCCGACGCCGACGCTGTCCATGACGATGACGATCGCGCGGGTGAAGGGAGACCTAGGCGAGGCGCTCATCGATGAAGCGGGTGACGGCGGCGATGGTGGACGCAGCGTCGCCAGGACCGTCGAACCACGTTAGCGTAGGCTCTTTGCGGAACCAGATCAACTGCCGCCGCGCGTACCGCCGGTTCTCCTGCGCGATGAGCGCGCGCGTCTCCGCTTCGCCGCGCACGCCGTGCAGATGCTCGAGCACCTGACGGTACACGAGCCCGCCGAAAGGACGCGCCGTTTCCGGAACCCCGCGCGCGAGGAGCGCGCGCACTTCGTCCAGCAGGCCGCGCGCGAACTGTTCGTCGACGCGGCGGGCGACGCGCTCGGCAATCCGGTCCGCGGGCAGCCGCAGCGCCACCGCAATCACGGGCACGCCGGGCAGCGGCGCCGTCGTGTCGGCGAAGTGCTCGGTCAGCGGCCGGCCCGTGAGGCAGTACACCTCCAGCGCGCGGACGATTCGCTTCAGGTCGCGCGGCTGAATCCGCCGCGCCGATGCCGCGTCGACCCGCTTCAGCATGCGGTGCAGGAACGTGACGTCTCGGCGCTGCGCCACCGCGGCGAGCCGCGCGCGCAATGCAGAATCGGCCGCCGGACCGGGAAACAAACCGCGCGTCAGCGCGCGGAAGTAGAAGCCGGTGCCGCCGACCACGATCGGCATCCGGCCGCGCGCGTGGATGTCGCGGACCGCCGCCGCGGCGTCGCGCGCGAACTGCGCGGCCGTGTACTCCGCCGTCGGATCGACGATGTCGATCAGGTGATGCGGAATGCCGCGCCGATCCGCCGGCATCACTTTGTCGGTGCCGATGTCGAAGCCGCGGTACACCGCGGTCGAGTCGCAGTTGACGATCTCGCCGCCGTACCGCTCGGCGAGCGCCAGGCCGAGCGCGCTCTTCCCCGTCGCGGTGGGACCGAGCACGGCGAGGAGCGACGGCGTCACCAGATCCGAACGAGCGCGTACACGACGAACAGCGTCGCGAGGATCACGAGCCCGAGCTGCTGCGTTCGGGTCACCGCGGCGGCGTTTCGTTGTAGTAGAACGTGACGGTGAAGAACGCCTTGTCGGAGGGATATTCGGGCGGCAGCGGCTGCGTCGGATTCGACGCCGACAGCGCGCCGAACGCCGCGTTGTTGAACGCGTCGACGCCCGAGGGGCCGACGACCGACAGATCGGTGATCGATCCGTCCTTGTGGATGTTGAACGTGATGACGACGTGCCCCTTCATCGACATCGCGGCGTACGGGATGAACCAGTTGCGTTTCACCTGCGCGATGAAGCGCCGAATCCACGGGCCGAACTCGACGCCCTTCGTGTCGAACTGAATCTCGGGGCCGAACTGCCCTCCGCCGCCGGCGTTGTCGAACTGCTCGTTCTGCACGTACCGCTGCAGGTTGCGCAGCGCGTCGCCGAGCGAACCGCCCGGCGTCGCCGACCGGCCGCCGGCGCCCGCGCCGGGATTCGCGTTCGCGCGCGCCGACGGCATCTGCAGCCCGGACGCCGATTCCGACAGCTTCGGCGACGTGCTGTCCGGCTGCGCCGACGGCTGTCCGGAGTTGCGCGCCATCTGCTGCGGCTCGGGCTGCGGCCCCTGGCCGCGCGCCACCTCGGGCCGCTGCGCCGGCGTGTCGACGCGCTCCGTGGTGTTCCCGCGGTTGTACGGAAGCGGATTCTGCGGCGGCTGCGGCGGGGTGAACGGCGTCGCGGCAAGGCGATCGCGGTCCGACGGCTCGGCGCGCTGCGGCGCGCGCGGGACCGGTCGTTCGAGACGCGGCTGGACGAAGACGAATTGCGTCCGGTCCTCCGGCTGCACGAGCAGCGGCTTCTGCGCGACCTCAGCCGGGACCAGCAGCGCGGGCATGTACTTCGGCGCGACGAGGATTCCGATGACCATGAGCAGGTGGAAGATGATCGACAGCAGGACCACTTCCAGCCGCGTCAGGGCCCGCCCGACGGGCTGTATGTCGGGGTGGTAATCCTCAAAATCGAAGTACATCAGGGACTTAGAACGAGTATATCAGCCGGTCTGCGGCGAGCCTCATAAAGAAAGACGGAACCGAGCATCAGCTGGACGGCGCGAACGTCCACAAATCCGGCTTGTCGAAGAATTGTCACGAACTCGGCCGGGGTGAGGAACGCTTCGATCGACGCCTGCAGATATGTGTACGCCTCGTCGTGCCGCGAGATCGCGCGGCCGATCCGCGGCAGCACGTGACGCACGTACCACATGTAGCACTCGCGGAACACCGGCATCGTCGGCACCGAGAATTCCAGGATCGCGAGACGGCCGCCGGGCCTCAAGACGCGCTGCATCTCGCGGCAGGCCGCGGCTACGTCGGCCACGTTGCGGATGCCGAACGCGATCGTGACCGCGTCCACCGACGCGTCCCCGAGCGGAATGCGCATGGCGTCGCCGCGCACGAGCGCGATCGCGGCGGCCAGTCGCTCGGCCGACACTTTCCGGCGGCCGAGCGCCAGCATCGCCGCCGCGAAGTCGACGCCGATCACGCGCGCGGCCTGGGGATGCGCGCGCATCGCGTCGATCGCCAGGTCTGCGGTGCCGGTGCACAGATCGAGCACACGCTCGCGGCCGGTCAGCCGCAGCGACGCAATCGCGCGGCGCCGCCACCGCCGATCGACGCCCGCGCTCAGGACGTGGTTGAGGAAATCGTACCGGCCCGCAATCGCATCGAACATCCCCGAGATGCGAGCCGGCGCCTTCGAGACATCGGCGGCGTCATCGCGCATACAGCGCGCAGGCAAGCACGATGAGGTACAGGATGCCGACGTAGCCGTTCAGGTCGAACGCGCGCTTCACCTGCGAGAGATCGCTCGCCGACACCAGCGACTGCTCGTACACCAGCAGCGCGGCGACGATGCCGACGCCGGCGATGTAGATGGGCCCGAGCGGCGTCACCAGCGCGAGCGCGAAGAGGCACGTCACCGCCACGACGTGCATCAGCCGC
>DASRGT010000010.1:0-9448 GCA_035650895.1 Vicinamibacterales bacterium
AGTCCACCAGACGCCAACGATTTTCTCTTGTTTGCCGGTCACGCCCTATCCGTTTGTCCGTCCGTCATTCGACGCGGCGGTCGGACCTCATCGGGCGCTGGTCAAGCCCGGTGTGAATTCCTGCCGGGCACGCTCGCGCGTGTTCGACGTGGGCAGGGCGGTGGTTGAAGGGTGCCAACGAGTAAGGTGACATCCCGAGTTAGAGACTCCGCAGGAAGTTGAGCAGATCCTGCTTCTGCCCCTCGCTCAGCGCCCCGAAGTTGCTGACGACGCCGTTCGCTTCCGACCCGCTGCTCGCATGCGCGCGGATCGCGGACAGCAGATTCGACGTCCGTCCGTCGTGCAGGAAGAAGATCCGCTGCCCGAGCCCCCACAGCGGCGCCGTCCGGAACTCGCGCGGCCCCGCCTCCCCCTGGCTGATGCCGTCCGCGAGCCCGACCCCCATGTCGTGGATCAGCAGATCCGAGTAGAGATCCACGGTGCGGTTCGCGAGCGCCGCAATCGCCGCCGGGCCGGTGGTGAAGCGCGGCGTGTGGCAGAACGCGCAGCCGACGCTCGCAAACAGCCGCTTGCCGTTCGTGATCGACACCGCGCCGCCCGGCATCGTCGTCGACGGCGTCGGCGGCGCCAGCAGCCGCATGAAGTGCGAGAACAGCTCGATCGAGCTCATCGCGTCGACGGCCGACGTCGCCTCCGAGTTGCTGATGCTGTTCGGGCGCGTGCCGTACTGACACGTGGAGGTCTCGTCACGCTCGGTGGGAAACAGCTCGTTCGAGATCCCCATTTCGACGTTGTAGGCCTCTCCCGAGAACAGCAGCAGCGACTTGTTCTGCGCCTTCCAGCCGAACCGCGCGATCGTGCCGTCGTTGCCGTTGTTGTTGGTCTGCCCCGTGATCGCCCGGCCGGCTACGTGGAAGTTCGGGCGCCCGCGGATGCCCAGCGCATGCTTCAGCGATGCCTGGCTCGCCTGGTTCGCGAGGAGCGCCGCATCCGGGATCTGCTCGATCAGCCCCGTCCCGAACGTCGGCGTCGGGATGCGGAAGATCACGTTGTGGCTGGCCATCGCCGCCGCGAAATCCGGCTGTGTCGCCGTGCACGCCGTATCGCCCAGCCGCCCCGTCAGCGTGAACAGCGCGTGCACGCCGCCGTCGGCGGTCCCGTCGGCGTTCCTGACGAACCGCGCCTCGCGCACCGGTCCGTCGGCCGTGATGAACGGCGGGACGCTGTCGCGTCCGCCGTTCAACGTCGCGAACGCGAACTGCGGGTTGACCGCCGGACTCGATCCGCCGATCGCCGGCTGCGAGTGGCAGCCGCCGCAGCTATCGAGGTTCATGCGGGGACCGAGGCCGTCGGCAAGGCCCTCGGCTTCGGCGAAGTCTTCCTGGCCGCGCGTGAAGTACTCGCGCTGCCCCGCCGAGAGGCCGTCGAGCGGCGCGCCGGCCGCCGCGGCTCCCGCCCGCACCCCGGGGTCCTGCGCGCGTATCTGCGACGCGAGCCGCGCCTCCGCCGCCCACGCGCACGTGCACGCGAGGACGAGGGCGACCGACGGCCAGCGCGATCGAAGCGATCGTGTGTGTTTCACCTGCGCCTCCTTTGGATGCGGCTGGCGGCAGGCAAGGAGCTGTCCCGGCGGCGGGCTCAGCGCATTCGGGCGCAAACTCGCCGACGACGCACGAGGCCGCGCGCGCGTCGCGCGAGATGAGACTCGACCGTAAAGCGAAACTTACGCGGCCCGCTCCCAGGCGTAGGAATCGGTCCGTGCACGATCTGCATTCGGTTGATACGTTGTTGACTGGCGTCGACAGCTACTTCGCGCGCGTGAGGCCCGCCTGCGCGCACTCGTCGACGACCGTCAGATAGCGCTGGACGCCCTCGACGCCGATCACGAACGGATTGGGATCGCCTGGCTTGCGCGACGCAACCGCCGGCAGCTTCGTCTTGGAACCATCGAAGATCGTGTGGTTCGAGACGAGCACGTCGGCGCCGGCGGCGGCGGCGATCGTCTTGAACCGTCGCGCCGAGTCGCTGTACGTCCGGAACCAGAAGGCTTCGGGACGCTCCGGCGTGAAGTAAGGCGCGGAGTTGACCATCCAGTTGAACGCCGTGCCGCCCCACGTCGCGACGACGTGGCGGACGCCGCGATCGGTCACCGGGAAGATCGTCGAGAGCGTCCCGAGCGTGTGACCCGGCGTGGTGTACATCGTGACCGTCGTGTCGCCGAGCGTCAGCTTCTGGCCGTCGGTGGCCACCAGGTCCCGCTTCGGCTTGGTCCCGCTCGATTTGTCCAGCAGGTCCCAGTCGGCGGCCGTGAGGATCACGTGCGCGTTGAATCGATCCTGCAGGTACCGTGCGCCGCCCGAATGGTCGCCGTGACCGTGGCTGACGATCACGTACTTCACCTGCGCCGGATCGAGGCCCAGCTTCCGCAGGCCGCCCGCCACCTCGTCGTCGACCGAGTAGTCGAAAATCGCGTCGATCAGGATGATCCCCTCGGACGTCTTCAGCGCCCACACCGAGTACTCGGTCTGGCCGAGGAAGTACAGCTGATCGAAGACCTGCACCGGCTCGGCGTGCCACGTGTCGCGCGGCGGCGGTCCGGGCGGCCGCGGCGTGCTGCCGCGCGCGGCGCGAGGCTCGGCCGGCGCCTTCGGCACCGCTTCGCTGCAGATGCGGTTGTACACGCCGGCGAAGTCCGTGCCGGCCGCGGCTTTCGCGGCGGCCAAATGCCGCTCGCTTTCGGTGCTCTGGACGGCGGCGATGCCGACGGCCAGCATCGCCGCGACGGTCAACGCTTTCATGTCGTGTCCGCCTTACCCGACGCGCACGTACCCCTTCAGCTGCAGGTTGACGAGCGTCGTCATCGCCCACAGGTCGACCGTGATGTCGGGATTGACGTCCTTCAGATCGATCTTGCGGCCGATGACGCCCTGTCCGCAGGCGCGGATGTCGACGCCCGCCTGCTTCAGCGCATGGATGATGGCGATGTTCGGGTTGTCGACCCCGTAGCGCGCCTTGTACGCCTCGTTGGACATGACGATGTCCATGTCGGGATTGCGCTGATGGAACATGATCACGAGGTGGCGGTGATCGGCGGGAACGCCGTAGCGGCCCAGCGTGTTCAGGTACGTGGCAATCGTCGGCAGCATCGGGTTGACGTCGCTCTTGCTCTTCGCCTCCTGCCCGTCAGCGAAGACCACCTTGTAGTCGGTTTTCGGATCCGGCAGCTCCTTCGCACCGGCGATGTCCTTCGCGGCCGGATACCCGGGAACGAGGAGCGGCGCATCCGATGCCGCCCTGGCCGGTCCGAACGATCCCGAGGCGAGCACCAGCACCGTGGTCAATCCGAGCGCGATTGCCTTCATACATCCTCCTCAGCTGGGAGGATTCTAAACCGGCGTGCGGACGCGCGCCAGCGCCGTCAGCGGCAGGTGCACCCAGTCGGGGCGGTTGTTCAATTCGTATCCAAGCTCGTAGAGCGTCTTGTCCAGGACGAACGCGTCGAGCATGACGGCGAAGCTCTCGGCCGTCTCCGGCAGAAAGTCGGCGTGCGCCGTGGCCGCGCGGTAGCCGCTGAGGAAAGCGGCGCCGACCGCCTGTTCCCACGTCTCGCCGCGGCCGGACGCTTCGGCCGCATAGCTGAAGGACCGAAGCATGCCCGCGACGTCGCGCAGCGGCGACGACTTCGCGCGGCGTTCCGCGAGCGATCGCGCCGGTTCGCCCTCGAAATCGAGGATGCACACGTCGCCGTCGGTGACGAGCGTCTGCCCGAGGTGATAGTCGCCATGGCAGCGGATGCGGCTGCCCGGCTGCGCGACGCGGCGCATGCGGTCGAAGCGCCCGAGCAGCGCGTCTTGACGCTCGAGCACCCGATGCGCGACCGCGCGCGTCGCGTCCGCGACGGTCGCGCGGCGCAGGAGATCGAGCTGACGCGCGCCGAAGGTCCGCATGCCGACGGCGACCGCATCGAGGTCGTCCGACGACAGGCGTTCGGGCGCGAACGCCGGATCGATCGTGTCCGACGCGAGCGCCTCGTGCAGCTCGCCCGTGCGGCGGCCGAGGATGTCGGCGAGGGCGAGCGACGCGTCGCTGCCGTCCGCGAGCATCGCCTGCCACGCGGTGCCGTGGTTCGGCACGAACTGCTGCAGCATCAGCACGGAGCTCGATCCGCCGGTCCCGTCCGCGGCCGGGGCGTCCGACTCGTACTCCGCGTCGGCAACGAGCGCGGGGACGCGGGTAAAGCCGCGCGCCGTCAGAAAGCGGCTGATCTCCACCTCCGGGTTGATGCCGCGCTCGACGCGTCGGAACACCTTCATGATCAGCTCGTCGCCGAACAGCACGGAGGTGTTGCTCTGGTCGGCTGCCGCGCGGCGCACGGGCAGCGTGGCGGCTTTCGGCAGGCCCGCCGGCAGCGACGTGCCGACGCTCGCGCGCAGACGTCCTCGCGCCAGATGGATCGCGGCGCCGCTCTCGAGCACGTCCACGAGCGTCCGACACGCCTCGTCGTCCGCCACCGCGTCGACGAGGATGGCGGCGTCGCGCGTTTCGGCGAGCGGCACGAAATAGCGCTCGGCGCCGCCGTCGCGGAAGCGCGTCTCGACAATCGCCAGCCAGGCGCGGCCGTCGACGAGGGGACCTTCGTCCAGGATCCGGACGTCCGCGACCGGACGCGCCTTTCCGCCAAACCAGCGCTGCGTCTGAAGAAAGCTGATCAGCGTCTCGGACGTCACGCGGGGGCTCCTCCACGTGCAGACCGAGCAAGCGCTGTGCCCGGCGGAGATCCGGGTGCCTCCAACCGCTGGCCGAGGCTCGACCGGTTTCGTGTATTTTAGGCGTCTCATGACGACGCTTCTGAGACGCCTCGCACTCGCGACGCTCGGTGTGACCCTCGTTGCGGCCGCCCCCGCGGCCGCCGCCACCTGCGACAGCCTCGCACAGGCGTCGCTCGGCGCGGACGCGACGATCGCATCGGCGACCTCGGTCACGACCGGCGCGTTCACGCCACCCGCCGGCGCGCGCGGCAACGCGCGCGCGATCGACGGCCTGCCGCCGTTCTGTCGCGTGCAGGGCGTGCTGAAACCGACGCCCGCGTCGGCGATCCGGTTCGAAGTGTGGCTTCCCGAATCGGGCTGGAACGGCCGGCTCCAGGTCGTCGGCAACGGCGGGCTGGCCGGCACGATCGGGTATCCGGCGATGGCGACCGCGCTGCGTCACGGCTTCGCGACCGCCGGCACCGACACCGGCCACACCGCCGGCGAACCGCCGGCGTGGCTCGAAGATCGCGAGCGGCTGATCGACTACAGCTACCGCGGCCTGCACCTGACGACGGTTGGCGCGAAAGCGCTCGTCGCCGCGTTCTACACGCAGCCGGCGCAGTACGCGTACTACACGGGCTGCTCGACGGGCGGCAAGCAGGGGCTGATGGAGGCGCAGCGCTATCCGGCCGACTTCGACGGCATCCTCGCCGGGGATGCCGCGAATTTCTGGACGCACCAGATGGCGAGCGAAGTCTGGAACGGCGTCGTCACCAGCTCGCCCGACACGAACCTGCCGAAAGAAAAGCTGCAGCTCGTGCAGGACGCGGTGCTGGCCAAATGCGATGCGCTCGACGGCGCGAAGGACGGGCTCGTGAGCGATCCGATGCGCTGCCGCTTCGATCCCGAAGTGCTGCAGTGCCGCGGCGCGGACGCGGCGAACTGCCTCACGGCGGCGCAGGTCGACGCGATCAAGAAGATTTACAGCGGCCCGGTCAATCCGCGCACGCACAAGCCGGTGTACGCGGGCATGTATCCCGGCGGCGAGATGGGATGGGCCAGCGGCGTCGTCATCAACCGCACGACGACCTCGGGCGTCAGCTCCAACGATTTCTGGAGCTACGCGCTGTTCCACAAGCCGGACTGGGCGTTCCGGACGTTCGACTTCGATCGCGATCTCGCGCGCGCGGATCGGGAGCTCGGGCCGATCACCAACGCGACCGATCCGAAGCTCGACGACTTCAGCCGCCTCGGTCACAAGCTGATTTACTACCACGGCGCCGCCGACCCGCTGATCCCCGCGCAGAACGGCATCAACTACTACGACACCGTCGTCAAGGCGAGCGGCGGGCTCGATCGGACGCAGGCGTTCTTCCGCGCGTTCCTCGTGCCCGGCCTGTATCACTGCACGGGCGGACCCGGGCCGACCGACTTCACCGACGAGAGCCTGCGCGCGCTGCAGGCGTGGGTCGAACGCGGCGCGGCACCGACGCAGATTCTGGCGACGAAGCACGTCGACGGCGATGCGAAGAAGGGCATCGCGTTCCAGCGGCCGCTGTGCCCGTACCCGCAGGTGGCGATGTACAAAGGCAGCGGCGACATGAACGACGCCGCGAGCTTCGCGTGCGCCGTGCCCAGATAACGCGGGCACGATGCAGCGCCGGACATTTCTCCAACTGCCGCTCGCCGCGGCCGCCGCGGGCCAGACGTCCCGTCTTCGCGACGTGCCGCGAAACGCGCCGACGCTGCGCTGGACGCCCGAGCACCGCGATCTCGTGTACACCTTCGGCGGCGCCGCGCCGAAGCACCGCATCAAGCCGGACACGCGCATCGTCACCTGGACCGAAGACTGTTTCGACGGCATGGTGAAGACGGCGGCCGACCTGCCGTCGAAGGTGATGCCGCCAGGCCACGACAACCCGCAGACGGGTCCGTTCCACATCGACGGCGCGGAACCGGGCGACACGGTTGCCGTGCACCTCCTGGCGCTCGAGCCGGCGCGCGACTACGCGGTGTCGTCGTTCGCGCCGGGATTCGGCGCGCTGGTCGGCACCGATCGCACGGCGATGCTCGGCGCCGAACTGCCGGAGACGACGTGGCGATACGACCTCGACGCGGGCCGGAGCGTCGCGCGCACGACGTCAGCCGATCGTCGGCACGCCTGGGAAGTCCCGCTGGCGCCGTTTCTCGGCTGCATCGGCGTCGCGCCGGCGGCCGGCGAGGTTCGCAGCACGATCGTGCCCGGCCCGTTCGGCGGCAACATGGATTGTCCCGAAGTGCGCGCCGGCAACACGGTGTTCCTCGGCGTCAACGTGGCCGGCGCGCTGCTCTCGTTCGGCGACGGCCATTACGCGATGGGCGAGGGCGAGATCATGGGCGCCGCGGTCGAAGGCGCTATGCACGTCGACGTGTTCGTCGAGTTGATCAAAGGTCGCGCTACGCCGGTGCCGCGCATCGAGAACGCGGACGAGGTGATGTTCGTCGGCGCCGGCCGCCCGCTCGAAGATGCGGCGCGCGTCGCGTTCAAGGCGATGGTCGCATGGCTGCGCGAGCGCAGCGGGATGACCGAACTGGACGCGTACCAATGCGTCTCGCAGCTCGCCCGCGCGCCGATCGTGCAGCTGGTCGATCCGGAGTACACGGTGCTCGTCAAGATGAAGAAGCCGAGGCAGGGATGACTCGATTCGCAATCGCGCTGGCGCTCGTCGCCGCCATGTCGCTCGGCAGCCGCGCGCCGCAGCACACCGCCGCCGCGCCAGCCGCCGACCGCTTCTCCGTCGCCGACGCGAGCCTCGCCGACGTGCAGCGGGCGCTCGCCGACCACCGGGTGACGTCCGAAGCCCTCGTCGACGCGTACCTGGTGCGGCTCGCGACCTACGAACATCGGCTGCATGCGGCGCTCGCGATCAACGCGCACGCGCTCGACGAAGCAAGACAGCTGGATCGCGAGCGCGCCGCCGGACGCATCCGCGGGCCGCTCCACGGGATCCCCGTCGCCTTGAAGGACAACATCCACACGACGGACATGCCGACGACGGGCGGCGCGCTCGCCTTCGCGGGATACGTACCGCCGTACGAGGCGACGCTGACGCGGAACCTCCGCGATGCCGGCGCGATCATCATCGCGAAGACCGGGTTGACGGAGCTCGCCAACTGGGTCGCGGGCGATCCGACGCCGATGCCGGGCAACTACAACGCCGTGGGCGGATTCGGCTACAACCCGTACGACCCGCGCCCGGATCCGCGCGACGCGACCTTCGACGGCCGCCCGGCGCTCCAGACCGGCGGATCGAGCTCGGGCATCGGCACCGCCGCGAGCTTCTGGGCGGCGAACGTCGGCACCGACACCGGCGGATCGGTCATCAGCCCGTCGAATGCGAACATGCTGGTCGGCATCCGTCCGACGATCGGCCGCATCAGCCGCTACGGCGTGATTCCGATCACCGCGGATCACGACACCGCGGGGCCGATGACGCGCACCGTCGCCGACGCCGCGATCATGCTCGGCGCGCTCGAGAGCCCGTCGCCCGATCCGCACGACGACGCGACGCGGACGTGCGCGCCGCCGCCCAACCGCGACTACACCAGGTTTCTCGACGCCCGCGCGTTGAACGGCGCGCGCATCGGCGTCCCGCGCGCCTTCTATTACGACGCGATCACGGTGCCGGGCGAGTCGCAGCCGCGCGGCGGGCTTCGGGCCGAACAGGCCAAAGCGATGGCCGACGCGATCGCCGTGCTGAAGCAGCAGGGCGCCGTCGTCGTCGACCCGGCCGACGTGCCGAGCTTCGTCGCGAGGGACGCCAACGACAACTTCGTCGCGTGGGACTACTGCGCCGGCGCGAGCCAGGCCAAGGGGAGGGACGCGGGCTGCTCGGTCAATTTCAAGTACGGCATGAAGCGCGACTTCAACGCGTGGCTCGCGACGCTGGGACCGTCGGCGCCGGTCAAGTCGCTGACCGCGCTGCGCTACTGGAACCTCGAGCACTCGAAGGCCGGCGCGATCCGCTTCGGCCAGTCCCGGCTCGACATCTCCGACGAGATGGACGTCGAGGCCGACCGCGCGCGCAACGACGCCGACCACCAGAAGGACTGGCGCTTGAGCCGCGCGCAGGGGATCGACGGCGTCCTGAACGCGCATCGCCTCGACGCGATCCTCACGCCCGGCGGCGCGGGCGCCGGGCTGGCCGCGCGCGCCGGCTATCCGATCATCGTCGTGCCGTTCGCGCTGGTGCCGAATGCGCCGACGCCGCCGTTTCCCGACGCGTTCGCCGCGAAGCCGGCGCCTTTTGGCGTCGGGTTCACCGGCGGGGCGTGCAGCGAGCCGAGGCTGATCGCGATCGCCTACGCGTTCGAACAGGCGACCCGCCGACGCGTGCCGCCGGCTCTTCCCTAGCGTGCGCTAGAACTCGAACACCCACTTGCCGCGAAACGTCCGGCCGACGCTGTTGTCGAAGCCGCCGAACGCCGCGCTGGCGAGATTCCCCTGGTAATCGCGCGGGTTGAAGTGGTTCGTCAGGTTGAACACCTTGAGGCCAATCGTCGCGCGGTGGCCGAAGACGACGAGGCGCTTGGTGATCTGCGTATCGATCGACAGGAACGCGGGGAACCGGCCGGCCGCGTTCCTGCCGCCCACGAAGTTGCGTTCGGCGTCGGTGTTCGACAGCGGAAACCCGGTGCGCGTGTCGAGCACCGGAAAG